>ONCV01000005.1 GCA_900316415.1 uncultured Eubacteriales bacterium
GTTGAGCCCCCTAGAGTATAGACGGAAACTGGGGATTGCAATATAATGGGTTCCAATGAGCGACCGTCACCGGCGGTCCAGGAATCCGTCCGCACCCCCGAGTAATTAATTACAACTGGCAAAATACAGTGGCATAACACACTGCTTTATATCCCCAGAGTTCAACTCCCACAATATCTAAAATGACATTCAAGACAGCTGCTATTCCTGTTAGGACCGCTGCATATTCCGGCTTTTTGTGATAGACTTCTAAATTTACAATTTGAGATGTCAAAACTGTAAAAACGCCGCTCAATACATAACCCGGCAACGTGTAAATCGATTCCTTATAGGCTGTTCCTCCCAGCACCTGGATAACTTCGGGTCCAATCAATAAAATAGCAAAGGTTATGCCAACCGTGCCCCATAGATACATTTTGAAGACTTTTGGGATTTCTTTATAATCATGTATTTTTACAAGTCATAAAACCAAGGCGCCCACGCAAGATTCAAAATTGATACCAATATTGTAATAATATGACTTGTAGAATGCGCAATCGAGAGATAACTCACTTTTTAAGAAAGAATTATTAGCCTTTATACACTACTCCAATTCTCTCATCCGTTTTGCCGGGTTCCCAAGCACTGTAGTACCTGCTTTAACATTTGAAAATACAATGCTTCCTGCCGCAATTGTGGCCGCATCCCCGATTTTCCTTCCTGGGATGATAAAGGCATGCCCACCAATATTGACCTCTGAGCCGACCTTACAGTAACCGCTTATCCCAGTAAACGGCATGATGGTTGTATAATCGCCTATCACACAGTCATGTCCGATATTAACCATCTGGTTCATTACGACGCCCGCACCAATTTTGCAGTTAACTGCAATCGTCACACCGCCGTAGAAAATGCAACCAGGCCCAATTTCAGTGTGTGGTCCAATATAGCCAAACCCACCGTATGCGACTATGGTTTCAAAAGTGACACCTTTTTCCGTGAGTTCTTCCTGAATGATCTTCTTTATCTTTGGATTTCCTATGCAGCAAGTACACACAACATCATCCTTGTGGTCGATGATCCAATTTCGATTTCCTAACCAGGGATAATCATTGATCATCATATCCTCGTGATATTGACTCCCATCATCCAGAAAGCCCAGCAACTCATATGTCGGTTTCACTGTATTTAAAACTTCGATGATCGAAGCAACTTCTCTTCCAAAACCACCGGCCCCGATTAAAACGATTTTCTTTGCCATTAGATTTTCTCCCTTACACAAACAAACGATTCTGCATAATTGACACCGATTGTCGTCCCTCTTAGCTTTGCCAATGCCTCAAGCGCCTCAAGCGATCTCGGATGTGGGAATGGGTAAAGCTGAGTTTTGAAGCACTTCATCGCTTCAATTTTACGCTTATATGTATCTGTAATATCACTCCATGCATTCGGTATAAACCAATTTGAAACATTAGGAATATTCCACTCTGTTTCTGAAAGAGTCTCGTATGTATAAATAGCTCTTAGCTGTGGATTGTTCATCGGCCTCAATGCTACCATGGCTGCCTGTGCTGTCTCTCCATGGTCGACGTGCATGTCGCCAATGTGCGGGATAAACGCAATCTCTGGTTTTATCTCTTTTACCACATCAACGAATTATTGATTCTTGATATGGATAGGTGTTTCCTTCAAATGGACAACAGGCAAATCTAAAAAGAAAGTATCTTTCACGCCAAGAATATCATGAGCCGCAATTGCTTCTTGCTTAATTTTTTTCGTCTGTCCCAAATTCTCAAGCCAACTGGTTATCTCGCACACAAATACTTCTTGCCCGGCCTGCGCGTATTTTGCGATAGTACCACCAACTCCCAATACCTCATCATCATTGTGTGGAGCAAATGCTAAAATCCTCATAGTTCCATCATCCTGTTAATCTCTGTTTCATGACTGACTTCCACTGAAAGCAGTCCATTGGAGTTCTATTTCCTTTTTTGTAAGATTCTCACTGCTTTGATGCCAAATTGCGTTTTTTTGTGCTTGTTCTTTACGGCTCATAAAATCTTCCATTGAACAAATATACTTTGCTGGAACACCTGCGTATACACCATTCTGAATGTCCTTATTTACCAATGAACCGGCACCGACAATGGTATTTGGGCCGATTGTAACATTAGAAAGAATAGATGTATTTGAACCGATAAAAACATTATCCTTGATATCAATACATCCTATGTTTTCAGCAAAACGCTTTTCTCTGACCTTATAATTTAACATATGATGTATAACGTCATGTGTAATAAAACTAACATTTGATGCAATCCAAACGTTATCTCCAAATGAAATCAATTGTGAGTAAAGCGGAATTTTCCGGAACATAACCATGCAGTTTTTCCCTACATGACGAAATAATTTCTTTTTTCGCAAATATTCTGCCCTTTTCATCGGAGAGAATATTGTTATCATACGGAGCGTGTGTATGATACGTTGTAAATCCATTGAAGTCAACCCTCCCAGATTTTATAGGAAATCAATCATTCTATTCCTCATGCTCTTCACGAGCATCATAATTCAGATTTTCCCCATTAAATTCCGCTCTAGTATCATCGACTCTATAATCAGCCCCAACAATGGCTTCTCTTGCCACCGCAATTATCATTTTCAGGTCAACAAGAAAACTACAATTCTCTATATACCAGATGTCATTCTCAAACTGATCATTCCATGTCCAAGTCTTCATTGGTTTCAGTGACACACAGGCAAAACCCGGGCGTACTTCATGCCGCATCATATGTCGCTTAGTGTAGTATGGTAGATACTTTACAAGCAAGGGTCGCGGTCCTATTATGCTCATCTTGCCTGTAAAAATGCAGAATAATTGTGGCAATTCATCCAATGAAAACCGTCTAATCAGCCTTCCAAATGCAGTTAATCGCTGTCCACTGGGAAGTAGATCCCCATTCTCATCCGTTTCGTTCGTCATAGAACGAAATTTGTAAATTTTAAATAATTGTCCATGCAAGCCCGGCCTCTCTTGAGCATAGAAAATAGGACTCCCATGGAAAATAAGCTCTAGAATGGAAATTATCAAAAACAGGGGGCTTAGGATTACAAGGGCAATTCCACTTAAAACAATATCCAATAACCTTTTTACCACCATGGTATACACGGTTCTTTTTACTTTTGGCATTTCATTCGTCATAACTGCCTCGCATTATTTTGCCGGATTTCCTTTTACAACCGCTCCGTCGTCAACATTGCGAACAACGACAGAGCCCATACCAACAATAGCCTTATTGCCGATGTGTCACCCATCTCTAATCGTGCTGTTGCCCGAGATGAACGCCTGTTTCCCTGTAGAGGAACTTCCTAACATGATGGACTCCTACTCAATTATTTATTACTTATCAACCTATCTAGGCTCTCTATAGCGCCGTGATTTATTGCATCAACAGCAGCTTCGACTATTCTTGCAATCTCTGATGGTGATTATCCGGAGGTCAATAACTCCTGTTTTGTCATTTCGGACAAACTCTGAGGAAGAAGCTTCTTTGCCTCGTTTGGCAGATTTGATTCTTTCCAAATGATCTCCCACAACTCGTCAAATGTCATCTTTTACGTTCCCGCTCACCGATACCAATCTACCCATCTGATGCACATTCAGCTGATGCACATATGACCCCTTATGCATAAGCGGCAGATGCCGATATGACCACCTAATGCATATTCAGCAGATACCGATATGACAGCTCATGCACATCCAGCCGCTTTAGAGAAAACACCTATGAATAATCTCGATAATCCTATCCTGCTGTTCCGCTGTCATCTTGTTATCGCTCGGCAAGCACAGTCCGCGCCTAAAAATATCGGCTCCAACGTCGATACCGGAGCCTGAAATATAAGCATTTGTACGTCCTCTGCCGTTCCCCTCGACTGTGACGAAGGGGTTTGTCCGGTAGATCGGCTGCATATGCATAGGCTTCCATATAGGACGTCCTTCTGCTTTAAAAGCTGCAATTGCTGTCAGTATCTCTCCCGGACTGCTCTTTCCACTCTCACTCTTCCATAGCTCATCCTGCTCCCCGCGAACATGAGGAGCCATGGAATTATCATCAATCAGGCAACAGGACAGCCAGAAGTTCGGCTCGGATTTCTCGCTGTCAAAAGGGTTCATCGTTACAGGTAGATCGGCAAAACCCTTCCTGTAACGCTCATAAATCGCCTTCTTCTGCGCAATATGTTCCTCCAGGTAAGGCAGTTGACCGCGGATTACGCCTGCCACGATGTTGGATATTCTGTAGTTATAACCAATCTCCTCATGCTGATACCATGGAGCCGCTTCCCGGCTCTGTGTAGACCATTTCCTGACTTTATCTGCGTCCTCTTTTGAGTCCGTCAGAAACATACCCCCGGCGCTTCCGGTAATGATTTTATTTCCATTGAAGGAAATGCAGTTGTAATCACCCAGGGTTCCGGTTTCTACCCAACGACCCTTCAGCATATATTTTGCACCAAGGCTCTCTGCCGCATCTTCAACGATCAAAGCGCCATGACCTTCTGCGATCGCCTTGATCTCCTCCATCTTCCCCGGAGTTCCGTAGAGGTGTGCCAGAATAATCAGACTGACGTCCGGATACATCTCGAAGGCTTTCTTCAGCGCCTCCGGATCCATATTCCAAGTGTCACGCTCGGTGTCAATGAAGACCGCTTCCCCGTCTTCATAGGCTACAGGATTAATGCTGGCATCAAAGGTAACATCGGAGCAGAAGACCTTATGACCCTGCAATGTTCCCTCGTTCGGTCTTGCCTGACCGTAGAGGCGTTCCCCGGCGAGCTTGGTTGCCAGATGAAGAGCCGCGGTGCCAGCGGAAAGTCCCACCGCATACCTGCATCCTACATATTCCGCGATCTGCTGTTCAATCTCATCGATATTCCTACCAACCGTACTAACCCAGTTGGTCAGGATAGCTTCATCCACCCAGCGTTGTTCATCTCCATGCATGGTAGGAGAAGATAGCCAGACGCGTGCAGGGAAGGGTTCAAGTCCCTTAAACCGGGGATCCTTCTTTATATCAATCATTTTGTACACTTCCAGTTATTATTTTCTTTTGAGTGATCGCAGCAAGCTCATTTTAGAAGAAACTTACGTCCTCACCTGTTTGTTCCTTGTGCTGCTGTGCCCAGGCATCATATCCGACATAGGCAGACGAAGAGGGCTTTGCCAACTCAATCTTCGCTCCGGAAATTGATTTGATGTCATAACGATCCCTGAGGCTCTTTATCGCTTCTTCCCCAGATTCGTATTTCTTCTCGTCTCCATCGATGATAAGCGTGACCGGACCTTCAACAAGATCGAGCAGGGAACTTGTTGGAATTCTGCCGCCTAAATTGGAAAGATAACCCGTATAATCCTGCAGTTCAATGCCTGCCGTATCGCATGCATCCCTGATCTCTTTTCTCTTCTCCGCAGACAAGTTTGGATCCGCAATGAAAACAGCGCGAACTGAAGATAACGCCTTCTCAAAATCACCAACTATTCCCACACCATCCAGGGTTTTCCCGGCAGATTTCTCATCAAAGACTACAGTTGCCCGGAAAGGTGTATCCTCGAGATGATGAATTGCTTTGCGTGCCGTCTCACCCGCACCAATAACCATGGACGGAACCGTGGGCGTATTGCGTCCGGCAACCTTCTTCTTCTCTACCAGAAGAATTCGGTAACCGAAGCGGATGAGCGTTATGAAAAGGAATTGAAGCACCGCTCCCAGGAGATAGTAGGTAATCGGCATTCTCCGGATAAAAAGGGCGGTGCCGACGATTTGCAGCACCACGGTGCAAAGATTTGCTCCGATAATCCGGTTCATGTCATTGAGACCAGCAAACCGCCACATTCCGCCATAGAGCCTCCATGCCGCGAAAATAGCTATGCTCAGAACGGTGTAGAACGGTGTAAAACGCAGCCAGTCGGTGAGATAATAGCTCACGGTTGGTCTGAATTCAAAGTTAACGTAGAAACGAAGCAAAAGCGCCAGAAAGTATGCCGCGTTCACTGCCAGTATATCCAGCAAAACAATCCACAAATCCTTTGCTATTGATTCCCAAATCTTCTTCAATGATAATCCTTCTTTCTTCCCGGATTGAAGTCCGATGTATCTGCTTTGCATATATCAGGAACTATTCCTGCTTTCATGATGATCCGGTTGATAGGTTGTGACAATTTCCTCTACGAGGTTGCGAATCTGCGACTCCCTGTTGGCGTAGGCCGCTTCGGACAGCTTTTCCAGACTTTTCAGGAAGTTGTTTTCGTCAAACCGAATGGGATTCCCAACATGAATCAGGTCATTATCCGTCTTCTGAAGTCCTTCCTCTGCCATCAGCTTTTCTTCATAAAGCTTTTCACCCGGACGAAGACCCGTATACTCTATCTTGATATCCACGTCCGGTTTGAAACCGGAGAGTCGGATCAGATTCCGGGCCAGGTCCGCGATCTTGACCGGGGAGCCCATATCCAGCACAAAAATCTCCCCGCCGTGGGCATAGGTGCCGGCCAGCATGACCAGGCTCACCGCTTCCGGAATAGTCATGAAATAGCGGATAATATCCGGATGTGTCACCGTGACAGGTCCGCCCTTTTCAATCTGCTTTTTGAACAGCGGGATGACGGAGCCGTTGGAGCCCAGCACATTCCCAAATCGAACAGCAACAAATTCTGTGCGGATATTCCGGAAGACTGTTCCATCTCCTGCTTTGTCCGCATTTTCCGCACCGTCATGGGTGAAAATCTGGGGAAGTTCGGAGGCTTTCCCCTCCTTGATTTTCTTATCAAAAGACTGGATGATCATCTCGCAGAGGCGCTTGGAGGCTCCCATAATATTGGTGGGATTGACTGCCTTGTCCGTGCTGATCAGCACAAAACGCTCGCAGCCGTGTACCATGGCAGCGTATGCGGTCTTATAGGTTCCGATCGCGTTGTTTTTGATGGCTTCGCAGGGGCTGTCCTCCATGAGCGGGACGTGCTTGTGGGCTGCGGCGTGATAAACAATCTGCGGATGGTACGTTTCGAACACTTCAAACATCCTGCGGCTATCACGTACAGAGCCGATCAGCGTTTCCAGATTCAGTTCCGGATATTTATCCTTCAGTTCCAGCTGGATACTATATGCGTTGTTTTCATAGATATCAAAGATAATCAGCTGTTTCGGCTTGTGGGCCGCGATCTGTCGGCAGAGCTCTGCTCCGATGGAACCTCCACCTCCGGTCACCAAAACGGTTTTTCCCGTGATGAAGTTGAAAACTTCCTCCATGTCCGCCTTGATCGGTTCCCGGCCCAGCAAATCCTCGATGGCAACCTCCTTCATGTCGCTGACAGAGATTTCTCCGTTTACCAGCTGATACATTCCGGGAAGCTGATGCAGCTTGCATCCCGTCTCATTGCAGATGTTCAGAATATCCCGCTTCTGCTGAACGGTGGCGCTGGGGATGGCCAGAAAGATTTCATCCACTTGATATTTTTCCGTCGCGGCCAGGATTTCATCCCGGCCTCCGACAATCGGAATCCCGTTCAGGTACCGGTTCCATTTGTTCGGGTTATCATCAATGATGCAAACCACCCGGTCTTTGATTTCCTTCGCCCGGGACATATCCCGGAGAATCAGCTGACCGGAATTGCCGGCTCCGATCAGCATAACCCGCTTTCCATCCGAAGGGTTATGCCGCTTCTTCAGGACCTGGACAAAGCGATAGGAAAACCGGATTCCGATCAGAAAAACACCCTGCAGTCCAGCCCCTATGAGATAATAGGAGAGCGGCATCCTGCGGATCAGTATCGTGATCAGAACCGTATGCAGTAGGGAAGAGCAAATGGATCCGGATGCAGTTCTGACCAGCTCAGAAAAGCTGGCATACCTCCACATTCCGCTGTACATACGGAAAAGGAAGAAAATGATCAGGGAGACCGCGGCACAGGGAAGAATGAAATGGCTGTAGGCATCAAAATATCGTGACTCGATTCGGCTAAAAATCCCGTCAAAGCGCAGCCAAAGCGCAAAAAAATAGGCAGCACATACCGCAGCGAAATCATAGAGAGCCAGGAAGACTCCGATGATCTGCCAGTGCTCCATTCTTCGCCTTCTGTCCTTCATCCTCATTTCCTTCAGCACCATTCTTTCCATCCATTCAAAGTAATATGGGCATATTCATGAATGCTTCCGGGAATCTCGGCTCTCTTTTAAACAGGATCCCCGTCCGCATTTCTTCGGATTTCCTCCGTCAGGCTCCACCCGTCATAGCTGCGCTCGATCTGATGAACACCGCTGCTGTTATTCACCGGCTGCCCCTGCTCATCATAATAGCTTTCCGAAAGCATCTGATTCCGTCGGTTCCAGGTTCTCCGCATTTCCGCGAATCCCGCGGTTTTGCATACCAGGTTGCCTTCCGTGTCCCAGTATTTTTCCGATACAAGATTACCCCTGGAATCGTACTGGCGCGTCAGCGAATGGTACCCGTCCATACTTGCTAGGCTCTCCCGAAGCAGATAGCTCTCCCGGATGATCTGATTCAGGCCATTGTACTCCCGAATCAAGCAACTGTATCCGGCAGTCCCGGGGGCTTCGTTTCCTTCCGCATCCAGATACTTCTCGATAATTATATTCCCCCATGCATCATATTGTCGAGTAAATCCAAAGTATCCGAAAGATGCCCGAACCGGTTTTCCTTCCGCATCCAGATACCATTCCTTCGCGATCTGCCTGTTTTCGTTCATCTCCCGCAAAAGAACCGCGTAACCAGTGTTCCGGTTCACCGGCTTCCCCGCCGCGTCCAAGTATGTCTGTCTTATCAGGTTTCCATATGTTGTAAACTCATTCTCTGTTCCGGAATAGCCCGCCGCAACCGTAACCGGCATTCCTTCCGCATCCAGATATTGTTCCCGGGTATTATGTCCGCGTTCGTTCCAGTCTCTTATAATCTGGGCATATCCTTCCTGCCGTGAGACGATCTCTCCGTTCTGTCCCAGATATGTTTCCCGGACAACATTGTTCCACTGATCATATTCCCGCCTCAGTCCGGCATATCCCGCGGAAATCAACGCTGGCTGCCCTTCCGCATCCAGATATGTTTCTTCCAGCAGCTGCTGCCGCTCATTAAACTGTCTGCGAACAGTAGTAATTCCATTCGTCCTAGCCGTCGGATTGCCTTCTGTATCCAGGTAGGTTTCTCCAACCACATTCCACACCGTATCAACATCCCGGGACATTGCAGCGTATCCTACCGCAAGCTTCACCGGCTGCCGATTTTCGTCCAGATAAGTCTCGCGTGTCTCCTGCCTGCGGGCGTTGCACTCCCGTACCAGGAAAGCATATCCGTAGTTTCGAATCACAGGTTCACCGTCCGCGTCGAAATAGGCTTCCTGAACCAAATTGGACAGACTGTCATATTCCCGGGTAAAGGCAGCATACCAGGTATCCCGTCTTTCCACCGGGCTTCCGTCCATCAGATACGTTTCCCGAATGAGTAGCTTCTTCCTGTCATATTCCCTCCGAATCTCATCATATCCATTGATGCAGGGCGATGTCCAGCCTTTTTCATTATAATAGGATTCTGCAATCAGATTCCCAACGCTGTCATATTCCCTTTCCAGGGAGGCATAGCCCGCGGAAATCCTGGTTGGATTTCCTTCCGGATCCTCATAGCTTTCCCGGATTACTCTTCCCTGCGGATCATATTCCCGCCGCAGCATCGCATATCCGTTGCTGCTCCGAACAGGTTTTCCCGTTTCATCCAGATAGCTTTCCTCTGTCATCCAGTTTGGTAATTTGTATTGTCGGATCAACGCCGCGTATCCTGTGTTCCTTTTCACCGGTTTTCCATCCCGGTCAAAATACGCTTCCCTGATCACGTTTCCATTTTCATCATATTCCCGGGTCAGAAAACAGTATCCTTCCGAAAGCGTAAATGATTCTCCGCGCTGGAAATAGGCTTCCCGGATCATCCTCTTGTTTTCGTCATATTCTCTTTCGACCCGGCTGTATCCCCCTTTCCGGCAAGTTTCCTTCCTTTCCGTGTCTAGCCAGGTCTCCGCTATCAGATTGTCCGCATCGTCATATTCCCTACTCACTGCGTGATATCCATCGATCAGGCAGACCGGATATCCTTCCGTGTCAAAATATGCTACCCGGACCATCTGCTTTTTGTTGTTGTACGTTCTCCGTTCTTCCGCATATCCGGTGCTCCGGCAGATCGGTTTCCCTTTCTCGTCCAGGTATGCCTCCCTGATCACATTCCCGTTTTCATCATATGCGCGTGTCAGCGCCGCATATCCGGTCCCAATCCGGATGGGCTGCCCATTCGTGTCCAGGTACGTTTCCTTCAGAATCCTATTTTTATCATCCAGCTCCCGTTCATATCCCGCATACCCGGACATGGAAAGAATCGGGTTTCCGTCCAGATCCAGATAGGACTCGGAAATCACTGCCCCCTTGTCATTATACTTCAGTTCCCGCGAGGCATAAAGAGTATCCGTCCGCCGCATCGGCGAACCATTCTCATCCCAATAGGATTCCTTGATCAGCTTCCCCGATAGATCATATTCATTCCTCGTTTCATATCTCCCGTTCACAAGGACCTTCCGGCCTTCCATATCCACATAAGCCACGGTCTTCAGCAAACCTCGGGGAGAATAGGTCCGCGCGATACAAGCGTATCCCTCTTTCGAAATCCAGACATTCCCCAGCGCATCGTAATATCGCTCCAGCACCGGGTAGCCATATGCGTCGTACTCGTATGCAACGATTGCATAACCGGCGTAGCCTGGGATAAGCTCTTCCTCCGCGTTATAGGTTGCCCGGGCTACGATCTGTCTCTTCTCGTTCAGCGTCCTTCGAGTTCTTTGTACTCCAGCTGTTTCATAGATCACATAACCGTCCGTCTTCACGCAGGGTTCATATCCTTTTCCGGAAAAGGCGGACAGAACCGACTCCTTCCGTGGTGCAACAACATAGTCTACATCCTGCTCCCCCGCGAGCTTCATGATTTTCAGAACGTCCGGTTCATCCTTTCCCAGCTCAACACCCAGGGTTCCCAGAAATCTGGCATAGGGCGTGAGAACATTCCCTGCCTGTCGGATATAATTTGCCAGCGGATCCGGCGCCGCTATGCAGATCGTTTCCTTCCGCGCTTCTTTCCCAATCGCTTCCAGCACTTCCAGTGTTCCGGATGAAACCTTCTCCGGATTGGCTGCGGGCACCATCCATTCCTGTTCATAGATATTCGTGCCTGTCAGGCATAATCCCGCGCAGACCGCGCCGGCCAGCAGCAGCTTTATCAGACCCTTCGTTTTTCCAATCAAGGCCGTCAGACCGTGAGCGATGGTATACATCAGCGGCATAAACGAATACATTCTGACAAAATACTGAATGTCTCCTACGCCGGCCATATCCATCAGATTCTGAAACAGGGGATTGTACAGCATTGCCAGATAAACCAGAGGAACCCACCCCAGAACGATCCGGATGATACTTTTTCGTTCGAAAATCAGGACCAGAATAATGCCCGCATACAGAATATATTCATAAATACTTCCGTGCCAGTTGAATTCACTCTTGGCGCGAATCTGTAAAAGAAATTCCTGCATTCAATATCCTCACCATTTATAATACCTGTAAATAAAATATATACATCCATAAATGACCGGCAAGGCGCATGCCCAGGGTATGTAAAGCAGGTACCTCCGGTTATTTTGTTTCCGAAATATCGACAAAACAATCACCAGCACGGAATTCATCATCATGGCCGGCACACCAAACAGCGTCAAGGATACCGCCGCGGCAGAAACAATCAGAAGAAAAGCCCCTGATTTTCTATCATATCCATCCTGCAGGATCTGAATCAGATACGTAAAAAGAAAGGGTACCAGGCTTGCCGCAAGGACGGCTTTTCCCTGATAATTCGGTCCCAGGAGCCGGAAGGTGATGGAATACTGACTGTAGTATCCATAAATATGCAAAACGGAAAGAATAATCAAAAAAATCAGGCCATTTTCCTTCTTCTCCCAGATAACCGAAGCCATGTAGGCATACACTGTGTATGCCAGCATAATATTGTATACCTCCAGGATGGTCCGCTCCATCGTTGTCACCGGAACAGCGGAGAAAAAGGAAAGCATGGCCGGAAAATACAGCGAGGACTGGATCAGCCGGGTAGCGTTTGTGAGAGGATTCTGCGCCAAGCCGGTGCTTTCGTTGACCACCTGCATTTTATCAAAGCGTAGCGCATCCGCAGCATAACCAATATAGCCAGCGTCGTCATAGGTCCAGTAGGTTGGATCCAGAACCAATCCGTTATACATCTGCCATCCAAGCAGCACCAGGAAGATTATCAGATATAGATATTCCCCGCCGGAAAAGGTCAGTTTCCGATTCACCACCGGCTTTGTCCTGATGGCAGCAGCGATTCCCACTCCGCAGCAGAGCAGAAGAATCACCGCGAATAAAATGCAAAGCAGCGAGAAAGAACCCTGAAGAAATCCAAACGGAACCGCCAGAAAAAGAAAAATGGCCAGTTCTGTAAAAAAGCCCATCGGGAGCGCCGCAAGGAGTCTATATCGATTGCGGGAAGGAAGCGTTTGAGTCCACGGGATTCCAAGCGCAAGCGGGGCAACGAGTAATATCAGAGGAATACTGGCAGCCTGTATTACAACCATTTCACTTTGCTCCCCCTTTCCTTTTCTTCCTGTGTTCCCGGTTCATCATAATGCAATCAGGGACGTACCATCCAGATCCAGGCAGCGCTGCTTATGTTTACCGCGGATCTCTTCCATTTTTTACATCTCACTCCGATAGACACGGTTCATCAATCCAACCTAAGCGTAGTCGGAGCCTGACGGTAATCGTACGTTATTATTCCCTGCTCCGCACACCATGCCAGCAAATCCTTTGCCGTATAGTTTTCTCCCGTCACAAGCCACTCCGGGCCATCGAGAAATATGACAGAAGGATTCAATGCCTTATAGAACTCGAAGGACTGCGTATTATTACCATGGTGAGCCGCCTGAATGTAGTCCGCATGGAGTTCATCAGCACCATAGCGTTCCAGCAAAGTCATCCCGTATGACCGGTTCCACAAATCTCCCAGGAAAAGAACAGCCCTATTCTCCGAACTGATCTTGAAGACCAATGAACAATTGTTTGGAATATCTCCCAGCGGCGGAATCTCCTCATCAAACGCGCTATATACCTTCACATGAAGATCTTTTATGTCAAACTCGTCGCCGCGGTAGAGCCTTTTTATGTTTTCCGCGCCATCGGTCTGTTCAAGGAACGCAGCCATCGTCTCCGGCATATCCCAGTCCTGGAACACATCCTTCACGTCATCCCATTCCAGAGGTGTGCAGTAGACCATGCTGATTTTCTCCCGATACTCACTCCAAAGCGCATTGAACGCGTTCGCGTGATCCCCGTGATAGTGAGTAAGGATCCACGCTTTTACACATCCCCCATGGCTGTCGATGATTTCCTTCACCCTTGGCGCATTCTCCGTCCAGCCGCCGTCAATCAGAATGAGATCTTCTCCATCCCACAGGCTATAACACATCGCATTGTTTCCGGAGAGATCTGAATGCTGCGTAAGTGTCCATCCATCTGCAATTGCCCACCCCGAAAGCAAGAAAAGCAAACATAAACCAGCAAACAGTCTCTTCATCTTTCCCCCATTTGAAATCAAGACCTCTCGCATAATCTCCTTCATTCCAGTTTTTCTCCGCTGCATTTCGTCCGGACTCAGCGGGTTCCTCTCCGAACCTGTCGGCTTCCGGCTCTATATCCTTTGGGAAGTGCCTTCTTTTGGGAAGGAAAACAGGATCCTGAAAGAGTCAACTGCGCCGAAAACTGCCAAACAGAACGAGGTACAGGTCGCTCAGGCAATTGGCAAAAGAATTGTAAAAACCCCACCAGGGCATCATAAGCAGCCATCTCACGGGGTTTCCGGTTTCCATCAGTTTTTTTCTTTTCCCGCACCAGGTTTTTGCTTCTCGAATCAGGGCAGCCTTTTGTTCAGTAACCTGATCCGCGTTCCGGATTCCGTAATCAGCCATTATTGTCAGCATATGCGAGATATACTCCAGATTCTTCTGCTGCGCTGGGATATCCTTGTATCGGATATCGGAGGAATTCCCTCCGTAGCGAATATAATCCATTAACTTTCTGTTCAGGAAGAACGCTCCATCCCGCATCGCTGCCATCAGCCACAGGAATTCATCATGCGGCGCTTCGGCAAACCATAAGTCGATTACCTGATTCAGAAAGCTTTTTCGAATCACAAAACTGCATCCGGGATTTGGATTTTTGAAGAAATTGCGGGTAAACCTGTATGGCGCAACCTCGGATCTTTTTTCAATCCCGCGCTTTCTGTAAACCTTGGCTCTGATTGCACCATCCCTGTAAACCACCTGATAATCACAGGCAAGAACGAGGATTTCCGGTCGGTCCTGCATCGCGGCGGTCATCTCCTGAATCTTTTCCGGATACCAGATATCGTCCTGGTCGCACAGAAAAATCAGCTCCCCCTTTGCCTGTTTCATGGCCTGCACGAAGTTTCGCTTCCACCCAAGGTTGATTTCATTCACCTGAATATTCCAATTCCGCAGATCATACTCAGAAATATACTCCTGAATGTACTCAGCGGTTCCATCCGCGGAGCAGTCATCGAAGATCAGTACCTCCTCCGGCTGCCTGGTCTGACGCCGGAGCGAATCCAGCTGCTCCCCGATATATCCTGTTCCATTCCATGTAGCCATGATTACTGACACAGTGGAATTCTTCTTCATTGGTGCGGCATCCCAATCCTTTTCCGCTCCGTCCGGAAGGGCGGTTTCATCCATTCCGAAGCCGGCGATTTATATCATACTTCAGGGCGTCTGTTCTTCCGCTTTCTGTTTTTCAATGTGCTGCGCGTATTGTCTGATCCCAGTTTCGATCGGAATAAGGGAGCGGTTGAATACTCGCAAAATCCTGCGATTGTCAAGGACGATTCTCGGGATATCCACCGATCTGGCTGCCTGATAAATCACTTCCAGCTGCGGATAAAGATCCCGGACAATCGCTATGAGATCGTTCACGCTGTATCCCAATCCGGAAGACAGGTTGAAAACCCGGTCTTTCCCCTCGTACTTCGCCAGAGCGGCAAGCATTCCGCAGGCATCCTCTATATGGATGTAATCCCGGACAACTTCCCCGTCTCCCCAGACCGTCATGGGAGTTCCGTGGATCGCGTTCTTCAACAACGCATCGATGACTCCTACTCCCTTTCTGTAGTCCTGTCCCGGACCGTAGGGGTTTGAAAGCCTCGCTATGATCATCTGATCTTCCGGATTCTGGGACGTGAAGGATAGCATCACGTTTTCGATACAGTGCTTCACCGTTCCGTAATGGTTGATTGGCCGGCAAAAATCCTCTTCCGACACACGTTCCTTTTCGCTGTGCTTGCCATAAACCGTCCCCCCCGAAGAAAGAAAAATCATTTTCTTCTTCAACTGGTGAACATACTCGCAGAGATGCACGGACTGCACAAAGTCCCGTTCATATCCCTGCAGATACAGCCTGTTGGAGTTCCCGGGGTTCAGGGTTGAAACGGCATGATAAATCACATCGTACTCCTGAACCAGATCGCGCAACTCAAGGTCATTAAAGAAATCACCTGTCAGATAGGTAACATTCTCCAGCCGGACTGCCGGTTCGGCGCAGTCAAAGCTTGCTGCATCGTATTCAGCGTTCTCGGACAGCAGCCTGGTCAGATTGCTTCCGATAAATCCATTTCCGCCAAGGATGAGCACTTTACGCTTTGCTTTCATCTGCTTTGATTCCTTCCAAAATGTATCGATACACCTTATCCGCCTCATCTTCCCAGGAAGCATAGCTCTGTGCAAAGGCAAGGCCATTTTTGCGAAGCCGTTCCAGATATTCCGGATCCTGCAGCGCTTCATACAGCTTATCTGCAATGCCGATCGGATCGTTGGGGATCACAATCGCGTTGTCCTCATTGATCAGCCAGTCATTGTTGGGGCCGGCTGTACAGGCCACGACCGAATTGCTGGCCATCACTTCCACAGGCAGCAGCGACAGATTCGTGCTGGACATCACCACGCATATGTCACACTGTGCATAAAGATCCGGCAGTTCCTGCAAGGACAGATTGCCGGCATTCAGATGGAGAAAGGGGATCCTGTAATTGCTCACATCCCATCCCGCAAACACCACCTCAATTTCCGGAAGTCTCTCATGCAATCTGCACAGTGCCAGAAGCGCGATTTCAAAACAGCGTCTCGGCGTCACAGGCCGGGCATACAGAAACAGCCTTTTTTTATCATCCCGTTTCGTTCCCGGCTTATATATGCCCCTGTCATAGGAAAACAAAAAGCTGTCCGTATGCATATGGTATTCATCATGCAGCTTTTTCTTCAGCCATTCCCCGGCCGTAATCCCCCTGAAGCCAAAGTTATAGGTGTTTTCCGCAATCAGATATTCCGACCCCATCGGGAAGAACATCGGCTCAAAATCCTGAACAAAATAGAATTTGGAAATTGTGTTCTGAAATCTTCTGACAAAATAGGCGGTCTGCCACCCGGTTGCTACCGTGCCATGCGCAAACGAAATGGAATCCGTACTGCAGAAGGCTTCCACCTGGTTATTCGTAATGTTGTAATGGGCATCCAGAAAATCTCTGAGATCCCGGTCGGTCAGGTACTTCGTCGCATCGCAGACATAAATCCGGTTATGAATTCCGCGGTCTTCCAGTAGAGAGATAAACCGGAAAATATTCATATGCCCGCCGGAGCCGATTCCCATCTCGGGGATAATCCAGTTCAGCAGGATGGTTCCGTTTTTCTCCGCTTCCTCCCGCTGTGACACATCCAGCGGGATGGGCGTATCATTGGTGACAAAGCCATAAAACCCGGGAATATCGATTTGTGCGCTGATCGTGCTAATCTTGTCCACCACGCCCTGGACACCACGGGCGGAATAGACGCTTTTGACCTTGTTCCTTAAAAACTTCGCGCTTTTGACAATCCCCTCATCCTTATAGGTCTGCTTCAGATGCGCAAACAGATTATGCACTCTTCCCATTTATGCCCTCCGCTGCCTGTACTGCTGTGAATACTTGCGATCCAGCCTGCTCTGTTCCTCACGCGATTTTTCATGATAATGACCGCCAATGTATCCGGCGGTATAGCGCGCATAGTTCCGCCGGACGGAATACTTCATCATGCCCAGCTTCACCCGCATCGGATTCGTTGTCGACCGGATATACTTCAGATCGCTGAGAACGTGTTTCCCCATTGCCGCCGGAATATACCACCAATGCTTCAGATTCGTATATCCGTGAATCTCATACAGTCCCTTGTGTTCATCATAATACCGCATGAAATAGGTCTTCGGATCATAGTTGTGCGAATGATACACGGTTGCGTCCGGGCAGTACACTTTCCTGTAGCCCTTTTCAATCATGCTGCGCATCCAGATCTGATCCTCCGAGAACTCCACATCCGGATAGGGATACTGCTCCCAGATGCTGCGCCGGAGGCAGGAATTGTTATCGCTGAAGAAGGCCAGCACGGATCTGTACCCCGCATCGCCTGCATAACGATCCGGATCCTCGTTCCAATAGACAGTGTTGGTCTTTCCAAAGCCCTCAAACAGCCCGTTGATATCGCGGGCATCGATGAAATTGCAGCCCTGATACGGCAGATGTCTTCCGAATCCTCCCGCAATCATCGGATCCAGCTTCATCGCATTAATCATGTTTTCCAGCCAGGATTCGTTGACCGGAAGCGCATCCTGCGTCAGGAAGCAGATAAACTCTCCCGTCCCCTTGCCCGCTCCGTAATTCCGGGTTTTTCCATGTCCGAATTCCTCCGGAGGAATCTGATATAAAGCGGCTTTGCTGTTTTTGATGATTTCCAGCGTCTGATCCGTCGACCCTGAATCCACGCAGATCACTTCGTAGGTATACTGCGTCACCTGCCCGAACACATGATCCAGGACCTGCTGGAACAACTGTCCTCCGTTTTTCGTCGGGATAACGATGGTTGCGTCCGGACCGGAACCTTCCCGCTGCTGAATTTGTTGCCTTTCCGTCTGTGCACGCCGAAGCGCGGAAACCGGTTTGCTGTGATAAATGATTCCAGCTTCCTCCAGAGCTTTCCATTCCGCTTCATACTCCGCAAGCTCCAGCTGCCGCTCGCCCAACTGTGCCTTTGCTGCTTCCAGCTCCTGTTGCCGCTCGCCCAGCTGTGCCTTCGCTGATTCCAGTTCCTGCTGCCGTTCGCCCAGCTGGGCCTTCGCTGATTCCAGCTCCTGTTGCCGCTCGCCCAGCTGGGCCTTCGCTGATTCCAGCTCCTGTTGCCGCTCGCCCAGCTGGGCCTTCGCTGATTCCAGTTCCTGCTGCCGCTCGCCCAGCTGTGCCTTCGCTGATTCCAGTTCCTGCTCCGAAACCAGGCGGATCGTTCCCTTTCCCATTCGCCGGTAGTGATCAGCCATGGTGAGCGTGTTTCCCGTTATGTATTTCTGAAACTGCTTCTCCAGTTCCAGAAAAGATGGCAGTCCATTCTCATCAATTCCGGCAATTCCGTAGATGCTCTTTTTATCCTCCTCCGGCAGAAGGGATAGGGCCATGCTGCAGAAAACGGATCGATAATAGATATATTCCAGCGGGATCTCAAAGGAAAAGCACCACTCATAGTCCGTGATGATGCATGTGTCCGGTTCCGCTCCGGGAAAAAAGAGGTTTGAAAACAGCAGATCCAGATCCTGGTTGCGAGCACCGTGAAGGATCATTGCGGGCAGCTGTTTCCCGAAAACCGTCTGGAAGTCTTCACTCGGCACAAAATCCCCCGCCGCCATGACCAGAAGATTCTGCCAGAACCGGGAGAGAAAGCTCCTGATTTCGGACAGTTCGCCCGCCTTCACCCTGTCCGCAAGCCACTGCTCCGCGTTTTTTCCGTGCTGAAACTCAAATTCCACCCAGTCATTTCCCTGGCTCACAATCGGACAGACGCGGAAAAAGGAACTGTCTGAAAATGTGTCTCGCAGAAGAGATTCGTTCGTTTTTAACGCTCTGATATGTTCGATTCCTTCCCCATTCAAAGCGCTTTTCCGAACGGTTCGGATTCCTTCCCGCTCAATCATCTGGGTACAGATCCGGTATTCCGGCCTTCTTTCGCAGGTAAAGGAAGAATAAATGATTTTCTCCACAGCTTACTCCTTTGAAGATACATCGATCAGGAACGAATTTGCGAAATCCTTCGCATAATCCGTACCGTCCAGCGAATCCCAGAATCTGCCTTCGTCAAAAAAGGAATACCGCTCCCGGTCCAGGTTGCTCAGATTCCGATTCAGCTCACCCTTTTGCGGAAGCCGTTCATCCGAATAAATCGCAATCGGAAACTTGTAATCCGGATACGGATAATAGAACTGATATTGTCTGAATCCATTTTTTTCAAGCAAATGGATCCATTCCCGGTAATTCAGGGTTTTTACCTTGCTTCCCTGCGGATATCCGCAAATACCGGAAAAGAAGGTTCCAAGATGATCCTCCGCGCAGCCCGCGAAATATTTTGCCCCGAACCGGTTTTCGATGGCTATCAGGATTCTGCCGCCGGGCTTCAGCAGCCCGTTTGCCAGCTCCAGCATATCCGAACAGGGGTGAGCAGAGTCCAGATAGCTCGCGGCATACTCAAAAACCCCTATCAGCGTGATATAGTCAAATTTTTCCGTGCTCGTTTCCGCGAAGCGCTGGAAATTGCTGACAACAACTCGGAGATTCTCACATTCCCTGTGGCGCCAGGCATTAATCTGGCATCTTCTCAGGGAAAGGTCCAGCGCGACCGTCTGACTGCACTTTCTTGTCAGAACTCCTGTTACGGCACCGCATCCCGCCCCGATCTCCAGGACTTTCGCCCCTTCCCCGAAGGGATACCATTGCAAGATGTTTTCCCTGATCGGCGACAGGTGGTAAAAGACCGGCCAGCTTTCCGTGGTGTTGATGATCCGATCGAGATCCTCTCCGTCCTTTACAATCCGGAGAATCTCTTCCTCGACGTCTCCGTCTGAATAGACAAACGAGGGATCGTAGCCGCTCAGATCCAGCTGCACTTTTCCGATTGTTGTATCTGTCATGCTCCGTCTCTCCTGTCAATTGTCACGCTGGCGTTCAGATCCACCACGCCGATTGTGTTGTTCTCCGAAAGCACGTGGAGATTGCAGACATCGTATAATCTGTGATGCACCACAAATCTTTCCTGTTCATATCCCGTGCAGCCCAGAGAGAGAAGATACTGCCCGCCCTGCAGGGTCATTTTCTGGCGAAAGGTCACCGTGATTTCTGAATTCCTTGAAGCCTTTTCGATCATCCGATCTTCCAAATAGGTATTCGTTCCGGTAATATCCTGTCCTTTCAGATCCTTGATGGTATAGGCAACGATCGGGTTTTCCAGATCCTCCAGGAACTTCACCCGGACAACGATCCTGAATTCAGTTCCCTTCATCACGGAATTGCCAACCGTCCCGTTTTCATCCAGGATTGCAAAATCCGTGATCTGTGCCTTGTGATTTCCGTATTCCGAAACATTGGGATTCAGAACCAACCGGCTCTTCCAGTCCTGTTCCGCCGTTTCCGGCGCAGCGGCCGCGGTCTTCTCCGCGTGCTGTTCATTCAGGATACGGGCGTCCTCGTCCACCTGATGATCCTGCTCATGCGCGTTCATCACCAGCAGCTTGCGATAGATGTCCACCACCCCTGCGGTTTCGCCGAAAGCAATCTGGTTTCCCTGATGGATCAGCAGACACCGGTTGCAATATTTCAGGACGCTGCTTAAATCGTGGGAAACAAACAGAATCGTTTTTCCCTGCTCCTGAAACTCATTGAACTTCTTGTAGCATTTTGCCTGGAAGAAGATGTCTCCGACGCTCAGGGCCTCATCCACGATCAGGATCTCGGGATCCACATTGATCGCGACCGCAAAGGCCAACCTCGCAAACATTCCGCTTGAATAGGTTTTGACGGGCTGATGAATGTAATCTCCGATCTCCGCGAAATCAATGATTTTCTGAACCTTCTTTTCCATTTCGTCCGAAGTGTATCCCATCATCAGCCCGTTCAGATAGATATTCTTCAGGCCCGTGTATTCCATATTGAAGCCTGTACCCAACTCCAGCAGCGCGCTGATTTTCCCGTTTTTCTCAACTGTTCCCGAGGTCGGTTCCAATACACCCGTAATAATTTTCAGAAGTGTCGATTTGCCGCTCCCGTTGGTGCCGATGATTCCGATGCATTCACCCCGGTTGACCTCGAAACTGATATCATGCAGCGCGTAATGATCCTGATGGTAAGATTTATGGGTCAGGCTCCAGATTTCCTTCAAGCGGTCCTTCTGGTTCCGGTACAACTGATACTTTTTGCTTACCTGCTCTACCCTGATCACGGTCTCCGCCATTCCGTCGCTCCTTTACAGCACATCCGCAAAATGCGGCTTCATCCTCTTAAAGCTCTTATACCCGGCAAAGCCTGCCACCAGAACAAAAAGCCAGAAATAAACGGTCATGGAGCGGTTCCAGAAGAAATGCCCCTTCATGAAGCAGTCCCTGTATCCCTGAACGATATAGAACATCGGATTCAGCTTGAAGAGGATGCCATATTTTCCAATGATCCCCTCCATATCCGTAAAGTTCCACATCACGGGCGTCAGCCACATCCCTACCTGCAGCAGCACATTCACGATCTGATAAAAATCCTTGAAAAACGGAACAATGGATGCCGTCAGATAGGACAGGGCCACAATCAAACAGATCAGGCAGCCCATATAGTAGAAGATCTGGACGAACCGCCAGTCCGGAGCCTTTCCCCCGATGATAAAAAACAGCAGCGCTATGAGGATAAAAAACAGATGGACAAACAGGGAAGAAAGCACCTTAACGAGGGGAAGAACATCAATCCTGAAAACCACTTTCTTTACCAGATAACTATACTCCAGGAAAGAGTTGGTCGCTGAAAGCAATCCCTCACTGAAGAAAAACCATGCGATAATCCCCGAAATCAGCCACATGGCATAGGGGTACCCATTCTGCGGCGCACCGGCCTTGAAAGCCAGCTGAAAGACGAAAATATAAATCGCGATGGTTACAACCGGCTGTACAAATGCCCAGAAGACCCCCAGATAGTTACCTGAGTACTTGTTGGCAAAATCGTTTTTGGCCAGCTTCCAGATCAATACGGTTTTCTCTTTTAATTTCAAATCCTACACCTCTGCCGTAATCATATTCCATATAATTCCGCTACTCTTGCCCGCACGTCCTCCCTTGAAAAACCCGCATTCCGAATCAGGTCCGGGCATCTGCCCCGGTCGAGGTTCTTCGGGATGGAAAGAATGGCATCCGCCCAGGCATCATCGTCCGCCTCCAGCGGAACAAACAAAACGTGCGGCAGGATCCTCGTTTCCCGGGTAATCCGATCGGAAAACACACAGGGAAGGCCGCTTGCCTGTGCTTCCACACCCACCAGCGGCAGGCCTTCAAACAGGCTGGGCATTACCAGCACATCCATGGCGGAATAGAAATCCTGCGGGTTCTCCACTGCTCCTGCAAACAGTACACTCTCCTTCAGTCCGGCTTCCTGAACCAGTTCCCTGCATTCTTCCATCATCTCGCCGGTTCCTGCCAGCAGCAGAAATGCCTTTTGCCTTTTCTGCGTAAGTTCGCTGAAAATCCGGATCAGCCTTTTCTGATTCTTTTGCTCGGAAAACCTGCCGATATGACCAATGACCAGAGCTTTCTCCGGAATGTTGAATTCACCCCTGATCCGGATTCTGGCGCTTTCCGAATAGTGATACATTTCGCAGTCAATTCCGTTGGGAATGATCGTAAACGGCTGATCATACAGCATTTTGCCGGACTGATCGGAGCAGGCAGCCGGATCCGTCACCCATCTGTTCACGATCCTTCCCAGCGTTTTCTGCTTCCAGGCCGGCTGTTTTGCGCAATTATGGATATGCGTAATTCTTTTCGGAATCCGGTTCCGCCAGGCCGCAGCCAGATCAAACGCCATCGTTGCGCTGTTTCCGTGAATATGCACGATGTCATACCGGTTCTCCTTCATCAGCTGGGAAAGGCGATAAAGATAGATCGGAAGGCGACGCCTCCTGGAAGGAAGCTCATACACCCTTCCCAACTCCGAAAGCTGCGCGAGGATCTTCTGTTCCGCGGATTCCGCAAGGGCAAAGTCCAAGCGGCATCGGCCGCTGACCATTCCGGCAATTTCCATCAGCACGGATGTCAAGCCGTCGACGCACAGCTTCGTCGTCGCCACAACCAGCACCCTTCTGCGCTTCGGATCCTCCCCCATTTTTTCACCGTTCATTGTTCATCATCGCTCCAAACAGGGTTCGGAAGATAATTCGGATATCGAACCCGATCGTCCAGTTTTCGATATACTCAATATCATACCGAACGCGGTCCTCAATGCTGGTATCCCCCCGAAGGCCGTTGACCTGCGCCCAGCCGGTAATCCCGGGACGGACCTGCTGGCGAACCAGATACCTGGGAATCTCCTTTTTGAAATGATTCACGTGAAAGGGGATTTCCGGCCGGGGACCGATCACGCTCATGTCCCCTTTCAGCACATTCCAGAACTGAGGGAGTTCATCCAGACTGAATTTTCGGATAAAACTGCCAAATTTCGTTCTGCGGGGATCCTCCGCCCTGGACCACGCCGTGTTTTCTGTGCCCGTCATCCGCATGCTTCGGAATTTGTACATGATAAACGGTTTCCGATCCCTCCCGATGCGTTCCTGCCGGAAGATGACCGGACCCGGGCTCGAGATTTTTACCCCGATCGCGACCGCCAGCATCAGCGGGCTGAGCAGCGCCAGCACGAGAAAGGAAAAAACAACATCAAATCCCCTTTTCAGAACCGCGTTTTCCGCACGGTTCAGAGGCGTTGCCCGCAGATCAATCAGGCGGCTGGAGCCAATCTTCTCGAACGTCGGAAAGGAGGGATAATAGTCATTGAAAAACGGAATCAGTTCCACCGGGATCCCTTCCTTGTCCGCCACCCGCAAAACATCCACCATGAAGCGGACTTCATGGCTTTCAAGCGCAATGACCAGCCCGTCATATCGCGTGTTGGCCAGAACCGATTCCATATCCTCATACCGACCCAGACATTTTCCGAGTTCAGGCTTCTCCACGGCGCTGAAATACCCATCCACGCAGATGCCGGTGAAGGGGTTGTTTCGGACATTTTCCACATACTGATGCGCCAGGTGCCCATTTCCGACCAGCACGTAGTGCCGGAGATTGTAGCCCTTTTTCCGCATCCGATGCAGCAGAAGATGGAGCAGCATATGCTTGACGCTGACCAGGGCGCTGGACACAAGCCAGCTGATTCCAATCAGCAGGCGCGGCATATCCATGATCTTGAACAGGAACAGGAGCGTCATCAACAGCAGGGCGCAGATTCCATTGGCAAGAAAAATACGCAGCGTATTGGCTCCGGCCTTGCGGAGCCGCTGGGGAGAATAAATATTGAATTCCCACAGAAGAACGGTGTTCACCAGGCTGAAGAGGATCGTAAGCAAAACCAGCGTCAGATCGCTGATGTTCACATTGTTAATCCCGTCCAGCACATCAAAGCGAATCCGCCAGGCAAAAAAGCAGGAAAGCAGAATGATGAGCAGATCGCTGAGAATGTTGATCAGCTTCAGCCCTGCCTGATTTCGTTGCAGCATGTTCCTTCCTTCTCCGTACACATACGTGCAGTTATGTCCCATCAATCCGGATCATCCGCTTGTCCTTGTTCAGATCATGGATTGATTTCCCTTTGCTTCTGAAAAAGGGCAATGCTTCGCCGGGCGGCGCTTTCGCGTCGTCAAATCGGTCCCGTCTTTTCCGAATGACTTCCCCGTCCGGCAGTGGGCATCGGTCCGGGTCCCTCATTCCTCTGCTTTGCCCTGGCCTTTGTCGGCAGGCTCCCGCGCCTTCCGGCGGAAAGACTTTTCGTTTCTTTCCACGACAAAGAAGGGCAGTCGTTCTGCCAACGTACGTATTATACCGGAAAACCGTTCTGTTTTCAAGCAGGGCGGGCTTTCTGCCGAAAGAGCGGCCGAAAGGCTGAAAGAAGGGCGGAATTTCTTCCGAAGGGTTTTGCCGGCACTGATCAGCGTCTATGTTTGGGAAAGAATGATTACTGTCTTTTCTTCAAGAGACGTGAAGAAAAACGATGGACGGCCCCGCTTCTTGCGCTTTTCTCATGCCGCTTCCTTCTATCCTTGCGCTGAAGATAACCCTCTCCGCAAAGAAAGGAGCCTCCGATCAGGGAGAGCATGATTCCGGATTTGATTCCCGGAATTTCATATTTCATTTCAATATGGTTTTCTCCCCTGGTTAACGGAATCTCGGTAAGCGCCTGTGCAAACGGCTGGATCGGAACGCTTTCTCCGTTCCGGTAGGCTTTCCATCCCTTGTTGGTGGGAATGGGCAGCCACAGCATTTCTCCCTCTTCCGCGTTGCTTACATGGCATTCCACGTGTCCACTGCGAATCGAAGCCCCTGTTTCTTCGGAGAGCAGCTTTGCTTCTTCTGCAATTTGTTTCATCAATCCCAGGTCACACTGGTAGATCTGGACCGTTTGATACTTTTCTTGCTGCGAAGTCATCAGTTCCAGGTAGCCATCCTGCTCAGAAACGGGGATATAAAACACGGACGGCGCCAGCCAGCAGAAGGAAGGCTGATCCACCTGGCCATTGATGTGCAGCATCAGGTTATCGCGGGTAAAGGGAATATTGCCATACAAGGGGCTTCGTGGATCTGCCCCGGTAAAATCCCAACGGACACTCTCCTCTGTTTCGCTTCGGATCACGTCCAGCGGTTTGAAAATATCCTCCTGTATTCCAAAAAGCTGCCTGTAGAGCTGATTCACATATTGAAAAGGGTTCCCCTCATAAACGGCCTGATCATCCGAGAACTTCACTTTCATTGCGAGCGGCATGGCGTATTCGCTGCGATAGATGCTCTTTCCGTAAACTGTCGGAAGTTTCTCCATCAACTCATATCCTTGGATCGGATACGGGCTTATCATATATTTTACGCCCAGCAGCGCGTCAACCGGAAGAATGGAGGTGTTAACAATCTGGATACAATCCCCCTCAACCCTGTAACCGCACTTCTCCAGAAACCGCATGGAAGTGTAATCCGGGCAGGAGGTATAGGTGGCGAGTCCCTTCTCCCCTTCGCTCTGCAGTTCAAGATAATGAGCTGTGTTCTTTCCGGGAATCCATGGCTCCGTTGTCGTAATCCGGTAATTCTCCGGGTCAAACGTATGTAAGGCCGATAGCTGAGATTCGAATTCCTTTGTGTATTCCATATAGGTTCCGGCTGCTTCGTATCGGTTCGTCTGAAACAGGAGATCCGCATTCAGGATGCTCTCATATCCATATGCCATGAAAAGCAGAAGGGTCGCTGCGGCCCTGAAAGCTTTTTTCGTTCCATGGACCATGCGAAGCAGAACAGCCATCGTCAGGATAAATCCAATCGTGATATAAACAGCTTTTTCGTCTCGAATCTGGAACACTTCATTTGTCAGCAACAGCAGGAAAGAAAAAAGCAGAGCACCGGTCATTCCGGAAGTATGCCTGAATGGTTGCTCTGTGAAGCATATTCCTGCGATAAAGATCAAAGAGAAAATCGCAATGTATGAGTAACGGTACCAATAGCTGGTGGCATTTTTCATCAGGCTGAAGATTCCGAAAAAAGGCTGCCAGTAGAAAAAGAAGAGGGAAAGGATCAGGAAGACCGTAAGACCTGCTCTCTTTCGCTGATCGCCAATACGAAATAAGCCAGCGACCCCGATCAGGGTGATGCTTCCGGCAAAAAGGGAAACGCCGGTCTCGCTGCTCGTTGCTCCGATCGTGTATCGGGGAATCGCAGTGAGCACATTTCCTCTTGCTCTGTTTTCGAGAAGTCCCCAATCCAGGGCTCCTCCCTTCCCGGACATCAGAGAGAATACTGCAGGTAAAAAAATCGCGGCACTTAAGAGCACCCCAAGCAACATGTGGGAGAAAAACTGAACCGTTATGCGAATGTTCTGTTTCCCATCTTTCAGCGAAGCCAGGTACAGTTCCAGAAAAAACCAGAATACGGCAAAAATGCAGTTGATTCCTGCTGTATACCACTGGATCACAATGGAGATCGCAACCGTAATGCTGAGTTCGATTCGCCTGTTTTCCCGGATCAGCCGGTATACGTTCAGCAGGATGATCGGCAGCAGAATTACCCCATCAAGCCACATGATATTATCACATTGCTCCAGTGAATACTGCATCAGTCCCCAGCTGCAGGAAAGAAGGACTTCAACTATCGGATTTAAAGCTCTTTTGAATCTTCCGTTCAGGTAAATGGCCATGGTGAATGCCGCAAGAGCCAGCTTCACGGCGACCAGAAGATCAAAGAAAGAATTGATCTGGCTTTTTTCGAAGAATATCACAGCCAGATTCAGCGGAGACATCAGATAATAGGCAAGAATCCCGATGCCCGTTTGTCCCATGCCGATGGAGAAGGAATAAGAAATATTGTTTTTCCCCTGAAGCACATCCCGCAGATAGCTGAACAGATATCTGTACTGGATGTTCGCGTCCGCATCCATAAGCGAGTTCGTTCCAAAGGGGGCATATCCGCCGTGATAGAGGCAATACAGAGCGATACAGAAAACGATCATGGGCGGGAGGACAAACCGCATTCCTGTCTTGCAACGTTTGATCAAGCTGGTTTCTCCTCCTCATTGGAACGAATCGCAGTTACAACTTTCAGCCATAGTATAAGCCTCTGCCCCTTTTTCGTCAACGGGAGCCGTTTCATGATCATGAAAAGCTCCCCGCACATCGGCGGGGAGCCATGATTATTGTCTCTCAGATTGCCGTTTTTTTCTGCTTTTCTTCCCTGATTCTGCTGATGATCAGCAGAATCAGGCAGACCATCAGGCCCACCGCGCAGAAGGGGACGGCCGTTTTCAGGGCCCTGACCGCGAAGGCACCGGACAGGATCTTCGGCGCATCGTATTTCGGCTCGGTGACCGCGACGGTGGAGGCGTTCAGCTTCTGATCGGAATAAGCCTTCTGCAGGGCGGCAAACTGCTCCTCGATGCCGTCCTCCTTGTCCAGCAGCCGGCGGATCCGCTGGTCCATGGCATCGTTCAGCTTCGCCACGTCCTCCTCCGTCTGCTCGGAGACGGCAATCTCGCTGACCTCCGCGACCACGCTGGCCAGTTCGTCCGTGGTCGCGGCTTCTGCCGGAGCTGCATTCTCCGGAGCCGTTTCCGGGACTGCCGTCGCCGCGGGCTCTGCCGCTTCGGGGGTCGCCGTGTCCTGTGTTTCCGCCGTTCCGGTCATGTCGTCCAGGCGGCTCTGGTACAGGGCGATCCGGGCATTCGTCGCGGCGATGCTGTCCGCCACTTCCTTGCGCTTCGCCACCAGCTTGTCATAGGTGGTGGAGGTATTGCTGCCCACCTTCTGCAGGGAGCCGTTGGAGCTGACGTAGATGATGCCTTCCTTCTCGTAGGCCTCCACCAGTTCCTCGATCTGCTTCAGCTCTTCCTTCCGGCTTTCCAGCTCGATGTTCTGATCCCGGATTTCCATTTCATACCGCTTCTGCAGCCGCTCCCGATCCTTCGACACCACGTTCAGGGTGATCTGGGCATTCAGTCGATCGATATCGGTATCCAGCGCCTGATATTTCACCGCGATATCCCCGAAGGAAATTCCACCGGAGGTGAAGTCATCCGTCAGCTCCTCCAGCTCCGCCGCGTACCGCTGCTGCTGGGCGGAAATCTCGCTGATCGCCTCCAGCTGCTGCGGATAATCGTAATCCGCCAGGGCCTTTTCCAGGGGCTCCTCCATCGGGATGAGAGAGCGTTCCCGGATGAAGCCGTTCCGATACGCCTCCATAATTCCCGCCAGCAGTTCCGTCAGCTGGGAGGAAGCGATGCCGGTGTCGAAACCCGAGGAGAGCTCCACCGTATACTGGGTGGGGAAATAGTTCGCTGATACGGTCTGCTCCGTGTCCGCGCCTTCCGTCAGCAGGGAGACGTATTTTGTCATCTGCTCCAGATAGGTTTCGGGATATTCGCCCCGAACCGTCAGGCAATCCCGGATCTGATCCGCGGTATACCGGTCCTGCAGACCGGCCGCCTCCAGCCCCGCGGAAATCACATTCTCCGAGGTCAGGGCCGAAAGATCAAAGGGTGTTCCGTCCGGTCCGATGCCCTCCGCCGCCTTCTCAAAGGAGAAACTGATCCGGGCCGCCGCGCTGGCGGGAGCGGACTCCGCGCGGAACTGGAAAAAGGACAGCGCCAGACCGGCGATTCCGCAGACGACGAGCACAATGATCGTGGTTCTGAGCCAATGGGTTTTCTTCAGGTTGCTCATTACGCTTCAGCCTCCTTCTTCCGGTCCCGGTTTCCGCCCGTCAGTTCCGGCGCCAGTGCAGCCAGGAACCAGATTCCGACAGCCAGCACCGCGCCAACCACTCCGCCGATGATCATCTTCTTTGCCGAGGCGGCCAGGAAGCTTTCTTCCTTGCCCTGGGCGTCGCTGTGCACCTGATAGGTCGTATACAGGGGCGTTTCGAAAAGCTCCTCCATGTGAGCCCGGATGTCCGCGTGGAGGGTCTTCGCGGCGTTCATCACGTCGGCCAGCTCCTGCCTGACCTCCTCCGTCACTTCCGTTTCGGTGGCGGCTTTCATCCGGGTGATCCGGTTGTCATAATCCGCGATGGAGGTCTTCAGCTTCGCGGCCTCGTCATAATAGGTCAGCATCTGCAACACCAGGGTATTGTAATACTCCGTGGCCGCGCGGGTTTCCTTGGCCGCGTCGCTCTCCTGCATGGAGACATAGACTTCGTCATTCTTATAGGTGGCCAGAATGCGCTTCGTTTCCGCGATGCTGTCATTCACCTGATCCAGCTGGTTCTGGGCGTTGCGCCGGAGGAACCGCCACCCGGTCAGCAGCGCGCTTTTGTCCATCGTGATGCCGTTCTCGCTGACCATGGCGTACAGGTAATCCACGCGGATCATCTGGATGCTCTCCAGGGTCTCCATCCAGTCCGTCAGGGTCCGTCCGGTCCGCCAGGAGCGGTAGGCCTTCATCTGATCCGGCTTCGCATCGCAGTAGGCGGAAAGGTTTTCCAGCCCCGCCCGCACCTGATCCAGGCTGTCCAGCACATCCTGATTCTCCGTGTCAATCGCGGAGAACGGATCCTCGGGAAGCTTCCGATCCGCGTAGGTCGTCACCAGATAATCATTGTAGGCCGTCAGCACCCGATCCAGCAGCAGGCGCAGCTCTGTATCCTTCAACATGACCTTGACGCGGCTGTCCTCCTCCCCGAACCCGTTGGTCAGGGACACCACGAACTGGTTCCGATATTTCATCTCCGTGGATTTCAGTCGATTGTAGGCTTCCACATTCTTGGCCTCGTACAGACCCTGCAGCGCCTCCTGGCTGCGCTGGCTTTCCTCGGTCAGAATCGTCCGCGCCCGCAGGTTTGCTCCCAACTGGGAGGCCGTGATGGGCGTACTCAGCGTCATCCCGTTCAGCGCGGTCTGCAGCACATAGGAGGAGGTCACCATTCCCAGGTCCAGATCCTCTCCGTCCGGCGCGGTCAGATCGGAAACCTCCGCGTACTCCGGATCCTCCGGCATCACCCAGACCAACTGGCCCTGGGCATTCTGCTGCTGCACCTTCACCGGATGCTCATACCGCAGCGTCACCACGGAGGAGACCGTCAGGGGCTGCTTCGTAACCTGATCCATCACCAGTGAGGCGCAGACCCCCACGAGGAGACAAAGCACCAGCACCCAGGCAAAAATGCGGCTTTTCAGTTTCATATTATAGAACACCGCGCCGAGGTCAATCGTGTCCTCGTCCGTATGCGGCCTGTTCAGCACCAGCTGAATCTGCTGATCCGATCCGTTCAGAGCAGGCCGATTCTGTTCGTTGTTATCCAAATTACCGTCCTCCGTTCCCAGCTTCTTTCCACGGCAAACAAGGGCAGCCTTCCTGCCGACGGAGGTATTATACCGGAAGCAGGGGGGTTTTTCAAGATGGACAAATCCTCTGATTCATGGTAGGATAAGTGTGTTGGAAAGTTTGCCTGCTTTCAGGCGCCGAAAGGATGGGAAATACATGAAAGGCATTATTCTGGCGGGCGGCGCGGGAACGCGGCTGTATCCGCTGACCATGGTGACCAGCAAGCAGCTGCTGCCGGTGTACGACAAGCCCATGATCTACTATCCCCTGAGCACGCTGATGCTGGCGGGGATCCGGGACATCCTGATCATCTCCACCCCGGTGGATACGCCCCGGTTCGAGACCCTGCTGGGGGACGGAAGCCAGCTGGGGCTTCATCTGCAGTACAAGGTGCAGCCTTCCCCCGACGGGCTGGCCCAGGCCTTCCTGCTGGGCGAGGAGTTCATTGGGGACGAAGCCTGCGCCATGGTGCTGGGGGACAATATCTTCTACGGCAACGGCTTCGGCAAGGTGCTGCGGGAGGCGGCCCGGGACGCGGAAGCCGACGGCCGGGCGACGATCTTCGGCTATTACGTGAACGACCCTGAGCGCTTCGGCATCGTGGAGTTTGACGAAAACGGAAAGGTGATCTCCGTGGAGGAGAAGCCGGCCCATCCGAAGAGCAATTACTGCATCACGGGGCTGTACTTCTATCCGAAGGGCGTCAGCGCCATGGCCCACGGAGTGAAGCCCTCCGCCCGGGGCGAGCTGGAGATCACCACCCTGAACGACATGTACCTGAAGCAGGGTATCCTGGACGTGCAGCTGCTGGGCCGGGGATATGCCTGGCTGGACACCGGGACCATGGACAGCCTGGTGGACGCGGCGGATTTCGTGCGGATGATCCAGAAGCGGCAGAGCGTCGTCATCTCCGCGCCGGAGGAGATCGCCTTCAAAAATGGTTGGATCAGCCGGGACGAGCTGCTGGCTTCCGCCGCGCGGTACGGCAAGAGCCCCTACGGCGAGCACCTGAAGGCCGTCGCGGACGGGAAGCTGAAATACTGAGTTCATTGCGAAAAGGAGAAAAAGAGCCATGACCATCATCGTCACCGGCGGCGCCGGGTTCATCGGGAGCAATTTCATTTTCCATATGCTGAAGAAGTATCCGGAATACCGGATCGTCTGCCTGGACAAGCTGACCTATGCGGGAAACCTGTCCACCCTGAAGGGGATCATGGATCAGCCGAATTTCCGCTTCGTGAAGGCGGACATCTGCGACCGGGAGGCGGTTTACCGGCTGTTTGAGGAGGAGCACCCGGACATCGTGGTGAACTTCGCGGCGGAGAGCCATGTGGACCGCAGCATCGAGAATCCCGGCGTGTTCCTGCAGACCAACATCATCGGCACGGCCACCATGATGGACGCCTGCCGGAAATACGGGATCACCCGGTATCATCAGGTCAGCACGGACGAGGTCTACGGGGATCTGCCCCTGGACCGGCCGGACCTGCTGTTCACCGAGGAAACCCCGATCCACACCTCCAGCCCCTATTCCTCCAGCAAGGCCGCGGCGGATCTGCTGGTCATGGCGTATCACCGGACCTACGGCCTGCCCTGCACGATTTCCCGCTGCTCCAACAATTACGGGCCCTATCATTTCCCGGAGAAGCTGATTCCCCTGATGATCGCCAACGCCCTGAACGACAAGCCCCTGCCGGTCTACGGCGAGGGAAAGAACGTGCGGGACTGGCTGTACGTGGAGGATCACTGCAAGGCCATTGACCTGATCATCCACAAGGGCCGGGTCGGCGAGGTCTACAACATCGGCGGCCACAATGAGATGGCGAATATCGACATCGTGAAGCTGATCTGCAGGGAACTGGGCAAGCCGGAGAGCCTCATCACCTATGTCACGGACCGGAAGGGCCACGACATGCGCTATGCCATCGATCCCACCAAGATCCACAATGAACTGGGCTGGCTGCCGGAGACGAAGTTCGCCGACGGCATCAAAAAGACGATTCAGTGGTATCTGGACAACCGGCCCTGGTGGGAAGAGATTATTTCCGGCGAGTATCAGAACTACTACGAGAAGATGTATGGGAACAGATAAGTGATCCTAATCTGCTGAACGGACAGCAGCCAATGATCAGCAAAAACGCCGGGTCGCCCGGCGTTTTTCTGTATGTATTCAGTTTTGCTTTGCCCTTTCCGGATCCTGTTTCGTAATGCCACATCAGGACAGCGGTCGAATTGGTAAACCTGGTTTGATTCTGTCTGGCACTCATACTCCGGAAAATCCGGAGATCCTTCTTCCTTTTGAGATTCCCGAGCCATGCTTACGGCACAGATACCGTCTTTCTCCCCATACTGATTTCACTGCTCGACCGTTTTTGCAGGCAGCAGATAATTCACCACAGAGCGCAGGAGCTCCACTACAGTTTGACGCTCCTCTTCACTTTCAGCATACTTGTACTGAATTTGAGGCTGGAAACTCAGCACAACCGTTTTTTCCGTACACAGGCCATAATACCGTCCTGTATCATCTCGATAAAGAGCTTTGGCTCCGGAATTTTCCAACGGAGCCATAGCGTAGAGATTCGAAACACCAGGATACAAACTGCGAACCGTCAGTTCCGGAAGGCCTTGTATAGGCACATCTTCTACCGCTACAAGCTTTGTCTTCATCGTCCGCAGTGCTTCCCTCGCTCCGATGCCAAAGCAGGCATCTGACCAGCCGCCCGAAGCTGACCCCTTCTCGTCCCATTCGCCAAAACGAAAGTCCATCAGTATTTTTCCGCCAGCTTCCGCATAAGCCTCCACTGCTTCCCGAACAATTGGGTCCACATAAAACTGACCAGGCAACACCAACAGCTCATATTTTTCCGCCGCACCTGAAATCAAAGCCGCGTCGCAAAGCACATCCACTGGCTCCTGCAGTTCAAAACGTAAAATCCGATACATCTGAATCAACGCGTCTGAGAAATAATTGTAATAGCGAATCTGTTCACCGTGGCTCTTATAAAAATTCCATTCTCCGGCATAGATGGCAATCCGGGGTTTTTCCTCTCGCCTGTTAATCCCATATGTCAATTGGGGTTTAGCCTTCTGCCCTATCTTCCAGAATGTTTCAGCAATCCCTCCTATTTCAAAGCCTTCCGCCAGGCCATCTGCTGCCACGGCATTCACCGCATCCTGCAGAACCTCCTGATGTTCCAGATACGGAATTCTTTCAAAATACAGTCCCGCCCAGACACAGGGATATCCTGCATTTTTGACATAGTTAACCAGAAAAGCGGGAACCATGCAATCGTACACTTCTCCATAGCCATCATAGAAATTAAAGTCAATTACCGCAATATCCACCTGATCAGCCAGCCGGGTTACCACACCAGTGGCATAAATTGCGTCCTGTCCTGAAAGTGTCTGTCCGAAATACGCAACCGTTTTATATCCTTTTTCCCGAATCATCTCAAAGGCTGGCGTCACATAGCTTATCAGCGTATCCTCACGGTATCGCTGCCAGTCAGCAAACAAAGGGTCATCCGACATTGTGCCGGATACAATCGTGTTATTATAGGATATGACCGGTATAGAAACAGAGGAAAATCCAGCATATGATGTTTCCAGACGGGTATTCATTTCCGCTGCAGTTCCATATACTGCCCGAAGATATTCCCGAAATCCTCCCAGGGCATCCAGACTGAAGTCCGTCCAGGCGTAAAGCGTCTGAGGATATTTGATTTCAAATTCATTCATCACGCAGGGCGAAAAACCCACCACACGGTCAGCGTAACGATTTCCAAAGTATTCGACAGTTTTCAGGCAAAAGGTCAGATATAATTCCTGATTAGTCACATTGCTGTAACTCAGTCCATATCTTACATCTTCACGATCCAGAAAATCACACTGTCTGCTCGTATCCTCTCTGGCAAGAACCCATTCAGGCAGCGAATTGGCGACAATCTTTCCGTTCCGATCCGCGATCTGCCTTCCTCCACCGTCCAATAGAAAAATGAAACGAAAGCCTGCCTCCACATAAGGCGCCAGCAATTCATCCACAACAGCGGGCGTAAAAACCCCCTCTTCCGGCTCCAATTGACTCCAGACCAGTGGAATACTGAGTATGGATACTTGACAGGCATCCAGCATCTTTACTGTTTCTTCCGGATCCAGATTATTCAAATCCGCCAGGAAGAAGGATACCGGGCAGTTTTTCCCCTTTTTCGCGGCATCCAGCGCCTGCCTTTCTCCTCTGTATTCTTCAGGAAAAACACTCTCCAAAGCTATCCTCTGCTCTTCGTTAATCGTATCCTCCTCCACGATGGATGTGCTCTCCCTGACCGGAACTATCACAGAGCGTCCCAGAAGCCACGCACCTGCACAAAGCAAGAAGGCACAAACAATCAGCAGCCCTTTCTTCCGTCTATCCCATGTGTTTCTGTATTTCAAAGCCGCTCCTCCTCCTTTGAGTTGTATATCCATTTTGCTTCTCCAACCCTTGATCCATACAACTCCTTAGCTCTCGTAAGTATATCGGAAATATTTGTTTCCTGCAACCTGAACCCTTTGTTTTCCTTTCCTTCATCATCACTCATGAGTATCTTTCATAATAAAGACATAATCGTACTCGCCGGTCGTTTTGTTACAATAAAGTTACATCTTTGTTGACATTTTAGCGTTTTTCCGGTATCATGAGCGGGACCGGAGAGGGTGCTCCGGAAAACTACCTCCGGGAGGACACATGAAACGTTTTCTGAGCGTAATCGCCATTTTGGCGCTGCTGCTGTGCAGCACGGCCGCCTTCGCGAACGTGGAAACGGACGAGGACGGCGGAATCTGGGATTACGATAAGGGCATCTATACGGATCCGGAAGGCCAGCAGCACGCGATCGAGAACACGGACGGCGGGTCTTCGGGCTCCGGAAGCAGCTCCGGTGGAGCATCGACCGGGACATCGGACGCCTCCGGCGGCCTGGTGGTGACTTCCTCGGACGGCGCGGAAGATCCCACCGCGGGCATGCAGAAGAACGCGGACGGCAGCGTCACCATCGAATCCGGCACCTACGGCACGCCGGACGAGGGCGGCAGCGGTACGGGGCAGCACCTGACCGAGGAGGAATGGGCGGCCCGGTGGAACAAGTATACCGCGAAGAACGGAACCACCACCGGCACGGTCTACATGGACGACGCCGGTGCCATTCATCCCGCGGAAATCCTGCATCTGGGGCTGGGCCGCAGCACGATCCTGGTCGGGGAGCAGGAACTGATCGTTCCCACCTCCTCCCTGCGCTGGGACACGGAGGCGCCGGACGACATGGTGCTGGCCGTGGTGACCCCCTCCACGCAGAGCTACATTACCCTGCGGGCCAAGAGCAGCCAGAAGGCCTTCGTCATGGGCCACTGCAACAAGTGCAAGGTGCTGCGGGTCATCCGGACGGGAAAGACCTGGACCTTCGTGGACGACGAGGGCGTCCGGGGCTATGTGATGACCTCCGGGCTGAGCTTCTACAGCAATTCCCCGAAGAACTACGTCACCGGCATCATCACGATCAACGGCAAGGTCGCCAAGGGCAAGGATCACACGGTGCACGTCCGCTCCTCGGGCAGCAACAAGGCCAAGCAGATCGCGGAATATCCCGCGGGAACGGACCTGACGGTCTTCTCCCTGGAAGGGGACTGGTACGAGGTGGACGTGGCCGGGCTGCACTGCTATATTCATAACAAGTTTGTGACGCTGAACGAGCCCCTGATCATGGCGGAAGCCGAGGGAACCGAGCCCGAGCCCGGGCTGGCGCCCCTGGAGGAAGGCTCCTGACGAAGCCTATTGAAAAAAGCCCCCCGCGGGGGCTTTTTTTCATGGGTCGGATCAGTCGTCCTCATCCCGGACCACGGAGGGCAGGTTCTCGAACAGGTCGTCGTGATCCCGGTCCGGGCCGACCAGGCTGCGGTACAGGCCAAAGAGGCTGCAGTCGCAGGGGCCGGAATCCTCCACGCTGTATTCCGTGTCCTTCTGGGACACATGGCAGGCAAAGGCGTCCGTCGCCACGTCGAAGGCCGTCCGGCCCCCGAATTCCGGCAGGGGAATCCGCCAGTCGAAATCGATCACGTTCTCCCCGTACAGATGGATATAGCATTTCGGCACGTCCCAGCCGCCGTATTCCTGATAGGATTCCGGATATTTCTCCGGATCCGGGGCCAGCTCCAGCGCCTTCGTCAGGGCATCCGCGCAGACCCGATGGGCCCCGTGGCCGTATTCGCCCTTGAAATCGTGGGTGATGACCACGTCGGGCCGGAAGCGGCGGACCCAGCCGGTGACCAGCTTCAGCACCGCGTTCTTATCCCACCTGGCATACTGATCCCGCACGGAGAGGGAATAAACATCCTTAAAATAGCCGAACACCGGATAATTCCGGACGCCGCAGGTCCACAGCCCGTCCAGGGACTCCAGCCGGCGCCGCGGCAGCGTCGGCACCATCAGGCAGACCTGGGTGGTTTTCCGCTGCACCCCGGCATAGACGGGCAACACCCCGCCGAACCAGAGGATCTCGTCATCGGGATGGGCGGCCAGCAGCAGCAGGTCCGCCTTTTCCGCCGGGGGATTCCAGACCTGAACCTCCGGGGGCAGCGAGCCCCGGCTGTACACATGGAATTCCGCCAGAGGCAGGGGGGTGGATTTTTTCACGTCCTTCGGGTTCGCCACCCGGAACTCCGCCGTTCCCGGGGGCAGGGGCAGATAATCGGACAGGAAGACGCCCCCGGTCCGGCCGCATTCCTGCCATTCCCCCGCGGCGTCCCGGACCTGCACGGCCACCGCGTGGGGATGCTCATACCACTGGAACCAAATTCCGCCGGCCTCCTCCCCTTCCGGAAGGGTGACGATGAAGGCCGCGCCCTTTCCGCCCTGGGAGGTCCAGTAGGTCCGGTAACTCCCGTCCCTGGCCCGGGAGAATTCCTTCTTGTTGGAGGCGGGGGCGATGCCGCATTCCTCCGTCAGCTCGCGGGCGGTTTCTTCCTCGTCCGTGTCCCGGACCAGTAGCCGCGAGGCCGCGTCCCCGGTGCCGGCAGTTTCCGCGAGGGTTGTGGGCGGGAAAAGGGTCAGCAGGGTGATCAGTGCCAGCGCGGCCGCCGCGCTGCGCGCAAAGAAAAAAAGCCTTTTGGCTTCCTTCCGGCTTCTCATTCGGATTTTTTCTCCTCCCTTTTGTCCGCCTGGGGTCCGCGTGCCCCGCGGCGGCGTTCGCCGCGCGGCGGGTTCGGATCAGGATCTTCCCCGGTTTTTCAGATCCCGGAGCACCCGCTTCATTTTTCCCAGGGCGGTCTTTTCCTTCTTCTCCGCCACCGCCGCCTCCAGGGCGCCGGTGCGGTACAGATTGTTCTCCGGCTCCAGCCGAACCGCCTCCCGGAAGGCCTGATGGGCCTCCCCGAAGCGCTCCAGGCGCATGAGGGCCTTGCCGTAGGTATAGTGCCAGGCCGCGCTGCGGACGCCCGCCGCGCGCTCCAGCTGGCGCAGGGCGCTTTCCGGCCGCTCCTTCCGCAGCATCCGCTCCGCCAGGATCACGGCCTCCTCCCGGGAGATCTCCTGGGTATAGGCCGCCTTCTGCCGCGGCGCCGCCAGCCGCAGCGCCTCCTCATAGGCCAGGTTCAGCCGGATCATCCGCTGCTGGGCGGCCTGCTTTTTCGCCGGATCCCGCTCCAGGTCCGGATGGCACTGCTTCACCAGGGCCCGATAGGCGGCCCGGATCTCGTCCGGATCCGCCCAGGCCCGGAGGCCCAGCTCCTCAAAGGGGGTACTCAATTCCGTCCGCCCCCTCTGTCAATCTTCCGTCTCGCGGCTGATGACCGCGCCGAGGGAACGAAGCTTGTCCTCGATATGCTCATAGCCCCGGTCGATGTAGCCGGGCTCATAGATCTCCGTCACGCCCCGGGCCATCAGCCCGGCGATGATCAGCGCGGCTCCGGCCCGCAGATCCGTGGCCGTCAGCGGCGCGCCGTACAGCTCCGGCACCCCCTCGATGACGGCCCGCCGGTCCATGACCCGGACCTGGGCCCCCATGCGGCGAATCTCGTCCAGATGGCGGAAGCGCTGCTCGAAGATGGTTTCCTCCACGAAGCTAGTGCCCTTCACCGTGGTCAGCAGGGCGCTCATGGGCTGCTGCAGATCCGTGGGGAAGCCGGGATAGACCTGGGTCTTGATGTTGATGGCCCGCTTCGGCCCCGCGCCCCGGACCCGGATGGCATCGTCGTAATCATTCACCCGGACGCCCATCTCCAGCAGCTTGGCGGTCAGGGCATCCATATGGGTCGGGATGCAGCCGTGGATCGTCACGTCCCCGCTGGTGGCAGCGGCGGCGATCATCAGCGTCCCGGTTTCGATCTGATCCGGGATCACGGCATAGGTGGTGGAATGCAGGGTCTGCACCCCGCGGATGCGGATGGTGTCCGTGCCCGCGCCGCGGATGCGGGCGCCCATGCTGTTCAGGAAGTTGGCCAGGTCCACGATGTGGGGCTCCTTGGCCGCGTTGTAGATATTCGTCGTTCCATTCGCCTTCACCGCGGCCAGCATCACGTTCACCGTGGCCCCGACGGTCACCATGTCGAAGAACACGTCCCCGCCGGTCAGGTTATCGGTGCTGGCCCGCAGGATGCCCCGGCGCTCCTCCGCGTCGGCGCCCAGGGCCTGCATGCCCTTGATATGCTGATCCACCGGGCGGCTGCCGATATCGCAGCCCCCGGGCGTGGGCACATTCGCCCGGCCGCACCGGCCCAGCAGCGCGCCCAGCAGGTAATAGCTGGCCCGCAGGCGCTGCGCGTTCCGGAAGGAAACCGTGTCGCCCTCCGCGGGGCGGGGATCCACCCGCATCATATGGCCGGGCTCGTAATCCACCTTCGCCCCCAGCTCCCGCAGGATATCCACCAGGGCGTGCACATCCTCGATGTCCGGCAGATTCTCGATCACGCAGGGCTCATCGCACAAAAGGGACGCGGGAATCAGCGCTACGGCGGTATTCTTTCCGCCGCTGACCTGCACCTCGCCCTCCAGAGGGTTGCCCCCGGTGATCAGCATTCGTTCCCGTCCGGACATCCGTACACCTCCCCGCGCCTGTTCGCGCATTTTCCATTATACACGCTTCCCGGCCTTCTGACAAGATTGGCAGATTGTCAGGGCTTCCCAAAGAAGGGGATTTGTGGTAAGATATCCGCAGCTGAAACAAACCATATTGCGCCAAGGAGGGTTCTCCATGTTCAAAAACCTGACCAAAGCGGAAAAATCGTGGGTGCTGTATGACGTGGGCAATTCCGCGTTCACGATGCTGGCCTGCTCCCTGATTCCCATCTGGTTCAAGAGCCTGGCCATCGGCACCGGTCCCGGGCAGATCACCGGCGATCAGGCGACGGCCTACTATTCGCTGGCCATCGCCGTCGTCACCGTGGCGGTGGCGCTGCTGGGGCCGATCCTCGGCGCCATCGCGGACCACAAGGACACGAAGAAGATCTTCTTCACCACGGCGGTGGCCCTGGGGGTCACGGGATGCATCCTGAACGGCTTCGCCGCCGGATGGGTCGCCTTCATCGTCATCTACGTGCTGTCCCGGATCTGCTATTCGTCCTCCCTGACGTTCTATGACTCGATGCTCAACGACGTGACCACCGAGGAGCGGATGGATCAGGTTTCCTCCTACGGCTATGCCTGGGGCTATATCGGCTCCTGCATCCCGTTCACCATCGCGCTGGTGGCCTACGTGCTGGGCCCGGACGCCCACATGATGGGCCCCGTGAACGAGGCGGGCGTGAAGATGGGGCTCCTGCCCGGGAACCTGTCCAAGATCATCGGCTTCGCCGTCACGGGCATCTGGTGGTTCTGCGTCACGATTCCGCTGATCCGGAACTACAAACAGATCCATTATGTCGAGACCCGGCGCGGCGCCGTGGGGGCGGAATTCCGCCGCATCGGCCGGACGCTGAAGCGGATCGCCACCGGGGACAAAAAGGTGCTCTTCTTCCTGATCGCCTTCTTCCTGTACATCGACGGGGTGGGCACGATCATCGACAACTGCATCAACATCGGCACGGATCTGGGGCTGGATACCGTGGGCCAGGTGGTCTTCCTGCTGGCGACCCAGGTCGTGGCCTGGATCGGCTCCCTGGTCTTCGCCAGCCTGAGCAAGAAGCACGACACCGTGCCCCTGATCCTGGTCTGCATCGTCGGATACTTCTGCGTCTGCCTGTACGCACTGACGCTGAAGGAGCTGTGGCATTTCGGCGTCCTGGCCTTCGGCGTGGGCTGCTTCCAGGGCTCCATTCAGTCCCTCTCCCGGTCCTATTATTCGAAGATCATCCCGGCGAAGAACTCCGGGGAATACTTCGGCATCTACGACATTTTCTCCAAGGGCGCGTCCTTCCTGGGCTCCGCCGTCATCGCCTGGGTCAAGCTGGCGGGCGGCACGATCAACATCGCCGTGGCCTCCCTGGCCGTGTTCTTCGCCCTGGGCTTCGTGTTCCTGAAGATTTCGGACAAACAGCCCGTCGCCAAGTAAAAAAATACCGTCCGCGGGGATTTCCCCGCGGACGCGCCGCCGCTCCGGCGGCGCATTTTTTTATTATTTCTTCGCCTCCAGGGCCTTTTGCATGGCCAGGGCCCCGGCGGAAAGCTCCTTCGGATGCAGGTTGTTTTTCTCCAGGATCGCGGCGATTTTCACCTTCGTCCGCTCCACCTCGTCCCGGAACTCCCGGGCGGACACCCGGATGGCGCCGCCCCCGAGGATGATGACCTGCTCCAGGCCGTCGGAGGTGGCCACCCGGACCCGGCTGTCCCGCTTCCGGGCGATCTCCCGGATGGTCTTCTCGATATAGTTGTCCGCGGTCTCGGCCTCCCGGGTGTAGACCACGTGGATGCCCTGGGTCTCCTCCTGGGCGCCGGCGCCGCCGGAGACCCGGTAGGCGTCGAACACCAGGATCAGCTCCCCTTCGTGGAAGCCGTGATAGTTCCCCAGGATGTCGATCAGGCTCTTCCGGGCGTCCTCCAGGCTGTGGCGGGCCAGCTCCTTCAGGTCCGGCCAGGCGAAGATGATGTTGTATCCGTCCACCAGCAGGTATTCCTTCTTCGGGGGCTCCAGCCGCAGCTCCGCGCCGTTCAGGGTCGTCCTTGCCGGCCGGGCCGGGACGCCTGGCAGCGGCTCCTTCGGCTTGCCGTAGGTGCGCTCAAAGATGGCCTGCAGCTCCCTGTCCTCCGCCGCGCTGAGGCTTCGCCGGCCGCCGCCGGAGGCCGGTCCGCCGGGCTGCGGTTCGCCGGCGGGCTCCCGGGTGATGCCGGTTTCGGGATGCAGGTGCATATAGTGTTCGACCTCGTTCCAGGGCACCGTGAAGCCCGCGCCGTGGGCACAGAAGACCGAGTCCGGCGAGTTCAGCGGATCCCGCTCCGGATCATATCCGCTGCGGGCGATGACCTCCTCCGGATTCCGGCAGGGGGCGTATCCGCGGAAGGACGTGGTCATCTTGCCCTGGCCCCGGCTGTAGCTGACCACCTCCCGGGCATAGCCCCGCAGCCCGGCCACCGGCGCGGCGCCGGTCAGCAGCGTCCGCTCCCCCCGGGGCTCCGGCGGGTTCGCCCGGCCGCCCATGCGGGTCAGGTCCGTCATGGCCCGGCCGACGCAGTCCGCGGGCAGCTCCAGCCGCACCTCCATCCAGGGCTCCAGCAGCACGCTTTTCGCCCGCATCAGCCCCTGGCGCACCGCGCGGTAGGTGGCCTGGCGGAAGTCCCCGCCCTCCGTGTGCTTCAGGTGGGCCCGCCCGGCGATGAGGGTGATCTTCATATCCGTGATCGGCGCGCCGGTCAGGACGCCCCGATGGGTCTTTTCCATCAGATGGGTCAGGATCAGCCGCTGCCAGTTGCTCTCCAGGTCATCCGTGGAGACCTCCGAGGCGAAGCGCAGCCCGCTGCCCGGCTCCCCGGGCTCCAGGCGCAGGTGCACCTCCGCGTAATGCCGCAGGGGCTCGTAGTGCCCGACGCCCTCCGCCGGCTCCGCGATGGTCTCCCGGTACAGCACGCTGCCCTCGCTGAAGCCCGCCTCCAGGCCGAACCGGTCCTTCAGCAGGCGGCGCAGGATCTCCAGCTGCACCTCGCCCATCAGCTGCACATGGATCTCGCGCTTCTCCCCGTTCCAGACCACCCGCAGCTGGGGGTCCTCCTCCTCGAGGGTGCGCAGCATCCCCAGCGCCCGGGCCGGATCGGCCCCCGCCGGCAGCAGCACCTGATAGGTGAACACCGGCGTCAGCAGCGGCGCCTCCGCGGCGTCCTCCGCGCCCAGCCCCTGTCCCGCCCGGGAGGCGTTCAGCCCCGTCACGGCGCAGACCTCCCCGGCCCGCGCCTCCTCGGTCAGGCGGAATTTCGCGCCGCTATAGATCCGGATCTGGTTGATCTTCTCCCCCTCCGGGCCGGGGGCGGTCTTCACCCGCAGGCTGCCGCCGGTGATCTTCATCCAGGTGAGCCGGGCCCCCTGGGGATCATGGCTGATCTTGTACACCCTGGCGCCGAACTCCGCCGGCCAGGCCGGCGCGGGAATCAGCCGCCCCAGCCCGTCCAGCAGCGCGTCCACGCCCCTGACCCGCAGCGCGCTGCCGAAGAAGCAGGGAAAGAGGGTCCGCTCCTTCGTCATCCGGGCCAGCAGGGCCTCCGGAACGGTTCCGGTGCGCAAAAAAGCCTCCATGGCCTCCTCCGATCCCAGCGCCGCCTCCTCCAGCGCGCCGGGAACCGAAAGATCCACGCAGGCGTCATCCAGCCGGTTTCGGACCTCCCGCAGCAGCGCGGCCCGGTCCGTTCCCGGCTGATCCATCTTGTTGACAAACAGCAGCGTCGGCACCCGGTAGCTGCGCAGCAGGCGCCAGAGGGTTTCCGTATGCCCCTGGACGCCGTCCGCGCCGCTGATCACCAGCACCGCCGCGTCCAGCACCCCCAGGGTCCGCTCCATCTCGCTGGAGAAATCCACATGCCCCGGGGTGTCCAGCAGGGTCAGGCGCAGCTCCTTCCAGGTCAGCTCCGCCTGCTTGGAAAAGATCGTGATCCCCCGCTCCCGCTCCTGGGCGTCCGTATCCAGAAACGCGTCCCCGTGATCCACCCGCCCCAGCCGGCGCAGCTCGCCCGCGGCATAGAGCATCGCCTCGGACAGGGTGGTCTTGCCCGCGTCCACATGCGCCAGCAGGCCGACGGTCAGGTGCTTTTCCACGTTGCTCGCGTTCCTTTCTGCGGCAGGTTCCGGTTTATCGGGGAGGGGCATCCCGGCGGGTGCCGGGGCCTTTCTCCGGCGGGGTTATTCCGTAAACGCCATGATGTCCACATCCCGGGCATTGCCGCCCATGATGCGGACCAGCCGCCTCGCGCCCTTCCGGCGGGCATAGAGGGCGGAGGAGGGGCCTCCGTCCAGGTTATAGACCCATTCCAGATCGAACCATTTCGTAAAGAAGCTGTTCACATCGTACAGATCCAGCCCCCGGTCCCCCTCGTTGGTCACGGTCAGAATCAGATAATTGTTCCGGTCCGCCCGGGCGATCACCGTCCGGATCGCCCGGGTCTGGGCGAACTTCCACTCCTCCGGCAGCAGGTTTTCGCCGTTCCGCTGCATGGGGCTGGCCTCCCGGAAGCTCCAGGTCTGCAGGGGGTTCGCTGCCAGCACCTCGGCCGTCGGCGTGCCGGTGTACATCTGCAGCCCGTCCGCCTCCAGGGTCAGCCCGTAATAGGGCAGCTCCTCCAGGTTCCGGAACACCTCCCCGTCCGTCACGGTCAGGGAGCCCCAGGGCGTGTAATAGTAATCCGAAACCTCGCCGGGATAATGCTCCGGCACGTCCGGATACGCAGGGCTCCAGTAGCCGCTGCCGTTGATGTACAGCATCGTCTCCGGGATGGCCTTCACCATGTCCTTCGGCTTCTGAATATCCTCCTTCCACTTCGCCGTGGCCTTCCGGATCTGCCGGGCGGGATCCCGGACCCAGACCTTGGTCAGATAGCACCGGACGCCGTGGATCAGGAAGGTTTCCATCTTGTACTTCAGCGTCTCGGAATCATAGGAGCGGTAGGCCCGGTGGTTGAAGGCATACTCCCGGACCGGCAGCGCCTCCTCCCCGGCGGCGAAGGCCGGCAGCAGCAGGCAAAGCGCCAGCAGCAGGCATCGGATCCGCTTCATTTTTCCTCCTTCTCCGCGCCGCGCATGGCCTCCGCCCAGATGGCGCACTCCATGCGCTTTTTGAACAGCTCGCATCCGGTCTGGTAGACACCCCGGACGGAGCCCGTGGCGTGGTACGCGTTGGCGGCGCAGCCGCCGGAGCAGTACAGCCGGGCCCAGCAGGTCCGGCATTCCTCCCGGGCATAGACATTGCAGGCCGCGAAATCCGCCTGCACCGCGGGATTATCCACCCCGTTCCAGATATCCCCGAGACGGAATTTCTCCTCCCCCACGAACTGATGGCAGGGATACAGATCCCCCCAGGGGGTCACGGCCATGTACTCCGTGCCGGAGCCGCAGCCGGAGATCCGCTTGTAGACGCAGGGCCCGCCGGACAGGTCGATCATGTAATGATAGAAGGTGAAGGGCCGGCCCTCCCGGCGCCGCCGCACCAGCAGCCGCGCCAGGTCCTCATACTGCCGCATCACGATGGGCAGATCCTCCGCCGTCAGGGCGGCGGGATCCCCCTCCGCGCAGACCACCGGCTCCATGCTCAGTTCGTTGAAGCCCAGATCCAGCATCACCTGGATATCCTTCAGGAAATCGGGGTTCGCGTGGGTAAAGGTGCCCCGCATGTAATAGTTCTTCCCGCCCCGGGCCTCCACCAGCTTCCCGAATTTCGGCACGATCCGGTCCCAGGAGCCGTTTCCCGCGTAATCCACCCGGAAGCGGTCGTGGATCTCCTTCCGCCCGTCCAGGCTCAGCACCACGTTGGCGCATTCCCGGTTGGCGAAGTCGATCACCTCGTCGTCGATCAGCATGCCGTTGGTGGTCAGGGTGAAGCGGAAGTTCTTCCCGTGCTCCTTCTCCACGCGGCGGGCGTAGGCCACCAGGTCCTTCACCACGCCGAAGTTCATCAGCGGCTCGCCGCCGAAGAAATCCACCTCCAGGTTCCGCCGGGATCCGGAATGCGCGATCAGGAAATCCAGGGCCTGCCTGCCCACCTCGAAGGACATGATCGCCCGGTCCCCGTGATACTTCCCCTGGCTGGCGAAGCAGTAGGAACAGTTCAGGTTGCAGGTGTGCGCCACGTGCAGGCACAGGGCCTTCACCACCCCGGCGGTCTTCCGCTTCAGATCCCCCGCCATCGGCTCGAACCGGTCCTCCGAAAAGAGCTGCCCGGCGTCCTTCAGGGCGGTGATCTCGTCCCAGCAGGCCGCCAGATCCGCGGGCGTGACATCCTCCCGGTCCCCGTACTTCGCGGCCATCGCGGACAGGACCTCCTCCCGGGGGGTGCTTTCATACATCCCGATCATGTCATAGGCGATCTCGTCCACCAGGTGCACCCCGCCGGAGCACACGTCCAGCACGATGTTCAGCCCGTCCATCCTGTATTGATGAATCATGCGTTTTCTCCCTTGCTGTTTTCCAGGGGCTTCTCCGACTCCCGGTACACCGGCTGCCCGCTGATCACCGTCCGGCCGTGGCTCCGCCGGCCCCCGGCGCTCTGGTTCAGCAGCGTCCGCACGGCCGTTTCCGCCATGGCGTCCTGATCCACCCGGAAGGTGCTGATCCCCGGCCCCGCGGAGACCTCCGTCTCGAAATCGTCAAAGCCGGTGACGCTGATGTCCTCCGGCACCCGGAGCCCCCTTGCGGTCAGCGCGCGGATCAGCCGCCGGGCCACCACGTCGCAGTTGCAGACGAAGGCCGTCGGCATTTCCTCCGGCAGCGCGATCTCCAGCAGATGGTTCTCCGCGTCCCGGTCCATCAGGATCCAGTCCTCCCGCAGGGGCAGGCCGTGGCCCAGCAGCGCCCGGTAATAGCCCAGGTAGCGGTCCATGATGGAGCTGGTCGCCCGGTAATTGCCCACGAAGCCGATCCGGGTATGCCCGTTCTTGATCAGATGGGAGGTCAGCCGGTAGCAGCCGTAACTGTTGTCCCCGACCACCGCGTCCGCGCTGGCCTGCTCGTCATAGAAATCCAGAAAGACCACCGGGATCCCCTGGGCGGCAATAAAGCGGTCGTATTCCTTCCGGGGCTGGCCCAGCAGGATCAGGCCGTTCACCTTCCGGCTCTCCAGCATCTTCGGCAGCCGCCGCTGTTCCTCCTCGGTCCGCTCCACCAGCTCCAGCAGGGTGAAATGCCCCGCCTCCGTCAGCCGCTGCACCAGCCGCTTGTACAGGCTGGCATAAAAGGAATTCGCCTCGAAAAACGCCTCGGGAATCAGGATCCCGATGTCCAGGTGCGTGGAGGCCGCCCGGTCCATGCCCGGGTAGACGTAGCCCATTTCCGCGGCGGCCCGCTCGATCCGCTGGCGGACGGCGTCGCTCATGCCCGGCTTGCCGGCCAGGGCCTTGGAGACCGTGACCGCGCTGACGCCCACCGCCTTTCCGATATCGCGCATCGTCGGCTTCTTCATGCGAATTCTTCCTCCGGAACTTGATCGCCCGGCCCGCGGATGCGGGCCGGGCGATATTGATTATAGGTGGATTTGTGTTTTGAGTCAACCCAAACCCCTTCGCCGTCCCCCGGGACGGAATCCCCCGGCGGAGCGTCTCTGTCACTTTACCTTCAGGGTACCGCAGGAGATCAGGCGGCCGTTGACCCGGGAGAACAGGGTGGTGCCCTCGCCGGCGAAGGTCAGGCGCACCTTCTGGCCGATTCGGTAGGTGATGCCGCCGAAGACCACGCCGGTCAGCAGGAAATTGCCCACCTTCACCCGGACCGTGGTCTCCATGCCGGTGGGCATGGCGGAGAAGATCTCGCCCTCCACCGGGCCGTCCTCCGTGATCCGGACAAACTCCGGCCGCACGCCCAGAACGAAATCCTGCCGGTCCATGGGCCGCTTTTCCTCCGGGGCATCGGTCACCGTGGCCACGGGATAGCGGAAGGGCTCATCCCTGTTGGCCTTCTCCGCCGGGCGCACCTTGGCCGCGAAGGCCTGGATCTCCTTCTCCGCGTCGGCGTACCACGCGCCCAGCTCCACGGGCTCGGCGGGGGTATAGCTCGCCTCATACTGATCCAGCAGCTTCAGGGAGAAGCTGCCGTCCGGGTTCTGCTGTCCCCGGGCGTTCATGAAGTTGATGGCCGGGTTGCCGACGAAGTCCGCCACGAAGGTGTTGTTCGGCCGGTTGTAGACCGTCAGGGGCTCGTCGTACTGCTGCAGCACGCCGTTGGAGATCAGGCAGATCCGGGTGGCCAGGGTCATGGCCTCCATCTGGTCATGGGTCACGTACACGAAGGTGCTCCCCGTGGACAGGTGCAGCCGCTGCAGCTCGGAGCGCATCTCCAGGCGCAGCTTCGCGTCCAGGTTCGACAGGGGCTCATCCATGAACAGCACCCGGGGTCCGGGAGCCAGGGTCCGGGCGATGGCCACGCGCTGCTGCTGGCCGCCGGACAGCTCGCCGGGATACCGGTCCATGAAGGGCTGGATCTTCACGATGGCGCTGACCCGCTTCACGATCCGGTCGATTTCCTCCTTCGTCAGCTTCCGGGGGGCGTCCTTCGCGTCCGGATTCCGGACGATCTCGCCGTTTTCATTCACGGAGAGGCCGGACTCCCGGATATTGCTCAGGCCGAAGGAGATGTTCTGATAGACCGTCATGTTCGGCCAGAGGGCGTAGTTCTGGAACAGGAAGCCCACCCGGCGCTTGTTGGCGGGAATGTTGATCCCCGCGTCGCTGTCGAACACCGTGACGCCGTCGATGGTGATTTTTCCGGTGGTGGGCGTTTCCAGCCCCGCGATCATCCGCAGGGTCGTGGTCTTGCCGCAGCCCGAGGGGCCCAGCAGGGTGACAAACGCGTTGTCCTCAATGATCAGATCCAGGTCGTCCACCGCGTAGAAGCCGCCCCAGCGCTTGGTCACATGGGAAAGTTCAATTCTTGCCATTTTTCATCCCGCCTTCCTTACGAATCTCCGCCGATGCCGGAGTCAATGCTCGCGCCGGTCAGCTTGTTGACCAGCGTATTGAAGATCAGAATCAGAATAATCAGAATCAGGTTGATGCCGCTGGAGAAGGCGTACAGGCCCATCTCGTCAAAATATCCCAGCATGGTGGTGATGATCTTGCCCTGGCCGCACAGCAGCATGAACAGCGTCAGCTCGCGCAGGCAGGTCATGAAGGGAAGCAGGAAGCCGCTGATGATGGAGGTCTTCTGGATCGGAATGATGATCCGCGTCATCCGCTTCCACCAGGGGATGTCCTGAATGATGGCGGCCTCCTCGATCTCGCCGGACAATTGCATCATCGAGTTCAGCGCGCTGCGGCTGGCGAAGGGAATGTACTTCACCGTGCCCGCCAGGATCAGCAGCAGGAAGGTGTTGTAGATGCCCGCGCCGGAGCCGAAGATGAAGAAGGCGACGCCCACCGCCAGGGAGGGCATCAGATAGGGCAGGAAGGCCATGTTGTTCACATAGGCCGCCCATTTGCTGCGCCGGTTCTTGCTGACGCAGTAGCCGATCAGGGTGCCGATGGTGCCCGCCGCCAGGGCGCAGCAGATGGCCACGAAGAAGGTGCCGGCGAAGGCGTTCCAGATGTCCGCGTTGTACAGGATGCCCTTCTGGCCGTACATGCCGTTCTCCGTCACGTTCTCCGAGGTCAGCCACCACTTGGTGGTGGTATGCCCGGCGATGCCGTAGCGGATGAAGGAATAATCCCCGGGGTTCGGCAGGAAGGTTTCCACGGCGAACAGCACGATGGGCAGGATGCCCGTGAACAGGGTCAGCAGCACGAACAGCACGGAGACCAGGTATTTCGCCGCGCCGAGGTTCACCACGCTGCTCTGGCCGGACTTGCCGGTGACGGTGGTGAAGTTCTTCCGCCCGGAGGTGGTCCGCTGGTTGACGATCAGGATCAGGAAGCCGAAGAGCATCATGATGACCGCCAGGATGCTGGCCTGGCCGGCCCGGTTCGAGCTCATGCCCACGTACTGGGTGCTCAGGGTGCTCAGCTTCAGGTAATGCGGAATCGGGTAGGAGCCCATGGCGCTGGAGAACACCAGCAGCACGGTGCTGAGGATGGCCGGCTTCACCAGGGGCAGCGTCACCCGCAGGAAGGTCTTCCACCGGGGGGTGTTCAGGATCGTGGCCGCCTCCTCCAGGTTCGCGTCCATGTTCCGGAAGATGCCGCCGATCAGGATATAGGCGAAGGGCGCGTAGTGAATGGCCAGCACCACGGAAACCGGGAACAGGCCCTCGCACCACCACTTCGGCATGTACGCCCCGAACAGCGCCACGAACAGGCCGTCATTTCCGCCGGTGACCGCGTTGGAGTTGAACAGGTTCTGCCACATGACCGCCAGGGTCCACTGGGGCATGATGTAGGGGAAGATGAAGATGGAGCTCAGGTATTTCTTGAATTTCAGGTTCGTCCGGGTGACCAGATAGGCGAAGACGCCGCCGTAGAGAATCGCGCCGAAGCAGGCAAAGATGCTGATCAGCACGGAGTTCAGCAGCGGGGTCCACAGATAGATGGACGCCACGCTCTGGGTCACCCGCTCCCGGCCCACCCGGGTGGTGATGGTTTCCGTGAACAGGTTTTTCCAGTTATAGGTGGTCAGGGTCGTTCCCAGGGTCTCCACCTGACTCCCCAGGGCCTTTTCCTGGGTATCGATGCTGCCGGGATGCAGCCGGACCGTATCCCGGACAATGGTGATCATCGGATAGATCGTCGTGATCGTCAGGATGATGCCCAGGACCAGCAGAATCGCGTTCTGCGGCTTGGTAATATAGGTGCGGAACCGGTTCCAGGTTCTGCGGAAATTGCCCGCCCGGTTCACCGCCGCGGTGGTCATCTTTCCATCCCTCCTTTAAATAAACGGGCGGCATGCCGGTGTCTCCCCGACGCGCCGCCCGCATCCAGCCTGATTTCCTGTGAAACTTGTTCCGGTTTTCCGGGAAGGGGAAACCCCTTCCCGGAGACTTTGATTCCGAATTACTTGTTGGCCACGATGCCGTCGATCCAGTCGCTCATGGTGCCGGACACGGACGCGCAGTACGCCGGATCTTCCACAACCAGCTTGCCCTCGTTCAGCCACCAGTCGTAGCCGCGGTCATTCTTGGCCGGGAACTCGTCGCCGCCGTCCTTGCTGTGATCCTGCATGCAGGCGGGCACGGGAGCATAGCCGCCCATGTCCTTGCCCCAGGCCGCGAAGCCTTCCTGGGTCGTGGTCATGAAGGCGATCAGCGCGCAGGAGGTCCAGGGCAGGGGGCTGGTCTTGGTCAGCATCAGATAATGCTTGTAGGCATAGCCGCCGATGCCGGTGTAGTCATCCTGATAGGCCGCCACGGTGATGTTGTTCACGGACGCTTCCGCGGTCTCCTCGACGGAGCGCAGCTTGGAATACACCAGCAGACCGGACTGATCCTTGGCGGAGGTGGTCACCAGGGTGTTGCAGATGGGGCCGTCATCGGTCTCCTCGTTGTAGGCCGCGCACCACAGATACACCCAGGCCAGGCCGTACTGCACGTTCTCGCCCGTCAGGCCCAGCTCCTCGGCATCGGCCTTCATGCTCTCGATCAGCTCGTCATCCGCCTCGTTCTTGCCGTCCCAGGCTTCATAGGCTTCCTTGGCGATGGTGGCATACTTGTCGTTGGTCATCATGTACAGGAAGTTCTTGCCCACCAGCTCGGAGTTGACGCCCATAAACAGGGGATGCTCGCCCTCGCGGACGAAGTCCCACATGTTCTTGTAGGTCTTGTCACCCAGGTTGTTGAACATGAAGACCTTGTTCAGGGTCTGCAGCGCCAGGGGGGTCTCATTGCCTTCCTTCGCGACGCCTTCCGCCTCGGTCCAGTCCTTGGGCACGAAGTTCAGCAGCAGGCCGGTGTCCAGCATCTTGCTCTGGATCTGGTTGCCGTCCTGGATCAGGGTCATGCTCATCACGTGGTTGGAGCCGTTCACATCCTCGGTCAGCTGATCGAAGATCTTGTTCTCCTTGGGCTGCTGCCAGCCGCCCTCGTAGTCCAGCGTGTAGGAGGGGTCAATCTTCTGCAGCGCTTCCACGAACAGGGGCAGCACGGTCTTGCCGCGGCTGGAGTTGCCCACCGCGTCGAACCGCTTTCCGTTGGATTCCTCAATGGCCTTCTGGAAGAGCTCTTCCAGGGTCATGGTCTGCGCCTGGGCAATCACGTCTTCCACGGATTCCGCGGACGCGAAGGAGCACACGCTCAGCACCATTGCCAGCGCAAGAAGAAGAGAAACAATCTTTTTCATGTCAAAGACTCCTTTTTTGTTTATTTGAGCGGCTCTCGCCGTCGGTACCCCATATTATATCCGTTTTTCGGAAAAAAGCAACCATAAATTCCATCCGGGGGGAATTATTCGTCCTCCAGCGCGCTGGTCTGGCGGACCAGCACCTTCTTTTCATAGCAGGAGAAGGCGTTCTCCACGATGGCCCGGTCGGGCTTCGGGGTGATCAGGGACAGCAGCGGCACCAGCACCAGGCCCAGCAGCATGCAGAAGGCGCCGGCGTTGATGGGGCTCTGGAGGAGGCCCAGGTTCACATGCAGCACGCCCAGGTTGCTCAGCATGTCCACGGTCATGAACGCGCAGGAGAACAGGATGTTGATCCAGCAGGCGATCCTGCTGGTCCGCTTCCAGTACAGCCCGTAGAGGAAGGGAGCCAGGAACGCGCCGGCCATGGCGCCCCAGCTGACGCCCATAGCCTGGGCGATGAAGGCCACGGGGGAGGAGACCTGCACGATGGCGATGACCGCGGAAATCGCGATGAACACCACGATCAGGGCCCGCATGATCCCAAGCTGCTTCTTCTCATCCATCTCCCGGATCACATGCCCCTTCAGCAGATCCAGGGTCACGGTGGAGGAGGAGGTCAGCACCAGGGAGCTGAGGGTGCTCATGGAGGCGGAGAGCACCAGGATGATCACCACCGCGATCAGCAGATCCGGCAGGCCGGAGAGCATCGCCGGGATCACCGCGTCAAAGCCGCCCACGGGGTTTCCGTTTTCGGCCACGCCCACCACGTCGGAGAACAGCCTTCCGAAGCCGCCCAGGAAATAGCAGCCCCCCGCCACGATGACGGCGAAGGCCGTGGAGATGATCGTTCCCTTGTGGATATCGCCCTCGCTCTTGATGGCGTAGAACTTGCCCACCATCTGGGGCAGGCCCCAGGTTCCCAGGGAGGTCAGGAGCACCACGCCCAGCAGGCTCAGGGGATCCGGGCCGAAGAAGGAATTGAACACCCCCGGCACCGCGGACACCCGGTCATCCCGGATGGACGCCAGCCCGTTCAGGGAGCCCAGGAAGCCGCCGTTCTTCCCCAGCACCGCGGCGATCACCGCCACGATGCCCACGATCATGATCAGCCCCTGGATGAAATCGTTGATGGCGGTGGCCATGTATCCGCCGACGATGACGTAGACCGCCGTCAGCACGGACATCACCAGCACGCACCAGAAATAGGGAATGCCAAAGGCCATCTCAAACAGCCGGCTCAGGCCGTTGTACAGGGAGGCGGTGTAGGGAATCAGGAAGATGAAGATGACCACCGAGGCCGCGATCTTCAGGGATTCCGATCCGAAGCGCCGGGCGAAGAAATCCGGCATGGTGGCGCTGTGCAGATGCTGGGTCATGATGCGGGTGCGCCGCCCCAGCACCACCCAGGCCAGCAGGGAGCCCAGCAGCGCGTTCCCGATGCCCACCCAGGTGGAGGAGATGCCGAACTTCCAGCCGAACTGGCCGGCATAGCCCACAAAGATGACGGCGGAGAAATAGCTGGTTCCGTAGGCGAAGGCCGTCAGCCAGGGGCCCACGCTGCGCCCGCCCAGGACGAAGCCGTTCACGTCCGTGGCATTCTTCCTGGAAAGAAAGCCGATGGCGATCATCACGCCAAAGAAAATCCCCAGCAGCAGTACCTTGATCAACATCGTCGTCCGTCCTCTTTTCTTTCGCGCTTTTAAGCTTTTAAGCTTTTATGTATAAAAGCGCTAAAGTGATTTTCGCGGCTATTCTACTCCCTTTTTCCGCCCCGCACAAGGGGCAATTTTGTATTCTTTCGGTTTTTGTGCTTCCTTTCCCCGGGGATTCCGCTCCGGCCCGCCGGGGCCCGCTCCCGGGTTTCCGTCTCCGGGTGCCGTTGCCGGCAGCCGCCGCAGCCGCAGGGCCACGGCGCGGCGGGCTCCGGCCGGGAAGACCTCCCGGCACGAAATTTTCCCTCTTGACATTCGCTCCCCGCGATGGCTATAATGCCCTCGTAAGCACAAAAATTTTGTGCTTTTGTGAAAGGAGCAAAAAATGAACGAAGCTGTCCGTTTTGCGGAGTTTTCCTCCGGATCCTCCGATTTCCCTGATGTCTCTGATTTCTCTGATGCTTCTGATTCCCCCGCTTTCTCCGATCCCGCCGATTCCCCCGCTTCCTCCCCGGAGGAGGACGCCGCCCTCCGCCGGGCCCGGGAGTATCTGGGCCGGGTGGCGCGGCTGGACCGGCGGATCGAGCAGAAGCTGCGCTTTCAGGAGCGCCTGCGCTCCCTGGCCACCCGGGTTCACCGCCTTCCCTCCTCCCCGCCCGGGGATCCGGACGCCCTTTCCGCGGTCGGGCGGCTGCGGGATCTGGAGCGGGAGACGGATCGGGACGTGGATCACCTGGTCAATCTGAAAAACGAGATCTGGGAGGTGCTCTCCCGGATGGAGAATCAGGAGATCGCCCTGATCCTGGACGACCGGTTTCTGTGCGGGTATTCCCTGCAGCAGACGGCGGACCGGGCCGGGTATTCCCGCCGCCATGTCCAGCGCCTGATCCGGTGGGGCCTGCTGGAGGTGGACCGGATGCTCCGGGAGGAGAAGCCCATGACGGGCTATTTTCCGCACCGATGAGGGGGGAAAACGCGGAGCAGGAGCTGCGGGAGGGGCTGGAGCCGGCGGAGGCCCTGGCCCTGGCCATCGTCGGGCAGGCGGCGGAGGACTGGCGGCGCGCGGCGGACATCCTGCGCTTCCGGCGGGACGATCCGGACGCCTCCCGCCTGCTGCGGGAGACGGAGCGGTTTTTCCGCTCCCGCTGGTTCCGGACGCTGGTGGATCTGGACGGGGAGGAATTCCTGGACCGGCTGCGGCGGGAGGCGGGCTTTTCCGAAGACCGGGCGGAGAATTCCGGATTCTGTAACAGTTTTTTAATCCGAAACCGGCCCCGGGACGGCCGCAGCGTCTTGCGCGGGGGGCAAAATGCGGGTACAATAGGGAAAAGAACCGATCCGGCGCGCCGCGCCGGGCGGAGGAAAATCCATACACCCGCGCGGAAGCGCGCAATAACCGGAAAGGATGGAACTGTCCCATGAGGAAGAAAATCATTGCCCTGACGCTGGCGCTGATGTGCCTGGCGGTGGGCGCCTTCGCGGCTCCCTCTTCGGAGCCCATTAACGACGCGGAGGGGAATCAGATCGGCGTCCGGATTCTCGACGAGGACGGCCGGGTCGACACGGAAAAATACGGGCTGACGAATCCCGCGGATCCCGCCAGCAGCGACGCCGCCAAAACGGTGTACTACTTCTACGACGGGAGCGGGAACCTGCTCGTGACCCAGACCACCGAGAAGGTGAACGACCAGAAATCGGTGACCCGGACTGCCGATGAAAACGGAAATGTCTTTTCCACCACGGAGAGCACCGTCGATCCGGCCACCGGCACCGCGACCAGTCTGGAATATGACCAGAACGGCAACCTGGTCGGGAAGACCACCTACGAGGTGAAGGACGACCGGAGCGAGATCATCAAGACCTACGACGCCCAGGGGAATCTGACGGGCACCACGGAGATGAACGAGGATCCGTCCACCGGCGACCTCTCCTGGTACAATTACGACAGGAACGGCGCGCTGGAGAGCGTCACCTACAGCAGCAACAAGGGGGGCTCCGTGTCGCTGGATCCCGACGGCAAGCTGCTGTACGCGTCCACCAGCGACGGGAACCTGTACTACAGCGCCGATACCGGCAAATGGATGGATAGGAACGGCAACGAGGTCAGCGCGCCGGATGTTTCCTCCCTGATCGAAAAGGTGAAGGAGCTGCTGAAGAAGCGCCAGAAGGCGAAGCAGCCCGAAGCCATCTGGTACACCAACAACACCGCCTGCGTGCCCGGCATCCGGCTGCGGGACGAGTATCCGGACCTGACCGACAAGTGGTACAACGTGCTGCCGGTGGATCTGAGCCATGACGGCACCCAGACCTTTGATCTGGTCGCTTCCAATATGTACTATCTCGGCAAGGTGTACGTGACCGTGGCCGGGGACGACGTGACCGTGGATTATTCCTATCTGAAGCACGTCACCTACCAGATCAAGCCCCAGCAGGAGCTGGTGACCTGGTTCACCGGCCTGGAGCAGATCACCACCGAGTTCCTCGAGAACCCGACCAGCGAAATGAAGTTCGGCCAGGCCATCTCGAAGGAGAAGGACCTGAACGGGCAGGACACCGCGCTGCTGTTCGTCTGCAACCGGGTGACCTACCGGACGCCCCTGAACACCGACGGCGCCATGCCCATCCGGTACTGGCCCAACAGCTCCAAGCTGGCGGATTATTTCGCGAACGTGCATACGCTGCTGGAGCGGAACGAAGCCGAGTACGCGGAGAAGAAGGCCGCCGCCGAAGGCGCGGAAGCCGAAGCGGCCCCCGCCGTCCATCCCTGATTCCCGGAAGGAATTTCCTGCCCCCGCCCCGCGGGGGCATTTTTCTTGCCCGAAATTGTAACAAAAAGCTTGCAATTTTGAACAAAATAGTCTAAAATTCAAGAAGAATTGGTTACGAAAGGGTGTTCTGTGTGGCAAAGCGCATTCTGCTGGTGGACGATGAGCCTTTGATCCTGAAGGGCCTGAAGTATACCCTGGAGCAGGAAGGATACGAAACGGACAGCGCGACGGACGGGGAAGAGGCGCTGAAGAAATTCGAGGACAGCGCGTATGACCTGATCCTGCTGGACGTCATGCTGCCCAAGAAGGACGGGATCGAGGTCTGTCAGCGGATCCGGGAAACCAGCGACATCCCGATCATCATGCTCACCGCCAAGGGCGAGGATATGGACAAGATTCTCGGCCTGGAATACGGGGCGGACGACTATATGACCAAACCCTTCAACATCCTGGAGGTGAAGGCCCGGATCAAGACGATCCTCCGCCGGGTCACCGCCGGGGCCCAGCAGCAGGAGCAGCGGGTGATCCGGGTGCACGACATGGACGTGAACCTGATCAAGCGCAGCGTCGTGCTGGGCGGGAAGGACATCAAGCTGACGGCGAAGGAGTTCGACCTGCTGCAGCTGTTCGTGACCAACCGCGGCACGGTGTTCAGCCGGGAGCAGATGCTGGAAACCGTCTGGAAGTACGATTACGCCGGGGATGCCCGGACGGTGGACGTGCACATCCGACGCCTGAGGGAGAAGATCGAACGGGATACGACCAAGCCGGAGTTCATCTTCACCAAGTGGGGGGTTGGTTACTATTTCACGGATCAGGACTGAGAAAGTTCCCTTCTGGGCCAGCATCAGGGTGAAAATCCTGCTGGCCTTTTTTGTCGTGGTGGGAGTTTCCTTCCTGGTGGCGGCCACCAACCTGAACGGCCTGGTGGGAAACTACCTGACGGAGCAGCGGACCCGGGAGGACACCCAGGCCGCGGAAAGCCTCTCCGCCGTCTTCGGCCCCCTGATGCAGAACGCGGATTCCGCGGCGCTGAACAACCGCCTGCGGGATTCCGCCGAGGGGCTGGACGGGCGGCTGATGCTGCTGGACACGGACGGCAAGGTGCAGTTCGACAGCTTCAACGCCCTCTGCGGGCGCCGCCTGCAGCTGCCGGAGGTGCTGCGGGTGCTGGCCCTGGGCGAGATCAGCGCCTACGGGATGCATCAGCCCGGGCGGGAGACCGTGGCCGCCATGACCGGCGAGCCCGAGGCGGAATACGTGGCCTACGGGGTGCACGAGCTGCTGGGCTCCCGGGGCCGGATCGGCGCGCTGCTGTACGTGAGCCGGATCCAGGGCATGATGGATTCCCTGGCCGCGGTCCGGAACCAGCTCAACGGCGTGTTCATCGTCATCGCGGTGGCGGCCTTCGCCCTGGCGCTGGTGCTGAGCCGGGTGCTGACGAAGCCCATCGTCAACCTGAGCCGCTCCATGCGGAAGATGGGAAAGGGCGACCTGAGCGTCCGCGTGCCGGAGCGCGGCAGCGGCGAGCTGCGCCAGCTGGCGGAAAACTACAACACCATGGCCGCCCAGCTGGAGCATCTGGACCAGTCCCGGAACCAGTTCGTTTCCAACGCCAGCCACGAGCTGAAAACGCCCCTGGCGACGATGAAGATCCTGCTGGAAACCATGATCTATCAGCCGGACATGCCTTCGGAGGTCCGGCAGGAGTTCATGGAGGACATGAATCACGAAATCGACCGGCTGACGGGGATCATCACGGATCTGCTGACCCTGACCCGGATGGACAACCAGCGGGACGGGCTGAAGGCCGAGGACATCGACCTGACGGAGATCACCGAGAGCACGGTGCGCCTGCTGACCCCCGCGGCGGAGAAGCGCGGCCAGCGGCTGGAGAGCCGCACGGTGCCCTCCCTGCCCATGAAGGGGGATCCGACGAAGCTGAACCAGGTGCTGTACAATCTGATCGACAACGCCATGAAATACACCCAGGACGGGGGCCGGATCCAGGTCTCCCTCGAGGAGGAGGGGGACGAGGCGGTCTGGCGGGTCCGGGACAACGGCGTGGGCATTCCCCGGGAGGACCAGGAGCACATCTTCGACCGGTTCTACCGGGTGGATAAGGCCCGGAGCCGGGAAACCGGCGGCACCGGCCTGGGGCTGAGCATCGTGCGCCAGATGGTGACCCTGCACGGGGGCACCATCTCGGTGGAAAGCGAGCCGGGGAAGGGCAGCTGCTTCATCGTCCGGCTGCCGAAGAACGGAAAGGGGGCGGCGGCATGAACGGAAAAAAGCTTCTGAGCGGGATGCTGGCCCTGAGCCTGATGCTGGCCGGGCTGACCGGCTGCGCCTCCAACCCGCTGGAGGAATCCGACGAGGCCCTGCCGACCCTGCCGCCCCCCGCGCCGGGATGGGAGGCCCCGGACGGGGACTGGATCAGCGGGGAGGAGGGCCTGTGGACCCTGTACCTGCCCGCCCGGAACGGCATGAACCTGGTGGCCCAGCACGTGCCCTCCACCCCCGGGCTGCTGCGGACCGAGCAGCTGGAGGCCATCGCCCGGGAGCTGCTGAGCTATCCCGGAAACAGCGAGGTCGACGCCCTGGGGGACGGCGCGGAGCTGACCCTGGCCGGGGAAAGCCCGGTGGAATTCAGCGCGGGGGTGGCCACGGTGAACCTGGGCTCCTCCGCCGTGGGGCTGAGCTACCGGGCCTTCTATACCCTGTGCCTCGCCCTGGCCTCCACCCTGTGCGAGGTGGAGAGCGTGCGCTGCGTCAACGTCCTGGTCGCCGGGCGCAGCGTCAGCCTGGATACCACCGGCAGCCTGCCCATGGGCAGCCTCATCGCCCACCCGGGGGAAAACCTGCCCGTGCTGTGGGAGCAGATGGAGGCGAAGCGCCCGCCGGTGGGCGCGGGGGCGGAAAGCACTCCCCTGACCTCCTATGTCACCCTGTATTATCCGCTGGAGAACGGCCAGGGCATCACCTGCGAAAACCGGACCCTGACCTTCCCCGGCCAGACCCCCCAGCAGCTGGCCGTCACGATTCTCGAGAACCTGAGCCACGGCGCCGTGTATCTGACGGGCGTGCCGGAGATGCCGGACCTGATGGAGCAGCTGGCCTACGAACCCCTCGCCAACGACCTGACGGACGGCGGGCGGATGATCACCCTCAGCTTCCGGGAAGGCGCGGAGAAGGAATGGGAGGAGATGGGCGTGGACACGGCCTGCCTGGCCGCCGCGCTGTGCTACAGCCTGACCACCTTCATCCCCGGCGTGGCGGGGGTGGCGATCCGGCTGGGCGACGCGCCGCTGACCGTGGTGACCAGCGAAAAGTTTGAGGAGGTTTCCGTGCTGGGCGGGCTGTTCCGCCGGGATCGGTTCGAATCCTTCCTGATGGGCCGGACCACGGTGTTCCTGGCCCGAAACGGCCTGCTGGCCCCGACGGAGAAGAGCGTGGACCGGGAGCTGGCGGACAGCCCCCGGGAGCAGCTGGCCGCCCTGATCGACGGGCCCGGCGCCCGGGAGCTGGCGGACGGCATGGAGCCCGCCCTGCCGGAGCTGGTGGGGGAAGAGGATATCCTGGGCATCGCCCTGGAGGGGGATACCCTGCTGGTGAACCTGAGCGAAACCTTCCGGGCGGAGATCCAGAGCTGGGGCCGGGAGGGGGAAACCCTGCTGTGCTACAGCATCGTGAACACCCTCTGCGAAAACACCGGCGCCCGGCGGGTCTGCTTCTTCTTCGAGGGGGAGCAGGTGGAGTACATCGCCGGCGACATCTACTGGGCCGGCACCTTCGAGATGAACACCGGGCTCTGCGAGGCCAGCTACGGCTGATTCGCCGGGGCAGCCGCGGCGCGGCCCCCCGGCCGGGGTCCGGGGCGCCCCCGCGCCGGCCGGAGCCCGCGGAAGGCGAAAAAATTGTTGACAAAAACGTAAAAAAATCGTAAAATCTTTTTCGGTTTATTCCCACAGAAATGAAATATGGAGGAAGCGCACATGAAAAAGTTCCTGAGCATCCTGCTGTGCCTGATGCTGCTGATGAGCTCCGCCGCCCTGGCGGAAACCACGCTGAACGGCGGCGAGGATCGTCACATCTCGATTGAAGAGGCCGATCCCAACGATCCGATCGACGGCGTCTCCCCCGTGACGGGGCGCAATCTGGACGATGTCGCCGCGCAGTACTGGCAGAACGGCTTCACCGGTCAGGCGAAGACCGGCCGGTACCTGCCCGTGCTGGTGCAGATTGACAACTCCGACGGCGGCATCGGATACAACAGCGACGGCAAGGTGACCGGGTACCGGGCTCCCTGGGGCGTGGAATACGCGGACGTGATCTATGAAGCCCCCCTGTATCGGGACGGCGTCACCCGTCTGACCTTCCTCTTCTCCGATGTCATCCCCTCCGCGGTCGGCCCCTGCCGTTCCGCCCGTCTGTTCCATGCCTGGCTGCGCGAGGAGTGGGACTGCTGCTTCGCCTACTACGGCCAGCAGGAATACACCGCGACCAACGTCAACGCCGAGTTCAAGGCCCTGGGCGCCGTGGAGAAGGGCATCCTCTTCCCCGGCACGGTGGCCGAGATGGATTCCAACCCCTGGAAGCAGTACTATGAGGACTACAACGAGCTGCACGACGTGGTGAAGCCCCATCACATCTCCGCCAACGTAGCGGCCATGAGCACGCTGATCCCCGCCTCCTTCGAGCCCGCGAACCACACCTGGCTCTTCACGGATGACGAGCTGGACGGCGACGACGCGGAAGACATCTACGTCAACTGGGGCGTCGGCGGCAACCGGATGTACAACAGCATCCTGGAGTGGAACGAGGACGACGAGTGCTACGAGCGCTACATGCTCAACGCCAACTCCAAGGGCAAGGAAACCCTGTACGCCTCCCAGCGGCGCTTCGGCTTCAATCCCGAGACGCCTGTGACCTTCAACAACATCATCGTGCAGTTCACGAAGATGGAGTGGGCCCGGGTGGACGCTCCCGTCCCCACCGTGCTGGGCGAGGGCAACGCGGACTACTTCATGAACGGCAAGCACATGTCCGGCGTCTGGCAGCGGAAGGACATGACCTCCCGCACCGTGTTCTATGACGAGGAGGGCGAGGAAATCAAGCTGCAGCGCGGCCGCACCCTGATCATCGTCATGGACTATGAGAGCGACAACCGCTCCGTGAGCTACGAATAATCAACCCCGGCAGATTCCTTCCCCGGCCGCCTTCGCGGCCGGGGTTTTTGGTTGCCCCGGGTCCGCCGCCCGGCCCCTGGCGCCGGAGCCCGGAAGCGGGGCCGGATTTCCGTTGCCCCTTGTTTTTGCCCGGGGAAAAGGGTATACTGTAAAAACTGAGAAACCGAAACGCCCCCGGGGCGAAGAAAGAGAGTGTCGGCATGAGTACCAGACGACTGACCAAGAAGGAAATGTGGATTTTTGCCATCGGACAGCTGGGGTGGTCCATCCTCAGCGGCATCGTGACCACCTGGCTGGTCACCTTCTACCTGCCCACCCGGGAATCCGTGGACGCGGGCGCGAAATTCTATGTGCCCACGGGGCTGGTGATCTTTGGGGTGCTGACGGTGCTGGGGCTGATCACCTTCGTCTGCCGGATCTTTGACGCGGTGACGGATCCCTGGATCGCCTCCCTGTCCGACCGGAGCCGGAACCCGAAGGGCCGCCGGATCCCCTTCATGAAGAAGGCCGCCGTTCCCTTCGCGGTCATGACGGTGCTGGTGTTCTGCGCGCCGGTGGAGCGGATCAGCGGCATCAACATCGCCTGGGTGCTGGTCTTCCTGATCCTGTTCTACCTGTTCATGACCATGTACTGCACGCCCTACAACGCGCTGATCTCGGAGTTCGGAAAGACGCAGGAAGACCGGATGTACATCTCCACCGCCATCTCCCTGACCTTCTTCTTCGGCACCCTGATCGCCTATCTGCCCTTCATGTTCGCGGCGCCGCTCCGGTCCTTTGTCAGCTACGCCTGGAGCTACCGCATCTGGTTCATCGTGCTGGCGGTGATCGCGCTGATCTGCATGCTGGTGCCGGTGCTCCGGCTGAAGGAGACCGACTTCGTGGAAGCGAAGCCCAGCGAGAGCAACGCCATGAAGAGCCTGGCCCAGACCTTCCGGAACCGGGATTTCCGCCGCTTCGCCGCGTCGGACATCGCGTACTGGATCGGGCTGACCCTGTTCCAGACCGGGCTTCCCTTCTTCGTGAAGGTTTCCATGCAGCTGGATGAGTTCTACACCACCGTGTTCCTCGGCGCCATGACGGTGCTGTCCGCCTGCTTCTATCCCTTCGTGTCGAAGCTGGTGCAGAAGCACGGCAAGAAAAAGCTGGTCATCCTGGGCTTCCTGGGGCTGGCCGCGGCCTACGCGATCACCGCGCTGATCGGCGTGGTGCCCTTCCTCACCGGCATGCTGCCCGGGGTCCTGATCGTGCTGATCTCCGCCTTCCCGATGGCGCTGCTGGGCATCATTCCCCAGGCCATCGTGGCGGACGTGGCCGAGGAGGACGCCCTGGTGACCGGGGAAAAGCGGGAGGGCATGTTCTTCGCCGCCCGGACCTTCGCCATGAAGTGCGGCCAGTCCCTGGCCATGCTGATCTTCACCTCCCTGGCCGTGCTGGGCACGGAGCAGGACCTGACCAGCAATGACCTGACCGCCTCCCCCGTCGGGCTGCGGATCGTGGCCATCTGCGCGGTGGTCTTCTGCGTGCTGGGCGCGGTGATTCTCGGCGCCTACGACGAGAAGAAGGTCATGGCCACCCTGCAGAAGAAGGGCTGACGCCCCCGTCCCCGGCCTTCCCCGTTGCCCCGCGCCGCCTGATCTGACCGAAAGGAGACTCCGGATGCTGGATCGTCAAATCTATCTGATCGGAATGCCCGGAAGCGGAAAGTCCACGCTGGGACGGCGCGCCGCGCGGGATCTGGGGCTCCCCTTCACGGACCTGGATCAGTGGATCGAGGACCGGGCGGGGATCTCCGTCTCCGAAATCTTCGCCCAATACGGCGAGGAGGGGTTCCGCCGGGCGGAAACCGGCGCGCTGGAGGCGCTGACGCGGGTCCGGCCGGGGCTCATCTCCCTGGGGGGCGGCACGCCCATGAAGGAGCAGAACCGGAAGATTCTGCGCTCCTGGGGCAGTATTCTGCTGCTGGACCGTCCCCTCGAACAGATCCTGGCCACCCTGCGGCCGGAGGAGCGCCCCCTGCTGCGGGAGCGTCCGGAGGAGGCCCTGCGGGAGCTGTACCGGGTCCGGATGCCCGTGTACCGGGCGCTGGCGGATGTGATCCTCCCGAACCGGGAGGATTTCGAGAGCACCCTGACCCTGCTGACGCGGGTGCTGCGGGAGCGGTATCACGCCTGAGGCGGGGCGGCGGACAAAGCGACGAAGCCCGCTCCGGGAAAATCCCGGAGCGGTTTTGAAACACGGGAGGATGATTCCGATGAGCTATTCCTTTGACCTGGTGGGCAAGATCGGTTCCATGGCGCTGATCCGCCGGGAGGACCGGGACATGGATTACAATATCTTTTCCCGCCTGGGGTCCGAGCTGAAGCCCGGGATGATCTGGGTCACCAGCGGCGCCACCGAGATCGGCCGGCTGGATTACATGAAGCGCACCGGCTGCGAGCTCTGCGGCGACCCGGAGCAGGACAAGGCGGACTATTCCAGCCAGGGCCAGGCCATCCTGATGCAGACCTACCGCCAGTTCGTGCCGCCGGAATACGGGCTCCGGCAGATCCTGGTGGAGCACACCCACTTCAACGACCCGGAGAAGCGGGAGCATATCCGACTGCTGCTGGAGCGCGCCGCCCGGCAGAAGACGATTCCCATCATCAATTACAACGATCCCGTCAGCGACGAGGAAAACCGGAAGATGGAGCTGGCCGTCCGTCGGGGCCACGGGGAAGAGGTTCACGAATGCGTGGACAACGATGAAACCGCCGCGGTCATCGCGGAGCTGGTGCACGCGAAAACCCTGGTACTCCTGACCTCCACCGAGGGCATCTATCAGGATCCCCGGGATCCGGAAACCCTGGTGCGGGAGGTTTTCGCGAAGGATCCGGAGGAGCTGGAGGCGCAGATCCGCCGGCTGCAGCAAAACTGCTTCGGCGCCAGCCGGGCCGGCGCCAACGGCGCCGGGGCCAAGCTGGAATACGCCCTGGGCTGCGCCCGGGGCGGCACCCAGGTCATCATCGGCCACGCCCGGCACCGGCTGTCGGACCTGGTCAGCGGGCGGGTGCCCTGCACCCGGATCGGGCTGATCTGAAGCAATCATAATAACAGGGGGGACGGCTTTCGCCGTCCCCCCTTGCCTGTTCTCCGAAGATTTCGCGTCAGTTTTCGTCCAGGGTGCATCCGCCGATGAATTCCCGCAGGAGGCTCAGCGGCGGCACCTCCGTCAGCACCCCCCGGTCCAGATCCGGCAGGTAGTTCAGCGTCTTGATCAGCCGCCGGGCCAGCAGATAGTTGGGCGAGGAATCGGGAATCTCCCGCAGGAGTTCGTACACATAGGTCTTCAGCACCGGCAGCTCGTAATGCAGGGCGGTGTTGAACATGCTGTCCGCGTTCTCCTGATAGGGGAAGATCCATTTCTCCTCCCCCTCCCGGACGGCGGGCCACCGGCTCAGGGTCTCCTCCGGCATCGTGCCGCGGAACAGATGATCCCGCACCACCCGGCGCAGCAGGCGCACGTCCGTGGTCCGGATCCGGTTGTGATCGTCCAGGTTCAGGCAGGTGAGGGCGGAAACGAACACCCGGTAAACCTCCTCCGCCGGGAAGAGGGAGGAAACCCGCGGGTTCAGGCCATGGATGCCCTCCAGGATGATCACCTCATCCGGCCGCAGGCTCACGGGCTCCGAGGTGTATTCCCGCCGGCCCGTGGTGAAATTGAAGGTGGGCAGCTGCACCGTCTCCCCGTCCATCAGGGCGGCGATCTTCTCCGCCATCAGGTCCAGATCCAGCGCCTCCGGGCTCTCCAGATCCGGCTCCCCGTCCGGGCCGGGTGCGACGGCGTCCCGGTCGTAGTAGAAATCATCCATGGAGATGCGGCGGGCCGGATGCCCCTGCACCTGCAGATGCACCGCCAGGCGGCCGGCGAAGGTGGTCTTCCCGCTGGAGGAGGGCCCCGCCACCAGCACGATGTGCTTGTACCGGGCGCTGATCTTCTCCGCGATGTCGCTCAGGGCCGCCTCGTGCAGCGCCTCATTGACCCGGATGAAATTCCGCAGGTCGTGCCGGTCGATCATGGCGGACACGTCCGACACGTTGCGGATGCCCAGGATGTCGCACCAGCGGGCGCTCTGGTTGAAGATGTCCAGATGCTTCGGCCGATACAGATACGGCGCGGCATGATCGAAATCCGTCCCCGCCGGCAGCTGCAGCACGAAGCCGCCCCGCAGCTCGAACAGGGTAAAGACCTTCACATACCCGGTGGACGGCGCCATGGCGCCGTAGAAATACTCCCACATGCCGTCCACGGAATACATCGTGAAATACGGCAGGGGGCGGCGCTCCAGCAGCTCCACCTTGTCCGGCTGGGCCTCCTCGGCGAAATAGTCAATCGCGTCCTCCCGGGTCCAGCGCTTTTTCTCGAAGGGAAGATCCAGGTCGATCAGCCGGCGCATCTCGTTTTCGATCTTCACGATGTCCTGCCGGTGCAGATTGCGGGCGGGCAGGCGGACGAAAACGCCGTATCCGACGGAATACTCGATCCGCACCTGATCATAGGGGAACAGATGCTTCAGCGCCAGCAGCATGACGAAGCGGAGCGACCGCTCGTAGATCCGGCGTCCCTCCTCGTGCTCCAGGGTCAGGGGCGTCAGCTCGCAGCCCTCCGTCACCGGCTCGTTCAGCTCCACCGCCAGCCCGCCCTTCAGCGCCGCCAGCGTTCCCCTGGGGAATGCGTCCAGGGCCTCAAGACAATCCCGCACCGCGGTTCCTTCCGGAAATTCCTTTTCCTTGCCCAGGGAGCGAATGATCATGCGTCAGCCTCCTTCATCCTTCCTTGCTTTCCGATGCCCGGGGGTTGCTATACATGCCGCTGGGAGGCCCGCTGCCGGGCCTGGAACTGCTTGGTATGCACGTAGGCCACGTTGGAGGCGCTCGCCGGGGCCACGGAGCGGCGCATCCACACCTGCCCCTCCCGTTCCTCCCGCAGGGCCAGCCGAAGCAGCATTCTGCCGTGACTGCGGCATTTTCCGATGGTGATATACTTATCCGGGCTCTGCAGTACATATTCGCCGTCCAGCGCCAGATTCCTTCCGCACCGGGGGCAAACCGGCCGGAGGGCCGTGTCGCTCTCCAGCGCCGCCCGCAGGGAGGGGAAGGCGGTCATGGGCGTCCGCTCCCGGGTCTTCTTCGGCTTGTGGATCAGGGATTTCGGGGTCAGGGGGTGCTCCAGCGCCGCCGCGGGATCCGGCAGGGTCTGGAACACCCGGGCCGTATACCACGCGTCGTTCTTCGCGTTGTGGAAGGCCATGGCCCCGTCCGCCTCGAGATGCACCAGCTCCATCGCCTTCTGCAGGGAGGGCCGGTCCTTCAGCTCATGCACCCGGGCGAAGAGCTGCTGAATGTCGTACAGGGGGGAGAGGGGAATATCCCCGCACTCGAAGAAATCGATGTTCTGCTGCAGGACGCTGACGTCGTCGCAGCCCCAGGTCAGCAGCGCATAGTCCTCCCCGCACCAGGCGGAGAACTGCTCCAGCGCCTCCCGGAACGCCGGCGCCCCGGCCAGCTCCTCCTCCCCCAGCCCGGTCATCCGCCGGATGCGGGGATGGATCTGCTGATACTCCGTCGGGGCGATGGGCAGGCTCAGGGCCTCCGTGATGTTCAGCCCGTCGTCCAGCCGCACGGCGCCGATCTGGATCACCTCGAAGATCAGCCGGTCCCCCACCTGCCGGTAGACCGGGCTCTGCCAGGAAATCGGCTGATTCCATTCCAGGTCCAGGATAATATAGTGCATGAAAAATCAGTGCTCCTTCATCCGTTTCGTCGCCCCGGGCGCCTCCCCGGCGCCGGGACCCTGCCAGTATACGGGAGCCGGGCCCTTTTTGCAAGCAGCCCCCGCGGTTTGATTTCTCCGGGCCCTTGTGATATGATCGGATTATCCCGGAAAGAGGAGGGACCGGATATGGCCATGATTTCCACCCGGGGCCGCTATGCCCTGCGGATTCTGATCGACCTGGCGGAAAACCAGGGGGAGGACCGCTATCTGCCCCTGAAGGAGGTGGCGGAGCGGCAGGGGATCTCCGAAAAATATCTGGAAAGCATCGTGAAAAGCCTGGTGCAGGCCCGGATCCTGAAGGGCTCCCGGGGAAAGGGCGGCGGGTACCGCCTGATGCGGGCTCCCTCGGAATGCACCCTGGGCAGCATTCTCCGCCTCACGGAGGGGGATCTGTCCCCCGTTTCCTGCCTGGAGGAGGGGAAGGTGGTCTGCGAAAGCGCGGGCGACTGCCCCACCCTGCCCGTCTGGCTCCGGCTGAACGGGCTGATCCAGCAGTTTCTGGAAAGCGTCACCCTGGCCGATCTGATGGGGGACGGCAGCACGCAGCCCCCCTGCCTTCTGAAATAATCCCTTCAGCCCCGATCTTCGAAAAAGTCCAGAATTTCCTGCCACCAGGGGAAGAGCACCGCGTCCGTGGAGCGGTAGATTTCGTGTTTGGCGCCGGGAACCACCTTCCGGACGCAGAACGGCATCCGCCCGGCGATCCGCTCCTGCTCCTCCGCGGAAACCTGGTTGTCGTCCTCCGCGGTATACAGGCGCACCAGAATCCGGATCCCCTCCGGCTTTCCGGGGGCCAGCAGGCGCTTCGTGACCCGGAAGGCTTCCAGGGTCCAGCTGTAGGTGGGGCCGTTGTTCCGGAACCTCGGCGTCGCGGTCCGCAGCGCGTCATACCATTCGAACCGGGACCGGCTGGTGGCGCAGGAGGTTGCGAAATCCTCCGGCCCCGCCCAGGGCTTGCTGAAGAAGACCCGGTCCCGTCCCCGGCCCAGCAGCTTCGCCCCGCCGCACAGGGCCTCGCCCGCCCACAGGGGCAGCCCGCCCCGCAGCGGCGCGATCATCGGCGCGCAGAGCGCCGCCTTCGCGAACACGCCGGGATGATCCTCCAGAAACGCGCAGGCCACCGCGCCGCCCATGGAATGGCCGAAAATGTACCGCGGTTCGGGCATCCCTTCCAGCCGCCGCGCACACACCCGCCGCAGATCCTCCACATAATCCTCAAAGCGATCCACATGCGTCCGGGAAAGGTCGCGGATCCGCTCGTCCCGCCAGGAGGCCCCGTGGCCCCGCTGGTCCAGCGTCAGGACGCTGAACCCGTTGCGCAGCAGGCTCCAGATCAGCTCGCTGAGCTTTTCCGCGCATTCGGTGAACCCGTGCAGCAGCACCACGGTGCCCCGGGGATGCTCCGTATCCCAGCGAAAGGTCATGAGGGGCTTGTCCCCCGCGCCGGGAACGATCTCCGGCACGACATGCTCCTTCAGGAACGGCAGCACCCGCTCCCGCATCCCCTTCGCGTAATCCGCCTCCGGAATCAGCTCCGCGCGGTTCTTCTCCCCGGCCATGTTCCTCTCCCCTTCTCATTCCCCGGCCGCGCTTTTCCCGGCCAGGGCTCCTGTTGAAAACGCAATCTGCAGATTGTATCCGCCGGTATGGGCATCCACATCCAGCAGTTCCCCGGCGAAATACAGCCCCCGGACAAGGCGGCTTTCCATCGTGCCGGGATTCACCTCCCGCACCGGGATCCCGCCCCGGGTCACCACCGCCTCCGCCATGGGCCGCCGCTCCCGGACCGGAAGCGCCAGCCCCTTCAGGGCCCGCCCCAGCGCCGCGCGCTGGGCGCCGGTGACCTGGTTGCAGGGCAGATCCTCCGGCAGGCCGCACAGGGCGGGAAAGAGCTCCGCCAGGCTGGCGGGCATCAGCCCGGGCAGCACGTTCCGCAGCTGCTTTCTGCCCCCGGCCTCCAGATCCCGCCGCAGCCGGGCGTCCAGCTGCTCCGGGGTCAGCCCGGGCTTCAGGTCCAGCTCCAGGGCGATCTCCGCCGCCCCCGGCCAGCCCTCCGGCAGATGGCAGCTGGCCTCCAGAATCAGGGGGCCGGAGAAGCCGAAATGCGTGAAAAGCATCTCCCCCAGCTCCGTGTACAGCACTTTTTTCCCGCTGCGCAGGGTGACGCGCACGTTCCGCAGGCTCAGCCCCTGCAGGGACGCGGGCCATGTTTCCCCGGACTCCAGGCCGATCAGGGAGGGCAGCAGCGCCGTCACCGTGTGCCCGGCCTGCCGGGCCAGCCGGTATCCGTCCCCCGTGGAGCCGGTGGCCGGATAGCTCAGCCCCCCGGTGGCCAGGAGGACCCGGTCCGCCTCCAGCTCCTGGCCGTCCTCCAGCACGATCCCCCGCACGCGCCGGGGATCCCCCGCCTCCGTCCGGAGCTCCGCCGCCCGGGCGTTCATCCGGAAGCGGACCCCCGCCTGCCGGCACAGGGAAACCAGCGCCGCCGTCACGTCGCTGGCCTTCATGGACCGGGGAAAGACCCGCCGCCCCCGCTGCACCTCCACCGGGCAGCCCGCCGACTCCAGCAGGCCCATCAGATCCTGGGGCGTAAAGCCGCTCAGGGCGCTGTACAGGAAGCGCGGATTCCGGGGAACCTCCCGCAGGAAATCCTCCCGCTCGCAGTCATTGGTGCAGTTGCAGTGTCCCTTCCCGGTGATATAGATCTTCTTTCCCGGCTTTTCGTTCCGCTCCAGCACGGTGACCCGGGCCCCCGCCCGCCCCGCGAAAAGGGCGGCCATCAGCCCCGCCGCGCCGGCTCCCATAATCAAAATCTCCGGCATCCGCTGCTCCTGTTCTCTCCCGCCGGAGGCGCTTCCCCCTCCGGCGTTTCCCGCTTTGTTTTCCGCCTTTCCCGCCTCAGCTCCGCAGCCGCTCCCGGGCGCTGTCAATCGCCGCCTGCATCCTCTCCGGCGCCGGGGCGTCTTCCGATTCGCCCGCCTCAGCTCCGCAGCCGCTCCCGGGCGCTGTCAATCGCCGCCTGCACCATCTCCGGCGCCGGGGCGCCGGGAATCCGGCGCTTTTCCACGCAGGCGATCATGCTCAGATCCCCGAACACATCCTCGTCGAAGGCGGGATGGAAGCGCCGCAGCTCCTCCAGATCCAGATCCAGCAGCGCCTTGTTTTCGCTCAGGCAGTGCGCCACCAGCTCGCCCACCACCCGGTGGGCATCCCGGAAGGGAACCCCCTTCTTCACCAGATAGTCCGCGCAGTCCGTGGCGTTGGTGAAGCCCCCGGAGGCGCCCCGCTCCAGAACGTCCTTCCGGAAAGTAATGGTCTTCAGCATCGCGGTGAACACCGTCAGCCCCTTCACCAGGGTGTCCCGGGCGTCAAAGAAGGCTTCCTTGTCCTCCTGCATGTCCTTGTTGTAGGCCAGGGGGATCCCCTTCATGACCGTCAGCAGGGTCATCAGATCCCCGTACACCCGGCCCGTTTTGCCCCGGATCAGCTCCGCCACGTCCGGGTTCTTCTTCTGGGGCATGATGCTGGATCCGGTGGCGAAGCCGTCGTCCATCTCCACGAAGCGGAACTCGTTCGTGTTCCACAGGATCAGCTCCTCGCAGAAGCGGCTCAGATGCATCATGCAGATCGACGCGGCGGACAGGTAATCCAGCAGGAAATCCCGGTCGGAAACCCCGTCCAGGCTGTTTTCGGAGATCCGGGAGAAGCCCAGCAGCTCCGCCACCCGCTCCCGGTTCAGGGGATAGGTGGTGCCCGCCAGGGCGCCGGAGCCCAGCACCATCACGTCCGCCGCCTCGCCGGCCCGGCGGAAGCGGTCCCGGTCCCGCAGGAACATCTGGACATAGGCCATCATATGGTGGGCCAGGGTGATCGGCTGGGCCTTCTGCAGATGGGTATAGCCCGGCATGATCGTGTGCAGGTTGTTCTGCGCGATCTCCAGCAGCGCCCCCACCAGCTCCTCCAGCAGGCCCTCCGTGTCCCGGCAGGCCACTTTGGCGTACATCCGGATGTCCAGCGCCACCTGGTCATTCCGGCTGCGGCCGGTGTGCAGGCGCTTCCCCGCCTCGCCGATGCGCTCGGTCAGCAGGGTTTCCACGTTCATGTGGATATCCTCCGCGTCCGTCTGCCAGACGATCTTCCCCGCCCGGGCGTCCTCCAGGATGCCCTGCAGGCCCTGCACGATCTTCTCCGCGTCCTCCCGGGGAATGATGCCCTGCTCCCCCAGCATCGTGGCATGGGCGATGGAGCCGGTGATGTCCTGCTCGTAGAGCCGCTGGTCAAAGGAGATGCTGGAGTGGAAATCATCCACCAGCTGATCGGTCGCCTTTCCAAACCTTCCCGCCCAAAGCTTCATAATATCACCAGACTCCTTTCGGATTCAGCATTTCGCGCCCTTCAGTATATCATTCTCCGCACCGCCCCGCAACCGGAAAAGAAAATCGGAAAGTCAGGACCGGAAAAGGAAACCGGAAAGTCAAAAAAGGTTAAACTTTTTTGAATGATTTAGAATTCCGGAGATTTAACCATATTTTCCTGGTTTTTACCCGGAATTCCCGCTTTTCGGATGGCGGAAGTATTTGACTTTCTTTGACCTTTGGTGTATCCTTCAATCATCCTCCAGGGAGGGGAAGGAAAGAGAGCCCCGAACCGGAGGAGGAAATGAAAATCTGCGGCACCGGCGCGATACCGGATGCACGGAGCCGATGAATGGAGGTTTGTGTTATGAGTACTTATCTTCCCAGTGTCTTTGGTGAAAACATGATGGATATGTTCGATGACTTTGACCGCGATTTCTTCCGGGGCTTCGGCCGTCCGGAGCATGTGCTGTACGGCAAGAACGCCGCGCGGATGATGAAGACGGATGTGAAGGAACTGGAAGACGGGTATGAGATCGCCGTGGATCTGCCGGGCTTCAGCAAGGACGAAATCAAGCTGGAGCTGAATGACGGAACGCTGACCATCTCCACCCAGAAGAGCCTGAACAAGGAAAACAAGGGCCGGATGCTCCGCCAGGAGCGGTACGTCGGCACCATGCAGCGCAGCTTCTACGTGGGCAACGCCATCACGGAAGAGGATATCCGGGCGAAGTACGAAAACGGCGTGCTGACCCTGAACATCCCGAAGAAGGACGCGCAGAAGGTTCCTGAAAAGAAGCAGATCCTGATCGAGGGATAAAGCCCATCGAAAGGGCCTGCCGGGTTCGCCCGGCAGGCCTTTTTATTTGTTTTGCGGAGGCCGCGGGAGCTTACCTCCCCAGCAGCCATTTGATGCCGTAGCTTCCGGCACCGTTTCCCACCGCCGCCAGGGGGATCACCCACCAGGCGATGCCCCGGGCGATGGCGGCGTAGCCCGCCAGGGCGATGGAGTGCCCGTAGCCCGAAAGGATGAACAGCACCACGCCGTACACCACGAAGGGCAGGCGGGAGCCCTCCCTGGGCGGCGTGGTGGCCAGATACATGCACACCCCGCACATGATGGACTGCCAGGCCACCTTCAGCGGATCCGCGTAGCCCGCGGCAATCTTCTCCGCCGCTTCCCGGATCTCCGGCAGGAAATGGGAGGCCAGCAGGCCGCAGACCCCCGCGCCCACCACGTTCATGCCCAGCATGATCGCCTTCTGAAGCCCGTCATAATCCCCCCGGGTGACCCGCCCGGTAAACAGCTCCGCGTCAAAATTCACCACAAACCACAGCCCGGCGCTGAAAAGCACCGCCCCGGCCAGGCCGCCCCCGGCCTTCAGGTTGACGATGCAGCCCATGCAGATCAGCACGCCCGCCGCCGCGGCCTTCCGAAGATCCGTCCGGATCCGCTTTTTTTCCTGTGTCATTTCTTCCGCTCCTCCCTGCCTTCGCCGGTTCCCCGGCCCTTCCGGATTATACGGGCTTTTCCCCCGCGCCGTCAATCGGTTTTGCCCCCGGAAGGGAACAATTCTCTTGAAGTCCCCTTCCCCTTTATGATATACTCGCTGTACTGTTTCGGAAAGGATCAGGTGAGAGGCAATGGAACGGATTTACGACCCGAAGGCAATCGAGCCCAAATGGCAGCGGTACTGGGAGGAGCATCAGACCTTCCGGACGGATGTGTGGGATTTTTCCCGCCCGAAATTCTACGCGCTGGACATGTTCCCCTATCCCAGCGGCGTGGGCCTGCACGCCGGGCATCCGGAGGGATACACGGCCACCGACATCGTCAGCCGCATGAAGCGCATGCAGGGCTACAACGTGCTGCATCCCATGGGATACGACAGCTTCGGCCTGCCGGCGGAGCAGTACGCCATCACCACCGGGAACCATCCCGAGGGCTTTACGAAGCATAATATCGAAACCTTCAGCCATCAATTGCGGGAGCTGGGCTTCGATTACGACTGGTCCAAGATGATCGCCACCAGCGATCCGGAATTCTACCGCTGGACCCAGTGGATCTTCAAGCAGCTGTATCTGGACGGATACGCCCAGTACATCGACATGCCGGTCAACTGGTGCGAGGAGCTGGGCACCGTGCTGTCCAACGACGAGGTCATCGACGGCAAGAGCGAGCGCGGCGGCTATCCCGTGGTGCGGAAGAACATGAAGCAGTGGGTCATCAATCAGCCCGCCTTCGCCGAAAAGCTGCTGGAGGGTCTGGAGGAGATCGACTGGCCGGAGAGCACCAAGGACATGCAGCGCCACTGGATCGGCAAATCCGAGGGCGTGGAGGTCAAATTCCAGATCGTCGGCGGCGGGGAGTTCAGCATCTTCACCACCTGCATCGAAACCATCTACGGCATCACCTTCATGGTGCTGGCTCCCGACGGGCAGCTGGTGCAGGATCTGATGCCCCGGATTCAGAACCAGGAAGAAGTGAAGGCCTATATCGAGGAAACCCGGAAGAAGAACGATCTGGACCGGACCGAGCTGAACAAGGGCAAGAGCGGATGCCGCCTGGAGGGCGTCAAGTGCATCAACCCCGTCAACGGAAAGGAAGCGGAGCTGTTCATCGGCGATTTCGTCCTGGCCAGCTACGGCACCGGCGCGGTCATGGCCGTTCCCAGCCACGACCAGCGGGACTTTGAATACGCCCAGGCCCATGGCATTCCCATGATTCAGGTCATCTCCGGCGGGGACTGCACGGAGCACGCCTTCGAAAAGCACGAATACCTGGGCAAGGGCTGCCGCCTGATCAATTCCGGGGAGTTCGACGGGCTGACCGTCGAGGAGGCCAAGGAGGCCATCACCCGCAAGCTGGAAGCGATGGGCGTGGCGAAGCGCACCGTGAACTATCACTTCCGGGAATGGATCTTTGCCCGCCAGCGGTACTGGGGCGAGCCCGTGCCGATCGTGCATACCGAGGACGGCGGGCTCTATCCCCTGCCGGATGACGAGCTGCCCCTGGTGCTGCCCGAGCTGGAGGATTACAGGGGCCGGAACGGCAAGGCGCCCCTGGAGAACGCCACGGAATGGAAGCAGTACGACCGGAACGGCGTGAAGGGCACCCGGGAAACCTCCACCATGCCCGGCTCCGCCGGCTCCAGCTGGTATTACATGCGGTATATCGATCCCCACAACGACAAGGCCCTGGCGGATCCGGAGCTGCTGAAGCACTGGCTGCCCGTGGACCTGTATATCGGCGGCCCGGAGCACGCGGTGGGCCACCTGATGTACAGCCGGATCTGGAACCGGTACCTGTACGACAAGGGCATCAGCCCCGTGAAGGAGCCCTTCCGGAAGCTGGTGCACCAGGGCATGATCCTCGGCGAAAACGGCATCAAGATGGGCAAGCGCTTCCCCGAATTCGTGGTCAATCCCAGCGACATCGTCCGGGATTACGGCGCGGACACCCTGCGGCTGTATGAGATGTTCATGGGGCCGCTGGAGGTCTCCAAGCCCTGGAGCAAGCAGGGCGTCGCCGGCGCCCGGAAGTTCCTGAACCGGGTCTGGACCTTCTTCACGAACGAGGAGAACCTGACCGCGGAGAACGACGGCGCGCTGGACCGGATCTATCACCAGACGGTGAAGAAGGTGACCGAGGATTACGAAAACCTGGGCTTCAACACCGCCATCAGCCAGATGATGATCTTCGTCAACGCCTGCTATCAGAAGGGCTCCTGCCCGAAGGAATACGCGGAGAACTTCGTGAAGATGCTCTCCTGCGTCTGCCCCCATATCGGCGAGGAAATGTGGCAGATTCTGGGCCACGAAGGCAGCCTCGCCCGGGAGCCCTGGCCCGCCTGGGACGCGGAGAAGATCAGGGAGGACACGATCCAGATCCCCGTGCAGGTGAACGGCAAGGTCCGCGCCACGGTGGAGATCACTGTGGACGAGGATCAGGCCTCCGTGCTGGAAAAGGCCCATGCCGTGAAGAACGTGCAGACCGCCATGGGCGGAAAGACCGTGGTCAAGGAGATCTACGTCAAGGGCCGCATCGTCAACATCGTGGTCAAATAAGAGCCCCCGGGAGCCCCACCGCGAGGCGCGCGCTCCGGAACGCAAAAGAGGCCGGGATTCCGGTCTCTTTTTGCGTCTGTTTGGGGTTCTCCGGCCCGGCTCCGCCGGGTCGTTTCGCCGCTGCTCCGGCGCCGGCCGCCGTCCCGGTCTTCGCCGCCCGTTCTTCCGGTCCCTTCCGGCGGCGCGGCGCCCGCCGTACCCGTCAGATTCCCAGCAGGCGCGCCGCCTTCAGCACGGCCGTCTGGGTTTTCGCGTCGGAAATCCGGCCGGCCATCACGTCCTCCGCCAGCTCGGAGAGGGGCACCGTCATCACGTCCAGGAATTCATCCTCGTCCAGGTGCCGCTCGCCCCGGTGCAGCTTCCGGGCCATATACATGCTGATGTACTCGTCGCTGTAGGCCGGCGCGGGGTGGAAATCCCCCAGGGAGATCCATTCCTCCGCCGTGTAGCCCGTCTCCTCCCGCAGCTCCCGCTGAATCGCGGAGAGGCGGTCCTCCTCCCGGCTGTCCAGCTTCCCGGCGGGGATCTCCGTGATCACCCGGTCAATGGGATACCGGTATTGCCGCTCCACGATCACCTGCCCGTCCTCCGTCACCGGGATCACGCAGACCGCCCCGATGTGCCGGATGATCTCCCGGTAAGCCTGCTCCCCGTTGGGCAGCGCCACCGTGTCCTTTTTCACGTGCAGAATCTTTCCCTCAAAGATGTCCTCCGAAGCCACCTGCGTCTCCCGCAGGGCCCGGAGCTCATGCTCCCTGTCAATCCGCATCCTGATCCTCCTTCCGGAGATCGCCTCCGGTTCGTCCGGTTTTTCTTTGCTCCGCGCTGTCGAGTGACCGCGCCGCCAAGCCTCCGCGCTTCCGCATACGCTCCGGTCCGCCGCCCCGCTTTCTCCGCCGCGGCGCGGAGCCGCTTTCGAAAACAGGCGCCGCATTCCCGCGGCGCCTGCATGGCTTTATTCCTTCGGCTGAATCGTCGCCTTGATCCGGCGGACGCCGGCGGAGGAGGATTCCTCCTTCTGGATCTTGAAGGAGCCCAGATCCCCCGTGTTCTCCGCGTGGGGGCCGCCGCAGATCTCGAAGGAGTATTCTCCCATCCTGTAGGTGCGCACCCGCTCGCCGTACTTGTTTTCGAACAGGCCGATGGCGCCCTTCGCCTTGGCCTCCGGCACGGTCATTTCCTCGCAGACCACCGGCACCTTCGCATCGATGGCCACGTTCACCAGGCGCTCCACCTCGGCGAGCTCCTCCGGCGTCATCTTCCGGCCGAAGGAGAAGTCGAAGCGCAAGCGCTCCGCCGTGATGTTGGAGCCCTTCTGGGCCACCTCGTCGCCCAGCACCTTCCGCAGCGCCGCGTGCAGCAGGTGCGTGGCGGTATGCAGGCGGGCCGTCTGCTCGCTGTGGTCCGCCAGGCCGCCCTTGAACTTCTGGTCCGCGCCCTGGTGGCTCAGCTCCTGATGCTTTTTGAACCGCTCGGCGAAATCCGCCTCGTCCACGGTCAGGCCCTTCTCCGCCGCCAGCTCCTTCGTCATCTCGATGGGGAAGCCGTAGGTGTCATACAGCTTGAAGGCGTTGCGCCCGTCCATGACGGACAGACCGGCTATCCGGGCCTCCGCCGCCGCCTTCAGGGCCGCCGCATCCCCGGCCTTCGCCGCCTCGATGATGGGCATCATGTCGGGGGAGGGGCGCAGCTTCTTCGTCTCCGCCAGCTCCTTCGCCAGGGCCACGCCGTCCGCCGCGCCGAGGATGCTTTCCAGCATCGCCCTGGTCTGGCAGACGTTGTTGTACACCTTTTCGAATTCCTTCTCGCCCTGCTTCAGCGTCCGGGCGAAGCGGGCCTCCTCCAGCTTCAGCTGCTCCAGGGTGAACTCTGCGTTCCGGGCCAGCTCCGGATACACATCCTGATACTGGTCGATGATCACCTTCGCGATCTCCACCGTGAAGCCCTCGGGCATGCCCAGCTGCATGCCGTAGCGCACCGCCCGGCGGATCAGCCGCCGCAGGATGTATCCCTGATCGGTGTTGGAGGGGCTGACGCCCCGGTCGTCGCCCAGGATGAAGGTGGAGGTCCGCATATGGTCGGCGATGATGCGGAAGGCCTTCGTGGTGGCCTCGTCCGCGCCGTATTCCTTCCCGCTCAGCTCCGCGATCCGCTTCAGGATCCGGGCGAAGGCGTCGATCTCATAGACGCTCTTCTTGCCGTTCAGCACGCACACGGTCCGCTCCAGGCCCATGCCCGTATCCACGTTCTTCTTCGCCAGGGGCTCATACTTGCCTTCCGCGTTCTTGTTGTACTGCATGAAGACGTCGTTCCAGATCTCCAGATACCGGCCGCAGGAGCAGGCGGGGGAGCAGTCCGGGCCGCAGGGCTCCTTGTCGGTGATGATGAACATCTCCGTGTCGCTGCCGCAGGGACCGGTGATCCCGGCGGGGCCCCACCAGTTGTTTTCCTTGGGCAGGAAGAACAGGTTCTCCTCCTTCACGCCGCAGGAGCGCCACAGGTTGTAGCTCTCCTCGTCCCGGGGGCAGTCCGCGTCGCCCTCGAACACGGTGAAGGCCAGCCGATCCTTCGGCAGGCCCAGGTATTCCGGGCTGGTCAGGAATTCCCAGCTCCAGGGAATCATCTCCTTCTTGAAATAATCCCCCAGGCTCCAGTTGCCCAGCATCTCAAAGAAGGTCAGATGGCTCGGATCCCCGACGTCATCGATATCCCCGGTGCGGATGCACTTCTGCACGTCCGTCAGCCGGGTTCCCGCGGGATGGGGCGTGCCCATCAGATAGGGCACCAGCGGATGCATGCCCGCCGTGGTGAACAGCACAGTCGGATCGTTTTCCGGAATCACGGAGGCGGATTCAATCCGATGATGCCCCTTGGATTCCATAAAGGACAGGAACTTTTCCCGCAGCTCGGCGGAGGTAATCTCTTTCATCTTCGCAAACCCCTTCCCGGCATATCAAAAGCCTTGCACCTTCTCAGCGCGACGCCCATTATATCAAATGCCTTCCGCGATTGCAAGAAAATGAAGAGGCCTTCCCCGATTTCTGTTCTATACAGATTTCCGGTTCCGTAAGGAGGAATCCTCCGGACAATCGTCCGGTTGCAAATCCGCCCGCCGGAGAGTATACTTGTTCCCGCAAAGGAGGGGCGATGCCATGATAACAGCGGATGAAAAACATCATGAGGAAAATATCACCTTCCGTGTTTTATCCGCACTGGGGATCCTTTTTGTGGTCATGGGCCATATGGGGTATACCCTGCTTGAATTTGAGACGTGGTTCCCCTTCTATTCGTTCCACATGGCATTGTTCGCATTCATTTCCGGATATTTCTATTCTTCGGAAAACGATTCGCATCCCGGCACATTTCTGATCCGGAAGGCGAAATCCCTGCTGGTTCCGTTTTACGCGGTCTCCCTGTTTTACCTGCTTCTGCAAACGGGGCTGAACAAGCAGGGGGTGACCCTCGGCCTGGATTTCACCTTCTACAACTGGCTGATCCGGCCCTGGGTAAAATGTCAGCCGCTCGGCTTCAATATTGCCACCTGGTATATGATCGCCCTGTTTATCACCGAAGCGCTGTATATCCTGCTCAGAATCATCACCGGGTTCATAAAATCGGATAAAGCGCGGAATCTTTTGCTGCTGATCCTGCTGGGAGCCGGATCCACCCTCGTGATTACCGGTTCGCCTTATCCGGAGGAATGGCAGCGCGTCTGGCTTCGCCCTGTTTTCCTCTGCTTTTTCTGCCATCTGGGCTATCTTTACCGCAACTATGCCGAGAACCGCGTGAGGATCCCCAAAGGCGTTCTCCTTGCCGTCATCCTTTTCATTCGTTTTCTGCTGATATCAAATTACGGAAGGCTTGAGTACCGCCTGTGGGACTGCAACTTCTGGGGGCTTCCAGGGTGGGCCATTCTTCTTACGACCGCTTTGGGAATTGCTTTCTGGCTGATTGTCGCAAAGATCATTACCCCGCTGGTTGACAGGGACGGCCTTCTGGTTCGGATCGGCAGGCATACAAGGGAGATCATGTCCCATCATCTCTTTGCCGCGTTCCTGTGGCATGGCGGCATTTATCTTCTCCACCGGGTTTTCGCCTGGGAAGTCCCCTTCCATCCGGGCGACTGGAAGACGGATCTTTACTTCCGTTACATTCCCTGGAAGGGATTTAACCTGATCACGGTCATCGCCTGTGTCGGCCTGGTTCTGTTCGCCGTTTGGCTGAGAGATAAATGCACCGCGAAAGCAGGCCGGCTCCTGCGGCGCGGAAACACGCGGCCGTGAAGGGCGGGCCCGCCATTCCTCCTCGGAAGCAAAAACAGATCACATGACCGCCGGTCTGAAATCAAATGTATCCAGGGAAAAATTCGGATTATAATACGGATCCCCTTTTTCAATGGTCTCCTGCCAGCGCGCCAGGAAACGATTCCTCATTTCGTCATAATCTTCCCGCTCCCGGCCCAGCTCCGCAAGATAATCCGTGGCCGTTCCGCCCCGAAGCTGCGCGTAAGGCGTATAAACCACCAGCAGCCCGCGCTTCCTCAGCTTCAGACAGAAATCGATATCATAAAGGGCTCCGCCCATCTCTTCCTCGAAACCTCCCACGGAGGCGAAAAGCTCTTTCCTGACCATCATGCATTCCGCCGTCACGGCGGACACATCTCCCGCCACAATCGTCACGCCGCAATGGCCCGACTCCGTTTCCCTTGTGCGGAAATGACTTCTCGCCGCGGTTCTCCGCCTTCCCAGACCCAGAATAATGCCGGCATGGCGGATCGTCCCATCCATGAAGATCAGCCTTCCGCCCACCGCTCCCGTTTTTTCCCGGGCCGCAAACATCAGCATTTCCTGAATCCAGTCCGGCGAATCCGGGAGCAGGTCCGCATCCACAAACAGCAGATAATCCCCCCGGGCCTCCCGGGCTCCCCGATTGCGCACTGCGGCCGGGGACGGATTCCTGCAGCTTATGATCCTGACCCCGTCCTGCGTCCCGCTTTCCTCTCCCGCCTCTTCCTCCGGAACGGTCACGATCCACTCCACGGAAGGGTAATCCGTCCTGCTTCGCAGGGCGGCACAGCCATCCGCTGCTTCCTGCCGGGTTCGAAAGCCGGAAACAATCACGCTGACAGCCGCGTTTGCCGGAACCGGGTATTTCACCCGATACATGGACGCGTAAACGGGCGAGCTTTCCACCTGCACCTCCACCCCCGCGGAAGCCAGGAAATCCTTTACCGCATTTCTGCCCGCCTCGACCGCATAGCTCTTGCTTCCCAGATCTCCCGCCACGGACAGCTCATGGCTGCGCCACAGATAAAGCACCTCCGGGATATGAACGATCCGTTTCGCCCGGTCCGTCAGCCGCAGCACCAGATCATGATCCTGGCTGCCGTCATACCGGGAGCGAAAGGCTTCCGTTTCCCGCAGGAGCGCCGCGCTGAAGACGGTCAGATGACAGATATAGTTGCTGGACAGCAGGTTGTCCGGAGCAAAATCTGGCTTGAAGTGAATGCTTATCACATCTGTTTTATTCGGCGAAGCAAAGATCAGCTCATCCGAATACAGAAAATCCGCGCCCGTTTCGCGAATCCGGACCGCATTTTCCTGCAGCGCGTTCGGCAGCAGCAGATCATCATGATCCAGAAGCACCAGATAATCCCCCGTCGCCATTTCGAGGCACGCATTCGTATTCTCGGAGATGCCCCGGTTCTCCTTCAGTTTCCGATACCGGATCCGCGAATCCTCCCGCGCATACTGCTCACAGGTTTCTTCCACTTCGCCATGGGCGTCATCGCTTCCGTCCGCCAGACACAGCTCCCAGTTCTCAAAGGTCTGATTCCGGACGGAATCCAGCATCTCCTTCAGCATGGCTGTGTCCGTATTGTAAAGCGGAACCAGCACGCTGAAGCGGATTTTCGAGGCCGGGTCATCCGCCGGCAACCTGGCCGTCCTCTGCGAATACAGCCTGCGCACATACATCTTTTCCTGCGCGTCCTTCCCCGCCCAGAGCGCCCACCCTTTTCTGAAGGTTTTGGACACCCCGTCGTCCTTCAGGCTGAAGAACAGTTTCATCGGGAGCCAGAGCCTTCCGCCCATTTTCGCGCGGCGGCGAATGCTCCCCTTCCGCTCCATCTTTTCCTTCATGTCCCTTCCTCCGGGCCTCCCGCCCTCTGTTTATGACGGCTTCCTGTATCAGGCCTCGTCCGCATCGTCTTCCAGGCAAAGGACTCCGACGATTCTCTTTCCGCTCTCCGCCGGGGCAGTCAGCAGCCGGCTTCCCAGCACAACCTCGCCCCGCTCATCCACAACCAGCAACTCTCCCGAGCCATTCCATTTCCCCGGGGAGGCGCTTTTCTCCCATCCGTCCTTCAGGAAGACCTTTCCGTCCTTCTCCTGCCACGCCAGCCCGGTTGCATCGACGGCCAGGAACCGGCGCTCGTGAACCGGATGTCCTTCCAGATAGTTCATGATGAACTCATCCGGAAGGTGATATTTCTCGCCCAGTTCAACCCTGTACCAGTAGGCCTTCAGCGTCGGCGCGCCCTTCTGAAGGTTCTTCCTCTGCCGCCGCCCGCACACCGGATTTCCCCACTGCTTCCCCGGCGCTACCGCGCCGCTGATGTACCGTTCCATCGCATGCGCGAGCGTAAACTTCGCCCGTTCCGCGGGCTCGAAATCCTCCAGCGCAACCGGCGCGTTTCGGATCGCGCCCAGCTTCTCCGCCCGGATCGCAAAGCAGCTTCCCGCCACAAACTGATATCCTTTTTCCAGCGATATTCCCCGGTCCTCCAGCGTTTTCCGGATAATGCGTTCCTTGAAGGGCGGGTCCTGCTGCAAAAGCAGCTGCGCCGCAATCAGCTCCGGCCCGTCCCCGCGCATCAGCAGTTCCACATTCCGGTGGATCCAGCGCGCGCCCAGGGTGGCGCGGAACAGATAATCAAACCAGTCCCGGCCGCAGATATACATCCCCGCCGCGGAACACCCTTCCTTCGAGAAGTGTCTCTTGGACTGAATCTTGAAAACGATATCGTACCGGGAAAGATCCGTTTCTCCCGCAATCTGCCAGAAGGGAGCAATGTCAAACCCCCGATTCGGAAAGATTCTCACCTGTGCCGCGGGAAAGGCCTTCCGGATCCTCCGCTCCGTTTCTTCCGCATCCGGCCCTTCCACCGTGGTTACAACAAGATCCCAGGGATAGGGGCGCAGATTTTTCATGTACTGCACCATTTCCGGAATCGCCTCAATATAGAATACATGCGCGATCACCAGGATTCGGGCGGACCGGCTGCGATGAATCCGGACGGCCTGCGTCATCTCAAAGAAGGATCGCAGAAAGCCCCGGGTCACCGGCCAGGCATGATACTGATTCAGCACCATCCCGGGCCTCCGGATGCGCTGCTGCTTTTTCCCATACAATAAATAATGCGCCAGCGGGCAGACTCCGGCTTCCTTCACATCCGGATTCACCTCATAATACAGCTCCTGCGGGAAGCGGGGCGAAGGATCTTCCGTTTTCCAGCCCTGATGATAGTAATGCGCCGCCGCGTCCTCTTTTTCCGCAAGACCCGCGCGCCGGCGATACCAGTCTTCCTGAAAGAATTCGGAACGCCTGATCATCTGCACGCAAAGTCCGTCCTTGATCCCTGTTCTCAGCGTTCCCATTCCCTTTTCTCCTTCCCCCGATGTTTCGCCGCGGCCCCTAGGCCTTCCGCCCGCCGCGGATCATACTCCGGATTCGCCACCATCTGGAGTTTTCCATCAGGCGCAGCCTGTTCTGAAGCTCCGTCTCCCTGTTTTTCAGGTCCTGCACTTCCGCCTGGCACGTCAGATCGTAAAGGATCGGCTGGCCCGTCATGGCCATCAGCTGATGAATATCGAAGCCGTACCGGTCCTTCAGCAGCCGCTCCGTCTTCTCCTCCCGCATCAGGTGTTCCATCATCTCAAACCCATACAGCCGGATCCCGTTGCCGGGGAACCGATCCGAGCAGAGCAGGAACGCTTTTTCGCACCGGACTTCCTCCGGCGTGCGGCTTTCCGGATCGCGCAGCTCCTGACGGAACGCGCGGAGAAACAGATCGTCTTCCATCTCCCGGATCACATGCCCCACCATCCAGGCATATTCCAGATGGTGCCGGTGAAAGGTCTCCTTTCCCGGCGCGGAAACCGAACTCCCGTCGCTGACCCGCCGATACATCAGAAGGGGCTCCTGCAGCACATAAAGCGGTTCCTGCAGCGCGATGCGCACCCAGCGGTCCAGGTCCTGCAGCTGCACCAGCGCCGGATTGCTTCCCCGGATCCGGCGAAGCGTTTCCCTGCGAATCAGGCTGCTGTCATCCGCCAGGCAGTTTCCGTTGATCAGAAGATCATGAATCCACGCTTCCCGGGTCCGGTTCTCCGCCCGGAAAACGTTTTCCAGGAATTCATCCCGGACCGGGGCCCCCTTCCCGTCGATCAGAGTCAGCCAGGTAAAGCAGGCGCCGGTTTCCGGATGCGATTCCAGATAATCCACCTGTTTTTCCAGCTTTTCCGGCTTCCAGACATCGTCGCCGTCCAGCGTCGCGATATAGGCTCCCCCGGCCGCGTTCCATCCCCGGTTCCGGGCCGCGGAGACCCGCAGATTTTCCGAATTCACCAGGAGGCGAATCCGATCGTCCGCGTACCTGCGAATCCGATCCAGGGAGCGATCCGTCGAGGCATCGTCCACGATGATCAGCTCCCAGTTTTTCCAGGTCTGATTCAGCACGCTCTCGATGGCCGCTTCGATATAGTTCTCCCCGTTGTAATTCGTGATCACCACGCTGACCAGCGGCTCGTTTTTCATCGGTTTCCCCTTTCCTGCAGCATTTCCCGGGTTTTTTCATAAACCCGCTCCCGGTTTTTCCGGTCCGCGTACGCAAAGAAGCGATCCGCCCGTTCCCGGTACAGCGGTTCCATGACGCACCCGTTTTCCATAAGGCGAATCATTTCCCGGACCGTGTCCTCCACGGTCTCCGTCACCGGCCCCAGCTCCTCCCGGATTCCATTCTCCGCGTCCGGCGCGTAAATATGGCCGCCCCGCAGAAGCGTACTTCGGTCAAACTGCGCATAAATCACCGGTTTGCGCAGATACGCAAAATCGAAGGCGGCGGAAGAATAATCCGTCACCACCAGGCTGCTTTTCGCGAAGAGCTCCCTGTACGGTGTTTCCGGAGGATAAATCCGGATCCGCTGATCCGCCCCCAGCCGCGCCGCATGGACCGCCATCTGCGGGTGCAGGAACAGGGCCAGGCGGTATCCCTGCTTCTCCGCCGCGGAAAGCAGCCGCGGATCGTTCAGCAGCGCGTGATAAAACCGATAATACTCTGAATCCTCAAACCCGGGCTTTAACTGCCGCTGTCCCGTCGCGGGATCCATGTCCCCCATCAGGTTTTTGCGCCAGGTCGGCATCAGCGTCACCCATTTTTCCGGATGATCCTCCAGCAGGTCAAAGCGGGGGAAGCCCGTCAGCCATACTTCCTTCCCGGAATATCCGTATTCGCTGCCCTGAATCTGCTGATATTCCGGGTGTGCGGCCGTCACAAAGCCCGCAAAACTCTGGTTCCATTTGTTGAGCCAGCCGGAGACATTCCCCCGGGTAATCCCATGCTGGAGGAATACAAAGGGATGGCCGTAAATCAGATCCTTCACCCATTTTTTCCGCTCTCCGAACGGATCGAAAACGTCTCTCTCGCTCGAGGATAATTCCGCCTCACAGTTCAGCGCCAGCAGGCGATGCCGCAGGCTTCCAGCCCGAACCACCGTTCCCGTTTTTTTCAGGCGCCGATAATCCGGGCTGTGCTCCGAGATCACAAAACAGGCCTTCACTTTGGTCGCCTGCTGCCCGCACAGGTAGCGGAACATCGCCTCCCCGTTGTCATCCGCCTTGTTGATCCGGTCCGAGATCAGCCACACGGGCTTCCTGCGCAGGCGTTTCTGAAGGCTGGCCAGTCCCCTGATCCCCGCGGTTTTTCCTTCGCCGGCCCGCAGCATCGTTCTGGTTATCGCAAGCTCCCGAAGGACCGCGTCCTTGGCGGTTCCATAGGGAATCAGCTGAAGGCGGTCCCGCGTCATAATATATTTCCAGTTCCGGGTGACCGCCAGATCCGCACAGACCTCGCTGACCGGCAGATACTTCCCGGGCATCACGCGGCCGATTGGAAAGGAGGCGCCTCCCTCCAGTCCGACCTCAAAGCCCGCTTCCAGCGTCTTCCGTTCCCCCGGAAAAAACGCCAGCTGAAAGCTCCAGGCGTTCTCCAGCGGTTCCCGGAAACGGGAGGTTCGCTTGGCGGGACAGGCCGCCAGGGCCGCTTCCGCAAGCACCCGGCCGCCGGAAATCACCCGGATGGTTTCCGGGCGGAAAAGCGGCAGCAGCCGCAGCAGCCCCTCCACCCGGATCTTCTCCGCCCTTTCCGTCACCTCACAGATCTCCAGCAGCGCGTTCTCCGCCCGGGCCGCGGGGATCTTTCCGATGATCGCCCGGATTTCCCCGTCCTTCTGTTCCAGAGACACCGTCCAGTCCGGATGCTTTTCCTTCACCACCCAGGCCCTGTACGCGTCTTCCAGAATGTCTTCCGGCGCCTCCGCAATCACCTCGTCCTCCACGCGGGAAAGAACCTTTCGGATCCGGCCGCGATAGGCCTGCTGCTCCTCTTCCGACAGAGCCTGCCGCATCTCCCTTTCGTATTCCTCCGCCGCGCGGCACCGCATATCCCAGAGGATTCCGAACTGAATCCAGCGGGGCACATCGGAAGCGTTCCCGCTTTCCGCTCCCGTCACCGGAAGATAGAAGCGATCAAAAATCGTCGTATACCAGGACCGCAGCAGATGCCGTTTCTCCGTTGCGCTCGAACCGGTTCCCCGGACACGGTATTCATAGCCGCAGCCGTCCGCCACGCCCAGGGTCTCCTTCTTCCGGAGCACCTGAATCATATACTTGAAGTCCTCCGCAAACGGCATCTCCGGATCAAACCGGATCTCCTGAACCGCGGAAAGGGACAGAAAGGACGAGTTCACGGCCGCCTGCCGGATCTGATACTCCTTTTTCAGGTCAATTACTCTTGGCCCATCTGCAAACTTCCGGTTCTCCCAGGTTTCTCCTTCCTGCGCTCCGAAGCTGTGAACCGGTATGCTGACCACGTCCGTCTCGTCCCCGTGCCGTCTGAAAAAGTCAAGAACCTTTTCCAGCGCGTTCTCCGTCAGCCGGTCATCCGCATCCATAAAATTGATATAGGTTCCCCGGGCCAATGGAATGCCTGCGTTCCTGGCCCGCGAAACTCCGCCGTTTTCCTGATGCAGGACCGTCACATTGTCCGGATAGCGGCTCATCCACTGATCGCAGATTTTCCCCGTATCATCCGTGGATCCGTCATCGACCAGAATCACCTGGATCCTTTCGAATCCGAGGCTCTGCCTTCGCAGGCTTTCCAGCGCTTCCGGAAGATACGGCTCCACATTGTAGGCGGCCATGACGATCGAAAACTCAAAGGTTTTCACCCTGATGCTCCTTCCTCCGCACGATTTTCCTGCCCTTCGAGATCATTCGGGTGATCATGCCCGGCAGCGGCAGCAGATGGATGGCATCCGGGGTCAGAATGGCCTTCCACTTCCTCTTTCGCCCCGCTTCGGAGGCTCCGCTTCCCGCTTCGCCCTCCGCCCACTGAAGGCACCCGAACCGGACAGAGGCCTGGCCCTGCGCGGGGATTCCCATTTCCACATGCCAGATTTCCTCCCGTTCCGCCGGGGCGGGCACGCTTCCCTGAAACGTCCAGGCGCACTCCGTCGCCTCTCCGAATCGCCGGACACATGCCCCTTCCGGAAGCCGGGCGGCACAGGGCTGACTCATCCCGGAATCAGAACGCAGGGTGATCCGGAAATCGTCCTGCGATAATTCCGGCGGCAGGCAGAGCCGTCCCCGCACCCGGACGCGTTTCCCATCGCCCTGCTCCGTCCGAATCCAAACGGGCCTTGCCGTCAGTTCCGTCACCCGGATACCGGCAGCCTGATAAAACAGGCGGCGGTCCGCTTCCTTCCAGGATACAGCCGCCCCCGGATACTTCTGCTGAATCAGCCAGCGCTTCCACGGCCATTCCAGCACTTCCTCCGGCGTTTCCCCGATCACCTGATCCGCGATATATCCCATGATTTCGCGAATCAGGCTCCGGTACTCCTCCTGCTCCTCCCCGGAGATGGTTTCCTGCATTTCCTTTTCATAATCCAGGACGACCCGCCATTTCAGATCGCAGAAAACCGTATACTGCAGCCATCGCGGAATCTCGTTCCTCTTTTCCCGCGCTTCCTTCAGCAGGTACAGCGCCCCATACCGCAGCGCGGGCACGTACCACGCCGGCTTTCGGGTCTGGGTGTTCAGGGCGCTGTCATGCGTCCGGCGGCTGCGATAGAGATAGCGTCCCTCCGCCACCACGCCCAGCTTCTGCTTTTTCATCAGAACCTCTGAAACGAACCGGGCGTCTTCGCTGATCGACATCCGCTCCTCCAGGCAAATTCCTTCCACCGCTTTCCTGCGAAAGAAAGCGGAATTCATCATCAGCTGCTGAACCTGATACTCCTCTGTCAGGTCAATTACCCGGGTTCCCCGGCGATACTTTCCGTTGAGCCAGTGTTCTCCCTCTTTCCCTTCAAAATAAAAGACGGGAACCGAAGCCACATCCGCTTCCGCACCCTCGTTTTCCAGAAAGCGAACTGCCCGTTCCGCGGTTTGCCGGTCCATCCGGTCGTCCGCGTCCATGAAGTTGATATACTTTCCCCGGGCCAGGGCCATCCCCGCATTCCGGGCAGCGGATACGCCCCTGTTTTCCTGATGGATCACCTCGATCCGGTCCGGATACCGTTCCTTCCAGGCATCGCAAAGCTCGCCGCTTCCATCCGAGGAACCGTCGTCCACCAGAATGATCTGCAGCCGCTCCAACCCGATGGTCTGATCGATCAGGCTTTGAACTGCCTCCCCGAGGTAGTTCCGCACATTGTAAACGGCCATCACAACCGAAAGAACCGGCATCATTTCACCTTCCCGAAGTACGAAATATACTTCTCCGTAATCCGATCCCAGCGGAACCGATCCATCACGTACTTCCGGCCCTTTTCTCCCATCATCGCCGCTTCCTTCCGGTTCCGGAGCAGCCTTTCCGCGTTCTGTTCAAATTCCTCCGCCGTGCGGAAGCTGAGGCCTCCCCCGCTGCTTTCCGCAAAATAGCGGGTTACCGCGCAGTCCGCATGGACCAGAACCGGCCGGCCGGCGATCCAGCTTTCCATAATCACCAGGGAGAAGCTTTCCGCCGTGGAGGGATTGCAAAGGAATTCCGCCGCGCCATACGCGTCAAATTTGTCCTGCTGGCTGACGAAACCCAGGTCGAGAATATCTTCCTCCTGCAGCGAATCATCCTTTTTGTCCCCAATCAGCACCAGCTTCAGCGGCGCGGTGTGACTTTTCCGAAACTGTTTGAAGCAGGCAATCAGCAAATCAAGATTCTTTCCCCGGGTTTTTCTTCCCGCATACAGAATAAAGGGATCGCTCAGGCCGTATTTTTCCCGAAACCGGTCCGCCTGAAACGTCCAGGAAGTATCCACGCCCTCTCCCATTTCCTGAAAGAACTCTCCCTTTACGCCGAAGAGCTTTTCCGCCAGCTTTCTCTCGGGTTCGGAATGAAAAATCATCCCCTTTACGCGGGGAAGATTCTCCCGCAGGCAGGAAAAATAAAAGGACGCCTGATCATGCACGCAGGGGATCAGGACCGTCTTCTGCGGCCAGATCTGGGAGCCGTAATAGGTCACTCCCCACAGCAGGGGAATGAAAACAAAAAGATCATATTCCCTGCCATGGGTTTGGATGTACTCCATCAGCGCACGGCTGTTCACCGATTCCCGGCAGTAAATATCCTCTTCCTCCGGGGTCAGCGGAATGCCGTGCTCCATGCGCAGCCGGACCCGCTCCACATGTCCCGGAAATCTGCGGTCCGCGGGAAATCGGCCCACGCGGATTCCGTTTTCCACCGTCCATCCGGCAGGATGGGTATTCTCGTTCCAGTCGCTGTTGCAGCTCTCGATGCAGGTCGCGAGCACCTCCAGCTTTATCCCCGCATCCTGCAGATGATGAATCAGGCCCCGAAGCTCCGCCTCCGCTCCGCCCGGAATCGATTCGCCATACCAGGGCGTCACAAAGGCAATGGTCCCTTCCCTCATTTTCGTCCCTCCAGCCTGCGAAGCTCTTCGTACAGTTCATCCAGCTGATGCTGCTGGTCCCGAATGATCGCGGCCATCGCGAACAGGGCCCTTTTGGTGTTGAAATTGGTTTCCGTCACCCGGGAAGCAAAGGGACCCGCGCCGTGCCCGACCAGTTTCCGGAGCATCCTGCGGGGAAACGACCCCCGCGGGGAATCCCGTCCCTCGAGATCCGCCATGGAAATGCTGACGTCCCCCAGGATTTTCTCCAGCCCTTCGCTCAGATCATAAGCGGATAAAACGTCCGGCCTGGTGCCCTCGTCCCTTCCCGGTTCGTTTCTTTCCGGTCTGTTCTTCATCTTATCCGCCCTTCCCTTTCCCTGCCGCGTTTTTCTCCTTCCGAATTATACACGAACGCTCTGCCCGTGGCAAGTTTCTCCCCTTCCGCGGCCCCGAAGGCCCTGCCCGCTTCAAAGGCGAAAACAGGCTTTCTTTTGCAGGCTTTTTCTGGTATTATCATGGGGATCGGACACTTGCAAAGAGGAGACGGATACAGATGGAGAAAACCGTTCTGATCATGGCGGGAGGTCAGGGAGAAAGGTTCTGGCCCTACAGCCGCAAAAAGAAGCCCAAACAGTTCCTTTGCCTTACGGATGAAAAGCGCACGATGATTCAGCTGACGCTGGATCGGGCGCTCGGATACACCACCGCGGATAAAATATTTGTCGTCACCAATCAGGATTACTTTCCCCTGGTGCGGGAGCAGCTGCCCGAGCTGCTGCCGGAGCATATCCTTTGCGAGCCCGCAAGCCGGAACACCGCTCCCTGCATTGCCCTGGGCGCAGCCTGGATCCGGAAGCAGTTCGGAGACGCGCTGATGGCGGTTCTGCCTGCGGATCATTCCATCCAGATTCCCACCCTTTTCCGGGAGGCGCTGGAGGCGGCCAGCGCGGTCGCCCGGGAGGGAGTCCATCTGGTCACGCTCGGAATCACCCCCTCCGCTCCGGAAACCGGCTACGGATATATCCGGTTCGATCCGGCGCGCCCGATGGCGGGCAGAGCTTATCGGGTGGAACGGTTCATCGAGAAGCCGGAACTGGAGGTGGCCCGGAAGCTTGTGGCCTCCGGAGAATATCTGTGGAACAGCGGCATCTTCGTCTGGAAGGCCTCCTCGTATCTGGAATGCGTCGCCCGCTATCTTCCGGAACTCACGGACGGCCTGCGGGCTATCGATTCCAGCCTGGGCAGCGCCGCCTATCCGCAGGTCCTGCGCGACGCGTACAGCGCCTTCCCTTCCGTCTCGGTGGACCGGGGCATTCTGGAGAAGGCGGACCAAATCTTCACCATTCCCGGAACCTTCGGCTGGGATGATATCGGCTCCTGGCCTTCGGTCAGCCGGATTCTTCAGGCGGACGGGCAGGACAACATTCTGAGAGGAAACATCCTTCCGGTTCATACCCGGAATTCCTTTATCCGGAGCAGCGGAAAGCTGATCGCCGCCATCGGGGTGGAAAACCTGATCATCATGGATACGGAGGATACGCTTCTGGTCTGCTCCAAGGATCGCACGGGCGATATTCCACAGGTGCTTCAGGAACTTCGCAGGCAGGGCCTGGAGGAATACCTGTAAGCCGTGCCCCGTTCCCTCCGGATTGCAGGGAATGGGCGGATTTGATATAATAAGATGTCGCGACCGCATGCGATGCCCCGCAAGGGATCGGATCCGACAGCAACCTATGCGCCAGGAGGTCCTAACGTGGAAAACGATTTCAAACAGTCCCAAATCAAAAAGGTTCTGTTTTTTACAATATGCTACCTCGTTCTTGCCGCTCTGTTTTACTGGATCGTGGCGGATGACTGGAGCAAAACCGCCCATGACACCAGCCCGGTCAGCGCTTCCGGTCTGATTCCCGTGGATGAGGATTCCCTGTTGATCTCCCAGTCGTTTGTCTGCGAGACGGATCGGCTGACCTCCTTCTGGGTGCAGCCCGGCCGGGTCCGTTCGGATGCTGCCGGAAAAATCAGTTTCCGCATCCGGGACGGGGAAAACATTCTCTGGCAGAAGGAACTGGACGCCGCAGAACTGAAATTTGACGAATACAATATCTTTCAGCTGGATCCATCCATTGAAGGGGTAAGGAACAGACAGCTGCAACTGGAAATTCAGGCGGATCATCCGGATATCAGCTTCCAGCAGGGGAATACCGTACAGGCGGGCAAATTCGAAGTCGGCGTTCAGGCGCCCGGCGAACTGCAGGTCAACCACAAGCCCCAGCCGGCTTCCCTGGTACTGGGGCTGCACGGGGAGAATGATCTGACCGCCTATCGCTGGATCGTTCCCGGCGAAATTGTCCTTTATTGCCTCTTCCTTCTGATGTTCTATCTGGAATGGCATCAGCACAAAACCGGAAAACCCAATCTGGTCGGGAGAATCATGGATCTGGTTCATCGGTACAGCTACCTGCTGAAAACGCTGGTCTCCCGGGATTTCCGGGTCAAGTATCAATCCTCCATTCTCGGCGTCCTCTGGAGCTTCCTGAATCCGCTGCTGACCATGACCGTTTATCTGTTCGTTTTCTCCATGATTTTCCGGAGCAATATCGAAAATTTCCCGGTCTATCTGCTCAGCGGAATTGTCATGTTTAACTATTTCAGCGAAAGCACCAGCCTGGGACTTCTTTCCATCGTGGGAAACCGCACGCTGATCACCAAGGTCTATATGCCCAAGTACATCTATCCCCTGGCCAAGGTGCTGTCCTCCGCGGTGAATCTGGTCATCAGCTTCGTCCCGCTGTTCATCGTCATGATCGTAACCGGCCTGCCCATTCACAAGAGCATTCTGCTCCTCCCGCTTGTGCTGCTGTTCCAGATCATGTTCTGCACGGGGATGAGTTTGATCCTGTCCACGCTGAATGTTTTCTTCCGGGATATCCAGTTCCTGTGGGGAATTCTTGTGACCATCTGGAATTTTCTGACGCCGATTTTCTATCCCGAATCCATCATTCCGCAGGCCTTCATTCACCTGTATCATCTCAATCCGCTCTATCAGATTGTCTACTTCATGAGATGTATTATTCTGGGCGGGATCAGCCCCACCCCCATTACCTATCTGTACTGCCTTCTGGCCTGCGGCATTCCCATGATCCTCGGCATTCTCTTCTTCCGCAAGAACCAGGATCGCTTCGTGCTGTATCTATAAAGGAGTGAAACCGGATGTCTGAAATTATTACGGTAGATCATGTGGACATGTGCTTCCGAATGGATATTAATCGGACCACGAACCTGAAGGAATGGTTTGTCCGCGGAATCAAACGGCAAAACCGGTATACCAATTTCTACGCCCTGAAGGATGTCAGCCTGACCATTGACCGGGGCGAAGTCGTCGGCCTGATTGGACATAACGGCAGCGGAAAAAGCACGCTTCTGAAGGTGATCTGCGGGATCTACAAGCCCACAAGGGGAAAAGCGATTTCCGCCGGAAGAATTGCCCCCATGCTGGAGTTGGGGAGCGGGTTTGACCAGGAACTGAGCGGAAGGGACAATATTTTCCTGAACGGCGCCATTATGGGGTTTACGGAAAAATATCTTCAGGAAAAATATGATGAGATCGTTGACTTTTCCGAACTGGGAGATTTTATCCACATGCCGATTAAGACATACTCTTCCGGCATGATGATGCGGCTCGCTTTCTCCGTCGCCACCATTATTGAGCCCGAAATCCTGATCGTGGACGAAATCCTTTCCGTAGGCGACGCCTCCTTCAAGGAAAAGAGCTACCAGCGCATGATGCATCTGATGGAGGGGGGAACCACCGTCCTGTTCGTCAGTCATGACCTGGTGAAAGTCCGGGACCTGTGCACCCGGGTAGTCTGGCTGAAGCACGGCCAGATTTATAAAATCGGAGATACCCGGTCCCTCTGCGATGAATACGAATACGAAATGACCGGAAAAGTGAAAGGCGCGCAGCAGGCAAACGGCTGACCGAAACTTCCCGGGATCGCACATGATCCGAGCGGCAAAATCAATCTGTATTCAGTCAGTTTCGTCAGGAGCGGTGGAAAGGAGAACAGCAGGTGACCGACAAGCGTATGAAATTCCTGGCAGAAGCAGGCTGCCTGCTCTTCTGTTTCACTCTGGCAGGCTGCTCCGTGTATGAATTGTTTGCGGGTTCCATCAGTCCGTCCACGGAGGGCCGGGCCCTGATCGGCACAGTGCTTCCCCGGGGCCGCTTATTGCTACAGATTTGCTTCTGGATCCTGTCCGCCGCCGAGTGTTTCAAGGACCTTCGCCGGGGCCTTCCATGCATCGTTCTGTGCGCTCTGCATTCGTTTCTCAAACTGCCGCTGCCCCTGTTTTATCTGATTCAGATGTGCCTGCTCTGCCTGCTGAGCAACTTTTCCACCGTCCGGCGGAACATCGTTTCCTGGCTTGCTGCCCATGCGCTGTTCTTCCTGGTCCTGTTGGTTCTTCTCCATCGGGGGGTGGTTACGGACGTGCTGATGTCCAGCGATAAAACTTCCCTCCCCCTGGGGGACGGTCACTCCTTCGGGATGATTCATCCGAACAGCATTGGCGTGATGCTCCTTTCCTGTTCCCTTGCCTGCTGGCTTCTCTGGCGGCCGCAGCGCTGGTGGCTTTCCCTGATTGCGTTTCTTGCCGTCGCCTATTTCACGCTGTGGGTCTCTCTGAGCAGAACTTCCGCCTTCCTTCTGGCTGCGTTTCCGTTCCTCAGCTTTGCCGTTCTGTGGATCGAAAAGAAACTGCGAAATGATCAGAGTAAAACCCTGTACGCCGCCGCGGTTCCGTTTTGCATGCTGATTCTGACCCTGATTCTGGGCTATGTTTCACCCGACGGAGGTCACAGCAGCAACTTCTGGTGGAGATTTCAGGATATCCACGTTTTTCAGGATTATGGAATCACCCTGTTCGGTATCGGTACCCTGACCGGTCCCTGGTATTATCTGGATAATATCTATCTGTATCTTCTGGTGTATATCGGCGTAGTGCCTTTCCTCCTGTATCTCCTTCTGTATTCCCTGATGCAGGTTCATCTGATCAAAACCGGCCGGATCGAAATGCTCGCCGTTTCCATCCTTTTCCTCATCTATGGCCTGATGGAGCACGTCGGCATCTACAGCACCTTCTTTATCGTTCCGCTGATTGCCTTCGCACCCGAGAGACCGGAACCCTTCCGGCCCCGGCTTCCGGCCGCGGAAGGGAGCGCCGCACCTGACACCCCGGCGTAAGGCGGGCTTGAGCGGATCATCGGAAATGAATCGCTGTATCCGTTTTTCTTCCGCCTCCAGCACCGGGAAACCATACCGCAAAGGGAGTTGCACCTATGGCAAAAGTATCGGTCATCATTATCTGTCACAACGATCAGGAGCACATCCTGGACGCCATCCGGAGCGCTCAGCAGCAGACGGAAAGGGATATTGAGATCATCTGCGTGGATGACGGCTCTACCGATTCATCTCTGGCCCTTATGCAGCAAAAAAAGGAAGAAGACCCCCGAATCAGGATCATATCAAAGGAACAAGGGGGAACCTTTTCTGCGCGATATGCCGGAATCCAGATCGCTCAGGCGGAATTCTTCATGTTCCTCGACTCGGATGATCGGCTGAATGAGCAAGCCGTTCAGATCCTTGTGCGGGAAATCGCGGAAAGGAAGGCGGATATCCTTGAATTCGGGGCGGATATCTTTTATGACGAAAAGCAGACACCCGCCCCCAATACCATTAAATATTTCCAGAGCCATTTCGTCCCCAACCGCCCCTTTCCCGCCCAGGATCACGGCGAAGCCCTTCTGAAGGCCTGCTTTGAGGATCGGATTATCGAATGGTTTGTTTGGAACAAACTCTACAAAACTTCCCTGATCAGGCTTGCCACAAAGCATTACAACGGGGAATGGATCAACAATGCCGAGGATGCCCTGATCACGCTGCTGGTTCTGTTTTGCGCGGAGAAATACGACCGGCTGGACACCAATCTTTATCAGTACCGCATTGGCGGCGGAATGTCCACGAAGGGCGGAAAACTGGGAAGCGACGCGGATATCAAGAACGCCTCTCAGGAATGGAATATCATTGCCTGTTCAGAGAACTGGCTTCGACTTCTTTCGGAAGAACTGAACAAACCCTTCCCTCCGCTGCAGCGTTTTCATGAAATGATCGCCGGTGATTGTTTCCGGTTTCTGCTGAGCCGCTGTCTTCCGGGCCGAAGAAATGATCTGCTTTCCTGCACCCTGGACGTCATTTCCCGGGAGCAGTTTTTCGACGAGCTCCGGGATTATGTTTATGATCGCCGAATGGCGAGCCCGGAAATGGCTCTGGAAGCATTGCGGGGATCTGAGATCATCAAGGCCGCTCCCCGCCCGATTCATACCATCGCCATGTATTACCCCCGCCTGTATAACGGCGGCGTGGAAAAGGTGATTGCCCGCCTCTCCGAAATCCTGCATGACGCGGGATACCGTCTCCTCATTGTTACAGAAAACGCTCCCGACCCCCGCGATTATCCGCTTCCTCCCGGCACGCTCAGGGCGTTTGTTCCGCAGCGCTTTCAGCACATTTCGGAACGGGAGAAGGAATGGAAGCGCATTCTCGCGGAGCATGAAGTGGATTGCGTCATCTATCATGGATGGGCGGATTCCCATCTGGTTCCGGATTCCTTCTCCATTAAATCCCTGCGCATCCCTCTGATCGTTTACATCCATGAATCTGTCAGCGAAGCCTACTGGAGACCGGAGCGGAAATGGAATCAGCGGGGCCTGGGGTTTGCCCTTGCGGATTGCGTCATTGCTCTCTCCCGGGTGGATTGCGCCTGGTGGAAAGCCCTGGGGCTGCCGGTCTGTCAGATGATCAACCCCATGCCCTTTGATGCGCTGGACCGGATTACACCCTCCGATCTGAAAACGAAGGAGGCCCTTTGGGTCGGCCGTCTGGACGATCTCAAGCAATATCAGGAAGCCTTTGACATCGCCGATCTGGTTCACGCAAGGTGCCCCGATTTCGTTTTGCGGGTGATCGGATCCGCTGAGACCGAAGCCGAAATGACGCGGATTTCCGATTCCCTGAAAAAGTCCGGAAGAGATCAGTACATCCTTCTGGAAGGCTTTCAGACAAATGTGGCTCCCTATTATCAAAATGCCACCATTTATCTTTGCACCTCAAAGACCGAGGGCTTTTCCATGACGATCGCGGAAAGCAAAGCGTATGGGATCCCCCTGGTTTCCTACGATCTTCCGAATCTGGATTTCTTTCGTCCCCCCCGGGGAATGATCTGTGTTCCCCAGCAGGATCGATCCGCGGCGGCCTCCGGCATCCTTGCGCTTCTGAATGATGAGGATCTCCGGTCCCGGCTGGGACGCGAAGCCCGGGAAAGCATCGAGCCCTTCTTCCGCGTATCGTTGGGAGAGAAATGGAAGCAGCTCCTCGAGAAATTGTCTCAGGCCCCCTGGAATGCCGAGGATTCCCGGGACGAACTGACCCAGTCGATCCACATTGTCATGAAATCCCTGGAAGAAAGATCCTCCCTGGAAGAGGCGAACACCGAACTGCGTATTGCCTCGATCACGCGGGAGATGCAGAAGATGAATACCGAACTGTATCAAAAAGACCATGAACTGTATCTTGCCTACAATTCTTCCTCCTGGAAGATCGGACGCAAGCTGACCGCAGTTCCGCGCAAAATAAAACAGCTTCTGAAAAAACTCGCCAGGCGATGATTTTCCAAAAGCTGCTTTATGATCACCTTGCGGACATTCGGCTTTTTGCCTGTCCGTCGCGATCCTGATCAGGCGCTTTCGCAAAGGCGCCTTTTTTTCATGCCGCAGGGGCTTCCGGTCACTTGATTTTTACCCCGAAGTTGCAGAAGCTCTGTGCCCAGTAATTCTTGAAGTTTACATACCTTCCGGCGTACGCTCCTTCTGCGCAGTAGGTGGCTTTGTCCGGCGCATATTGGAACCCGGTCGCCAGGTAGGTATAATTCTTGCTGTAGATGTTCGCTCTGTGTCCTTCCGATTTCATCCAGGCGTCCACAACCTCCGCCGGAGTTTCATATCCGCCGGCAAGGTTCTCTCCCAGATATCCATAGAAGCCCTGTTTGGTAAACAGGCTGAAGCAGCTGGTGCCATCCGGACGGGTATGAGAGAAGTAATCTTCGATTTCGCCTGCCCGAAGCGTTGCCAGCTCCCAGAGGAGATCTTCCCGTGTGTAAAGATCCGGAAGGCCGGCCGACCTTCTGTAATTGTTGCAAAGCCGAAGCACCTCAATGTTGTACTGCCATTCCGTTCCATTGTCCGGTTCGGCCGCGGCCGTTCCGACATCGATCGAGGCAACCCTGCACTGCTCAGCGAACTCCGGACTCAGCGCAAACTTGTTTACCACCCGTTCGCGGCTGAAGGTATAATTGAGCTTGTTGACCCAATAGTTCAGACCTTCCTGATCATATCCCCGGCCATGAATGGTACGATACAGCATTTCGGTGAAATCATGGTTGTCGTACCGATTCCATCCGCTTTCCTCGCTGAACACGAACCTTTGCGCGATCTCCACGCCCGTGAGGCCTTCCGCCAGGCGTCTGCACCAGTAGGTCTGTCCTTCCCTGTCCGGCTCCCGTCCCAGGCAGTTCTGATACAGCCGATAAACAAAATACGTACGGTAGTAATTGAAGTCCAGGGGATTTGTTACCTGAACCCTCCCCGGGGTAATCCCATACTGCCTGGCAATCCCCGCAAATTCCGGGGAACGGACAAAGCCGGCGATCAGGGTATCCGGGGTCATTCCAACGTCCAGACGGCTCTTCCAGTACTGGAACCCTTCTTCATCCGGCTCCCGGTTCAGCATGGTCTGATAGCAGTTCCGGACAATCTCTTCCTTGCTCTTTCCGCTATGGACATACTCCGGAGAATCGAAGAACCGGATTACCACATCCGCGGCGGTCAGCCTGCCGCTGTTTAACGCATCTACCCAATAATGGAATCCTTCCTCGTCGGGTTTGCGCTGGTGAACAACCTCGTACAGGCGATAGACAAATCCCTCCGTCCCTTCCGTCGGCACTTCGGAGGCCGCCGGAAGGACATCCACGAATTCCGCAGAAGCAGCGGACAGCGTATCACAGGCTTCGGATACAATCTCCCCGGCTTCGGACGGCAGAACGGTCCCCTCGGAAACGGCTTCCTTCCCTTCCGTATCAGAAGCCGGCTCCTCCGGCAGGACGACCGCTTCTCCCGCCGCCAGTACCGCCTCAGGCGCCACGGCCGCAGCCGCCTCGATTTCATCCGGTAGCGCGGCCGGTTCATCCGAAGGATTCAGTTCCTGCTCCGCATTATCCGCCGGAAGCGAGGCTTCTTCTTCCTTTTCCTCAGAAGGGATCGACTCGGACGCGATGATTGTCTCCGGCATCAGGGGTGCCTGGGTACGCTCCGCCTCCGCGTGCGTTTCTTCAAGGTCCGAAGGCTTTACGACTTCCTCTCCGGAATCGGGAACAGCACCCTCGGGTTCCGTCCCGTTTGCTTCCGGATCCGAAACGGAAACAGGTTCCGGATTGCTCTGTGCGTCGGGAGCACCATCCCCTGCATCGGCAGAGGCGTCCGCGATTTCAACACTCTGGGCAGCCGCCTGCGCTTCCGTCGCCTCTGCTTCCAGATCCGCCGTCCCGGCCTCGCTCGAGGTCGTCACGGTCTCTGTCCCGGTCGGGATTTCGTCCAAAGGCTCCGGCTGGTCTACAGAGATGCTTTCATCGGAGTCATCCGTCGGGGGAGTCTGCTCCGCTTCCGCCGCAGTGGCCGGCTCATTCGTTTCTGAAGCCGTCTCCGCAACCGGTTCTTCCATTTCTGGCACGGTCTCAGCTGCCTGCTCCTGCGGTTCCGATGGGTTTGTATTCACGTTCTCCGGATCGGCAGCGGATTCCGTGTCCTGTTCCGCTGCATTGACTGTTTCCTCGGAAGCCGGGGCCTCCTCCGGAATCAGTTCCGCCGGAATCGCCTGCTCTGTTTCAGCATTCGCTGTCTCAGATTCGCTTCCCTGTTCCGTTTCCGTTTCGATTTCCTGCTCCCCGGAAACAGGCAGGGTTTCCATCCATTGATTGTCCTCTGCCCCGTTCGCTTCAGCCGCTGCTTCTTCGGACGTCTCCGGCACTTCAGTTACCTCGGTCTCCGCAGGTTCAGTCAGCGCTTTCTCCTCGCCCGCCACCGCGAATTCCGCTCCGGCGCCGGAGACAGCCAGCAGAAAAGCGAGCAGGATCGATACTGTTTTGCTTGCTTTGCTTCTCAAGGCCGTATGATCTCCTCTCCTCAATCTTCCCAACGCAACTAAGCACCCGGCTTTTCCATAACCGCATCCGCGATACGAAAAAAGGATAAGACCGCCTTGCCGGAGGCAAGGCGATCCCATCCCTGTAGTACAGGTGGCTTAGTTCAGTCCATAGCTGTTCACAATCTTCGTAAACTCGGGAGAACTGCCAAACATGTCCATGATGCTTTCACGGCTCCAGCCCTCTGCGAGCTTGCCCAGCCAATAGTTCAGTCCGACGGAATCATACTCTCTTCCCATATACAGACGATACAGGGTTTTCACGAAATCTGTATTGTCCAGTCCGCGATACTGGAACTCGTAGGACTGCAGGAATTGTTTCGCAACCTCCACCGGAGTATTCACCCCGTTCAGAATGCGCCCGGTCCAGTAGTTCAGGCCTTCCGCCTCACCCACGCGGCTCAGCGCCTGCGTGTAAACCCGGTTCACAAATTCGGTCACCTTGCGGTTCACATCGCGGCTCTGAAGATTCGTAATCCTGCCGGGATTGATCCCATAGCGGCTGCAGATCAGCTTGAATTCCGGCGATTTCGCAAAACCATCAATCACGGCTTCGATGGACATGCCGCTCTTCATCATGCCAACCCAGTACGCCTTTCCGGCCGCATCAGAGGCGCGGTTCTGCATCGTCAGATACAGGATTTCAACCTGATCCTCATAGCTCAGGTTGCGGCTGCGGAATTCCGTGCTGTTCACGAAGCTGCGCACCAGATTCGCGCCGTCCGTTTCGCCTTCCAGCAGCAGGCCCGTCCAGTAGTTCATGCCACCCACGTCGAATTCTCTTCCGTGGATGTAATTGTAGCACCGTTTGACAAATGCGGTGATGTTTTTGTTCTTGTCCCGGTTCTCATAGGTCGTAATATCGCCGCGGGCCACCCCATAGTTGTTGCAAACATTCGTAAACTCAGTCGACCTGGCGAATCCGCCCATGACATAGTTGATGGACATGCCCGCATCCAGGCATCCCAGCCAGTACGCTTTTCCTGCGGGATCCGAGCTTCTGTTCTGCATCACCTTGTACAGAATTTCGACCGTATCACTGTTGTTCACCTTCCGGGCAGTGAATTCCTTGCTGTTGATAAACCGGGCAACCACCTCGGCCGCGGTAAACTGCTGCTTCGCCAGTCCGGTCGCCCAGTAGATCAGGCCTTCCGCATCGCTTGCTCTGTTGTGAATCAGCTGATAGCAGCGATTGACATAGTTCACGATGGCGTAGGAATAGAAGTTCACTCCGGAATGCGCATTGGCATACGTCTGCGCCGTAGAGGGCTTGTAACCAAAAATGTTTGTGTTGGTTCCAAGGCAATCCGTGCCAAGCACCACGTTCGGGTTCTCCACAAAGAAGAAGCAACCGCTGGCGCAATTCGCAAATGCATAATTTCCGATATCCACCACAGACGCCGGAATGGTATAAACCAGAGACAGGTTCGAGCAGCCTTCGAACGCTTCACGTCCAATCGTCTTTACGCCGTTCGGGATCGTGAGCCTCGTCAGGCTTCTGCAGCCCTTGAACGTAAAGTTCTTGATATCCGTGCAGGCGGTGGACAGGGACAGGGAAGCCGCCGCGGAGCAGTTTTCAAAGGCGGAGTTGCCCATCTCATATACCGTATCCGGAATATTGATGGCTCTGAGCGCGGTGCAGCCCGCAAAAGCACCCGTTCCAATTCCCAGCAGACCGTTCTGCATGTTTGCATCCAGAATTCCGGTGCAGCCGGAGAAGGCATAATTTCCAATCCATTCCAGGCTGGCCGGCAGGGAAAGACCTGTCAGGGAAGTACATCCGGCAAAGGCGTATTCATCGATCTCGCCCAGGCCATTGGGCCAGGTAATCGTGCTCAGAGAGGTGCACCCATTGAAAGCATAGCGGGAAATCGAATACACGCTGGACGGAAGAGCCACGCCCTTCAGGGAAGTACATCCGTCGAAGGCATATGCTCCGATATGGTAAATGCCATCAGACCAGGCAATCGTTTCAAGGGAGGTACAGCCGGAGAAGGCTTCGTCACTGATATAGTTAATATTGTTCGGAAGGTTGATCACCCGCAGGGAAGTACAACCCTTGAATCCGCCAATATCCACATAGTCCACGGTGGTGGGCATGGTGATGCTCGTAATCGTGGTATTCCTTGAGAACGCCGTATTGGAAACGGCAGTTACCTGCTTGGCGACGCCGTTCTTCATCACCTGATTCGGGATGATAATCACCGTATCATTTCCGTTATACTGGGTGATCACACCGTCATCGGTAATGGTGTAATCGCTGCTCGCGCCAACCGCCGCCAATACATCCGTCGGCAATGCATATTCTGCAGAGGCCAGAACATCCCCGCCATCCGGAACCACGACAGCGGTAGAAGCCGCACCAAGAGACGCGACCCCTTCCACGATTTCTTCGGAAACCGGCGTCTTATCCACCGGAGCAGTCTCCGCAGCCGCTTCCACTACGGGAGTCGGTTCTTTCTCCTGCGCCGCTTCTTCCTTCACGACCGGAGCTTCCTCCACGACGGCCGGGGCCTGGACAGCTTCCTTCACCGCGGGAGCTTTCTCCTCAGCGGCCGGAGCCTTATCGGCTTCCTTCACAGCAGGAGCTTTTTCCTCGGCGGCCGAAGCCTTTTCGGCTTCCTTCACCGCGGGAGCTTTTTCCTCGGCGGCCGGAGCCTTTTCGGCTTCCTTCTTCTCAACTGCCACCTTCTCAAACTTTACGGGATCCAGAATATAGCCCTGCGCTTCCTTTCCATTCGCATGGGAGGCATTGTTCCAGGAAGCGAGATCTTCCGCCGTGAAAGGAGTCAGGTCCGCCTTCTTCGCAAACGCAACCTTCAGTTCCGTCCCGGAACCTTCTTCCTTCACCGCGTACTGGACCTTCGAAACTTCATTCTTTTCTTCCAGTACGAGCACAACCGCCTTCTCGGCCAGTTTTCCGACCGCTTCGGTAGCCGCTTCATTATTATACAGAGAAACGCCCGCCTGCAGCGTCGCCAGCGGAATCACCACGGGCTCTTCGACCACGGGCTCTTCGACCACGGGCTGCTCAACCACGGGCTCTTCAACCACAGGCTGCTCAACCACAGGCTCTTCCACCACAGGCTGCTCAACCACAGGCTCTTCAACCACGGGCTGCTCAGCCACGGGCTGCTCAACCACGGGCTCTTCCACCACAGGCTGCTCAACCACGGGCTCTTCCACCACAGGCTGCTCAACCACAGGCTCTTCCACCACGGGCTGCTCAACCACAGGCTCTTCCACCACGGGCTGCTCAACCACGGGCTCTTCCACCACAGGCTCTTCAACCACGGGCTGCTCAACCACAGGCTCTTCCACCACAGGCTCTTCAACCACGGGCTGCTCAACCACAGGCTCTTCCACCACGGGCTGCTCAACCACGGGCTCTTCCACCACGGGCTGCTCAACCACGGGCTCTTCCACCACGGGCTGTTCAACCACGGGCTCTTCCACCACGGGCTGCTCAACCACAGGCTCTTCAACCACAGGCTGCTCAACCACGGGCTCTTCCACCACGGGCTGCTCAACCACAGGCTCTTCAACCACGGGCTCTTCAACAACCACGGGTTCCTCCACCACGGGCTCATCCGCAAGCACAGGAACACCTATGCATTGCAGCGCCAGGCACAAAGCAAGCAACAGGGCAAGCTTTTTCATGGGACGTTCCTCCTTGAATACATAAATAGTGGAAACCAATTCTCCGCACCCCTGCCTTCTGTGACTGAAAAAGGCCACAGAAAATAGATAATGCTACTTCAAATCTCATTATATAACAGCTTTTGCCGGATTGCAACCGGTTGGAAAGGAAAAATCGTCAAAAAATTTGGTTGATCTGTAACATTTTAGAAATATTTCGGAACACGTTTGTCACGATTTGTCCGTCTTTGCCATCTTCTCCGCCGCATTTTCCAGCATCTCATCCAGGCTTTCTTCCATTTCAGCTGTCACATTTCGGGGTCCGATCAGAAATCTTTTGATTTTCATCATGCCGCGATATACTGCCCCCGGCACATGTCTTTTGAAAGCCAGTCTCGCCTGCGTCGAAAAGTTGGCCGAATGAACCAGCGCATCCCTGCAGGGATCCAATCGTTTTCTTTCCTCGCTGATGACTTCCTCAAACTTCCCGTAGATTCCCGCTTCAATTCTCGCCTTGTTGTACTCGCGTGTATAGAAGCTCAGATTATCAATTTCGAGTGCAGCTATATGCTCCGGCATGACCCGGGCCGGAAGGAATCCCGCTGCCTGGACAGCGAGAGGATAAAGCCTCTCGATCGCGTGAAGCATGGTTCCGTCGATTCCGATCGGTTCTTCAGGAAAATCCTCATAGCACCAATGCCTTTCGAACAGCAATCTGAGTGCCCGGGTCCTGTACCAGAATACATTTCCCATTCCTGCCGCCGGAACGTGATCCCGGCTCATAGGCACCTGAATTTTCAGTTCGCTGGCAAGGCTGCAGGTTTGCTCGTAATTCTGTCCCCACTCCCCGGCCAGAAGTCCCAGATAGGCGGCATGGCTTGGCGTTATTCCGGAAACCAATCCGATTTCCGGATGCTCTGAAAAAAGCGCCAGAATATTCCTTACATATTCTTTGGAAGAGAGAACACACTCCGCCGTTTTATAGGCAAAGCTATGCCCCGCGGTCTGAGGCCGGACTTCCCTCGTCTTCTTGTCATGGTAAAAACAGATCAGATCATACTGATCCTGCAGATCCGCCGCTCCCGCAAGCAGACTGGCCACATCTCTGCCCCGATTCCGGGTCACCCGGATTTCGATGCGGTTGGCAAAAGCTGAAAACTTATGAAGAATCTGCTCCCTGTTCTCCTGAGAGGCGGTCAGAATGAAAATATCCGTATTCTCCGGAACCGAAGAAGCATAATGAACCGAATCGTCCAGCAGATCCATGTAATACAGATGCATCACAAGCGCTGTCCGAAAGCCTTGATCTCCTGAATGAATGCTGTGGGTGGACGGCAGCACATACGTCATCCGCAGCGTCCGCACCAGGTCGTCCTGATGGCAGGTCCGGATCAGATGGGGCAGAATCTGGTTCGTATCATAGTCCGTTTCCTTCCGCAGAAACCGGATCAGCTCCCAGGGCTGCTCCCCCGCGGACCCGGCCAGATATCGCATCTGGGGCAGGCAAAAGACCCTTTTCTCAAAGAACGGACAGTTTCCCGCGCGAATGGCGTCCACCGGATCCATCAGCAGATAATCGGGAGAATACGCTCCGTTTTCCGGCGTCCGAAGAAAGGCCCCCCCGCGGAACCCCTTTTTCTCCAGGAACGACGTGAGCAGCCTTCCCTCCTGATCCGGATCCTCCGGACCCATCCCGGAAACCTGCTCCAGCATTTCTCCGAACGCGGGCTGGCCGGTCAGGCTTTCCCGAAACACGGCGAAGGAAGAGGAAATCCAGGCGGTGTATTCCTCCGGATGGCTCTCCGGGGTCATTCCCGGCTCCGAATGGACGGAAAGGCCCCAGAAATCAAGGTTTTCCCGTCCGTCCATTTCCCGGAACATGCTTTCCAGCGAACGGACCGGACCCATCAGGCCGTCGTCCAGCAGGACCAGTTCCTCTCCTCCCGCATCTTTCCCGGCCCCGCGCTGCGCCAGGGCCGCCTTCAGAAACGGAAGATTGCCGCGGCCGGAAGCGCGAAGGATCCGGAGATCCTCCAGACCGTTTTCGCTGAACTTTCCCGGATCCGCGATCTCCGCGGCGGAGACGAACAGAACCTCTTCGCAGACGGTCTTCAGCCCCCGAAGGGCCGTGATGACATATTGATCCACGATGCCGCTCGCATCGTGGAAGCAATAGATTCCCAGCCGCCGTTTCATGAAATGCTTCTCTCCTTCATGCCGTCCGCTGCCGATGCGGAAGTTTTACCGGCCGATCCAGCCATTTTCCCGCATGCGGTCCTCAAAGGTGATTTCCGCCTTCTCCGGGGTCGGCGCCATATGGAACACATAGGAGCCGAACGCCTCCCGGAGCCGGTCCTTCTCCAGAATCAATTCTTCAAAATAGCGATAGGCCGCCGCGGCCGGGATGGGGAAGTCCGGAGTATCTCCGGCGCCGTCCGCTCCGGGGGCGATCCGGCCCAGCCGGCGGATCACCCGGAAGTAATCCTCCGCGAAGGCCAGCGTTCCGGCCTGCAGGCTTTCCGTCATCTCCCGGAAGCGGGTCTCCGCCGGGCCATAGGTGAAGCCCTCCCCGGCATAGCTGAGCAGCTGGGGCTGCGTGGTCATGAACAGCATTTCCATCAGCGTGCAGGCCAGGGATCTGCCCCCGTCATACTGGCGCGCCAGGCGGTCCCGGTCATGGGAGGGGCTGTACAGCCAGCTGAAAAGCTCCCCCTCCTCCTCCCGGATGGCGACGGACGGCGCCCGGGAGGTTCCCATCAGCGCGGTGTCCAGCACGGTCTCCAGTCCGTTCTCCCGGGCGAAGGCGCGCAGGGTGGCGCCGGCGGAACCCTTCCAGCCCGTGTCGATAATCACGGCCCGGGAGACGCCCGCCAGCCGCTCCCGCAGCCAGCGCAGCGCGTTCTGCCGGGCGGGCCCGAAGAGCTCCGCGATCTTCTCCCGGTCCCGGATGATAAGCCGCTCGGCGATTTTCTGCGCTTCCCCGTCCAGCGGCGCCTCCGGCCGGAGGCCCTCCCGCGTCCAGGCGGGGATCAGCTCCGTCAGGCCCATGCCCTCCAGCACCGCCCCGACGGTTTCCCCGGTGCCCAAATGTGCCGGCAGGTTGTTGTCGCAGTAGCTTCGCGCCTGCCGTTCCACATCCAGCATCTGCGTGGCCGCCCGGGAGACGGGCAGGTATTCGGCCTCCCCGAAATACTTTGTATACACCTGATGCATGATCCAGCCGTCCCGGGCGGAAAAGAACAGCTTTTCCCAGCCCCGCTCCGCCTGCATCCTGCGGATCCACTGACAGAAGCCCACCGTCAGCGGGCCCGCCACCTGATAGCCGATTTCATAGACCGGGTTTCTCCGGGAGGCGCCGGCTTCGCCGTCCGTCCCCGGAGTGCTGTCCTCACCGGACGGACCGGATTCCTCCGCGCCGTCATACCGCCGCTGCCAGCGCAGCGCAGAGGCGATCATATCCCCGGCATAGGGGGTGACGGCGAAATATTCCCAGGGCAGCTTCGCAGGATTCTGCAGCAGGGCGGTGTCCCATCCCGCGCCGGCGGCGCATTCGCCGTCCGCCTCCCCGTTGTCGCCCATATGCAGCACGCGAAGGCCGGGCTTGCCCGCGGATTCGGCCGGGAGCAGCTTCTCCGCCACCTTCCGGTAAATCGCGCCGCCCGCCTTGCCGACGCCCTCCTCGCAGGAAACGAACACCCCGTCCAGCTCCGGATATCCGGAAAGCCGGAGCAGCTCCCGGATCTGCGCGGAGGAAAGATACATGTCGCTGACCGCGATGACCCGCTTTCCGCGCTGCTTCAGGGCCTTCACCAGCGGCAACATCCGGGGATGCGGCGCGATCCCGCTCTTCTCCGCTTCCCATTCCGCCTCCCGGGCCGCATCGGCATCCGTCACCGCGCCTTCCGCGCCCAGCTGAAGATAGATATCCTCCAGGGTCACCTCGCCCTTTTCCTCCCGGGCCGCCCGCTCCGCCGCCTGACGGGCCTCCGCGAAATCCGGGATGCCGTTCATCCGCTCCAGCAGCACGAAGAGGCTGGCCGGGGCGCCGGTCCGGCGGATCAGGAGGGTATCAAACACGTCGAAGCTGATCACATCATAGGGCTCGCAGAAGGCGAGGATCTCCTCCAGGGGCATCCAGCGGATCCGGTGGTCCGGATGCCGCTCCTGCCGCCGGAGCTCCAGCCGGGACAGCACCGCCCAGTCGGACAGATAGAGCCGGCGGGTGGTTCCCGCCGCGCCGCGAAGCGCGCGGATCTCCCCCGCCCGATGCCGCTGTATCTCCCGATACCGCCTGTATTTCGCTCCGATCCAGCTCATGCCCCGCGTATCCTCCCCGTTTTTCCGGCCGTCCCGGGATCCCCCGGTCTCCGGATTTCCTTATTCCTGCCAGACGAAATTGCAGTCGCTGTCCCGCAGCAGGGGGGAGCTCGTATCCTTGGCGCTGAGCAGCTCCTGCCGGACCTCGCCCCAGTCCACGCCGATCTCCGGATCGTCAAACCGGATGCCCCGGTCGCATTCCCTGTTGTACAGATTGTCCACCTTGTAGATGAACTCCACGTCGTCCGTCAGGGTCTTGAAGCCGTGGCCGAAGCCCCGGGGGATCATCAGCATGCGCTTGTTTTCCGCGCTGAGCTCCACCGCCACCCACTTTTTGTAGGTCGGGCTGCCCTTCCGCAGATCCACGGCCACATCCATGACCGCGCCGCGGTTCACCCGCACCAGCTTGGCCTGGCTCCAGGGATCCTTCTGGAAATGAATGCCCCGCAGAATGCCCTTCTGGGCGGAATAGCTCTGATTGTCCTGCACGAAATCATAGTGCAGGCCAAGCTCCTCAAAATTCCGGGTGCTCCAGGTTTCCATAAAGTATCCCCGGGCATCGCCGAAAACCTGCGGCTCAATCACATACACCCCGGGAAGCGCCGTTTCGATCTTTTTCATGTTTTTTCTCCTTCCGATAAATCAGACTTTTCCCCGCCGGCCTATGCCAGCCGCCAGTCCTCGTATTTCAAACTGAGATTGGGATTGTAGCAGGGATCCCCCCGGGCAATCTCCCCGGCCCATTTTTCCCGGAAGACCGCGCTGTCCCGCGGATACGCGGGCCATTCGCCGCCGGCCTCCATCCGGAAATCCCCCGCCCGGCCCATGCAGAGGCAGGCATCCGGCGTCCAGAGGTTCCGGAGCCCCTTCGCCCGCAGCTTCAGGCACAGATCCACATCGAACAGGCTCTCCGCGTAGGCCGGATCGAAGCCCCCGGCCTCCGCGAACTTCCGGCGGCCGACCATCCAGGCGTCCGTGACCGCCATGACGTTCCGGACGATGGCCAGCTGGCCGAAGAAGCCCACCTCATCATCAAACCGGTCAAAATACGGCCGCCCGGCCACGCCGCCCCGGCCCAGGCCGAGAATGATGCCCGCGTGGCGCAGATCCCGGCCGTTTTCGAAGCGCACCTTCGCGCCGACCGCGCCGACGGCCTCCTGCGAGGCCAGCATCAGCATCTCCTGAATCCAGTCCGGGGTCCGGAGCGCCGGGATCCCATCCAGGAAGACCAGATAATCCTCCTCCGCCCGGGCCGCTTCCTCCCGCAGCCGGGCGAGGGAGGCCTCCCGTCCGCCCTCCGCGGAAACCGGATGCCAGGCGCACCTTTTCCAGGAGGTTTCCGCCCGCAGCGCCGCGATTCGCTGCGCCGCCTCCTCCCCGGGCAGGCCCTCCCGGTTCAGCAGGAAAACGCCCACGGAGGGGTTCCCCTCCAGGGGCTCGGTGATCCGATACATGGTCGGGAACACCGGGGAGCTTTCCACCCGCGCCGCCGGCCGGCCGTGGGAATGCAGAAAATCCGCCACCGCCCGCCGGCCGGCATCGATGGCGTATTCCTTGGTATGCACATCCGACGCCGTGGAGCCGGGGATGGATCGCCATAGATACAGCACCTTCGGCACATGCACGATGCGCCGCGCCTGCGCCGTCAGCCGCAGGATCAGGTCATGATCCTGGCTGCCGTCATACGCGGAGCGGAAGGCGCCGGCCTTCTCCAGCAGCTCCCGCCGGAACACGGTCAGATGGCAGATATAGTTATTGGTCAGCAGGTCCTCCGGCATGAAGTCCTGCTTGAAGCGGATGCCGACGATGTTCAGGATCCGGGGGGAGCGGAAGATCATCTCGTCCGAATACAGGAAGTCCGCCCCCTGATCCCGGATCGCCTCCGCCATCTCGAACAGGGCGTGGGGCATCAGCAGGTCGTCATGATCGAACAGGGCGATATAATCCCCCGCCGCCATGGCCAGCGCCGCGTTGGTGTTCCCGGAGATGCCCTCGTTCCGCTCCAGCTTCCGATACCGGATGCGGGAATCCTGCGCCGCCTGCGCCTGGCAGAAGGCGCCGACGCCCCCGTGATCCCCGTCGCTCCCGTCCGCCAGGCAGAGCTCCCATTTTTCATAGCTCTGCCGCCGCACGGAGCCGATGGTCTGCTCCAGCAGGTCCAGGGGCGTATTGTACAGGGGCACGATGACGCTGAAAAGGGGATCCGACGGCGACGCGCCGCGGTTCCGCTGGGCCTCCAGCTGCTCCGGGCCGGGCGTCATCCGGCGCACATAGCGCCGCTCCGACGCCTTCCGCTGAAAATGCAGCACCGCCCGGCGGGCCGTCTGGCGGACGCCCCGGGTCCGGAGGAAATCCATCCCCTTCCGGGTCAGTGCTCCGATTCCCGCCATGCTCTTTCCTCTCCCCGTCGATTACTCAAACCATTTTTCCGGCAGATACGCCCGCTGGTTCTCCAGCATGTCGTCAAACAGCTTCTTTCCCTCCGCCATGGGCACCCAGGCCATCTGGGGATCATTCATGAAGGTGGAGAAGCCCAGCTTCCGGTCGCAGGTCAGCGCGGCGGTCAGCGTATTCTCCTGATTGTACACATGGCGCGCGATCAGGGGCAGGATGTTGGCGGGCAGCGGCCCGGCATACAGGGGCTCGATCCGGTCCCGGCCGAAGAGGGCGTTGGTTTCGACCACCGCGCCCAGGGGCAGGTTCGGGATCTGGCCCCGGTTGGGCACATTCACGTTGGAAACCAGATCGCCCAGGCCCAGAACGGCCTTCAGCAGCAGATGCCCTTCCTCGCCGGAGGGCTTCAGCTTCAGCTCCTCCCGGCCGCTGATCAGATCATCCGAGCGCTGCAGGCGGTGCTGCAGGTCCTCCACCCGCCAGTCCACGCTGGTGAGGCCGAACTTCCATTCCGTGACGGTCTCCGGCGTCCGGGTGTACCAGGGCGCCGTGAACTCCGCCAGATGCCGGTCCCCCGCGGCGGCGATGGCGCCGTAGCGGCGGAACAGGTCGAACTTCACCCGGTGGGCGCAGTTGAAATGGGAATTCATCCAGTTCTTGTCCCCGCCCTCGTCATAGCCGGATTCAAAATACTTGTCGGCGAATTTCGCGTACAGGGGCATCAGGTCCAGATCCCCGTAGCTGGCGGTGGTCAGCCAGGTGAAATGGTTGATGCCGGTGACGGTCGTATACAGATCCTGCCGCTTCACGCCCTCGATGCCCAGCTCCGTGCGCAGCATGGCGCAGAGCAGATTCTGGGTTCCGAACACCTCATGGCAGCAGCCGAAGGCCTTGATGCCGGGGAACACTTCGTACAGCGTCCGCACGCACAGGGACATGGGGTTGGTGTAATTGATGACCCAGGCCTCCGGCGCGAAATCCCGGATCGCCTCGCCGATGGTGACGTACATGGGAATCGTCCGCATGGCGCGCATGAAGCCGCCGGCGCCCACCGTGTCCCCCACGGGCTGCCAGACGCCCACCCGCTCCGGCAGGTGCACATCCGAGCGCATCTCCTCAAAGGTCGCCGGAAGAATGGAGATCACCACGAAATCCGCCCCGGTCAGGGCCTCCTTCAGGGAATCGCTGACCTCATAATGCCAGCGGGACACCGCGTCCGGATGGGCGCTGATCTTCTCCCCGATGACCCGGTTCCGCTCCGCGGCAGGCCGGTCGATATCATACAGGCGCACCGTTCCGCACAGGTCCGGATCCATGGCCAGATCCATCATAAAGCCCCAGGCCCATCCCCGGGATCCGCCTCCGATATAGGCGACGGTCAGCTGCTGATTCCTTCCGCTTCCGATGCGTTCCTTCATCTTTTTGCCTCTCCGTTTCTGCTGATTTGGATTGCTTTGACACCGTTCAGCATGATATCACAAAACGCCCGCCCTGTCCATGAAATGCCAAAAAAGCAGGGGCCTTCGAAAGCCCCTGCCGGATGGAACGGATTGGCCGGAATTTCTTCCCCCGCCGCCCGGAGGATGTCCCAAAATGTCGCGGAATGTCCCACGGCGAAGCCGCCTCCCGCGCTATCCTTCCTTCCGAAAGCTCCCTCCCCCGGGGAGGGAAGCGGAAAGGAGCATCCCATGTCCGATTTTGCCCCCCTGAAAGGCCTGCGCCGGGAGATGACCCGGGAGATGTTTGAGGAACTGGCCGCCCTGCAGTGCGAGCTGCCGGAGATCCTGGGCTATGTCGGCACCACGGAGGACCGGCTCGCCCGCTGGTGCCGGCGGAATTACCGCCTGTCCCTGGCGGACACGCTGTTCATGCTGCGCCAGGACGGGCTGGTGGAAATCCGCCGGGCCAGCTTTGAGCAGCTGAAGAAATCCGCCACCCTGATCCAGCAGCAGTTCAACCGCTTTCTTGCCGCCCGGGGCGACAGCGCGCAGGAGGAAGCCCGGCGGCTGGCCCGGGAGATCTTCACCCTGGACGACCCGGAGAGCCGGGAGGTCCGGGAGCTGTTCGAGTGACCCGCGGGAGGGTTCCCGGGGCTTCCGCCCCGGGCCCTCCGCCGCCGGCCTTACCAGAGGCGGCGGATCAGATCCAGCTCCGTGAGCCCGTTCAGCACCAGCGCGGCGCCGGCCAGGAAGATGACCGTGCTGAGCACCGTGCCCGGATGGAACATGATCACCGCGCCGAGCACGAGGGTCAGGATCGGCCCCACCCAGGCGGATTTCGGCATGTTCTCGCTGCGGGCGCCCACCAGGTTGACGGCGCCGGCCACGATCAGGGCGAGCCCCAGCAGCACGGGCAGCAGATTCAGAATCGTCGGGGCCAGCACCCGGACCAGGACGCCCAGCAGGGCGGCCCCGCCGGCGTACTGCAGCTTGATCGGATCCCGGTCGCCCCGGACAAAATACAGAACCAGATAGCCCGCCGCCGCCACGAAAAGCGCGTATCCGATCATCCGGAGCAGCATGGACGTGGCGTGGGTCCGGGCAATCATCAGATAGATACCCGTCAGAATGCTGATCACCGCGATCACGGTTTTGTTGCGAATAAACTGCCGAATCATAGTTTTCTCTCTCCTTCTGTCTGTGAATGATGGAGGCGCGGGGGGCTTCGCCCCCGGCTCCCCTTATCTGCTGATGCGCAGGCTGCCGCTGACCGTATTCGCCGCGACGGTGACCGGAGCCTCCTCCGCCAGGTCAACGCCCTGGGTCCGCAGCGTGCCGGAAACCGTCTTCAGGCTGGCCTGCACCGCCGCCGGATCCCCGGTCAGCCGGACATGCACGCTGCCGGAAACCGTGTTGGCGTTCACCTCCGCGGGCTCCCCGCCCCCGAGGGTGAGATGCAGATCCCCGCTGGTGGACTTCAGGTTCGCCAGGCGGATCCGCCCCTCCGCGTCCACGTCGCCGCTGGTGCTGTTGATTTCCAGCGCGCCCGCGTCCCCCTTCCAGCGGATATCGCCGCTGACGGTGTTGATCCGGGCGGTTTCCGCGCTGAGGCAAAGCTCCGCGTCCCCGCTGGTGGAGGAGCATTCCGCCCCGGGCAGCAGGATCTCCGGATCGATCCGGACCTGCAGGTCGCCGCTGGTGCTTCCCAGCACGAATTCCCCGCCCGGAACCGCCTCGCTCCAGGCGATGTCTCCGCTCATGGTCCGCAGATCCACCTGGGGATGGAAGCCTTCCGGCAGCCGCAGCGTCAGCCGGGTCTCCGTGCCGCCGCTCAGCTCCCCGAGCTTCCCGGAAACCAGGTTCGTGATGTTCTGGGCCAGCCGGTTCATGGCATCCCCGAAATGCTCGAAGCTGGTGACGCTCTGCTCCCAGGAGATGCCCTGGAACAGATTGCCCGTGATCCGCTCCTGCCAGATCTTCAGGGTTCCGTCCTCCTCCAGCTCATAATGCACCGGGCCCTGCTTTTCCAGGGTCACCGCGTCTCCGCCCGCCAGCACTTCCACGTCGCAGCCGGTCAGCCGGGCCTGAATCGCCCGGATCCGCTCCGCCGGGAAGGCCGCGCTGTCCGGCTGATCCGCCTTCTTCTCCTCCGCCTTCGGGGCGCCCGCGGGCGCTTCCTCCGGCTTTTCCGCCGGCGCGTCCTTCCGGGGATAATCCTTCAGCACATCCTCCATCCCCTTCAGGCTTTCCATCACCGCCGCCAGCGCCTCTTCCTCGCTCAGGCCGCCGCGCACCAGATCCTCAAAGCGATCCTGGCAGTTGTTCTGCACTTCCTCCCGCAGGGCCGTCACCTCTTCCGAAGGCGCCACGTCCCGGAAGAGCAGCTCCATCATCTGCGTCACTTTCGTATTCATCCGCTTATTCCTCCACTCGAATGACCGGTATTCCGTCCTCCCGGGGCACCTGCAGCTCCGGGCCGCCTTCTTCCTCCAGCAGGGTGTTCAGCACGCCCCGGGTTTCCTTCCACGCCTCCAGATCCTCCGCCAGGCGGTTCCGCCCCTCCACGGTGATGGAGTAGTACCTCCGCCGGGCGCCGGATCCCTCGCTGCCCCAGTAGCTGATGATGTAGCCTCCGTTTTCCATCCTGCGAAACGCGGTGTACAGCGTCGCCTCCTTCAGCTCCAGCGCGCCCCGGGACTGCCGGGAAATGTTCCTGGCGATTTCGTACCCGTAGCTGTCCGCCTCCTGCAGCTGCCTGAGAATGATCGTATCCGTGTACCCCCTCAGCAGGTCCGCCGATAATGCCATGGATCGGCCTCCTTTCATCTGAATGGGTATATAATAACACACGGTACTTCGCCTGTCAAGGTATTTCGCAAGAAAAAATATTTCGTCTTCGGAAAGCGATCCGGTCAGTATCCCCGGCGCAGATCCACCCGCCGCTCCAGCGGCCGGCCGGCGCCGTAATTCTCCAGATCCTGCAGGAACAGCTCCACGATGCGGTCCAGCGTATACGGCAGGGTCATGTTCCCCGCCGCGTGGGGCGTGATCAGCAGGTTCGGGCACTGCCAGAGGGAGGCGTCCGCCGGAATCGGCTCCCGCTCGAACACATCCAGCGCGGCGTACAGCCGCCCCGCGCGCAGCTCCGCCTCCAGGGCCGCCTGATCCACGGCGGCGCCGCGGCCCACGTTGACGAGAAGCGCTCCGTCCGGCAGCCTGGAGAGGCGCCGCCGGTCCAGCACATGAACGGTTTCCGCCGTTCCCGGCAGGGACAGGATCACCAGATCCGCCTCCGGAAGCGCGGCGTCCAGCTCCCCCTCCGGGATGATCCGGTCAAAGAGGTTTTCCGGGTTCCGCCCGGAGCGGTTCATCCCCGTCACGGAGGCCGGGGCAAAGCCCCGCAGCCTCCGGGCGGTTTCCCGGCCGATGTCCCCGGTTCCCAGCAGCAGCGCCCGGCTGCCGTGGATGGAGCGGATCGCCAGATCCCGCCGCCATTGCCGCCTGGCAATGATGTCCGCGTATTCCGGCTGCCTCCGCAGCAGCTGCAGGATCACCAGGATCACATGCTCCGCGATGGTCACCCCGTAGGCCCCCGAGGAATTGGTCAGCACGGCGCCGGAGGCCGCGAAGGTCTCCGGCGAAAAATGATCGACCCCCGCGGAGGGCGTGCACTGCCAGCGCAGGGCCGGCGCGGCCGCCGCCAGATCCGCGGACTGGGCAAACAGGATTTCCGCCCCCGCCAGGGCCGGAAGGGCGTCCCCGTCCCGCTCAAAAAATAGCGCTTCCAACCCCTGCCGCTCCGCGGCCGCGCGGATCCTGCCCCGATGGGCCTCGGTCAGCTGGGGAATCGCCGTCACCAGGATTCTGCTCATCTTTCTCTCTCCGGAAAACGCATTCAGCCGGGACGGGGGACACATCCCCCGGTCCCGGCTGAAACGGGTTTCGTTTCCGACTCAGCCCTCCTGATTCGGGCGGAGCGAGTCATACAGCGCCTGATACTGCCGGGCGGAATGGATCCAGGATACATCCTTGTCCATATCCCGCTGCACCATGCGGTCCCAGGAGGCGCGGTCCTCCTCATAGACCTGGCGGGCGCGCTGCACGGTGTCCAGCAGCAGGCCGGCCTCGTACCGGTCAAAGGTGAAGCCGTTGCCTTCCTTCGTTTCATAATTGTAGGGCGCCACGGTGTCCTTCAGGCCGCCGGTTTCCCGCACGATGGGCACCGTGCCGTACCGCATGGCGATCAGCTGGGTCAGCCCGCAGGGCTCGAACAGGCTCGGAACCATCAGGGCGTCCGCGCCGGCGTAGATCAGATGGGCCAGGCTTTCGTCATACATGATGCAGGCGCAGACCTGCCCGCGGTGGGCGCTCTCGTAGTACCGGAAGGCTCCCTCGTACCGCGCGTCCCCGGTGCCGAGCACCACGACCTGGGTGTTCTCGTCCAGCATCTGCTGGAACACCGCGTCCACCAGATCCAGGCCCTTCTGATCCGTCAGGCGGGACACCAGCCCCAGCACGAACTTCCCGCTGTCCTCCTGCAGGCCCAGCCGGCGCTGCAGCTCCCGCTTGTTCTTCGCCTTGTTTTCCGTCACGTTGTCCCGGCCGTACGCCGCGGGCAGCAGCGGATCCGTGCGGCTGTCCCACTGCTCCACGTCGATGCCGTTGACGATGCCCAGCAGCTTCTCCCGGTGATACCACAGATGGGAATTGAGGCCCTCGCCGTAGAAATCCGTCTGAATCTCCTGCGCGTAGGTCTCGCTGACGGTGGTGATCCGGTCCGCGTAGGCCAGGCCGCCCTTGAACATGTTCGCTTCCTGATCGTTGACCTTGAACACCGGATAATCGAAAAGCTCCTGCGGCAGGCCCGTCCAGTATTTCAGATGATCGATGCTGCACCGGCCCTGGAAGCGGAGATTATGAATCGTCAGCACGCTGCGGGCCGCCCCCACCGGCGTTCCGGCAAAGCGGGTGCGCAGATACACCGGGGTCAGCGCGGCCTGCCAGTCATGGCAGTGCACCACGTCCGGAATCCATTCCAGATAGTTCAGCACCGCCAGGGCCGCCTTGGCGAAATAGCAGTATTTCGGAATATCCTCCCACAGCCCGGTATAGGGATTGCCCCAGTCGAAAAATTCCCGGTTTTCAATGAAATCGTAGATGACGCCGTCCCGGCTCATCTCCATGATGCCCACGAAGAATTCCCGGCCGTCCTGGGTCAGATCCATCATGAAGGACCCCTTCCATTCCAGCTGATCCTTGTACTTCTGGGGCATGCAGCCGTACAGCGGCAGAATCACCCGCACCTCGTCGCCCTCCCGGACCAGCGCCCGGGGCAGCGCGTACATCACATCGCCCAGCCCGCCGGTTTTGATAAAGGGATAGCACTCCGAACCAACAAACGCAATCCGTGGATGATTTGACATGGGATCGTCCCCCCTTTCTTCTAATCTCCATTATATGGATTTTCCCCGTTTTTTCAAGCGTCCGGGCGGGTTCCCGACGCATTCCGCAGATAATTTTTCATTTCCTCGATATACTGCAGCCCCAGGGCCGTATGCACATGGTTCTTCCGGTCAATGTACCCCACCTCCATCGCCGTATCCTGCAGGGGATCCTCCGCGGCAAAGGGCACGGTGATGTAATCCACGCCGCTCAGCTCCTCGCAGATGATGCCCGAGCAGAGGGTATAGCCCCGGAGCCCCACCATCAGATTCAGCACCGTCGCCCGGTCGCAGCAGTGAATCAGGCGCGAGTACTTCTCCGTGGACATCAGCTCCTCCGCGAAGTAGAACGGCGCGTCCCCCTGCTCAAAGGCCAGGCAGGGATAGGGACGCAGATCCTCCAGGGTGATGGATTTCCGGCCGGCCAGCGGGTGCTCCCGCCACAGGTACACATAGGCGCCGCAGGAGATGAGGGAATGGAACTCCAGCCCCTCCTGGTCCAGCACCTTCAGCAGGGGCTTCCGGTTGCTTTCGTTCAGATAGATGACCCCGATCTCGCTGCGCAGGCTGCTGACGTCCCGGATCACCTCCTGGGTCCGGGTTTCCCGGATCGCCAGCTCGTATTCCGCCACGTCCACCCGCTGGGTCATCTCCACAAAGGCCTTCACGGCGAAGGAATAATGCTGCGTGGAAACGGCGAAGCTGGCCCGCCGCCGCTCCAGCCCGCCGAATTCCTCCAGCAGGTTCTCATACTGCCCCTCCACCGCCCGGGCATAGGGCAGGAAGCGGTCGCCCTCCGCCGTGAGCACCATGCCCTTGCTGGTCCGGGTAAACAGGGGCATGCCCAGCTCCTTCTCCAGATCCTTCAGCGCGCCGCTCAGGGAGGGCTGGGACACAAAAAGCCGCTCCGCCGCCTTTCCCAGGGATCCGGTTTCCGCGATCGTGATCACATACCTCAGCTGCTGAAGCGTCATTTCCTTTCTCCGCCTTTCTTCGTCTGACCGGCCGTCCGCCTGCATTATAACAGCCGCCCCGGGCTTTGTACAGCCGTCCGCCGGAGGCGGCGCGCCGCCTGCTGTGTTTCCCCTGGGCCCGGCTCCTGCGGTGCCGCCTGCCGCCCGCCCCCCGTGCCGTTTTTTCCCCCCCCCGGGCGCCGGCCTGCGCGGAACCGCTTCCGCCGGGCCGCCGCTCCCCCGGAAGTGGAATGATTTCCCCCCGAAACAGAATGATTTTTCATTGACTTCCCCTGCCGAAAATGATATTCTTCTTTTCAGCAGGCGCGTTTGTTTGCGCTGTGTTTTTTCAAAATGCGGATTCTATTAAAGGAGGGAACCCCAATGGACAATATTCCTGTCATCAAGCTGGGTCTGGTGGCCGTGAGCCGGGACTGCTTCCCCATCGCGCTGAGCGAGAAGCGCCGTGCCGCCATCGCGGAGAAGTGCGGACAGAAGGAGCTGAACTTCGTCGAGATCAAGACCACGGTGGAGAACGAGAAGGACATGCTGAAGGCCGTGGAAGAGCTGAAGGCGAACGGATGCAACGCCGCCTGCGTCTTCCTGGGCAACTTCGGTCCCGAAACGCCCGAAACCCTGATCGCCCGCGAGTTTGACGGCCCCGTCATGTTCGTGGCCGCCGCCGAAGGCGACGGAGACCTGATCAACGGCCGCGGCGACGCGTACTGCGGCATGCTGAACTGCTCCTACAACCTGGGCATGCGCCATCTGAAGGGCTATATTCCGGAGTATCCCGTGGGCACCGCGGAAGAGCTGGCGGACAAGATCGCCGAGTTCATCCCCATCGCCCGGGTCATCGTCGGCCTGAAGAACCTGAAGATCATCACCTTCGGCCCCCGGCCCCAGGATTTCTTCGCCTGCAACGCGCCCATCAAGGGGCTGTACGAGCTGGGCATCGAAATCGAGGAGAACAGCGAGCTGGATCTGCTGGTCAGCTATAAGGAGCATGCCGGCGACGCCCGCATCCCCGCCGTCTGCGAGGATATGAAGAAGGAAATGGGCGAAGGCAAGTACTACGGCGACATGCTGGAGCGCATGGCGCAGTTCGAGCTGACGCTGCTGGACTGGGCGGAAAACCACAAGGGCGCCCGGAAGTACGTGGCCTTCGCGGACAAGTGCTGGCCCGCCTTCCCCAGCCAGTTCGGCTTTGAGCCCTGCTACGTGAACAGCCGCCTGGCCTCCCGCGGCATGCCGGTTTCCTGCGAAGTGGATATCTACGGCGCCCTGAGCGAATACATCGGCGCCTGCCTGACCGGCGACGCGGTCACTCTGCTGGATATCAACAACAGCGTGCCGGAGTATATCTACAACGAGGATATCAAGGGCAAGTTCGATTATGCCCTGACGGACACCTTCATGGGCTTCCACTGCGGCAACACTCCCAGCTGCAAGATGTGCGACAGCCGGGCCATCAAGTACCAGCTGATTCAGCACCGCCTGCTGGAGCCGGAAGGAAGCGATCCGGACTTCACCCGCGGCACCCTGGAAGGCGATATCGCCGCCAGCCCCATCACCTTCTATCGCCTGCAGTGCGACAGCGAAGGAACCGTCCGGGCCTACATCGCCCAGGGCGAGGTGCTGCCTGTGGCCACCCGTTCCTTCGGCGGCATCGGCGTCTTCGCCATTCCGGAGATGGGCCGCTTCTACCGCCACGTGCTGGTGCAGAAGCGCTATCCGCACCACGGCGCGGTGGCCTTCGCCCACTGCGCGAAGCAGCTGTTCGAAGTCTTCAAGTATCTGGGCGTTCAGGACATCGCCTGGAACCAGCCCAAGTCCCTGCCCTATCCCACGGAGAATCCCTGGGCGTAAGCGACAGAAAACGGCCCGCTGCCGAACGGCAGCGGGCTTTTTGAATGCCTTTCTTCGGATATCCTTTTTCTCCGGGGCGTCAGGCCGAGGTCAGCGCGCTGTGGGTGGCTTCCTCCTCATACTGCCGGGTATACAGCCGGTAATAGTATCCCTTCGCCTTCAGCAGGTCCCGGTGCGTTCCCTGCTCCACAATTTTTCCGTCCTGCACCACCAGGATCAGATCCGCGTTGCGGACGGTGGAAAGCCGGTGGGCGATCACCAGGGAGGTCCGGCCGGCGATCACCGTTTCGATGGCCGCCTGAATCCGCTGCTCCGTCAGGGTGTCCACGGAGGCGGTCGCCTCGTCCAGCACCAGGATCCGGGGATTGGCCAGGATGGCCCGGGCGAAGGAGATCAGCTGCTTCTCCCCGGTGGAGAGCAGGTCGCCCCCCTCTCCCACGTCTGCGTCCAGGCCCTTCTCCATCCGGCGGACCACCTGATCCGCGGAGACCAGCTTCAGCGCCTCCCAGATCTCCTCCTCCGTGGCGTTCGGGTTCCCGTACAGCAGGTTTTCCCGAATCGTTCCGGAGAAGAGGTGGGGCGTCTGGAGCACATATCCCAGGGCGCTGTGCAGCCACAGCTGGGAGCGCTCCCGCGCGTCCCGGCCGTCGATCAGCACCCGGCCCTCCGTGGGCTCAAAGAACCGGCAGACCAGATTCACCAGGGTGCTCTTTCCCGCGCCGGTCTCGCCCACGATCGCGATATTGGACCCGAAGGGAATCTTCAGGTTGAAATGCTCCAGCACATATTCGTCCCCGTCCGGATAGCGGAAGGAAACATCCTCAAACTCGATATCCCCCCGGATGGGCTCCCAGTTTTCCCGGCGGGGCTCAAAGCTGTCCCCGTACCGGGCGATCACCTCGTCCGAATCCTTCACATCCGGCACCGTGCCCAGCAGCCGGGTCAGCCGCTCGATGTTCACCTGGGTGGTAATCACATCCGAGATGGCATCCACGATCCACCGGACCGGCTCCATCATGCCCTGGGCATAGCTCATGAACATGGAGAAGGTTCCCACCTCGCTCTCCGCGATGTAGCCGCCCTTCCACAGCACGATGGCCAGGGCCAGGGAGGAGGCCAGGTTCATGGTCAGGGCAAACAGCCCCCGCAGCCGGGCCACATGGACGCCCTTCCGGCGCATCTCCGCCGTATCCGCCAGGAAATCCCGGCCCATCTTCTCCTCAATCACCAGGGTCTTGATGGTTTTCGCGCCGGTGATGCCCTCATTGAAGTCCCCCGTGATCCGGCTGTTCAGCTCGCGGATCTGCCGGTTTCCCCGGATCAGGCGGCCCTGAAAGAGGGAGAAGAGCAGCACGATCAGCGGCAGGATCAGCATCACCATCAGTGCCAGGCGCGCGTTGATCGCCAGCATGATGACGATGGATCCGATCAGATAGCTGGTGTGCCAGACGGAATCCATCAGCGTCCAGGAAACCAGGGATCCGATGCGCCCGGTGTCGCTCATGACCCGGGAATGAATATAGCCCACCGCGTTCTGATTGTAATAGCTGAAGGACAGCCGCTGCAGATGGTCGAAGGCGGCGGACCGGAGATCCCGGTTGATCCGCACCTCCGTGGACCAGGCGTTCAGGGTGGAGATGTAATTGACCACCGCGCCGAAGAGGATCACCAGCACATAGCCCGCGATGTACAGCGGCAGCGTGTCCAGCGTCCGCTCGGTGATATAGTGATTCAGCGCGTAGCGCTGCAGCAGGGGGAGCACCAGGTCCACGCCCGTGCCGCCCAGCCCGCAGACCAGCATCAGCAGCAGGGTCTTCCGGTATTTCCGGACATAGGGAAACAGCCGCGGGATGCCGAAGAAGGGCAGGGTGCCCATTTTCTGTGTGTCCTGCGTCATGCTCCGACCTCCTCTCCGCTCATGCTCTGAATCCGGTCGATCTCCCGGAACAGCCCCGGCTGGTTCCGCAGCTCCTCCGGGGTGCCCAGCTGCGCCACCCGGCCGTGATCCAGCACCAGCACCTGATCCGCCCGGGACAGGGTGGTCATCCGATGGCTGATCAGGATGATCGTCGCCTGGCCGAAGCGCTTTTCCAGCTCGCCGCGGATCTTCGCGTCCGTTTCCGCGTCCACCGCGGAGAGCGAATCATCAAAGATCATGATCGGCGCCTTCTGGGTCAGCATCCGGGCGATGGCCGCCCGCTGCTTCTGGCCGCCGGAGAGGGTCACCCCCCGCTCGCCCACAAAGGTTTCATAGCCCCGGGCAAAGCCCGCCACCGTCTCCTCCAGGCAGGCCGCGCGGGAGGCCTCGTCCAGATCCGCCTCCGCCATGTCCGGCGAGGCGATCATCAGGTTTTCCCGCAGCGTGCGGGAGAACAGGAAGGGCTCCTGCAGCACGATGCCGATGCCGCCCCGCAGATGGGACAGGCGCATTTCCTGAATATCCACGCCGCCGATGGTGATCTTTCCGCCGGACGCCGGCAGGGGATAGAGCCGGTCCAGCAGGTACATCAGGGTGCTCTTTCCGGAGCCCGTGCCCCCGAGAATGCCCAGGGTGGAGCCGGCCGGAACCGTCAGGCTGACATCGTGCAGCATCTCCGGGCCGTCCTCATAGGCAAAGGTTACCTGCTCGAAGCGGATGTCCCGGTCCAGGGGCGGGGTCAGGCCCGCCGGATCGTCCCGCTCCTCCTCCGCGTCCATGATCTGGCCGATGCGCTCCATGGAAACCCCGGCCTTGCTCATCTCGCTGATCATCCGGCCCAGCTGCCGGATGGGCCAGACCAGCATCCCGTTGTAGCTGAGAAAGGCGATGTATTCCCCGCTGGTCATCTGATCCCGCAGGCAGAACACGACGCCGAACACCACCACCAGCATGACCTGGAGTCCGGACAGCACGTCCGCCGTGCTCCAGTACCGGCTCATGATCCGGCCCATCTTCACCCACAGGGAGGTATAGTATTCGTTGTGCTGATGAAAGCGGTCCCGCTCGTACCTTTCCCGCCCGAAGGCCCGCACCACCCGGACGCCGGTCAGGTTCTCCTGCACCATGGCGGAGAGCTTTCCCTCGTTCTCGTCGCACTCCTGAAAGCCGGTCCAGATCTGATGATGGAACCGGATGGAATAGAGGATGATCACCGGCACCGGCACCATGGCGATCAGCGTCAGCGGCACATTCATCCCCAGCATGAAGGCGATCGACAGCGTCAGCAGGATCAGGATCCGGATCAGGCCGGTCATCTGCTCGGAAATGAAATTCCGCGTCGTATCGATATCGCTGGTGCAGCGCTGGATGATATCCCCCGTGTGGTGCTGCATGTGCCACTGGAACGGCAGGCGCTCAATATGGGTATAGAGCGTGTCCCGCATGGTCTTGACCAGGGTTTCCCCGCCCTTCGCGTTGAACACCCGGAACCCGTACTGGGAGGCGGCCTTCGCCACCGCCACGGCCATGATCAGCGCCGCCATGACCCAGAGACGCTCCCGCAGCCAGGCCGTTCCGCCCGCTGCCGCGATCAGGGCCTGAATCCGGGGGCTCAGGCTCTCCATCCCGGCCCCGCCGATCACCTGGTCCACCGCCACGCGGATAATCTGGGGCGTCACCATGTCCGCCAGCGCGGAGATCACCGCGCAGAGCATGCAGAGCACAAAAAAAGCCCTGCTCCCCTTCAGAAACCGCCAGATCAGGCCGCTCCGGCGAACGTTTTTCGCCGGCGCCTTCTCCGCGGCTGGATGTTGACTGTTCATCTTCCTCCTGTCCGTTAAGGCCGGATCCCGTCCGTCCCTTCCCGCTCCCCGTCAGAAGCCGTGGCCGCCGCTGCTTCCGCCGCCGCCCCCGCCGCCTCCGCCGCCGAAGCCGCCCCCGCCTCCGCCGGAGCTGCTTTCATGGTGCACGACGCGCTTGAGCCTGTTGGCGAGGACCAGGGTGCCCCCGCCCACGGCCGCCGCCTTGACCACCGTGGGCATGCTGACCTCCTGCTCCTTCCGGGCCCTGCCGGAAATCAGCAGATAGGCCGCAAAAATGGCCACGATCAGCGCCAGCAGCGCATTGCTGACATATTTCATGGGGGTGGCAATCTTCTCCCCCCGCAGCACCCGACCGATCTGGCGGAACGCCTCCGCGGCGCAGTCGCCGTACCGGCCCGCCGACGCCATCCGGTACACGTTGTCCGTGATGGAGTTTTCCTCCGCCGCGGTCAGCACCCCGGAAAGGGGCCGGCTGGCATAGATATCCAGGTGCCGGGTCGCCATATCAATGATAAAAACCGTATACCGGGTTTCGTATCCGAAAACGCGGTCGCCCCATTGCTGCGCCTTGGTGGCGCCGGCCGTGGAATTGCCGTCGGCCGGCCAGGTCAGAAAGCCCGCACTGGCATACTGGGTCACGGGCCCCATGGCCTCCTGCAGCGCCTGCAGCTCGCTTTCCTCCAGCAGCCCGGCGGCATCCCGGATCACCAGGGAATAGCCCGTCTCCGGGTTTTCCTCCGTCCAATCCTCCGCGCCGGCGGAGCATGCCAGGGCCAGCAGCAGTGCCGCCAGCAGCCAGCAGATTCCCTTACGCACGGTCCATCCCTCCTCCCTGATGCGTCTCAAACTGCGGCAGGGGGTTCGAGCAGCTCCGGTTGTGCAGCAGGAGCATATCGACGCTGACCCAGACCACCGCCGCCATGCACAGGAAGGCCAGGATGTAAACCACCAGGTCCTCGCTGTGGAAGGGATCCACGATCTGGTTGACCGCCGCCAGCACCATCACCAGCAGCGCCGCGTAGCATCCGGCGGGGGTCTTCACCTGCGTCCGGTTTCCCCACCAGATCAGCCCGCCCATTCCGGCGGCCAGCGCCGCCGTGATCAGCCGGAAGGCTCCGGCGTTGTTCAGCCGCGCCAGCTGCGTCAGCAGCACCACCAGGAGGATCATCCCGCCGAACCCGCCGATGCTTTCCATGGTTCCGGTGATGCTCCCCTTCGCATGGCTGGCCAGGCGCTTGCGCTGCTTCAGGCGCTGCTTCAGATCGTCTCCGCCCTCCGCGGCGGATTCCGTCCGCTCCCGCTCCGAGATGTTCCGCCGCCGGCCGTTCACGATCCACTGGGCGCCAAGCGCCAGCAGCATCGCCACAATCAGGACCATCTCCGGCCGCAGGGTCAGGAACAGGTTGAACAGGAAGAACAGGGGCACCGCGGCGATCAGCGCGATCAGAGCAAAGCGGGGGATATCCATGGGCAGATCCGCCACCATCTCCCCGGTCACGCCGTTCTGAATCGCGTACAGCAGCCGGCCGCCGCTGCGAATCGACATGAACCACACCGGCACCAGGGCCCGCCCGGTGCATTTGGCGCTGGCCATCTTCACCAGCTTCTTCTCCGCCTCGCCGGTGGAATACCGGACGTCTCCCTCCAGATCCTTCATCACGTCCTGAAGCCCCATCCGTACGGCCTCCGCCTTGGCGAAGGGAAGATAGGCCTCCTCGTCCGTGTCCGGAACGTCCGCGTAAAACCCGCTGAGATACGCCGGGGAAAAGGGCTTGAAATCCCCCGGCTCCATCCGGGCGATCTTTTCGCTCATGACGTCCGGCATTTCCTTCGACGCGTCATGCAGAATATGGCTGAACTCGTGATCCAGCTTCACGGAGGTATTGTAATAATAGGTATCGTTTCCCCGGGTTTCCTGCCCCTCCAGCACCGTCTCGCCCCGCACGGCCGCCTCATACAGGTAATGGGGCACATAGATTCCCCGGAAGCTCTCTGCCGTCACGTCCCGCTTCAGGTGCCGGTCCGCGCACAGGCTCTTCTTCACCATGCTCCGGTATTTTTCAAAGCATTCCTCCCGGGTCACCCGGAAGGGCGCCACCTGGTCCGGCGCCTCCATCTCCGCTTCCTTCCGTTCCAGCAGCACCGAGGCGCCGCAATAGCTGCAGAAGGCCGCCTGCGCGGTGTTGAGCGTACGGATCTCCGCGCCGCAGGTGGGGCAGGTCAGCAGATCCACGGAAAAGCTGCTGCCCGCCCGGCGCGCTTCCCGCGCCTCCGCCGCTTCCACGGTCTCCGTCCGGCCGCAGCTCCCGCATTTCAGCCCCTGCGTTTCGATATCAAACACCATCGTGCTCCCGCATCCCGGGCATCCGTACATCTTCTTTTCCCCTCCGTTTCCGGAAGCCGGCCGCTCCCGCTGAAATGAACCGTCCCCCGCGCCTTCCCGGCCGCATCGCCGGCGGGGCGCTTACTCCTCCCGGTGGTCAAAGACGCGCCGGGTTTTCTTTTCGGACCGGGGCAGGGTGTTCAGGGACACCACAGCCACCTTCGGCGTCACGTTCATGCGCGACTTGAACAGCTGCTTGATCTGTTCGCCGGCCTCCTGGAAGTCCACCCGGCCCTCCGCCTCCACGGTCACCATGATGATGTCCCGGTTCCGGCTTTCGTCATGCGCGATGTCGATCTTGTATTCGCTGGAGATACCGTCCACCATGCCGAGGATCTCCTCCACCTGGCTGGGGAACATGTTGACCCCGCGGACCTTGAACATGTCGTCGCTCCGGCCGCGGATTGTATCCAGCCGGGGATAATGCCGCCCGCAGGGGCATTCGCCGGGCAGGATGCGGGAAAGGTCATGGGTGCGGAAGCGGATCAGCGGCGCGCCTTCCTTCACCAGGGTCGTGATGACGATTTCCCCTTCCTCGCCGTCCGGCAGCACCTCGCCGGTCACCGGATCGATGATCTCCGTATACAGGAAATCGTCAAAAATGTGCATCCCGGTCTGATCCGCGCAGTTGATGCCGATGCCGGGGCCGTAGATCTCCGTCAGCCCGTAGATATCGTACAGCTCAATGCCCAGTTCCCGGGCGATATAGTTCCGCTTCGCGTCGCTCCAGCGCTCGGAGCCGATCACGCCCTTGCGCAGGTGAATCCTGTCCCGCAGGCCGCGCTTGTTGATCTCCTCCGCCAGCAGCAGGGCATAGGAGGAGGTGGCGCAGAGCACGGTGGACTGCAGGTCGATCATCATCTGCAGCTGCTTCTCCGTGTTGCCGGGCCCCATGGGAATCGCCATGGCCCCCAGCTTTTCGCACCCCGCCTGGAACCCGATGCCCGCCGTCCACAGGCCGTAGCCCGGGGTGATCTGAATCCGGTCCTTCGCCGTGATCCCGGCGATTTCATAGCACCGGGCAAACATGGTCGCCCAGTCGTCCACGTCCCGGGCGGTATAGGGAATGATGACCGGCTTCCCCGTCGTTCCGGAGGAGGAATGGATCCGCACCACCTGCTCATCCGGCACCGCCTGGATGCCCAGCGGGTACGCATTCCGCAGATCCGCCTTGTCCGTGAAGGGCAGCTTCTCAAACTCCTCCGGGGAGGAAACGCCGGTGATGCCGGCCTGCTGATAGACCCTGCTGTAGTAATTGCCGCTGGCAAGGATTCGCTTGATCTGCCGGTCCACCTGGGCCAGCTGGGTATCATTGATTCGCATGGCAGCTTCTCCTTTCAGATTGCCCCCTTCCGCCCCGCCTCCGGGGCCGGGCTTCCGGGGATTTCCCTCATTTTTCCGCGGATTCCGCGGCCTGGCCGATCCGGTATCCCGCCTCGAAGGCGGAGCGATTCGGCTCCAGATACCGGGCGGGAATCAGCTTTTCCATCCGGCCGAGAAGGGACTCCCGGCCGATCCCCAGATGGCCGGAGCCGGCCGCGGCGCCGAGCAGAATGATGTTCAGGAATTTCGCGGACCCGAAGGGCCGGCAGGCCTCCTCGCCGTCCACCAGAAGGCAGCCGCACCGGTTCTGCAGCCAGGCGAGCATCTCCGTTCCGTCATAGCCCGTCGGATGCAGGGATTCCGTCACCGGCCGGACCGCCGCCCGGTTCACGATCAGGATGCCTCCCTGCCGCAGATACGGCGCGTTCCGCACGGCTTCCGCCGGCTCAAAGGCCAGGATCATATCCGCGCAGCCCAGCGGAATCAGGGGCGAAAAGACGTTTTCGCCGATCCGGACATGGCTGGTCACGGAGCCTCCGCGCTGGGCCATGCCGATGGTCTCCGCGGAATGAACGGAATTTCCTTCCTCCATCGCGGCCGCGGCCAGGATCTTCGAGGCCAGCACCGTTCCCTGGCCTCCCACGCCGCAGATCAGAATATCCTTATTCATGCCGCTCACCCCCGATCGCCTGTACCGGGCAGACGCTGGCGCAGAGGCCGCAGCCCACGCACAGGTTCCCGTCAATGGTCACCCGGCCGTCCCGGACGATCAGCGCGGGACACCCGATCTCCCGAATGCACTTTTTGCAGGAAATACATTTCTCCGCGCTGACGGCGCATTTCCCGGAAGGCCGGGTCAGCGCGACGCAGGGGGAACGGAAGATCACGGCCCGGACGCCCGGCGCCTCCGCGCAGTCCCGGACCGCCTGAACCGCCGCCTTCTGGTCCAGCGGATCCACGGTCACGACCGTCTTGACGCCCATGCCCTTCAGCACGTTTTCGATGCTCACCTTCTCCACCGCGCCGCCCATCATGTTCCGCCCGGTTCCGGGGTGGGGCTGATGGCCGGTCATCGCCGTGGTGGAATTATCCAGCACGCAGAGGATGATATCCGCTTCGTTGTAGACCGCGTTGACAACGCCCGTCATTCCGGAGGCAAAGAAGGTGGAATCGCCCACGAAGGCGAAGCACGCCGTGTCCGGATGGGTGTGGCGGAAGCCCTGGGCCATGGTGATGCCCGCGCCCATGCACAGGCAGGTGTCCACCATGTCCAGCGGCATCGCGTTCCCCAGCGTATAGCAGCCGATATCGCCGCAGAAGAAGGCCTTCCGGCCCTTCATGGCCTGCTTCACCGCGTAGAAGGAGGCGCGGTGCGGGCATCCGGCGCAGAGCACCGGCGGCCGCGCGGGCAGGGGCGGGGCATCCGAAACATCCATCTGGGGCTTCCGCAGCGAAAGTCCCAGGAAGCCGGACAGCAGCTGGCCGGAAAGTGCAACGCTGTTTTCCCCGTTGTGCGGAACCGTGCCGTCCAGCTTGCCCCGGACCTTCAGGGACAGATGATGCTTCCCGGCCGTCTTCAGGATCTGCTCCTCCACATAGGGGCTCAGCTCCTCCAGCACCAGCACCTCCCGGACGCCCTCCAGCGCGGACAGCAGAAAATCCTCCGGGAAGGGGAACGCGGTGGCGATCCGGATCAGCCGGACCTCCGGATGCTCCTTCAGGCATTCCTTCGCGTAGGCCCAGCTGACGCCGGAAGCGACGACGGCCTTTTCCCCGGGCACGCCCTCCGCGGTATTGAAACGGTATCCGGAGAAATCCCGGGCCATCTCCGCGTTCCGCTGCTCGATTTTCAGGTGGTTTTCCCGGGAAAGGCGGGGAAAGATCACCCAGCGGGAGGAATCCTTCTGAAAGCCATCGAAGGGCCGCGGCGCAAAGGCATCCGGCGTTTCAACGGAGGCATAGGCGTGGCAGACCCGGGTCACCGGCCGGAAGAGGACGGGCGTGCCGTACTTCTCCGAATAATCGAAGGCGTCCTGAATCATGGTGTAGGCTTCCTCCGGGGTGGCGGGATCGAACACCGGAATGCGGGCGAAATCCGCAAACCGGCGGGTGTCCTGCTCCGTCTGGGAGGAGATCGGGCCCGGATCGTCCGCGCTGACGATCACCAGCCCGCCCCGGACGCCGATATAGACCACGGACATCAGGGGATCGGAGGCCACGTTCAGCCCCATCTGCTTCATGGTGACCAGCGCCCGGGCCCCGCTGTAGGCCGCGGCCGCCGCCGCCTCCAGCGCCGCCTTTTCATTCACGGACCATTCCAGATACACGCCCTCGTGCGGCGACCGGGAGATGGTCTCGATGATTTCGGAGGACGGCGTTCCCGGATAGCCCGCGGCAAACCGGATTCCCGCGGCCAGCGCGCCGAGCGCAATCGCGCTGTTTCCCATCACATACTGTTTCATATCGTTCCCTCTCGAATCAGATTCAAAGGATATCTTACCATTTGTCCCGGGGCAGGACAAGGGCGGGCGGAAAAAAGTACAGAAGAAAACCCCGCGCTGTGCCTCCGGGCAGCGCGGCAGCTGTTTCGGACCGGACGCCGGGAGGGGCTTCCGTCCCTAAACCAGCGGAAGGAAGGGAACCCGGTACCGTTCCATGTCCACATGCGTCTCATCCACGAAGCCGACGCCTTCCTCCCGCAGCAGCTCCGCCTGCCGTCGGCCCCCGCCGAAGGCAAAGGCCCCGGAAACCTCCCCGTCCTTCTTCACCACCCGGTGGCAGGGGATCACCCCGGGCTCCGGGTTGACATGCAGCGCATATCCCACCACCCGGGACAGCCGGCGACTCCCGATGGCCTCGGCCACCTGGCCGTAGGTCGCGACGGATCCCTCCGGGATGCTTTTCACCGCTTCATACACTTTTTCAAACGTCGTCATGCCCGTTTTCCTTTCCCGCCCGGCGCTGCCGCTTCCTTTTCCATGCGCGTCAAAACACCCAGCCCGGTTCAGGCTGGGTGTCTTTATCGCTCGGAGAAGATTACACGTAGAGGATAATCTTCTGGCCGGGGAAGATCAGGTTGGGATCCGCGATGTTGTTCCACTCCACCAGCTGCTTCACGGTCACGCCGTAGCGCTTGGCGATCTTGCTCAGGTTGTCGCCCCGGACCACCGTGTACACCGTCTTTTTCTTTCCGGCTCCGCCCGCAGTCGCTTCCATCTCTTCCAGGTTGACTTCCTTCATTTCCTCGCTCATTTTTGTATCCTCCCTTTCTTTATTTTGCTTTTCCTTTCTTTTCGAAAGCCCCTTCCGGAGTGCTTTCACCTGTTGATACGTGCCTCCGGAAAAGCTGGCAGCAAAAAATATAAACTTCCTCAATTTTCAAAGTAAAATCCGGTTTGGGTGCGGAAGTTACTTTGAAAAATCGCCGCCGGAACTTAATCAGAAAAACATGTCAGCAACCTGAATA
>ONCV01000004.1 GCA_900316415.1 uncultured Eubacteriales bacterium
GTGCTACAAGGATTCTGTCGTCTTTGCCATGATGGCGTGCCATTTTCGTTGTCCAGGTCTGTGGATTTCGGATCAATTTCCTTGTCCAGATTGTGGAATATGGGCTCTTTCTTCTGTCCACATTACGGGATCATGGCTATTTTGAATGTCCACATACCGGGATCGGGTTAAATTCAAGTGTCCATTCTACGGGGAGTATTTTACAGGCACATGGTGAGACCCGTATCGTTTAAGGGGTTTCAAAAGGGGTTTCAAGGGGTTTCACTTAGGGGTTTCAGGGGGTTTCAGATTTTCCTCTGGGAATTATGTGTTTGTATCAAATACCTCAGCTTAGGGGATGTGGTATACGGCGCGGACGATGTCCTGTGGGAGGACGATCCGTTTTTCCTGGAGAGCGCCTTTGCGAAGATCTATCAGGGAGAGAAGGTAATCCTGAAGGTGGTTTGAAACGGCGAGAAACTGGAACTGCCTGCTTCCAACGAGATTCCCGCAAAATGATCCGGGGCGAAAGGGAAAACATTCCGCCCGGTATCCCGGTGAATCCCTGAAAAGAATAAAAAAGAATCCCGGACGCATCCGAGAACAGAAGCTCAGATGCTCCGGGATTCTTCCTTGTGCAGCGATGCGGGCAGAAGGCGTCGCAGGGCATACCGCAGGCGGGCCTTCCGGGACTGGCGCTTCCGCAGATCGAGGGCGGCGGTCCGGGCCAGAGCGGTGTCGGTATCCAGCGCCTGCACCTTTCCGTAATGCAGGAGGGACGCGCATTCGCCCAGCTGGGCCAGGGGAACCGGCGCGGCGCCTTCCGCGTCCAGCCGGCGGGTGAATCCCATGACGGTTTCTCCCTTTGCCTGCTTCAGGCCCATGGCCTCCAGACGGTGGACGACTTCCGACAGCCACAGGTCAAAGCGCTGCGCTTCCGCGGATGCGCGCTTCTCCCGATGGAAGGGGGAGGTCAGACGCCAGCGGAGCAGCACTGCGGCAATCAGCCCGGCCAGCAGCAGGAGCAGCCAGAAGAGGAGGGACGGAGCGAAGGGCGGATCCGGTTCCTCCGAAGGAGCCGCGTCCGCCGCGTCCGCGTCCTGCTGCGCCGCGGTCCGATCCTCCGCTTCGGAGGGTGGAAGGGGCGTATGGACCGCCGGGGGCTCCTGCGTGGGGAGCTCGTCCTCCGGCGGGAGGGCTGGAGTCGGGGTTTCGTCCGGCGGCGCGGTGGGGGACGGAAGGGCTTCCGAATCCCCGCTTCCGGGGCCCGCCCGGTGAGGCGTGGCATCAAAGGTCAGCCAGCCGAAGCCGCGGAAATACACCTCCGTCCAGGCATGGGCGTTCTGCCCGGTGACCAGGGCCTGCCCGGAGGCATTCGGCTCCGCCAGATAGCCCTCCACATAGCGGGCCGGAAGCCCGGCCATGCGGCACAGGACGGTCAGGGCGGAGGCGAAATAGGTGCAGTAGCCTTCCCGGGTGTTGAACAGAAAGTTGGTGACAAAATCCAGATTGGCGGGCTGCCAGGCGGCGTCCAGCGTATAGCGGTAATTCCGGCTGAGATAATTCTGCAGGGCGAAGGCCTTCTCATAGGGGGAGGTCAGCCCTTCCGTGACGTCCGTCGCCAGCTGCCAGACGGGCTCCTCCAGATGGGAGGGAAGGACGGTGTAGGTCTCCCGGATAACCTCATACTGCGAATCCGGGGTGGAAGCGGCCGCGTCCACCAGGGTTCCCAGGCCCGGATCCCCCGCGATCAGCAGCGGAGCGGAGGCGGACCAGGTATCCCCGGGAGCCAGGTTCCGGGTGGCAAAGATTTCCGACGAGTTCGTGAAATAGGGCACCAGCTCGCCCCCGGCCCGAAGCTCCCGGAGACGCTGGGGCACAAAGAGCGTCGATGCGCCGGATTCCAGCATGCGGACGGACAGATCCAGGGGCTCCGTCAGGGCGGAGGAAAGATCCGCGGAGGGCAGCGCCTGATCAAAAAGATCGGAACGCTGTGCCGCCATGCCGGGAGCGTCCCAGAGAAAGCGGCGCCCGCCCAGCGTGTTGCGCCAGGCCCGCCCGTCATATTCATTCAGAATCACGCCCCGCAGATAGACGGTTCGCGGCGCGGACACCTGCATTACCTGATGATCCGAGGGGGTGACGGGGCCGCCCAGCTGGGAGGGCCCCTGCGGATAGAAGCCTTCGGAGGACAGGGAGAAGACCTCCCGCGGCTCGGTAAAGAAGAGCCGGTCCATCACGGTCTGGCGGAGGGAATCCGCCCGCTCCTTCAGTTCAGGGATAACGGCCCCCTCCTTCGGCACCAGGCCGTAGGCCAGGAGCAGCAGGGCCAGCGCCCAGGGGATGATCTGGACGAGGGGCTGCTCCGGATGGCGCTCCAGCACCAGCACGCACAGCGCGGCCGCGCAGGCGGGGAGCAGGGAGGGCACCAGATCCGGCCGATCCGACAGCCAGATCAACAGCAGCGCCCCTCCGGCGAGAACGAGCGCCGTGAGGGAGCCCGCGGAGCGCCGGGAGGCCAGAAAGCTGAGCAGGGCCAGCAGCGCGGAGGCCAGCAGGGAAAAGGGCCGGGCCACCAGGGGCAGCGCGCCGGGAATCCCGGACAGATGCAGCGTCAGGGCCCGCAGGGAATCGGAAAGCGCCGAAAAGCCGGAGGCCGCTCCCCAGAGCAGTGAAAGGCCGGCAAGGGCGAGGGAGCCGAAGAGGGCAGTACGCCGGGTCAGGGTTACCGCCTCCAGCGCGAGGGTCTCCGCCAGAATCAGGGCAAAGCAGGGGAGCAGCGGCACGTTCAGCCGCAGCGCCCCGAGCAGCGTCAGGGTCAGGCCTCCGGCCATGAGGAGGCTCAGCAGCAGCCGGGGGATCTTTTGAATCAGGCGTTCCCGCATGGAACTGAACCTCCTTTCCGGAAAAAATGATCGGCGGAGCGTCTTCCCCCGCGTAGTCAGATGTCGGGCTCCACGCTGGAGACCTCGATGCCGTCCTGCATCAGCCGGGCCACCAGCGGAGAAAGCTGCGGATCATCCGGCACAAAGGTGACCAGATAGAGGCGCAGGGCTGGCCCCAGATGATGCATGCGGATCATCAGCTCCACCATGGCGGAATTCAGCCGGGCGGAGATCACCACCACGCAGCCCATCTTCCGCAGCCGGCGGCTTTCCAGCGCCAGCACCCGCTCGAACCGGTCCGGATCGGAAAAGCTGACCCGGGCCAGGTTTTCCAGCGCCAGGGGGAGCCCCATGCCCTTTTCAAGCTCCACCGGATGGGCCCCGAAGAGGGGAAAATGAACGGACAGCTGGGTGCCCTGCTGATCGGCGAAGACGGAGGCGGCGGTTTCCAGCAGGGCGTCCCGCAGATCCGCTTCCGCCTCCGGCCGCCCCCAGGAGGGCGGACGGGAACAGTCCATCAGCAGGAGCACCTCCTGCAGGATGGGCTCGTCAAATTTACGGACCAGCAGCTCCCGCTTCCGCAGGGAGAGCTTCCAGTGCACCTTTTTCAGAGGATCGCCGGGCTGAAAGGCCCGGATATCCGAGGGCGAGGAGAGATCCTCCGTGGCCCGGGAAAGCATCTCGCTGCCGGGATCGCCCGGGGCGAGGGGCAGGGGATCGGTGGGAAAGAGCCGGGGAAGCACCAGAAGGCTGAGCTGTTCCGCCTCCGCCCGGCGGCGGACGCGAAAGAGCCCCAGCAGATCCTCCAGCGCCCAGGCCTGCAGGCCGGGAGCCCAGACGCCCACGTGATCCGCCTGAAAGGGAAGCTTCAGCGTCTGGAGCTTGCCGGGGGCATTGCGCAGGAAAACCGTCTGCGGGGGCCGGCCGTTCCCCGGGCTGATCTCCAGCTGAATGGGCGCGAGGGGCAGCAGGCCGTGATGGCGGATCTGCAGCAGAAGCGCGGCCCGATCCCCCCGGTGCACGCTGCGGCAGTCCAGGGAGCCGGAAACCCGCAGGGTTCCGGCGGCCCAAAGCACGCTGACGCACCCGGAGAGCAGGGCGAGAAAGAAAAGCGCCGCCGCCATGAGCAGAATGGGACTCCCGGTGGACAGGGCCGCCAGGAGAAACATCCCCCCCAGCGCGAGGGCCAGGGCGGCGCGCCCCGTCACAGCTTCAGCGGCACCGTCGTGCCGCGCAGGATCGTCAGAAGCACATCCTCCACGGGAACGCCCTTCATCCGGGCCTCCGGGGAGAGCACCATCCGATGGGCAAAGACCGGCAGGAACATGTGCTGCACGTCCTCCGGAAGAACGAAATCCCGGTCATCCAGCAGCGCGCAGGCCTGGGCCCCGCGGATCAGCGCGATGGCGGCCCGGGTGGAGGCACCGAGCTGGAAGGAAGGCTCCTCCCGGGTGGCGGCCGCCAGATGGGCCACGTAGTTCCGGACCTCGGGGGAGCAGTAAACCGTCGCGACCTGCTCCTGCATGGCCAGGATGTCCTGGGCGGTGCAGATCGGGGTGATCGTATCCATGGGGCGAACTGTGCCGGAATAGCGCTCCAGCACGTCCATCTCCTGCTCGATGGTGGGGTATCCGATGGAGATCCGCAGGAAGAAGCGGTCCACCTGCGCCTCGGGCAGGGGATAGGTTCCGACGAACTCGCCGGGGTTCTGCGTCGCCAGGACGATGAAGGGCTGGGGCAGGGGATGGGTCACGCCGTCCACGGTCACCTGATGCTCCTCCATGATCTCCAGCAGGGCGGACTGGGTTTTGGGGCTGGTGCGGTTGATCTCATCCGCCAGGATGATCTGGCTCATGACCGCGCCTTCCCGGTACTCCATCTCCCCGGTCTGGAAATTCGCCAGGGTGAAGCCCGTGATGTCCGAGGGCATCAGATCCGGCGTGAACTGGATGCGGCGGAAGGAGCAGTCCAGGGAACGGGCCAGGGCGCTGGCCAGGGTCGTCTTGCCCACCCCGGGCACGTCCTCGATCAGCACATGCCCCTTGCACAGCAGCGCGATCAGCGCGTATTCGATGGCTTCCTCCTTGCCGACGACGGCCTGGCTGATGGACTGCTGCAGGGAAAGAATCATGCGGCCGGGATTGAACATGCAAAAGCCCCTCCTTGACAATTCAAAGGAATTCGGCCCGATTATACCCTGAAACGCGCCGCTTCGCAAGAAGAGGAAGTTTCCCCTTGTCAGAAAAAGGAAATCAATTTATAATAAACATATCTTGATACAGAAAGGCGGCGGCAGCCATGACCGTGAAAGAAAACTACGAACAGTGGGTAAGGGATTTCGCCGGAGATCCGGAGACGGCCGCGGAGCTGGAAAGCATTCGCGGGGATGAAAAGGAGATCGAGGATCGGTTCTATACGGAGCTGAGCTTCGGAACCGCGGGCATGCGCGGCGTGCTCGGAGCGGGCATGAACCGGATGAACAAGTATAATGTCCGCCGGGCGACCAAGGGCCTGGCCGGCTTCCTGAAGGAGGATCCGGAGAACGCGAAGCGCGGCGTGGTGATCGGCTATGACAGCCGGAACTACAGCGCTGAGTTCGCGAAGGACACCGCGCTGACGCTGTGCGCGGAGGGCGTGCCGGCCTATCTGTTCGACGCGCTGCGCCCCGTGCCGCTGCTGAGCTACGCGGTTCGCCACCTGCACGCGGCGGCGGGCATCGTGATCACCGCCAGCCACAATCCGCCCCAGTACAACGGCTACAAGGTGTACGGGGACGATGGCGCCCAGGTCGGTCCGGAAACGGCGGAGGGCATCACCCGGGTGATCCGCGCCACGAAATACACGGACTGCGTCCTGATGGACGAGGACGAGGCGAAGGCCAAGGGGCTGCTGAAGATCATCGGCGACAAGGAAGTGGACGATGATTACATGGCCGAGGAGAAGACCCTCGTGGTTCAGCCCGAAATGCTGGCCCGGATGGGAAGCCGGCTGAACATCGTCTATACCCCCCTGCACGGCAGCGGCAACGTGCCGGTGCGCCGGGTGCTGAAGGAACTGGGCATCGAGAAGCTGGCGGTCGTGACGGAGCAGGAGAAGCCGGACGGCAATTTCTCCACCCTCACCTGCGCGCCGAATCCGGAGAACCCGGAAGCCTTCACGCTGGCCTTCGGCGTGGCGGAAAAGACGGGCGCCACGGTGATCTTCGCCACGGATCCGGACTGCGACCGGCTGGGCGTGGCGGTGAAGGACGGCCAGGGAGAATGGCATCTTCTGACCGGAAACCAGATCGGATGCGTGCTGCTGCACTACATCCTGTCCACCAAGAAGAAGATGGGAACCCTGCCGGCGAACGCCGCGGCCTGCAAGAGCATCGTGTCCACCTCCCTGGCCAACAGCATCTGCGAGACCTACGGGGTGAAGATGTACGAGGTGCTGACCGGCTTCAAGTTCATCGGCGAGAAGATCCAGCAGTTCCAGGATACGGGCGCCCACACCTTCCAGTTCGGCTTTGAGGAAAGCTACGGCTTCCTGAGCTCCACCTTCGTCCGGGACAAGGACGGCGTCAACGCCAGCCTGCTGGTGACGGAAGTGGCGGCCGCCTGCGAAGAGGAAGGCATCACCCTGTACGACCGGATGCAGCAGATCTTCCGGGAATACGGATACTACGTGGAAAAGGTGGTTTCCACCACGCTGCCCGGCAAGGACGGCCTGACCCGGATGAAGGAGATCATGGCGGGCCTGCGGGAGCATCATCCGGCGGAGATCGGCGGCATGAAGGTGACCGCGGTGCGCGATTATCTGAAGGGCGTGCGAATCTGCGGCGGCGAAAGCGAACCCACCGGACTGCCGGCCTCCGACGTGCTGTACTTTGAGCTGGAGAACGGGTGCTGGGTGTGCGTGCGCCCCAGCGGCACCGAGCCCAAGATCAAGCTGTATGTCAACACCAACGCGAAGGACCAGGCCGAGGCGCAGCGGCTGAACGCGATGCTGTGCGAGGCCAGCCAGAATCTGATGAAATAAGGCTTTTCCCGGGGCCGTCCGCGCGGGCGTCCCCGGGGCAAACCGGAAAAGCTGGGAGGAATCACATTGTTTGGCAAGCTGATGAACAATTACTACTACGGAAAGAGCGGCAAGGGCGATTTCCGGAAGGAGGATATGCCGGAGAACCGCTGGGAGCTTTTCTGGGATACCCTGCGAACCCGGCTCAGCGCCCTGGTGCGGCTGAATCTGATGTATATGATCGTCTGGCTGCCGACGATGATTGTGCTGCTCATGACCTTCATGAGCGGCATTTCCAACCTGAACACGATTATTTCCGCCAAGGACGGCACCCTGAAGGAGGCCGTCGAGGCCAGCGCGGGGGAGGAAAACGCCCTGACCTATACGGATGAGCAGATCGCCGAGCTGGCGGAGATGAACCCGGGGGACTATCTGCGGAGCATGCTCTTCACGACCGTGCTGATCCTGATTCCCTGCATCGCGATTACCGGACCGGCCACCGCGGGCGTCAGCTACGTGACGCGGAACTGGGCCCGGGATGAGCATGCCTTCATCTGGAGCGATTTCAAGGACGCGGCGAAGGAAAACTGGAAGCAGAGCCTGGTGGTTTCCCTGATCACCGGCCTGATGCCCGCGCTGATCTATCTGGGGTGGACGTTCTACGGCCAGATGGCGGCGCGCCAGCCCTTCATGGTGGTTCCCCAGGTGCTGGTGCTGATGATCGGCATTATCTGGGCGCTGTGCGTGACCTATTTCCATCCGCTGCTGGTGACCTACAAGCTGCGGATGCGGGACGTGATCCGCAACGGGCTGCTGCTGGGCGTCGCCCGGCTGCCCATGAGCGTGGGATTCCGGCTGCTGCACTGCGTGCCCCTGCTGCTGGGCTTCCTGCTGGCCTACCTCTGGAGTCCCATTTACGCGGCGCTGATCCTGTTCGGCTACTATCTGCTGATCGGCTTCAGCCTGAGCCGGTTTGTGACGGCCAGCTATACCAACGCGGTGTTCGACCGGTTCCTGAATCCCCGGATCGAGGGGGCGAAGGTGAACCAGGGCCTGCGGCAGGAAAGCGATGAAGATGACGGGGAGGAGGACGGGGACACCGATCCGAATCCCGCGGAGTAAAAGATGTATCAGGATTTTGCGGAAATTTACGACCGACTGATGGACAATGTAAAATATGACAGCTGGGCGGACTATTACGTTCGCCTGCTGTCCATTTATGGGGTTCGTGAGGGAAAGGTCTGCGAATGTGCCTGCGGGACGGGGAACCTGACGATTCCCCTGCAGCGGGCGGGATTTCAGATGACGGGGGTCGACCAGAGCCGGGAAATGCTCTGGCAGGCGGCCCAGAAGGCCCGGAAGCAGGGCATGGCCATCCCCTTCGTGCAGCAGGACATGAAGGCCCTGAATCTGCATCGGCCGATGGACGCGGTGATCGCCACCTGCGACGGGATCAATTATCTGCTCACCGATGAGGAACTGAAAAGCTTTCTCCGGGCTGCCTGGCGGGCCATCCGCCCGGGCGGCGCGCTGATTTTTGATGTCTCCACGCCCTACAAGCTGCGGGAGCAGCTTTGCTCCGGGCTGATCTGCGAGGATCTGGAGGACATCACCTACTTCTGGCAGAACCGGTGGAACGCCCGGACCCGGACGGTGGAGATGACCCTGTGCTTCTTCGTGAAGGAAGCGGACGGCCGATACCGCCGGATGGAGGAAGAGCAGACCCAGAAGGCCTGGGAGGCGCAGGAGCTGAAGAACATGCTGCTGAGCATGGGATTCCGGGGCGTCTGCCTCTACGGGGACGGAAACCTGAACCCCGCGAAGGAGACGGATCTGCGCTGGCACATCTGCGCCACAAGGCCGGGAGAGGAGTAAGCGGCGATGAGCGAAATGAAACCGAAGAAGGACGAGATCCTGCAGATTGACCTGGGAAACGGCCAGGCCCGGGTGCTGCTGTGCAGTTCCACCGGCATGGCGCAGGAATGCGCCGACATCCACGGGGCTTCGCCGGTGGCGGCGGCCGCGCTGGGACGCCTGATGACCGGCGCCGCCATGATGGGCATCATGATGAAGGGGGAGGAGGAATCCGTCACCGTGACCCTGAAGGGCGACGGCCCCCTGGGAACCCTGATGGCGGTGGCGGATCACGGGGATGTCCGCGCCTGCGCGGACGACCCGACGGTGACGCTGCCCCTGCGGGAGGACGGCAAGCTGGACGTGGGCGGCGCGGTGGGCCATTCCGGCCGGATGACGGTGGTGCGGGATCTGGGAAACGGAAAACAGTACGTGGGCCAGAGCGAGATCGTCAGCGGAGAAATCGCGATGGATTTCGCGAATTACTTCGCCGTGTCCGAGCAGCAACCGAGCCTGGTGGCGCTGGGCGTCCGGATTCACGAAGGAATCGTGCTGCAGGCCGGGGGCATTCTGATCCAGCCCCTGCCGGGATGCCCGGAGGAGATGATTGACCAGCTGGAGCTGCGCAGCCCGATGTTCGCGGACATCAGCCGGGAGCTGACCTACGGAACGCTGGAGGAGCTGACGGAGGACTGGTTCCGGGGGCTGGAGCCCCGGATCCTGGAGAGAACGCCCATCCGGTATCACTGCAGCTGCAGCCGGGAGCGGATGGAGCGGGCTCTGATCTCGCTGGGCCGGAAGGAACTGCAGAGCCTGATCGCGGAGGACCGCGGCGCGGAGCTGAGCTGCCACTTCTGCCATCGGAAGCATTTCTTCACCACGGATCAGCTGCGGGAGATGCTGAAGCGGGCGGAGGAAAAGAAACAGGAACCGGAGGGGGAGACGGACGCATGAGCAGGATGCCGATTATCAATTTTGACGAGCAGTTTGCGAAATACACCACGGAGTGGATGAAGGAGCATCAGGGCGATTACAAGAACTACGACGATATGGAGGAGGACATTCCCCGGGTCTATACCCTGTTCCTGAACACCCGGGCGCCCTGGCTGGAGGGCATCACGCCCGGAGCCTACTTCACCCAGTTCGAGGATCCCAAGGTGCTGGTGGACTGGATGAACGAATACTGCCGCCAGGGAGTGCCGGTGCCGGATCTGCTGACCGAACAGATCGTCTTCGTGGGAAAGCCCTGCGAAAAGCGGCTGCTGGAGCTGCTGAAGGATCCCGCCGCGGAGGCGGAGGCAAGGATGCTGGCCGTCGGCCTGCTGCGGGAGATGGAAAGCACGCTGCCCAAGATGCTGTACATCAACTGGCAGCTGAACCGCGCGGAGGAGGACGAGCTGGCCGACAACGCGCTGGACAGCCTGAAGGAGATGGGCCCGGCGGTGGTGCAGCCCATTCTGCAGGCCGTGGAGGAGGCCAACGACGCGGGGCAGGAAGCCCTGCTGGAGGTGCTGTCGAACTTCCCCGGCAACGAGCAGATCTTCCGCCTGGCCATGAAGCTGTTTGACCGGAACCCGGAACGCCGGGCGCTGTTTGCGGGATACCTGGCGAAGATCGGGGATGACCGGGCGCTGCCCGCGCTGACGGAGGCGGCCGGCGAGGAGGATCTGGGGTACCTGACCTTCATCGAACTGCGGAACGCGATTGAAGCGCTGGGCGGAACCTGCCCGGAGCGGGAATTTGAGGATGACGAGGAATATGAGGCGCTGCGGGGACTGTAAGACCCCGACGGAGGAGCGGAAAGCCTTCCGGAGGACGCCCGGAGAAAGGGGGAGCGGAAATGCTGTGCAAGCGCTGCGGATACTATGCGCCGGATGAAGCCATTGTCTGCCCCCAGTGCGGCGCGGTGCTGCGGGAAAATGCCGCTCCCGGCGAGGGAGCGGAATCCATCCGGCAGGGGAAACGGGCCCGCGAGGCGGTCAAAAACCGTCCTGCCCTGAAGCAGGAGGAGATTCGCCGGAAGCGGCGGACCGGGGCCAGCCACGCCACGATTCCGCTGAAGCCGATCCGGGATACCCGGGAGACGCTGCCGGACTACTTCGACCCCATGACGGACGACCTGGGGGGAATCGGCGAGGAGGATCCCGGGGAGGAGACCTTCGAGCGGCGTCCCGCGCCCGTTTATTCGGACGAGGCCACCCGCCAGGCGCAGGCGGCGGCCTACGCCGCCCGGCACGCGCCGGGACATGCGCCGCGAAAGCTGGTGAACTGGTTCAAGGTGGGGCTGGCGGCCGCGGTGCTCCTGCTGATGCTGATCGGCGGCGGATACTACTTCCTGAAGCGCACGGACCCCGGCCAGATGCTGATGGCCCGGCTGGGGCAGGAGGCTTCCTCCACGGCCCTGTGGAAGGTCGGGGAGGAGATGATGGACCAGGGGAACATCGGCGACGCGATTCTGCAGTTTGAGAAAGCCAAGGCCCAGGACGCGGAGAACGGCGTCGTGGACGTGGACGGGCTGCTGCTGCTGGGAAACGCCTACGAGGCGGACGGCCGGACCCGGGAGGCCGCGGCGCTGTACGAGGAGATCTACACGGAAACCCCCAGCCGGTCCGAGGCCTACGTGAATCATATCCGGATCCTGCTGGCCAGCGACGAGCCCGGCTCCGACGCAAAGGCCAGCGAATTGATGAAGACGGCCTACGAGAAGACGGGGGATACCTCCTTCTATACCCAGCGCAACGATTTCGTTCCGGCGCCGCCGGAGGTGGATCTGACCGCGGGCTATTATGAAACCAAGAAATACATCGCCATCACCTCCTATCAGGGATACGATGTCTACTATACTTTCGATGAGAACGCGCAGCTGCCTTCCGGCGGAATCCGCTTCACGGAACGGGTGTTTCTGGACGAGGGGATCCACACCCTGCGCGCGGTGGCGGTCAACGGGGAGCTGGTGTCCGACGAGCTGCGGGGCACCTATCGGATCATCATGCCCTCCCCGCAGACGCCCCGCTCCTCCCTGGCGCCGAATACCTACAAGACCCGGCAGAGGGTCCGGCTGAAGCCCGGGCTGGACAATGAGAACGATGATGATATCGTGATCTACTACACGGTGGACGGATCGCCCCCGGACGCGGACAGCCCCATCTATACCGGGGAGGCCTTCTGGCTGCCCGGCGGCCGGGTGACGCTGAAGGCGGTGGCGGTCAACAAATACAACAAGGTTTCCAACATGCTGGAGATCCTGTACAAGATCGAAATTCCGGAGCCTCTGCGCGGATACAATTCCGAGGAGGACGCGCCGAAGGATTTCACGCTGTACGTGACGACGATGACGGAGTTCCAGCGCCTCTTCGGCGAAGGAACCCTGGCGGGCCCGGTGACCCTGGAGAACCTGGAAACGGAGTGCCGCCGGTACGACTATGACTGGGGCTATGCGGTCATGAGCCGGATCAAGAGCGGCTGGGTGGTGGCCGAGGTCTGCCTGACGAAGGAGGGCGCCCCCATCGCCGCGCCGCGGGGAACCCGGATCGGGGACACGGAGTCCGCGGTGACCGGAAAATTCCGGGACATGGGACAGGTGGAGAGCCCCAGCGGGAACCGGGGCCTGTATTCCAGCAAGGACGGAACCGGAAAGATCTGGGTCCAGGAGGAGGGCGGAAAGATCATCCGCTACCGCTGCTATACCGCGGATTCCGCCCACTGGTGGCAGCTGGAATACCGCCTGGGCGTGAACGGAACGGTGACCTCCATCGACATGCGATATGACCCCTGAACAAAGAAATCCCCGCCGGAAAACCGGCGGGGATTTCCTATGCCCATCGCGGAGGCTTCCCGGGAAGGGGAGGCCGCGAAGGGAGGGACCGGATCAGAGGGTGACGCCGGTCTTGAAAATGGCCAGGTCATGGAAGCCCCGGGCCTCGCTGACCACCTCCCGGCCGGAGGCGACCTCGATCACCAGATCCAGCAGGGCGTCCGCCAGCTCATCCAGGGTTTTGCCCCGCAGCAGATCTCCGGCGGCAAAATCGATCCAGTGGGGCTTGTTCTGCGCCAGTACCGGATTGGTGGCGATCTTCAGCGTGGGAACCGGCGAGGCAAAGGGCGTTCCCCGACCGGTGGAGAACAGGACCAGCTGCGCGCCGGAGGCGGCCAGCCCGGTGGCGGCGACCAGGTCGTTGCCCGGCGCGGAAAGCAGATTCAGGCCGGGATGGGTGACCCGCTCGCCGTAGGCCAGCACGCCCCGCACCGGGGAGAAGCCGCTCTTCTGGGTGCAGCCCAGGGCCTTGTCCTCCAGGGAGGAGATGCCGCCGGCCTTGTTGCCGGGGGAGGGGTTCTCATAAATGGTCTGATGATTCTCCTGATAATACCGCTTGAAATTGTTGATCAGGCTCACGGTCTGCCCGAAGAGTTCCTCCGTGGGGCAGCGGGACATCAGGATGGTTTCGGCGCCGAACATCTCCGGCACCTCGGTCAGAATCGTGGAGCCGCCCAGCACGGCCATCCGGTCGCTGAGGCCGCCGATGACCGGATTGGCGGTGATGCCGGAGAAACCGTCGCTGCCGCCGCACTTGAGACCGACCACCAGGGCGGAGGCGGGGCAGGGCACCCGGGTTTCTCCGCGCATCCGATCCGCCAGCTCCCGGATCAGCTTCCGGGCTTCCTCGTATTCATCCTCTACCTTCTGGCAGATCAGGAAGCGCATCCGGCTCTCGTCCGCGTCCGGCGGGAAATGCTTTTTGATCTCCTCAATGGAGCTGTTCTCGCAGCCCAGGCCCATCAGCAGCACGCCGCCCACGTTCGGGTGGCAGCACAGATCGGCCAGAATCTGGCGGGTGTTCTCCTGATCGTCTCCCATCTGGGAGCAGCCGTAGGGATGGGGGAAGGCATGCACATGATCAATGCCCGGTCCGACCAGGGACTGGAACTCCCGCTCCAGGGCGCGGACGATGTCGTTGACGCAGCCCACAGTAGGGAGGATCCACAGCTCGTTGCGGATGCCCACCCGTCCGTCCTTCCGGGGATACCCCAGGAAGGTCCGCGGCGCCACCTCCGGCAGCTTCGCGGCGGGGGCGGGATTCCAGGTATAGGTCAGCGTCTCCGACAGATTGGTCTTCAGGTTCTGAATATGCACATGGGCACCGGCGGGGATGGCCCGGGTGGCGTGCCCGATGGGGAAGCCGTACTTGATGATGTTTTCCCCCTCCGGGATCTCCCGCAGGGCGATCTTGTGGCCGGCGGGAATGTCCTCCAGGGCTTTCAGCTCCACGCCCGGCAGGGAGATGACCGCGCCGGCGGAAAGGGGCTCCAGGGCCACGGCCACGTTGTCCGTGGGATGAATGCGCAAAACGGAAGGCATGAGCTTTTCCTCCTTGTGTCTTTGGATAAATCAGGCCGGCGGGAATGTCTCGCCGGCCGGAATGAACCTCGTCGGATTATTTGAAATGCTTCTCCATGACCTCACGGACGCCGCATTCCTCGATTTCCTTCAGATAGCCGGAAACGGCTTCCTGAATTCCGGGAACCGCCTTCAGCTCCGGTCCGAAGAAATCCTCCCGCCCGATGAAGGCCGCCGCCAGATCCGCCGCGGGCGTCGTCCGGTTCTCCGCGAAGAAGGACAGCACCGCCGCGTCATCCTGCAGGGTGTAGGGCTGGCCGGCGCGCAGGCATTCCAGCTTTCCGTCCTTCAGCTCGCCTCCGCGGTACAGGCTGATCAGCGCGGCCAGGGAGAAGGTCAGCCGGGCCGGAAGCTCCCCGTGCTGCTGCTGATAAACCAGGAGGGAGGGCATGCAGCGGGCCCGCCACTTGGAAACGGAGTTCAGGCAGATGGACAGCAGCGCATGCCGGATGAAGGGATTGCGGAAGCGCTGGGTCACCGCGTCGGCGAAGGAAAGCAGATCCTCCCGGGGCAGGGACAGGGTGGGGATCACTTCCTCATGCAGGGTGTCATGCATGAAGCCCGCCACCAGCGGATCGTTCATGGCATCCAGCACGATGTCGTATCCCATCTGGAAGGCCGCGGGAACGAAGGAGGTGTGCGCCCCGTTGAGGATGCGCACCTTGCGCTGCTTGTAGGGCTTCTGGTTGTCGGTAAAGAGCACCGGCAGCCCGCAGGCGGGCAGCGGAAGCTCGTCGGACAGGTCCTTCGGGCTCTCAATGACCCACAGGCCGAAGGGCTCCGCGGTATCCAGCAGCTGATCCTCATAGCCCAGGGTCTGCCAGAGCTGCTCCGCGTCGTCCCGGGGATATCCGGTGACGATCCGGTCCACCAGGGTGGAGGTGAAGACGCAGGCCTCCTCCAGCCAGGCCAGGAACCGGTCGCCCAGGTTCCAGATCCGGGCCAGCTCCAGCACGCACTTCTTCAGCATGATGCCGTTATCGTCGATCAGCTCCACGGGCAGCATGACCAGGCCCTTGTCCGCCGCGAAGTCAAAATGCTTCGCCCGCTCATAGAGGAACTTGGTCAGCTTTCCGGGATAGGAGCGGGGCGGGCAGAGGTCGAACTGATCCTCCGGATCCAGCACGATGCCGGCCTCGGTGGTGTTGGAAACGATGAAACGGAGGGTGGGCTCCTTCGCGTAGGCCGCGTATTTTTCATATTCGCCGACGGCGTCCACGGCGTCGGAAACGGAGGTGATCAGGCGGGTCTTTTCCACCTTTTCCCCGTTCTCCAGCCCCCGAAGGATCACGGTGTAGCGGCAATCCTGCTCATGAAAGCGATCCAGGCTGCCGAAGGCGATGGGTTTCACTAGGACGATGGATCCGTTGAAGTCCGTCTTTTCATTGGCGATATCCACAAAATAATCCACAAAGGCGCGCAGGAAATTGCCCTCCCCGAACTGCAGCACCTTGACCGGGCGCACGGGAGCGGGAGCCTTCGAAGCATTCAGACGATCCATGGGAATCCCTCCGATACAGTATTATTCCGGCGGAAAAATGGCCGAAACAGCCATTCCAAACCATTTTTATGATACAACTTTTGCCGGGGAGCGTCAAGGGCTTGAAAAGCGGGGGAAAACCGCCTATAATCGAGCCGCTTCGGTTTTCGGAAAACCGGATGGCGCGAACCGAGTCCCCGGGCCGCAAAAACGAAAGAAAAACATGGCAAATTCCGGGAAACAGAGTATAATCGAACTGAAATCAGATTATTTGGAAGGAAGCGATGGATCATGCAGGAGATTTCCATTACCCTGAACCAGAGCCCGAAGGCGAAGCCCCAGGACGAGGGCGCGCTGGGCTTCGGCCGTATCTTTACGGATCATATGTTCCTCATGAACTATGAGGAAGGAAAGGGATGGTTCAATCCCCGCATTGTGCCCTACGGCGCCTTTGAGATGGATCCCGCGGCCATGGTGCTGCACTACGGGCAGGCGATCTTTGAGGGAACCAAGTGCTACCGCCGGGCGGACGGCGGGCTGCAGCTGTTCCGGCCGGCGGACAACCTGGCCCGGATGACCCGCAGCGCCCAGCGCATGGGCATGCCGGCCCTGGACGAGGAAACCGCGCTGGAGGGCCTGAAGCAGCTGGTCCGGACGGACGCGGACTGGGTGCCCCACCGGGAGGGAACCAGCCTGTACATCCGGCCCACCATGATTTCCACCGACGTGGGGCTGGGCGTGCACGCCAGCAAAACCTACCTGTTCTACATCATCCTGAGCCCGGTCGGCGCCTATTACAAGGAAGGCCTGAAGCCCGTCAGCATCTACGTCGAGGACGAGTATGTCCGCGCGGTGCGCGGCGGCGTCGGCTTCACCAAGTGCGCCGGGAACTACGCGGCCTCCATCCTGGCGGGGGATGTGGCGGAGAAGAAGGGCTTCAGCCAGGTGCTGTGGCTGGACGGCGTGGAGCAGAAATACGTGGAGGAAGTCGGCTCCATGAACATGATGTTCGCTTACGGGAACAGGATCGTGACCCCGCGGCTGAACGGGTCCATCCTGCCCGGCATTACCCGGGACAGCGTGCTGAAGCTGGCGAAGTCCCTGGGATATGAGGCGGAGGAAGCCCGGCTGAACGTGGAGGAGATCTTCGCCGACGCCAAATCCGGCAAGCTGACGGAAGCCTTCGGCACCGGAACCGCGGCGGTCATCAGCCCCGTGGGCACCCTGGCGCTGCGCGACGAGAAAATCACCGTGGGCGACGGCGGCATCGGAAAGATCAGCCAGAAGCTGTACGACACCCTGACCGGCATTCAGTACGGCCGGCTGCCGGATGAATTCGGCTGGGTCGTGAAACTGTAAGACAAAGAACGGAGATCTATGAGACCAAACCCCAAAGCGCGCCCGGTGCACTGGACGGACCGGACGCTGAGCGTTTTAAGGGCCGGCCGCCTGGAAGCCTGCGAGAAGGAGCTCGAAGGCCTGGGTGGTCCCGGTCTTTTTGACGCGGAAACCACCGACGCGGACGCGGAGCGCCTGTTTTCCCAGTCCTATTTTGCGGAGGAGGACCGGTCGGTCCGGCTTCACTCGATCGAGGAGATGCGGGTGCAGGTGCTGAGCCAGTTTCCCGCGGAGATGGGGCTGCTGAATCAGGAGGAGTTCACGCTGCTGCTGAAGCTGGCCCTCTTCGGGGGGGAGCTGCCCATCTATGACTGGAACGATCTGCTGCCGGCCCGGTCCCTGGTATACCGGATGTGGTGCCGCATGCGGCCGGAACGGGGGCACTGGATCTGCATGCCCCGGCAGATCTGCGTATCCGCGCTGATGATGCTGGCCAGCGAGGAACTGAAAACGGTTCGGGATACCGCGCTGGACGTGATTGATACGGTGGACAATACGCTCTATCTGGCCGGCATGATGCCCGCGGAGACGATCGTGCGGGATCTGGGCTTCCGGCTGCAGGGCTCCCTGGCGGCCGGGAAGCGGGATCTGTTTCTCCGGCTGGTCCGGTCCTCCTTTGACACCCTGCTGAACCGGGAGGGGCAGCTGGTGGTTTATCATCCCGGCCTGGCGGATCCGCGGGGGCTCCTGCGGGAGCAGGGCGGGATGCACACCGGGCTGGATCAGGGGTCCATGGAGGAGCTGTACGGCAGCCTGACAGAGGTCGAGGATCCCCTGTATGAGGAGCTGCTGGACCGGATCCGGGATCTTTGCCGGCCGGAGGCGAATCCGGAGGACACGGTGGAGGACTTGATCCTGCTGGCGAAGCAGGGCGCCCCGACGGAGGAGATGCGGGAGGTGCTGGGATCGAAGCTGATCTGTCTGCCGACGGAGGAAATGACGCAGACCCTGGAGGCCATGCACCAGCGGATTCCCCGGTGGATGACCCTGAACATGGAGCGAATGCAGTGAAACTGAAGACATGGATCATTCCCCCCCAGGGGGAGGGGGAACGGGTGGACCGCCTGATTGCCCGCTATTTCCCAGAGCTGCCGGAACGAAGCGTCCGAGCGGCTTTTTTGCGCAGGGACGTGAAGCTGGACGGAAAGCGCGCCGACCGGACGGAGACGGCGCGGGCGGGCCAGGAGCTCCGGATCTACCTGCCGGACGGGGAGAAGGAAAATCCGCCCCTGGAGATCGTGTATGAGGACGGGGACGCGCTGCTGGTGAACAAGCCGGCGGGCGTTTCCGTGGAGCCGGACGGAAAGGGCGGGGTGACGCTGACGGAGCTGTGCCTGCGCCACGTCCGGGAAACGGATCCGGAAGCCTGGCCGCCGGCGGCCTGCCACCGGCTGGACAATCAGACCAGCGGGCTCTGCCTGCTCGCCAAAACCCCCGAAGCGGAAGAAATCCTGCAGGAGGTTTTTCGCAGCCGGCGGCTGGAGAAATACTACGAGTGCCTGGTCCGGGGCATTCCCAAGCCCGCCGCGGCGGAATGCCGGGCCTGGCTGGTGAAGGACGCGAAGGCGGGCAGGGTCCGCGTGACGGATGATCCCGCCCCGGGAAGCAAGCAGATCCGCACCGGGTACGAGACCCTGGAGGCGGGGCCGGTTTCCCGGCTGCGGGTGCACCTGATCACCGGGCGCACCCACCAGATCCGCGCGCATCTGGCCGCCCTGGGGCATCCCATCCTGGGGGATGATGTATACGGGGACCGGGCCTGGAACCGGGAGCGGAAGACCCGGCATCTGCGGCTGTGCGCCGTGAGCCTGAAGCTGGACACGGAGGGACGGCTGCCCGCCCTGGACGGGCGGGAATTCCGGATTCCGGCCCCCTTCTGACCCGCCTTTGCAAAACAGCCGATTTCGGGTATAATATTCCCATTGGAAACAGATCCGGCGGAGCCGGGGCGGAGACTTCCCGGTTCGCCGGAAGGCCTTCCGGAAAGGAAGTGTGTACGGATGCGCAGACTATGCTGCATGGCGCTGGCGCTGTGCCTGCTGATCGGGGGCGGGCTGGCCCGGGCGGATGAGCGGATTCCGAAGCCCATCCAGGTGGTTCCCTATGAGGAGCTCCCCCCGGTGCTGGACGGGCAGCATCACTATATGCTGCTCTGCATTGACCAGTGGGACAAGGCGCCGCGGCCCGCGGACGCGGCGACCCCGGTTCAGAGCAACGGGAAGCGGCGGGATCTGTACGGAAACACGGACGGCATGGTGCTCGTGACGCTGGACACGCGGGCGCACCGGATCATGCTGACTTCCTTCATCCGGGACGCGCTGATTCTGAAGCCGGACAGCACGGAAGAGAATCAGAAGATCGGCCGGATCAACTATGTTTACAACGATTACGGCCCGGAGGCGCTCTGCCGGGTGATCAGCCAGCATGTCGGCGTCCGCGTCGAGGACTACGTGCTGTTCAATTTTACCCAGATCGCCAATATCGTGGACTATCTGGGCGGGGTGGACATCGAGCTGACCGCCTCGGAGATCGCCTATCTCCAGCGCTATGCCGTGCCGCCGGGATCGGTGCGCAGCGTGGCGACCGGACGGGATCTGCGGTCCGGTTCCGCCCTGTCCCATCAGCCCGGGCTGTATCACTTCAGCGGCCACAGCGCGGTCATTTACATGCGCATCCGCAAGACCGGGGGCGGCGGGGACTTCATGCGGACCCAGCGGGCCCGGACGGTCATGAGCACCCTGGCGGACAAATGCCGGGAGATCACCTGGGAGGAAGCGGAAGCCCTGGTGAACAACATCATGGACAACAACACCCTGACCAACATCAACCTGGAGGGCATGCTGGACGCGGCCCGGTACGCCTATTCCCTGCGGGACTGCACCATCGAGGAGCTGCGGATTCCGCCGGACGGCGCGGTGAAGCCCATCACCTATGCCGCCATGGCGGCGCAGGAGCTGGACTGGGAGGCCTGCCGCCGGTCCATGGCGACCTACCTGGAAAACAGCTTTCTGGTGATTGACGACGAGGACGAATAAGAGATGAAATGCCCTGAATGCGGTCAGTGGAACCGCGCTTCCATGCCCCACTGCACCCGGTGCGGCGCGCCGCTGAACATCGACGCGGCATCCCGGCTGGAATGGAAGGACAGCCTGCGGGACGAGGGCCAGAGCACGGCCTATATCCGCGTGGACGAGTTCGGCAGCGAGGACAGGACGCCCGATTCCCGGGACGTGCTGGCCCGGGAGATGCAGGAGCTGAAGATCCGGAAGCGGGAGGGCGAAAGCCGGAAGCAGAAGATGCTGGAGCATTCCCCCGGCGCCCGGGGCATCTCCGTGGAGGAAACGGAGAAAACCGGACCGGAAGGGGAGGAGCACCGGACGATCCGCATGAAGCGGGTATCCCCGGAGGGCGTCGCGGCGGAGCGGGAGGCGGAGATCCGGCACCGGGTCCGCTACATGGACGACACGGGAACCTTTCTGGAGCCCCGCAGCTATGATCCGGTCTACGACCGGGACACGGAGGAACGCACCCCCTATTCCTTCGCGTCCTCCCTGGGAAACCGGCTGCCTTCCCGGGCCCGGAGAAGAAGAAAGATCCTCCGGGTTTTCGGCGTGCTGCTGCTGATCGCGGCGCTTGGCGCGGGGGGCTACTATACCTGGAGGTATTTTTCCGAGCGGAGAACCGTTCCGGACTACCAGTCCGCCGCCTCCGTTACCGCCACCATGATGGATGACCTGGCGGCCCATACGATTCTGATCCCCGGAGAGGACGGCAATCAGATCTATATCCGGGAGCTGCACGCCAGCTACGTGGTTTCCGACGGCTTTGCCACGGTGCAGGTGGCGGACCATACCTGGTACGACAATTACGAGGGCACCCTGGAGGAGACCATGGACGTGACCCTGACGCCCTTTCTGAAAACGGCGGCGGGAAAACAGACGCCCCTGGAGCCCATCACCTATACGATCTTCATTCCCCTGAGCCCCATCACCCTGGATTCGCCGGATTCGCTGCGCACGGAGGTGGCGACCACCATGAGCACGATCCAGATCACTGTCCGGCCCGGATCCCGGGTCACGGTGAACGGGGTCGACTGCTCGGATACGGTGTCCTCCGAAACCGGCGTCATGAGCTACAATGCCACCGTGCAGCCCATCGGGGACAACGTGTTTGAGATCCGGGTGCGCAGCCAGTACTGCCGGGACAACGCCATTTCGGTGACGCTGTACCGGGCGCCCCAGGAGATTCCGCTGGATCTGGCCGTCGGCACCTACGGCACCACCTATCAGAAGGTGATGAAGGTCAGCGCGACCACGCTGCCCGGCGCCTACGTGGAAGTGAACTCCCCCTATTCCGACCTGGACATCACGAGCCTGGACAGCACGGGGAAGTTCACCTTCAACGCGGTTTTCGACCACATCGGAAACAATACCATTTCCATCACGGCCTCCTACCCGGGACGCAAGCCTTCCGTCGTGGAGCACACCGTGTATTACGTGCCCCCGGCGAACGAATACACGGTCAAGGCCTGGCCCCTCAGCGCGGAGGGATACAGCGAGCTGCTGAGCAACCTGGCCTACCGGGCCAGCTACGGACAGGTCTATGTGGTGACCGGCGTCGTGCAGTATTCCGTGTCCGAGAAGCCGCAGATGGTGGTGATCAACACCAGCGAGGACGGCAAGAGTCAGCCGGTGCTGGTGCAGAATTACAGCCGGACCACCTGGGAGGTGGGCCAGTATTACCGGCTGTACGCGGACGCGTACTCCACCTACAACAGCATGCCCTGGCTGAACGCCCGGTATACCTACACGAAATAGAAAGGGGAGAGCCTTCCTGAAAAAGCTGTTTTGCCTGGCGGCGGCCCTGCTGCTTCTGACGGGAAGCCGGGCCGCGGCGGAACCCCTGACGCAGGCGGAGGACCTGGCGCAGGAGGTCGTTCTTCCGCTGAACGACCGGGCTTCCTACGTGTATTCCTTCCGCTATCCGCAGGTGGATCCGTCGGATCCCTCGGCGGAGCGGATCAACGCCTTTTACCAGTACCGGGCGGACGACGCGGTGGGCTTCGACGTGCCCATGAACGCGGATTACTACCGCACCCTGGATCCGGAGGAGGACGTGACCGTCCGGATCGATTATCAGGTGACCTGCAACAATGAGGACTTTTTCTCCGTCCTGATCCGGACCGTGCAGGGCGACCTGGAGACCTGGGCGGGGCACACCTTTTCCCGGAAGGACCTGAAGCCGGGGCTTTCCGTGGCGCTGCCCTACCTGCTGGGCATCCTGGACAGCGCGGAAACGGATACCTGGCTGCAGGACCGGCAGACCGGGAAGGCCGATTCCCTGGTCCGGGAGATGGTCTGGGAACGGCTGGAGGAAATGGGAATCACCGACGGGCTCGAAGAGGAAATGCTGGAATACGGCTTCTTTCCGGAGGAGGATTTCTATCTGGATGAGACGGGGAATCCGGTCTTCTATCTGCAGCCGGGCTTCGCGGAGGAGGGAGAGGCCCTGACCTTCCCCCTCTCCATCGAGGAGATACGGGACGAAATGTGAGTCAGAAAGGATCGCCTATGAGACAACCGGGAGAGATTACGCAGGTGAAAGGCGGCATGATGCAGGTCACCTTCTGCAGGCCGGAGGCCTGCGCGGCCTGCAACGCCTGCGAGGGAGGAAAGAAGGAGCATTCCATCTGGGTGAAGGGGGAGGGCCGCGTCGGCGAGATCGCCGTGGTGGACATGCCCGACCGCATGGTGGCCCGGGCCTCCTTCGTCGCCTACGGGATGCCCCTGCTGACGCTGCTGGCGGGGATGATCGGGGGATATCTGGTGACCGGCGGATCGGACGCGGGCGCGGGAATCGGCGCCGCGGCGGGCCTGGCCGCGGGCATGACAGCGCTGGCCGTCACGGAGAAGGGCCGGCGGGGAAAGGAAGAATGGCATCCCCGGCTGGTGGACATCCTGCCGGGAAGCGCCGAAAAGGAGACGGAGCAGAATGAAGTATGACGTGATCATCGTCGGGGCAGGCCCCGGCGGCATCTTTACCGCCTACGAGCTGGTGACGAAATCCGAGCGGCCGTTGCGGGTGGGCGTATTTGAAATGGGCCGCCCGCTGGAGAAGCGGAAGTGCCCCATCGACGGGGAAAAGATCAAGAGCTGCATCCGCTGCAAGTCCTGCTCCATCATGAGCGGCTTCGGCGGCGCCGGCGCGTTTTCCGACGGAAAGTACAACATCACCAACGACTTCGGCGGCAGCCTGCATGAGTATATCGGGAAGGCGAAGGCCCTCGAGCTGATGCGGTACGTGGATGAAATCAACCTGAAATTCGGCGGGGAGGGCACGAAGCTCTATTCCACCGCGAACACCGGCATCCGCCGCAAATGCCTGGAAAACGGGCTGCACCTGCTGGACGCGGAGGTCCGGCATCTGGGAACCGACATCAATTACGTGGTGCTGCAGAACATGTACGCCTATCTGAAGGAACGGGCGGACTTCCATTTCGACGTTCAGGTGACGGACGTGCGCTACGAAGACGGGGAATATGAGATCACCGCCGGCACGGAAACGCATACCGCCCCGAAGCTGGTGATCTCCGTGGGCCGCAGCGGCAGCAAATGGATGGAGGGAATCTGCCGGGAGATGGGCATCAAGACCCGCAGCAACCGGGTGGACATTGGCGTCCGGGTGGAGCTGCCCGCGGAGGTCTTCAGCCATCTGACGGATGAGCTGTACGAAAGCAAGATCGTCTACCGGACCCAGAAGTTCGAGGACCGGGTACGGACCTTCTGCATGAATCCCCGCGGCGCGGTGGTCAGCGAGAACACCAACGGCATCGTCACCGTGAACGGCCACAGCTATGAGGATCCGGCCCGGCACACCGCCAACACGAACTTCGCCCTGCTGGTGAGCCAGCATTTTTCCGAGCCCTTCAAGGATTCCAACGGATACGGCGAGAGCATTGCCCGGCTGAGCAACATGCTGGGCGGGGGCGTGATCGTGCAGCGCTTCGGGGATCTGATCCGGGGCCGGCGCAGCACCCCCGGGCGCATCGAGGGCTCCTTCGTGACGCCCACCCTCAGCGCCACCCCCGGCGATCTGAGCCTGGTCATTCCCAAGCGGATCCTGGACGGCATCATCGAGATGATTTATGCCCTGGACAAGATTGCCCCGGGCACGGCCAACGACGACACCCTGCTGTACGGGGTGGAGGTCAAGTTCTACAACATGGAGGTGGCGCTGGACCACAACCTGGAAACGGACATGCCCGGCATGTTCGTCATCGGGGACGGCAGCGGCGTGACCCACAGCCTGAGCCACGCCAGCGCCAGCGGGGTCTATGTGGCCCGGCATCTTCTGGAAACGGCGCGGGGATAACCCGATTGGCGGCCCGCCGGAGAAACTCCGGCGGGATTTCTTTCACGGAGGCAAAAATGCGGATACTGGGCATCATCGCCGAATACGATCCCTTTCACCGGGGCCATGAGCGCCATCTGCGGCTGGCCCGGGAGCGGGTCCGGCCGGATTTCACCTACATCGCCCTGAGCGGATGCTTCAAGCAGCGGGGAGAGCCGGCGCTGCTCTCGCCCTTCGACCGGGCGGCCTGCGCCCTGGAGGCGGGGGCGGACGCGGTGTTCTTCCTGCCCACCGTCTGGACGGTGCGGGACGCGGAGCATTACGCGCTGGGAGGGGTGTCGCTGCTGCAGGCCCTCGGCGCGACGCACCTGGCCTTCGGGGCGGAGGATGGAAGGACGGAGCCCCTGGAAGCCCTGGCGGAGTTGCTGGAAAGCCCCGGCGGGGTTCTCCGCGGCCGCCTGAGGGAGCATCTGACCTCCGGCCGGGGCTATCCCTCGGCGCTGGCGGCGGCGGTGGGGGAAATCCGGCCGGAGCTGGCGCCGCTGCTGGAGAAGCCCAACAATACGCTGGCGGTCTGCTACCTCCGGGCCATCCGGCGGCTGCAGGCAGGGCTGGAGCCGGTTCCGATTTCCCGGCACGGCGGATACCACGCGGACCGGATCGATCCGGAGGAACCCTCGGCCTCCGCGCTGCGGGAGGCCCTGGGCCGGGGAAGCTTTGCCCCGGTCCGGGCGGCGGTGACGGAGAAAAGCGGGGAGGTTCTGCAAAGGGCGATGCTGGAGGGGCGCCTTCCCCGGGAGGAGCGGCTGGATACGCTGCTGATCAGCCGCCTGCGCGGGATGACGCCGGAGGAGATGCGCCGTCTGCCGGATCTGTCCGAGGGGCTGGAGGACCGCCTGCGGGAGGCGGCGCGGCGGGTGAACACCCGGGAGGAGCTGCTGAACGCGGTTTCCACCCGGCGGTATCCCCGGGCCCGGATCAGCCGCATCTGCGCGGCGGCGCTGCTGGGGCTGACTGCGGACGGGCTGGCGGCGGAGCCCCTGCCGCGGAAGGCGGTGCTGCTCGGGCTGCGGAAAAACCCGGAAATGACCGCGCTCTGGCGGGAGAAGGGGATGATCGGTCCGGACTGGACGGAGGAGGCGGATCTTCGTGCCTGGCGGATCTGGTCCCTCTGCGCCGGGCTGCCGGATACCCTGCCCTGGACGGAGCGGACAGTCACAGCAAAAAACCCTGCAAAACCCTTGTGAAAAGGCTTGTCAAGGGCCGCAAACTGTGTTATACTCCGCATGTTCGCTGCCCAAACCGGGAGCGAAAATATGAAACGGCGCAATGCCTTGAAAGAAGGGTTTAACGTAAAGAGTGGAAACAGCCTGCGGCATCGGACCGGTCCCGGAAATGGGGGGCGGTTTCCGACCAGTTCGCGGAGGGCTGTGTTTTCCGCTCTTTTCTTTATGTCCGCGGCGCTCCGGGACGGATGCGCGGCAGGTTTCACAGGCGCCCGAAAGGAGGAGGCATGGCAAAGGCGGAACTGACGGCGGTGGTTGCCCCGAAATGCCAGCGGGTGGCGGACCGGATGGGCTTTGAGCTGGTGGAGGTTGCCCTGGACCGGGAGCCGACGGGGAAATACCTGCGGATCTATATCGACAAGCCGGAAGGAATCACGCTGGATGACTGCGAGGTCTATCACAAGGCGGTGCAGCCTCTGGTGGAGAATTACGATTACGACTTCATGGAGGTTTCCAGCCCCGGGATTGACCGGCCGCTGAAGACGGACCGGGATTTCGAGCGGAACCTGGGCGCCGAGGTGGAGGTCAGGCTGTTCCGGCCGCTGGACGGAACCCGGGAACTGCAGGGAATTCTGACCGGGTACGACCGGGAGCAGATGACGATCTCCGCCGGCGGGGAGGAAAAGACGATTCCCCGGAAGGCGGCGGCGCTGGTGAAGCCCCTGGTGGACATGACCGGCGTGGAGGACGTGGACCTGGGAGACGGCGCGGAGGAAGAATAACCGTCCGGGAGACGGGCGTCCGCCCCGCCGAAGGCCGGGAGGCCGGCGGCACAGGGCGAAGAAACACAGAAGAAAGCGAGAAGGGAAACGATGAAATCTGAAGTCATTGAAGCAATCCGGATGTTGGCCAAGGAAAAGGAAATCGACGAGGAGCGCCTTTTCCAGATGATCGAGGAGGCCCTGAAGGCGGCCTATCGGAAGAATTCGCCGAAGACCGAGGCGGTGCCCAGCATGCTGGACGTGAATATCAACCGGGAAACCGGAGCGATCTCCGTCTTCGCGAAGAAGACCATCGTCGAAGAGGTGGAGATGCCGAACAACCAGATCACCCTGGAGGACGCGCAGAAGCTGAACCCCACCTACAAGATGGGCGACATCGCCGAGGTGGATGTGACCCCGAAGGGCTTCCTGCGGGTGGCCGCGCAGACGGCGAAACAGGTCATCATCCAGAGCATCCGCGAGGTGGAGCGCGGCAAGATCTACGAGGAGTATTCCGAAAAGGAAAACGAGATCCTGACCGGGATCGTCCAGCGGATCGAGCCCCATGTGGTCTATGTGGACCTGGGCCGGACCGAGGGCGTGCTGGAGCAGAGCGAGATGATCCCCGGGGAAACGCTGCACGACGACGACCATATCAAGGTGTACGTGCTGGCGGTCCGCAAGGAGATCAGCTCCGCCAACTACGCGCCGCAGGTGTATGTCAGCCGCACCCATCAGAACCTGGTCAAGCGGCTGTTCGAAATGGAAGTTCCGGAAATCGCCGGCGGCATCGTGACCATCAAGGCCATCGCCCGGGAGGCGGGAAGCCGCACGAAGATCGCGGTTCACAGCACGGATCTGATGATCGACCCGGTGGGCGCCTGCGTGGGCCAGCGGGGCGGCCGCGTGGAGCGGGTCGTCGCCGAACTGAAGGGCGAGAAGATCGACATCATCAAATGGAGCAGCAATCCCGCGGAATTCGTGGCCAACGCCCTGAACCCCGCCCATGTGCTGAGCGTCTATCAGGCGAAGGACGAAAAGGCCTTCCGCGTCATCGTGCCGGACAACCAGCTGAGCCTGGCCATCGGCAAGGAGGGCCAGAACGCCCGCCTGGCCGCGAAGCTGACCGGATGGAAGATCGACATCAAGAGCCAGAGCCAGATGGCGGAGCTGAACGACATGGTGGATGAGAACGGCGAGATGGTCAATTACGTCCAGGTTGAGACGCCCGTGTACGACAGCTTCACGATGGAATTTGACGACAGCCTGTCCGGCGACGATGACACCATGTAATCGCCGGACGGAAGGGAACGGTCAGGGAGCATGAAAACGCGTAAGATTCCGATGCGCATGTGCGTCGGCTGCCGCCAGATGAAGGAGAAGAAAAGCCTGATTCGGGTGGTTCGCTCGCCGGAGGGGGCTCTGAGCCTGGATCCGACGGGCAAAAAGCCGGGCCGCGGCGCCTATGTCTGCCGGGAGGGCGAATGCCTGACCCGGGCCATCCGGCAGCGCCAGCTGGAGCGGCAGCTGCAGGCGGAGATGACGGAGGAAGTCGCGGAGGGGCTTCGCGGCGAGCTGGAAGCCCTGAAGGAGCGCGCGGATGAATGAGAAGAGGCTGAGCGGACTGATGGGACTGTGCGTCCGGGCCCGCCAGGGCGTCTTCGGGGAAGGAGCCGCGATGAACGCGATGCGCGGCGGGGAAATCGGCCTGCTGCTGCTGGACGAAACCATCTCCGCCGGCATGGCGGAAAAGCTGGAACGGCTGGCCGGGCGGACGGCGGTTCCGGTGCACCGGATTCCGGACGGGCTGCTGGAGGCGGCGACGGGGAAACCGGGGATGGTTATGGCGGTCCGGAAGGGCGGCTTCGCGGAACAGATGGTCGACTGCCTGGCGTAAACGCCGGGCGGGAAACAGATATTCAGGATGATTTTCATGCCGGAGACGGCAGGGGGTACAGAGAACGGATGGCAAAGGGGAACTTGATGAACACGGCCAGGGAACTGGTGGAACAGTCTGCGGAGATTCTCGCGAAGGCGATCCGGTCCAGGAAGGACGCGGACGCGATGTTCGATGAACTGAAGCGGATGGACGCGGCGATTTCCCGCCGGAAGGAGGAAGCCGCCGCGCAGCGCAAGCGCGAGGAGCAGATACGGGTTCAGTCCACCCACTCCCGGGCGTTTACCATGCTGGACGAGGAAGAAAAGGCCCAGATGGAAGCCGCCCTGAAGGAGGAGCGGGAAATGGCCGCCCTTCGGGAGAAGGAGAAGACCCGGACGCCGGAGGTGCCCGCGGAACCGGAAGGGAAGGCGGAGACCGCCGCGCCTGCGCAGCCCGCGGAAAAGACGGAAGCGTCCGCCCCGGCGGAAAAGCCCGCGGAACCGGCTCCCGCCCGGAAGGCGGAGCCGGCCGAAGAACCCCGCGCCGCGAAGGCGGAGACCCCTGCCCGGACGGAAGCCCCCGCCCGCGAGGAGAAGCCCGCGGAACCGAAAAAGCCGGAACCCCGGAAGCAGGAGCCCCGGAAGCCCGCTATCGGCCAGATTATCAGCCGGCCGGGCGACGCGCAGGCGCAGCCGGCCCGTCCCGTGGGACTGGCGCCGAACGTGATCCGTGCGCCCCAGCCCGGTGTGCAGCGGCAGGGCCCCTACGGCCGTCCCGCGAATCCGGTTCAGCCCGGCGTGCAGCGCCAGGGTCCCTACGGCCGTCCCGCGAATCCGGGCCAGGCCGGCGTGCAGCGCCAGGGCCCCTATGGCCGTCCCGCGGGCAGCGCTCCGCAGGGCGGATACGGCCGTCCTGCGGGCGGACAGCAGGGAGGATATGGCCGGCCTGCGGGCGCGCCTGCCGGCGGTCCCCGAAACGGGCAGGGCGGATACGGCGCCCCCCGCGGACAGCAGTCCGCGCGCCGCAGCAGCGTGCCGGAGATGGCTCCGCCCATGGAGAAGGAGCGCGTCTCCAATTACGATCCCAACAAGAAGAACTACGAGCGGCAGCATGATCCGGAGCGGGTGACCCGGAACAAGAAGCAGCAGAGCAAGCAGAACACCCGCTTCAACGGATATGACGATGAGCCGATCCGCGGCGGCAAGCGGGCCCGGGCCAAGAAGCCCAGCGCCCAGCAGATGATGGCGCCCATCAAGATCGAAACCGCCTACATGGCCGGCGACACCATCACCGTGCGCGACCTGACGGAGAAGATCGGCAAGCCCGCCGGCGAGATCATCAAGAAGCTGTTCATGCTGGGCAACATGGCCACCATCAACAGCGAAATCGATTTCGACACGGCGCAGCTGGTCTGCTCGGATTTCGATATCACCCTGGAACGCAAGCAGGAGCAGACCGCGGAGGCGGCCCTGGTGGCGGAGGACTTCACCGACGAGGAGGAGAACCTGGTTCCCCGGCCCCCGGTGGTCACGATCATGGGCCATGTCGACCACGGCAAGACCAGCCTGCTGGACTATATCCGGAAGAGCCGGGTGACCCAGGGCGAGGCCGGCGGCATCACCCAGCATATCGGCGCCTACACGGTGAACGTGGACGACGGCCGGCAGATCACCTTCCTGGATACCCCCGGGCATGAGGCCTTCACGGCCATGCGCGCCCGCGGCGCCCAGGCGACGGATATCGCGGTGCTGGTGGTGGCGGCGGATGACTCCGTCATGCCGCAGACCGTGGAATCCATCAACCATGCCAAGGCGGCCGAGGTTCCGGTGATCGTGGCCATCAATAAGATGGACAAGCCGGAAGCGAACCCCGACCGGGTGAAGCAGGATCTGACGCAGTACGGCCTGGTCTGCGAGGACTGGGGCGGCGAAACGATCTGCGTGCCGGTTTCCGCGAAGACGGGCGAGGGCGTGGACGAGCTGCTGGAAATGATTCTGCTGCAGGCGGATATGCTGCAGCTGCGCGCCAATCCGAACCGGCTGGGCCGCGGCGTGATCATCGAGGCGAAGCTGGACAAGGCGCGGGGCCCGCTGGCCACCGTGCTGGTGCAGAACGGTACCCTGCGGGTGGGCGATTCCATCATCGCGGGCATGGCCTCCGGCAAGGTGCGGGCGCTGATCAATGACCGGGGCGAGCGGGTCCAGAGCGCGGGTCCCGGCATGCCGGTGGAGATCATGGGCTTTGACGATGTGCCCAGCGCCGGGGATGAGATGATCGCCGTGGGCGACGATCACCTGAGCCGCCAGGTGGCGGATGAGCGCCGCGAGAAGCTGCGGGCCAGCCGCGAAGCCTCCATGGCCAAGGTCAATATGGAGAATCTGTTCTCCGCCATCGAGGCCGGCAAGGTGACGACGCTGAACCTGATCATCAAGGCGGACGTGCAGGGCTCCGTGGAGGCCGTGAAGCAGGCCATGGAGAAGCTGAGCAGCGACGAGGTCAAGATCCGGGTGCTCCACAGCGCCGCCGGCGCCATCACCAAGGACGACGTGAACCTGGCCGCGGCCTTCAACGCCATCATCATCGGCTTCAACATCCGGCCGGACGCCTCCGCGCGGGAAGCGGCAGAGAAGCAGAAGGTGGATGTGCGGCTCTATACCGTCATCTACAAGGCCATCGAGGACATGGAGCTGGCCATGAAGGGCATGCTGGAGCCGGAGTACCGCGAGGTGCTGCTGGGTCATGCCGAAGTCCGCAATGTGTTCAAGATCACCGGCGCCGGCATCATCGCGGGCTGCTATGTGACGGACGGCAAGGTGCAGCGGAATGCCAGCGTGCGCCTGCTGCGTGACAACGTGGTCGTGCATGAGGGCAAGCTGAGCAGCCTGCGCCATCTGAAGGACGACGTGAAGGAAATGGCCGCCGGATACGAGTGCGGCATGAGCCTGGAGGGACACAACGACATCAAGGAAGGCGATGTGGTTGAGTGCTTCATCATGGAGGAAATTCCGCGGTAAATGAGAGAATATCAGAGAATTGACCGGATCTCGGAGGAAGTCCGCCGGGAACTGGACGCCATCATCCGGGAGGAGATCAACGATCCCCGGGTGGACGGCACCTGGAGCATCACCCGGGTCGAAGTGACCGGGGATCTCCGGTTCGCGAAGATCCATGTCAGCGTGCTGGAGGACGAAAAGCGGGAACCCCTGATGACCGCGCTGAAAAACGCGAAGGGGTATCTGCGGCGGGCGCTGGGAAAGCGGATGATCATCCGCACCAGCCCCGAGCTGATCTTCGTCAGCGACAAGAATATCGAATACGGCGTCCATATCGCGAAGGTGCTGGCGGAAACCGGCATCGCGGAGCGGCGGGACGATCCGGAGGAAGAAAATGAGAAATCCTGAAGGCATCGCCCGGGCCCTTCGCGCGGCGGAGAGCGTCTGCATCTGCTGCCATGTCAGCCCGGACGGGGACACGGTGGGCAGCGCGCTGGCCATGAAGCTGGTGCTGGAAAGCCTGGGGAAGCGCGCGCGCGTGTTCTGCCAGGACAAGATTCCGGACTGTGACTGCTTTCTGAAAGGCGCGGAGGAGATTGCCCGCCCGGAGGAGAACCGGGAAAAATATGACCTGTTTCTGGCGGTGGACGTCAGCGATCCGGCCCGGCTGGGAAGCTGCCTTGCGCTGAAGGACTGCTGCGCCCACTCCGCCCAGATCGATCATCACGGGACCAATCCGGAATACACGGAGGTCAACAGCGTGGACGGGGAGGCCGCCGCCACCTGCGTCCTGATCCGGGAGCAGATGAAGTATCTGGACGTCCCGCTGACCCGGGACATCGCGGAATGCCTGTATACCGGCATCAGCACGGACACGGGCAATTTCTCCTTCGACTGCACGGACGCGGAGACCTTCCGGGTGATGGGCGACCTGATGGAGACGGGATTTCCCCTGGCGGAACGGAGCATGGTGCTCTTCCGGGAAAAAAGCAAGGAGCAGCTGAAGCTGCTGGGCCGGGCCATTGAGCGCCTCCGCTTCGAGGAGAACGGACAGATCGCCGTGATGACCCTGACCCGGAAGGATTTTGAGAGCTGCGGCGCCCTCAGCGAGCACGCGGACACCGTCGTGAATTACGGCCTGGAAACCGTCGGAACCCGGATGGCCCTGCTGGCCCGGGAGGCGGGGGACGGCCGGATCAAGTTCAGTCTGCGGGCGCGGGCACCCCTGACCGTGGACGATGTGGCCGCGCAGTTCGGGGGCGGAGGACACCCCCGGGCCGCCGGCATCAGCATGGAGGGAAGCCTGGAAGCGACGGTCCGGCAGGTTCTGCGGGCCATGAAGGAAACCCTGCGAAAAGAGACGAAATGAACGGTTTTTTCAATCTGAATAAGCCCTCGGGGGTGTCCAGCGCCGCGGTGGTCGGAACGCTGAAGCGCCTGACGGGGGAGAAGCGGATCGGCCATGCCGGAACGCTGGATCTGGAAGCTGCGGGCGTCCTTCCCATCATGCTGGGAAGGGCGACGCGGCTGTTTGATTTTCTGGTGGACAAGGAAAAGGAATACGAGGCGGTGTGCGCCTTCGGCACCGCGACGGACACGCAGGATGCCACCGGCCGGGTGATCGCGGAAGGGGACCGGTATCCGGACGCGGAGCAGGTGCTTCAGCAGCTGCCCGCCCTGACGGGGGATATCCGCCAGCGCCCCAGCATGTACAGCGCCATCAAGGTCGGGGGAAAGCCCCTGTATGCCCGGGCCCGGGGCGGGGAAACCCCGGAGGTGCCGGAGCGAACCGTGCACGTGGAGCGGATTGAGATGCTCGGCCCGGAACCGGAGCATGCCTTCCGGCTGCGGATCGCCTGCGGAAAGGGAACCTATATCCGGTCCATCTGCGACGATCTGGGAAAGCTGTGCGGCTGCCCGGCGCATATGCGCAGTCTGGTCCGGACGCGGGGCGGCTTCTTCCGGATCGGGGACGCCCTGACCCTGGAGGAGGCGAGAAGCCTGGCGGAGGCGGGACGCCTGCGGGAACGCCTGATTCCCCTGGACGCGCCGCTGCAGCACCTGCGGAGCACGGAAGCCCCGGCCTGGATGGAGAAGTGGGTGGCGGCCGGCGCGAAGCTGCCGGCGGAAAAGCTGACCGGGGAGATTCCCCCGGAGGGAGAGGTCACCCGGATCTACCTGCGGGGACGGTTCTGGGGGATCGCGGAACGCCGGGGAGAAGACCTGGCCTGGAGGGTGCAGATTCCCCCGGAGGAGGAAGTTCCCGCCTGAGCCTGCGGAAACCGTGCGCCGCACGGAGCCGGACACGCGCCGATTCCGTTCCGAATCCCGCAGACGCGGAAGGACATCGCGGAGGATACGCCCATGGATGAAACCCTGTACGACGCGTTTATCAGCTACAGCCATCGGGACCTGAAATGGGGCCGGTGGCTGCAGCGAAAGCTGGAAAATCTCCACATGCCCCGGGAGGTGATCCGGGAGCGCGGCAGCCGCGCGAAGCTGCGCATCTTCCGGGATCAGACGGATCTGGCCGGGGCGGAGCTGCAGGCTTCCCTGAACCGGGAGCTGACGAATTCCCGCTTTCTGATCGTCATCTGCTCGCCCGCCAGCGCGGCCTCCAAATGGGTGAATGAGGAGATTCAGTTCTTCTGCGCCCTGGGACGGAAAAGCCGGATCATTCCCCTGATCGTTTCGGGGGAACCCTTCAGCGACAGCCCGGAGGCGGAATGCTATCCCCCCGCCCTGCGAAGCATGGAGGGGGACGAACTGCTCGGCGCGAATATCCAGGAGATCGGGAAGGACAAGGCGGCCCTGAAGGTCGCCTCCGTGCTGCTGGATGTGCGCTTCAACCGTCTGGTGAACCGGGAAAAACAGCACCGGCGCAGGGTCGCGGTGTCCGCCTCGGCGGCGGGGCTGGCCGTCGCCCTGGTGACGGGGGTTCTGCTGTGGCGGAATCATACCGTCACCCAGAAGAATCATGAACTGAATTATGAAATCTATACCCGCGCCCTGATGGCCTACGGCGAGAAGAACGAGCTGTCGCCGGAGGATATTGAAATCCTGAAGGTGTCCGCGGACGAGGGAAACGCCACCGCCATGATCTATCTGGCGGACTGCTATCTGAACGGGAGGGGCGTCCCGGCGGACGGGAAGATGGCTTTCTCCTGGTATGAAAAGGCGGCGGCAAAGGAGGAACCGCAGGGGCTGGTGGGCCTGGGCAACTGCTACAATCTGGGGATCGGAACGGAACCCGATCCCGGGAAGGTGTTCGAGCTGAACATGCGGGCGGCGCAGCTGGGCGATTCCGCCGCCATGATCAATGTGGCTTCCTGCTATGAGGGCGGACAGGGCGTGGAGCAAAACCTGCCGGAAGCCTTCCGGTGGTACGGGGAATCCGCAAAGGCGGGCAATGATCTGGGGATGTATCATCTGTCCCGATGCTATATGTTCGGCGTCGGCACGGAGAGGAATCCCGAACAGGCTTTTTTCTGGACGGGGGAGCTGGCGAAAACAGGGAACGCCTTCGGCATGTACAACCTGGCGCTGATGTATCAGAACGCGCTCGGCACGGAAGAGAATCCGAAGGAAGCGTACCGGTGGTGCCGAAAGGCGGCCGAGCTGGGAGAGCCTTCCGCCATGCGGATGCTGGGCTGGTGCATTGAGAATCGGTATGGGGTTGACAATCTTCCACTGGAATGGTATCAAAGAGCTGCGGAGGCGGGGGACGAGGAAGCCAAAGCGGAGATCCGGCGAATCACCGGAGAATGAGGACGGGAGGACACGGGCATGATCAAACTGGCCGTTTTTGACACCAAGATCTACGACCGGGAGGCGTTCGAACGCTGCGACACGAAGGGGATCAAGTTCCGGTATCTGGAAACCAAGCTGAACGAGGATACCGTGGAGCTGGCCCGGGGCTGCGACGCCGTCTGCGTGTTCGTCAATGATACGGTGAACGCGGAGGTGATTGACCGGCTGTATGAATACGGCGTCCGCCTGATCGCCCTGCGCTGCGCCGGATACAACAATGTGGATGTGCAGGCTGCCTTCGGAAAAATCCATGTGGTGCATGTGCCGGCCTACTCGCCCTACGCGGTGGCGGAGCATGCCATGGCCCTGCTGCTGACCTCCGTGCGCCGCATTCACAAGGCTTATAACCGCACCCGGGAATTCAACTTTTCCCTGAACGGGCTGACGGGATTCGATTTTCACGGGAAGACCGTGGGCGTCATCGGAACGGGAAAGATCGGCAGGATCTTTATCGGCATCTGCCGGGGCTTCGGGATGAACGTCCTGGCCTACGATCCGTTCCCCGCCGCGGACAGCGGAATCGAATACGTTACGACGGATGAGCTGTTCACCCGCAGCGATATCATTTCCCTGCACTGCCCGCTGACGGAGGAAACCCGGCATCTGATCAACGCGGATGCCATCGGGAAAATGAAGAAGGGCGTGGTCATCGTCAACACCTCCCGGGGCGCGCTGATCGACGCGGAGGCGCTGCTGGAGGGAATCAAGGCCCGGAAGGTCGGGGCGGCCTGCCTGGATGTGTACGAGGAGGAAGGGGACGTCTTCTTTGAGGACCGCTCCGGTCATATTCTGAACGACGACCTGCTGTCCCGGCTGATCTCCATGCCCAATGTGATCGTGACCTCCCACCAGGCCTTCCTGACGGAGGAGGCCCTGAAGAACATCGCCGAAACGACCCTTCGCAACATCCGTTCCTGCTTCGAGGGGGACGGCGCCTGCGAAAACGAGCTGTGCTATCGCTGCAGCCATTTTGAAACCTGCAAGGGAAAGCGGAAGGAAAAATGCTTCTGAGCACGGCGGAACCGGGCCGACCGGCGGAAGCTTTCCAAACGGACGAAAGGAACACTCCGGGCCCCTGACCCATTTTTAACGCCATCGGACCAAGGATGAGGAGCGCTGCATGGGAAGTTTTAAATCGCTGTTCGGAACCCAGGACATGACGGTGGGCCGGCCGCTGACGGTGCTGGCCCGGTTTTCCGTGCCCCTGCTGATCGGTAATTTCGCGCAGCAGCTGTACAATACGGTGGATTCCATCATCGTCGGCCAGTATATCGGGGACACGGCGCTGGCGGCGGTGGGAACGGCCGGACCGATCCTGAATCTGCTGCTGGTGCTGTTCATGGGAATCGCCACGGGAGCGGGGATCCTTTCCGCGCAGTACTTCGGCGCGCAGGACCGGAAAACCCTGTCCCGGACGGTGGGGAATACGATGCTGCTGACGCTGGGAAGCGGCCTGCTGATGTCCCTGATCGGATTTCTGGCGACGCCCTTCCTGGTGGGGCTGACGAATCCACCGGAGGAGGTCGCCGCCGGGGCGGTGATCTATCTGCAGATCATCTTTATCGGATTTCTGGGCGGCGGCGCGTACAACATCCTGTCCGGCGTGCTCCGCGGGATGGGGGACAGCGTGTTTCCGCTGATCTACCTGATCATCGCCAGCCTCCTGAACATCGTGCTGGACCTTGTCTTCGTGGCAAACTTCGGGATGGGCATCGCCGGGGTGGCCTGGGCGACCATTATCGCGCAGGCGGTCTCCGGTTCGCTTTGCGTGGTGCGGATCCTGCGGATGAAGGATCAGATCGATCTGAACCGGGAGACGCTGCGCCCGGACGGCACCATTCTCCGGAAACTGTGCGCGCTGGGGATTCCCGCGGGAATCACCTCCGCGATCTTTTCCATGTCCGCGATCCTCGTGCAGGGGCTGGTCAATTCCATGGGCACCGCGGTCATCGCGACCAACGTGGCGGTCATGCGGGTGGACGGGTTCGCGATGATGCCGAACTTTACCTTCGGCACCGCCGCGACCACCTATATCGGCCAGAACATCGGCGCCATGAAGACCTCCCGGCTCCGGAGCGGCGTCAGGGACATGATGAAGCTGGCGCTGAGCGTTTCGCTGGTGCTGGTGACGGCGATCATCCTGTTCGGCAAGAACCTGATCGCCATGTTCACCCAGACGCCGGAGGTGATCGAGCTGGGACGGCAGGGACTGCTCTGGCTCAGCTTCGGATATGTCTGCTTCGCGGTGACGCAGGTGCTGCAGGGCGTGATGCGCGGCGCGGGGGACACCCTGGTGCCGATGTGGCTGAGCATCATCACCACGGTTATCCTGCGGATGCCGCTGGCCTATCTGCTGGCGAACCTGACCCGCAGCGAAGCCTTCCCGCAGGGATCCCCCCACGCGCTGTTCGCGTCGCTGCTGATCTCCTGGGTCATCGGCACGGGGCTCTCCATTCTGGCCTACAAGAAAGGTCTGTGGCGGAAGAAGCTTCCGGAGAAGATGATCCGGGAACTGGAGGCGGAGAAGGCATCAGCCGGAAATAATCCGGATCCTCCCTCCGCGGCCCGCTCCCGGCCCTGAACGGAAAAAATGAAAAGTCAGATCTGAAGGAACGCAGGAGATTACGCATGGCGCGAGGAAGAAAAACGGATTCAGACATGACCCAGGGCAGCATCGGACGCCATCTGGTTGAATTTGCCATCCCCATGGCGATCGGGCTGCTGTTTCAGCAGCTGTACAATACCGTGGATACGCTGGTGGTGGGCAATTTCGTTTCCAAGGAAGCCCAGGCCGCCGTGGGATCCACCGGCTCCATCATCAACACGGTCGTCGGCTTCTGCGCGGGACTGGCCACCGGCGCCTCCGTCATTATCTCCCAGCGGTACGGCGCGCACGATGAGAAAGGCCTTCGGAAGGCCGTTCATACCACCATCGCGGTGACCTTCCTGCTCAGTGTGCTGGCGACCGCCGGGGGCCTGCTGATCATCGACCCCATGCTTCGCTTCATGCAGACCCCGGCGGACGTCTGGGAGGAAGCCGGACTGTATCTGACCATCTATTTCTGGGGCGTCAGCGGAATCCTGTTCTACAACATGGGAAGCGGCATCCTGCGGGCGGTGGGGGATTCCCGGCGGCCGCTGCTCTTCCTGATCCTCTCCGCGCTGCTGAATACGGTGCTGGACCTGTTCTTCGTGCTGGTGCTGGGAATGAAGGTGGACGGGGTCGCGCTGGCGACCGTTCTGTCCCAGATCATCTCCGCCGCGGCCATTCTCGTCTCGCTGACCCGGGAAAAGGCCGCCTACGGCATCCGCTGGAGGGAGATGACCATCGACCGGGAGTCCCTGTCCGGCATCCTGCGCATCGGACTGCCCTCGAGCATCCAGTCCGCGATTACGGCCTTTTCCAATGTGTTTGTGCAATCCTATATTAACGCCTTCGGCTCCGCCTGCATGGCCGGATACTCCGTTTACAGCAAGCTGGACGCCTTCGTGCTGATTCCGGTTCAGGCGCTGGCCATGTCCTCGACCACCATGGTCGGCCAGAACTGGGGGGCGAAGAAGATCCGCCGGGCAAAGCAGAGCGTGTCCACGGCGATCGGGCTGAGCCTGATCTCCACCGCCGTGCTGGGCGTCGCCGCGTTCTTCGCGGCCCGGGAGCTGATCGGCCTTTTCTCGCCGGATCCGGAGGTCGTCTCCTACGGCGTCCGCTTTATCCAGATCGTGACGCCCTTCTATCTGACCATCTGCTTCAACCAGATCTATGCCGGCGCCCTCCGGGGAATCGGAGACGCCACCGCGCCGACGGTCATCATGCTGTGTTCCTTCGTCGTGTTCCGGCAGATCTACCTGTTTGTGACCAAACAGCTGAACATCGGCTTTGTGGCGGTGGCCCTGGCCTATCCCATGGGATGGATCCTGTGCTCCGCCCTGCTGATCATCCGGTACCGAAGCAGCCGGCTGTTCCGGGAGAGCGGACCGGGGGTGTGAGGAAGGGCGGCAAATGAAAAACGGACCCATGAAGGGTCCGCTTTCATTTGGTGGGATTAGTAGGACTCGAACCTATGTTCCGCAACGGATATGGTCGCGACTGCCCACAGGGCAGCTCGCTTCCTATCCGTTGAGAAAGAAACCGACGATATTTCCGCCACTGGCGGTCGTCGGTTTCTTTCCCCCCACGATCGTGGGGCCCCACAGATCCAATTCATCCTTATTTCACCAAATGAAAAACGGACCCATGAAGGGTCCGCTTTCATTTGGTGGGATTAGTAGGACTCGAACCTATGACCCCCACGATGTCAACGTGGTGCTCTAACCAGCTGAGCTATAATCCCATGTCGACCTCGCGGTCAACAAAAAGCAGTTTAGCACAGAAGGCGAAGAAAAGCAAGGACTTTTTTCAAAAAAAGCGGTTGCATTTGACGGGAGAATGTGGTAATATTCCAACGATTACGCACCTTTCCTCTGCGATGGCTTGTGCTGTTTCGACGGTGGCGGATCGCAAAGGAGGAGAGGGTGGAAAAACAAGGAGGGAAACCCTATGGCAGTCATTTCCATGAAACAGCTCCTGGAAGCCGGTGTGCACTTTGGTCATCAGACCCGCCGGTGGAACCCGAAGATGGCGCAGTACATCTTCACCGAACGCAACGGAATCTACATCATCGACCTGCAGAAGACCGTCCGCAAGGTGGACGAGGCCTATGCCTTCGTGCGGGACATTGCGATGGAAGGCAAGAGCATTCTGTTCGTCGGAACCAAGAAGCAGGCGCAGGAGTCCATTGAGTCCGAAGCCAAGCGCTGCAACATGTACTATGTGAACAACCGCTGGCTGGGCGGCATGCTGACCAACTTCCGCACCATCCGCACCCGGATCGACCGGCTGAACCAGATCGACAAGATGGAGCAGGCGGGCCAGTTCGAAGTGCTTCCCAAGAAGGAAGTTGCCAAGCTGCAGCATGAGCGGGAAAAGCTGGAAGCGAACCTGGGCGGTATCCGGGAAATGAAGAAGCTGCCCGGCGCGCTGTTCGTTGTGGATCCCCGCAAGGAGCACATCGCCGTGACCGAAGCCCGCATTCTGGGCATCCCGATCGTCGGCATCGTGGACACCAACTGCGATCCGGACGAGATTGACTACGTTATCCCCGGCAACGATGACGCCATCCGCGCGGTCAAGCTGATCGCCGGCAAGATGGCGGACGCCGTGCTGGAAGGCAAGCAGGGCGAGCAGATGGAAGCGGAAGCTCCCGAAGCCGCCGAAGCTCCCGTGGAGGAAGCTCCCGCGGAGGCCTGATTCCGGCGTAAGCCGGTCCGCCGCGGCGGAGAAGGCTGACGAAACGATGTATTCCCTTCCGCCGGAAAGGGTTTTCCGGCGGAAAGTTTATGAAAGAAAGGAATGAATGAAGATGGCAGCTGTTACTGCTTCTATGGTGAAGGAACTGCGCGAGCGCACCAGCGCCGGCATGATGGACTGCAAAAAGGCCCTCGTGGAAAGCGACGGCGATATGGAGAAGGCCATTGAGTGGCTGCGCGAAAAGGGACTGAGCCAGGCCGCCAAGAAGGCCAGCCGCATTGCCGCGGAAGGCGCGGTGGCCCAGTATGTGAACGAGGACGCCACCGTGGGCGTCATCGTGGAAGTCAACTGCGAGACGGACTTCGTGGCCAACACCGACCAGTTCAAGAACTTTGCCAACAGCGTGGCGAAGCACATCGCCATTGCCAATCCCGCGGATGTGGATGCCCTGCTGGCCCAGAAGTATGTGGACGATGAGAGCAAGACCATCTCCGACATGATCAGCGATGCCACCGTGGCGATCGGCGAGAAGATTTCCGTCCGCCGCTTCGAGCGGTATGAGACCACCGGCGTGATTTCCACCTACATCCATCTGGGCGGCAAGGTGGGCGTCATCGTCGAAGTGGCGGCCGATGCCAACGGCAAGGCCAGCGACGAAGTGAAGACCTTCGCGCATGACCTGGCGCTGCAGATCGCCGCGGCCCGTCCCGAGGCTGTCCGCCGCGAGGAAGTGGACGTGGAGAAGCTGAACAAGGAGAAGGAGATCCTGCGGGCGCAGGCGCTGAACGAGGGCAAGCCCGAGAAGATCGTGGAGCGCATGGTCGAAGGCCGGATCGAGAAGTACTACAAGGAAGTCTGCCTGCTTGAGCAGCTGTTCGTCAAGGACGGCGACAAGACCATCAAGGGTCTGATGGCGGAGATCGCGAAGGCTGCCAATGCCAGCATCGACGTGGTGCGGTTCGCCCGGTTCGAGCGCGGCGAAGGCATCGAGAAGCGCAAGGATGACCTGGCCGGCGAAATCGCCGCGATGATGAAATAATCATCCTCCAAAGCTTACAAACGGATCGGTTCCCCCGGGAACCGATCCGTTTTTTCAGTTGCAGAGTCATCGCGTTTTGAGTAAAATGGGAAGACGGAACAGATCTGAATAGGGAAAGATCCGGGAAACAGGCAGCGAAAGGACGGGGAACGCGGATGAAGATCACTTTTCTGGGGGCGGCCCATCAGGTGACCGGCAGCAGGACGCTGGTCGAGTGGATGGAGGGACGGTTCTTCCTGGTGGACTGCGGCATGGAGCAGGGGGAAAACGAGCTGCAGATGCAGGAAATGCCCATTCCGGCCTCCCGGGTGGAATACGTGTTCCTCACCCATGCGCACATCGACCATTCCGGCCAGCTGCCGAAGCTCTACCGGGAGGGTTTCCGCGGCGCGATCTACGCGACGCCGGAGACGGAAAACCTCTGCAGCATCATGCTGGCGGACAGCGCGAACATCCAGGAGAGCGATGCGGCAAACCAGACGAAGAAAAATCTGCGGATCGGCCTGCCGGAGGTGGAGCCGGAATACACGATGGACGACGTCCAGGAGGTCATGAAGCTGTTCCGCCCCTGTGCCTACGGGCGGATGATGACGGTGGATGAGAACCTGACGGTCCGGTTTACGGACGCGGGGCATTTGCTGGGCTCCTCCTTCCTGGAATTCTTCCTGGAGGAGGACGGCGTGGCGAAAAAGCTGGTTTGCAGCGGGGATGTGGGCAATCTGAAGCAGCCGATCATCCGGGATCCGCAGCCGGTTTTGTACGCGGACTATCTGATGATCGAATCCACCTACGGCACCCGGCTTCATGACGCGACGCGGGATCCGATTCCGGTGCTGGTGGATGTGCTGACCCGCACCTTCCGGCGGGGCGGCAGCGTCATTGTTCCCTCCTTCGCGGTGGGACGCACGCAGGAGCTGCTGTATTTCATCCGGGAAATCAAGCAGAAAAAGCTGATGGATTCCTTCGCGGATTTCCCGGTTTATGTGGACAGCCCCCTGGCCAACGAGGCGACGGCCATCTACCTGCAGTGCGGGGAGGAGTGCCTGGATGCCGAAACCCGGGAAGTGATGCGGCAAGGGGAGAATCCCATCTGGTTTGAGGGGCTGAACACGCTGGTCACCGCGGAGGAATCCAAGGCGCTGAACGACGATCCCGCGCCGAAGGTGATCATCGCGTCCGGCGGCATGTGCGAGGGCGGCCGGATCCGGCATCACCTGAAGCATCATCTCTGGGACGAAAAAAACACGATTCTGTTCGTGGGCTATCAGGCGGTGGGCACCCTGGGAAGGATCATCTACGACGGGGTGAAGGCCGTGAAAATCATGGGGGAGACCATCGAGGTCAAGGCGGAGATCACGCTGCTGGAGGGCATCTCCGGCCACGCGGACCGGGACGGGCTGCTGAACTGGATTGCACGATTTGAGAAGAAGCCCGGCCTGATCTTCACGAACCACGGGGATGACGAATCCTGCACCGGGCTGGCAAAGGAGATCACCGAACGGTTCGGCATTCCCGCCTGGGCACCGTATTCCGGGTCGCAGTTCGACCTGAAGAAGGGCGAATGGATCCGGCTGACGGAGCCGGTCTGGCGGAAGAAGGACGGACAGAAGGAAAGCGCCGCTGCGTCGGTCCGGGAGAAGAATCAGCAGCTGTACCGCAGCCTGCTGGAGAGCGCCCGGGAGCTGATTGAATACGCGGAGAGCCTGAAGAATCACTCCAACGCGGAAATCCGGAAGCTGACGGAGCAGATCCGGGCCCTGCTGGATCAGAAGGACTGAGAGCGGCGGACCCCGCCGGATGAAGCGGTTCGAGGGAAGGACTCCTTCGGCACTTGACGCCGATTTTTAAAATGAGTATACTTCCCTTGTCGCGCGGATGTGGTGGAATGGCAGACACCGGGGACTTAAAATCCCCTGCCTTCACCGGCGTGCGGGTTCGAGCCCCGCCATCCGCACTTTTTATGCCAAAAACAGGCCGGAGAAAGAAAAAACGGCCGATGCATACGGGAGGGACCAACATGGCGGTATATCATCGGATCCTGCTGAAGCTCAGCGGGGAGGCCCTGAAGGCGGAGCACGACCTGTTCGACTTTGAAAAGGTGAACGGCGTGGCGAAGATCATTCGCCGGATGCATGACATGGGCGTGGAGATCGGCATCGTCATCGGCGCGGGAAACATCTGGCGCGGACGGCAGGGCCCTTCCGCGCACATGGACGCGGTGACGGCGGACCAGATGGGCATGCTGGGCACGGTGATCAACTGCCTGTGCGTGGCGGACGCCCTGCGCAGGGAAGGCCTGGACGCGGTGGTGCAGAGCGCGGTGGACATGAACCGCTTTGCCGAGCCCTTCAACGCCATGGCGGCCCGGCGGCACCTGAGCGAGGGGAGGGTCGTGCTGTTTGCCTGCGGCACGGGGAATCCCTTCTTCTCCACGGATTCCGGCGTGGCGCTGCGCGCCATTGAGATGGAGGTGGACGCGGTGCTGATGGCCAAGAACATCGACGGCGTCTACACCGCCGATCCGGCCAGGGACCCGTCGGCGACCCTGATCCGGGATATCACCTATGCGGACGCCCTGGCACGGGGCCTGAAGGTCATGGACGCCTCCGCCTTTGCGCTGTGCGCGGAGAACCGGGTTCCCATGGTCCGGGTGTTCGGCCTGGACGATCCGGAAAACCTGATCCGCGTTCTGGAAGGGGATCCCATGGGCACCTTCGTGCATCCCTGAGCGCCTGCTGACCGCATGAAAAAACCCCGCCGAAGGGCGGGGTTTTGCCATATCCGGAATTATTCCTCCGTCTGGTGGCTGCGGGCCTTGGCGCGCAGCTGATGATCCAGCTGGCGCTTCCGCATGCGCAGATGCTGGGGCGTGATCTCCAGCAGCTCGTCGTCGTCGATGAATTCCAGGCATTCCTCCAGGGTCAGGGGATGCACGGAGATCAGCCGCATGGCATCCTCCGAGGCGGAGGCGTTCCGCATGTTGGTCACATGCTTGGCCTTGCAGACGTTGACCACCAGATCCCCGGGACGGGCGTTCTGGCCGCAGATCATGCCCGCGTAAACATTTTCGCCCGCGCCGATGAACAGCGTGCCCCGCTCCTGCGTATAGAACAGGCCGTAGCTGGTGGTGACGCCGGTTTCGAAGCAAATCAGCGCGCCGACGTTCCGGTGCGGGATATCCCCCTTCACGGGCTCATATCTTTCAAACACGGAGCTCATGATGCCCTCGCCCCGGGTGTCCGTCATGAACTCGCTGCGGTATCCGAACAGGCCGCGGGAAGGAACCAGGAATTCCATCCGTACCCGGTCCGATCCGGACATTTCCACCAGCGTTCCCCGGCGGCGGCCGATCTTTTCAATTACGGCGCCGGCGCTGGCCTGGGGCGTGTCCACCACCAGGCGCTCCACGGGCTCGCACTTGACCCCGTCGATCACCTTGAAGATGACCTGGGGCTTGGAAACGGCGAACTCATAGCCCTGGCGGCGCATGTTCTCGATCAGGATGGACAGATGCAGCTCGCCCCGGCCGCAGACCTCGAAGGCGTCCGTGCTCTGGGTATCGTTCACCCGCAGGGAGACGTCCGTCTGCAGTTCCCGCATCAGGCGCGCCCGCAGATGCCGGCTGGTCACATACTGCCCTTCCCGGCCGGCGAAGGGGCTGTCGTTGACGGAGAAGGTCATGGTCACGGTGGGCTCGCTGATCTTCACGAAGGGCAGGCCCTCCACGCAGGCCGGATCGCAGACGGTATCCCCGATGGAGAGATCCTCCGCGCCGTACAGCGCCACGATATCGCCCATGCCGACCTCCGCGGCGTTGACCCGCTTCAGCCCGTCATACTGGAACAGGCCGCCCAGCCGCCAGACGGGACTGGTGGCGCCGGTTTCCAGGTTGGTATGCACCACGTTCATGCCCTCGGTGAACTTTCCGCGCACCACGCGGCCCACGCCGATCCGGCCGACGTATTCCGAATAGTCGATGGTGGAAATCAGCACCTGGGCGGGGCCTTCCATGTCGCCCGCCGGGGCAGGGATATACTTCAGAATCGCGTCGAACAGGGGCCGCAGATCCTCGCCGGGCTGATCCAGATCCAGCGTCGCGGTGCCCTTCCGGGCGGAGACGTACAGGATCGGGTTCTCGATGGTGGTCTCATCCGCCTCCAGGTCGATCAGCAGATCCAGAATCTCGTTGACCACCTCGTCGCAGCGGGCATCCGGCCGATCCACCTTGTTGATGACGATCAGCACCTTCAGCTTCAGTTCCAGCGCCTTGCGCAGCACGAACCGGGTCTGGGGCATGGGGCCTTCAAAGCTGTCCACCAGAAGCAGCACGCCGTCGACCATCTTCAGCACCCGTTCCACCTCGCCGCCGAAGTCCGCGTGCCCGGGGGTGTCCACGATGTTGATCTTGGTGGAGCCGTAGTGCACGGCGGTGTTCTTGCTCAGGATGGTGATGCCCCGCTCCCGCTCCAGGTCGTTGGAGTCCATGACCCGATCCACGGTCTGCTGGTTCTCCCGATACACGCCGCCCTGCTTCAGCATCTGGTCCACCAGGGTGGTCTTGCCGTGATCCACGTGCGCGATGATCGCAATATTCCGAATGTCTTCCCGAACCATGTAAATGTTTTTCCTCCTGATCCTCTGAGTCTTTCCTGTGCGGCCCGCTGCCGGGGCCAGCGGCCTTCCCGGGGAACGTGGTCAGCGTTCGGCGGTATCCTTCAGCACCAGCCCCTCGTTGTTTTCGCAGGCCAGGCGAATGCTCCATTCATTTTCAAACAGCAGCACATCCCGATCGTGGCTGTCCCTGGCGCGGCCGCTGGTGGAGGTCAGCTTCAGGTTTTCCACCGGCTTCGGCGTTTCCGCCACCCAGCGGACGAACCGGAAGGGCATGCTCTCCATCACGATATCCACCTGATACTCCGTCTTCAGCCGGTGCTCCAGCACTTCGAACTGCAGCATGCCGACCACGCCGACCATGAATTCCTCCCGGCCCGTTTCCGTCCGCAGGAAGGTCTGAATCGCGCCTTCCTCGGCCAGCTGATGAATGCCCTTCTGGAACTGCTTCCGCTTCATGCTGTCCAGGGGGCGGACCCGGTTGAAGAATTCCGGGGCGAAAACCGGAATGTTGGCATAGTGCATTTTCGGGCCGGCGCTGAGCGTATCCCCCAGACGGTAGATTCCGGGGTCGAACAGCCCGATGATATCCCCGGCCCAGGCTTCCTCCACGGCCTCCCGCTCATCCGCCATGAACTGCTGGGGCTGCTTGAGGGCCACGGGCTTTCCGGTGCCGCTGTGCCAGACCTCCATGCCCTTTTCGAAGGCACCGCTGACGATCCGCATGAAGGCCAGCCGATCCCGGTGGGCCGGGTTCATGTTGGCCTGGATCTTGAATATGAAGCCGGAGAAATAGGGCTCCATGGGCCCGATCATGCCCAGATCGCTTTCCCGGGGCAGGGGAGGCGGCGTAAAGCTGAGGAACCGGTCCAGAAAGGGCTCGACCCCGAAGTTGGTCACCGCGGAGCCGAAGAACATGGGCGTCAGCTCCCCATTTCGCACCTTCTCCAGATCGAAGGGATCCCCGGCCTCGTCCAGCAGCTCGATTTCCTCGGCCAGCCGGTCCCGGTAATGCCGGTCCAGGGCCTTTTCCAGGGCGGGATCATCGAGGGCCAGATCCGTCTTCTCCACCATGGTCTTTCCGTGATCCCCGCCGGTGTACAGCTCCACCATCTTCGTATCCCGGTGGTACACGCCCTGAAAATCCCCGTCCACGCCGATGGGCCAGTTGATGGGGCAGGAGCGGATGCCCAGCACCTGTTCCAGCTCCTCCATCAGGGCGAAGGGATCCTTCGCGGCCCGGTCCATTTTATTCACGAAGGTGAAGATGGGAATATTCCGCATCCGGCAGACCTTGAACAGCTTGATGGTCTGGGCCTCCACGCCCTTGGCCGCGTCCAGCAGCATGACCGCCGCGTCCGCCGCCACCAGCACCCGGTAGGTATCCTCCGAGAAATCCTGATGCCCGGGCGTGTCCAGAATATTGATCCGGTATCCGTCGTAGACGAACTGCATGGCCGAGGAGGTCACGGAAATGCCGCGCTGTTTCTCGATCTCCATCCAGTCGGAGGTGGCGTGCCTGTCCGTCTTCCGGGCCTTGACGCTGCCTGCGCTGCGAATGGCTCCGCCGTAAAGCAGAAGCTTTTCCGTCAGCGTGGTCTTCCCGGCGTCCGGGTGGGAAATGATGGCGAAGGTTCGCCGCTTTTCCACCTCTTCCCGCAGCAGCTTCTCAAAGGCTTCCGTATCCCGTCCCGGCAGCATCCAATCCCTCCTCCGTCGATCCTTGCAACAAGCGTTGATTTTACGCCTTCTTCCCCTTTGTTGTCAAGGCTCAGATGTAATTCCGGGCCGGTTTTCCGGCGGAGCGGAACGGCGGGGAAAATGTGTTTTTTCCCTTGTATGTTTCGGAATATCGTGTACAATCAAATCAACACCGGAAACAGGAGGCTTGAAACATGCAGAAGATGCTGCTGAACAAAGACTGGATCATGCGGGACGGGGAGCAGGCGTACGCCTGCGCGGTGCCCTGCTCCGCCTACGATACGCTGATTCGGGCGAAGGCCATTCCGGATCCGTATCTGCGGGAGAACGAATGGATTTCCACCCCCGTGTCGGACCGGGACTTCACCTTTGAACGCCGATTTGTACCGGAGAAGGGGCTGCCGGAACAGGACCGGGTTTATCTGGTTCTGGAGGGGATCGATACCCTGGCGGAGGTGTACCTGAACGGACAAAAACTGGGGCATACGGACAACATGCACCGGATCTGGCGGTTCCCGGTCCGGGAGCTGCTGCAGCCGGGGGAGAACCTGCTGCGGGTGGAGATCCATTCCCCCAGCCGCTATGTCCGCGAAAAATACGCGGAGCGGCCCCTGTGGGGCGTGGATTCCACCATGGAGGGATATCCCTACCTGCGGAAGGCCCACTGCATGTTCGGCTGGGACTGGGGCCCCGTGCTGCCGGACGAGGGACTGTGGCGGGATGTGTCCCTGCAGGGCTTTTCCGGCGGGCGGATTGAGGACGTCTATTACACCCAGCGCCATGAGGACGGCCGGGTGACGCTGTCCTGCCGCGCGAACCTGGACATCTGGGGGGAGGGCCTGGAGGCCGTGTGGACCGTCCGCTCCCCGGAGGGGGAGGAATGGCGCGTGCCGCTGAAAAACGGCCGCGGCGAAATCACGGTGGATCATCCCCGGCTCTGGTGGGTCCGGGGACTGGGGGAGCAGCCCCTGTATACCTGCCGGGTGGAGCTGCGGCAGGCGGGGACACCCCTGGATGCCCAGGAGCGGCGCATCGGCCTGCGGACCCTTTCCGTCTCCCAGGAGGAGGACGAATGGGGGAAGGAATTCTGCTTCATCAACAACGGCGTGAAGGTGTTCGCCATGGGCGCGAACTATATTCCGGAGGACCAGATCTTCCCCCGGCTTTCCCGGGAGCGGACGGAGCGGCTGCTGCGGGACTGCGCGGACGCGAATTACAATTTCATCCGGGTCTGGGGAGGCGGCGCCTATCCGGACGCCTGGTTCTATGACTTCTGCGACGAGGCGGGACTCATCGTCTGGCAGGACTGCATGTTCGCCTGCTCCGCCTATCTGCTGACGCCGGAATTCGAGGAGACGGTCCGGGCGGAGATCCGGGACAATGCCATCCGGCTGCGGAATCATCCCTCCCTGGGACTCTGGTGCGGAAACAACGAGATTGAATCCGCCTGGGAGTACTGGGGGATTCCGGAGGACCCGCAGGCCCGGGCGGACTATCTGAAGCTGTTCGAATCCCTGATTCCGGAGGTTCTGCGGGAATACGATCCCGAAACCTTCTACTGGCCCTCCTCTCCCTCCTCCGGAGGCGGCATGAAGGATTCATCCTCCAACCGGGCGGGGGACATGCACTACTGGGCGGTCTGGCACAATTTCAAGCCCATCGAGGCGTTCCGGGAATTCTACTACCGCTTCTGCTCCGAATACGGCTTTGAGAGCCTGCCGGACATGAAAACCATCCGCGCCTTTGCGGACGAGGGGGATCTGGACCTGTGCGGGCATGTGATGGAGGCGCATCAGAAGTGCACGCAGGGAAATGAGAAGGTCATGTATTACCTGGCCCAGATGGTGAACTACCCGGACAGCTTTGAGCGCCTGGTCTACTGCTCCCAGCTGGTGCAGGCGGACTGCATCCGCTCCAACGTGGAGCACATGCGCCGGGCCCGGGGCCGCTGCATGGGATCGGCCTACTGGCAGCTGAACGACTCCAATCCCGTCATCTCCTGGAGCAGCATCGATTACTTCGGCCGCTGGAAGGGGCTGCATTATGCCGCCCGCCGGTTCTACGCGCCGCTGCTGCTTTCCTGCGACGATACGGATCCCCGGCACCCCGTGCTGCACGTGACCAATGACACACCCCGGGCGGAAAAGCTGCGGATCGTCTGCCATTTGCGGAACAGCCGGGCGGAAATCCTGAAAACCTGGGAAGCGGAGGTTCAGATCCCCTCCCTGTCCTCGCAGGCCTGCCTGCCGCTGAATCTGGAGGCGGAGCTGAGTACCCGGGAGCATCTGCGGAGCCGCTATGTGGAATACACGCTGCTGCGGGGAGACGAGGCGGTCAGCCGGGGCACCACCGCTTTTGTCCGGCCCAAGGCCTTTGATTATCTGCCCGTCCGGATTTCCGCCGGGGTGCGGGAGGAGGGAGACCGCTTTGCGATCACCCTGCGGGCGGACGGGTTCGCCAAGAGCGTATGCCTGTCCCTGCGGGACGCGGACGCGGTTTTCAGCGACAACTGGTTTGACCTGCACGGGGAGGAGCCGGTGACGGTCACCCTCCGGAAGGCGGATCTGCCCGCGGGAATGACCGCGCAGGAGCTGTCCGAACAGCTGGAGATCCGCTCCTACGGGCCCGCGGCGGAGTAATCCCGCGGGCCGCCCGGCGCCGGGAACCGGCCGGGAACGGAATCAGAAAGGAAAAGAACGTGACGGAAAAGAAGAAGGGCGAACGCACCTACAGCTCCGGTCAGCTGATCCGGAGGTTTTACCCCTACCTGAAGAAATACCGGAAGCTGCTGTATTTTGATCTGTTCTTCGCGGCGCTGACCACCCTGTGCGACATCGTGCTGCCGATGATCATGCGCCAGCTGACCAATTCCGCCCTGGGCAGCGCCGCGCCGCTGACGTCCGAGGCGGTGCTGCGGATGGCCGCCCTGTACGTGCTGCTGCGGCTGATCGACGCGGGGGCGAATTTCTACATGCAGTCCCAGGGGCATATCATGGGCGTCCATATCGAGACGGATATGCGCACGGACGCCTTTGCCCATCTGCAGCGCCTGAGCGATACCTACTACGCCAACACCAAAATCGGCCAGATCATGGGGCGGATCACCAATGACCTGTTCGATGTGACGGAATTCGCGCACCACTGCCCGGAGGAGTTTTTCATCGCCGGGATCAAGCTGGCCGCTTCCTTCGTCATCCTGTGCCAGACCTCCCCGCTGCTGACGCTGATGGTGTTCGCCTGCCTGCCGGTGATGCTGGTGGTGTGCACAAAGCTCAACCACTGGCTGCGCTCGGCGCAGAAGGCTCAGCGGTATCAGATCGGCGAGCTGAACGCGGCCATTGAGGACAGTCTGCTGGGGCAGCGCGTGGTAAAGGCCTTCTCCGCGGAAAAAGCGGAGAACGAGAAGTTCAACGCGGGAAATCAGGACTTCCGGCGCATCAAAACCAGATGGTATTACGCCATGGCGACCTTCGGCACCACCACCCGCCTGTTCGACGGGCTCATGTATACGGTGGTCATCGTGGCCGGCGGCCTGTTCCTGGTCCGGGGCCGGATCAGCCCCGGGGACCTGGTGGCCTACATTCTCTATGTTTCCACCCTGATCGCCACGATCCGCCGGATCGTGGAGTTCGCCGAGCAGTTCCAGCGGGGCATGACCGGCATTGAGCGCTTCTACGAGATCATGGACGCGAAGGTGGATATCCAGGACGCGCCGGACGCGGCGGTTCTCCGGGCGGAGGAGGGAGGCATTGAGCTGGAGGACGTCTCCTTCGAATATCCGGACGACCACAACCGGGTGCTGCGGCATCTGAACCTGAAAATCCGGCCCGGGGAAAACCTGGCGCTGGTGGGGCCCTCCGGCGGCGGAAAGACCACGATCTGCAATCTGATCCCCAGGTTCTATGACGTGACGGGCGGAAGCATCCGCATCGACGGGCAGGATATCCGGCAGGTGACGCTGGAAAGCCTGCGCGGCGCTATCGGCATCGTGCAGCAGGACGTCTATCTGTTCAGCGGAACGGTGCGGGAAAACATCGCCTACGGCCGGCCCGGAGCCACGGATGAGGAGATCCGGGAGGCGGCCCGGATGGCCGGCGCGGATGACTTCATCCGGACGCTGCCCCGGGGATATGACAGCTATATCGGCGAGCGGGGCGTCAAGCTTTCCGGCGGCCAGAAGCAGCGGCTGTCCATCGCCCGCGTTTTCCTGAAAAACCCGAAGATCCTGATCCTGGACGAGGCCACTTCGGCGCTGGACAACGAGAGCGAGGTGCTGGTGGGCAGGAGCCTGGAGCGGCTGGCCAGGGGACGGACGACCCTGACCATCGCCCACCGGCTGACCACCATCCGGCACGCGGATCGGATTCTGGTGCTGGGACATCAGAACATCGAGGAGGAGGGCACGCACGAGGAGCTGCTGGCAAAGAAGGGGCTGTACTACCGCCTCTGGAACGGAATCCTCGAGGGGGAAGCGGAATAAGACCATCCAGCGCGGGAGCAGCGGGCTCCCGCGCCTTTTTCTGTCCGGATTCCGGAGCGGGCGCCGGGCCGGAGCGCTTCTTCCGGGCTCTGCCGGCGGAAAACGCAGAAAGAACAAAGAAATATGCAAGTTATATTGCATATATACACAGATAGGCATAAAAATTGCATAAAAATGCAGAAAAAGCGTTGACAAGCGATACGGCCGGTGCTATACTTGCGCCAATCCTTTCGGGGGAAGGCCCGGGAGGGGAGAGCGAAGAGGGAGGGTGAATGAAAATGAAGAAACTGATTGCGAGCCTGCTGGCTCTGTGCCTGGTGCTGAGCCTGACCGCCGCCTGCGCGGAAGCGAAGAATTACAACACGGTGGAAGCCGGCAAGTTCATTTACGCGACGAGCCCGGATTTCCTGCCCTTCGAGGGCCGGGATGATCAGGACAATGTGATCGGCATCGAGCCCGACATCGTGGCCCTGATCTGCGAGAAGCTGGGCCTGACCCCCGAAGCCTACGCGATCGAGTTTGACTCCGCCCTGGCGGCGCCCGGCGCGGGCACGACGGACGCGGTGGTTTCCGGCGTGACCATCCGGGAGGACCGGAAGGCCGTGCTGGACTTTACGATCCCCTACGCCACCATTACCCAGGCGATCGCCCAGAAGGAGGGCGCCGGGATCACCATGGAGAACATCGGCGAGAAGCTGATCGGCGTGCAGACCGGCACCACCGGCGCGATTTATGCGACGGATGACTTCGGCGAGGATCATGTGAGCGCCTATCCGACCTACGCGCTGGCTTTCCAGGCGCTGGCCAACGGACAGATCGACTGCATCCTGGTGGACGACCTGGTGGCGAATGATTTCGCGAAGAAGATGCCCGGCCTCGAGGTGGTTCCCTCCACCTATGAGCCCGAGCAGTTCGGCTTCGGCTTTGCCAAGGACAAGTATCCGGAGCTGCTGGCGGACTTCAACGAGCAGCTGCAGGCCCTGATCGATGACGGCACCATCGATGCCATCATGCTGAAGTGGCAGGAATGATCCCGATCGTGGAATGATCCACTGTGGGGGACGGCGAATCACCGTCCCCCTGCTTGTTTGAACGGACGGCAACGGAAGGAAGTGCACTTTTTTGGAACAATACGCAGCATGGAAAGCGCTGATCGTGGCCGGAGAGGAGACCTCCGTGTGGCAGAAGGCCTATGTGTTCTTCTATCAGGCTTTTATCGAGAATGACCGCTGGCAGCAGTACCTGAATGGCGTGGGAACCACCCTGCTGGTCACGCTGCTGGCGCTGCTGCTGGGCGTGGTTCTCGGAGTTCTGGTGGCGGTGGTCCGGACGGCCCATGACCAGCAGCGCCCCGGAAAGCACAACCCGGTGCTGGGCTTTCTGAACGCGATCATGCGGGTGTATGTGACGGTCATCCGCGGAACGCCCATGATGGTGCAGCTGATGATTATGGGATTCGTGATCTTCGCGTCGAGCCGGGATTTTGTCACGGTCGGCGCGCTGACCCTGGGCATCAACTCCGGCGCCTACACCGCCGAAATCATCCGCGGCGGACTGATGAGCGTGGATATCGGGCAGATGGAGGCCGGCAGATCCCTGGGCCTGAACTATGCCGACACCATGCGCTTTATCATCATTCCGCAGGCGATCAAGGCGATTCTGCCCTCCCTGGGCAACGAGTTCATCGTGCTGCTGAAGGATACGAGCCTGATCTCCGTCATCGGCGGAAAGGAGCTTCTGTATGCGGCGCGCGGCGTTGTCAGCAGAACCTATGAGCCCATGTATCCCTACGTCGGGACGGCCGTCATCTATCTGGCGCTGGTGATGGTCTTCACCTGGCTGCTGGGAATCTTCGAGAGGAGGCTGCGCGCAAGTGATCGTCGTTCATGATTTAAAGAAAAGCTTTGAAGGACTCGAGGTCCTCAAGGGCGTGGATCTGGAGGTCCAAAAGGGGGAATGCGTCGTATTCATCGGCCCCTCCGGCTCCGGAAAATCCACCTTCCTGCGCTGCCTGAACCTGCTGGAGATTCCCACCGGCGGACAAATCATCTTCGACGGGGTCTCCATGACGGATCCGAAGACGGACATCGACCGGATGCGCCAGCGGATGGGCATGGTGTTTCAGCATTTCAACCTGTTCCCGAACATGACGATTCTGCAGAACCTGACCCTTGCGCCGATCCGCACGGGGCACCTGAACCGGGCCCAGGCGGAGGAGAAGGCGCGGGAACTGCTGCACCGGGTGGGCCTGGAGGACAAGATCAGCAGCTATCCGGCCCAGCTTTCCGGCGGCCAGAAGCAGCGCGTGGCCATCGTGCGGGCGCTGTGCATGGACCCGGAGGTCATGCTCTTTGACGAGCCCACCTCCGCGCTGGATCCCGAAATGGTGGGCGAGGTGCTGGACGTGATGCGGGAGCTGGCAAAAAGCGGGATGACCATGGTCTGCGTGACCCATGAGATGGGATTCGCCCGCGAGGTGGCGGACCGGGTGCTCTTCCTGGACGACGGAAGAATTCTGGAGCAGGGAACGCCGGAGCAGATCTTCGGCCATCCCCGGGAGGCCCGCACCCAGGACTTCCTGCGGAAGGTGCTGTAAATCAGGTTTCCGGAAAACAGAAGGCCCGGATCCGCGAAGACGGATCCGGGCCGTTTTGAAAGAAACCGGAACGCCTGCCGAACCGCGACGGGAAGCAGGCGCCGCCGGTCTGCTCCGCGGGGCGGCCCGGAAACGGCGAACCTCCGGAGACGGCTTGCTCATTTCGCGTTTCTGTGGTATAAACAGATAGCCTCCGGGAGAAACGAAAACGGGGGCGGCCCGGCGCGGGGAGGGAAGCTATCCCGCGCGGAACAGACATTTTCGAAGCGCCGGCTCTGCCGGCGCCCTTGCAGGGGAGAATCACCATGATCAAAAAGGGAACAGCCCTGCTGCTGGCGGCGCTGATGCTGCTTTCCGCCGCGGCGCTGGGGGAGGAAGAGGACGGGGATCTCGAAATCGAGGAGATCATCGAGGAAGTGGTGCTGGACGATGAGGGCGGGGAGCACCCGCTTTCGGAGCAGAACGCGCCGGCTGCCGCCTCCGGGGAGTTTATCCCGTCCTACGGCAGCGCGTACGCGCCGCGGCCCGGGGAGCGGAATTACTGGACGCTGCCGATGGACATCACGGATGAGCAGGCCGTCTGGGAGATGCTGATGCAGCCGATCACCGTGGTGGACATCGGAAAGAAGAGCGGCGAGAAATCGCAGACCTATCTGTACCGGGAGCCGGACGAGGAGAGCCTGAAGATCGGCGTCGTGACCTGCGAATCCCAGGGCGTCCGCGTGCTGGAGACCCTGGACAGCGGCTGGTCTCTGGTGGAATGCTATTCCAGCTCCTTCCATGACACGAAGGTGGAGGCCTGGAACCTGCTGGTTTCCGGATACATCCGGACGGACTATCTGAAGCAGGTGACGCCGAATCCCTCCATGGGCATCGTCTGCGACAAGCTGACCCAGCGCCTGTATATCTTCCAGAACGGAAAGCTGCTGACCTCCCTCCTGTGCTCCACGGGCGTCGCCATGTGGAACGGATCGAAATATCAGCCGTACAACGAGACCCGGTCCGGGGAATTCCTGCTGATGAGCAAGGTAGGAACCCTGGTGAGCGACCGGCTGTACTGCGACATGGCCATCCGGTTCAACAGCGGGGACATGATGCACGAGGTGCCCCATGTCAAGAACGCGGACGGAACGAAGAATTACGGCACGACGGAATTCAAGCTGGGAACCAAGTGCAGCCACGGATGTATCCGGGTGCAGCGGAACAGGACGCCGGAGGGCGTCAACATGGGCTGGATCTGGAGCCAGCTGAAGAGCGGAAGCAAGGTGAAGTTCGTCATCTGGGAGGACTGGCAGGGCCGCCAGATCCCCGTCCCCGCGGCGGATACGCCCCTGTACTACAACCCGAACAAGGGCCAGTACTATCATCGCTCCTCCTTCTGCTACAGCGCGAAGCAGGTTACCTTCCAGCCTTTTGAATACGGCCAGCTGGAGGAGGAGCCCTTCGCGAAGCTGAAGGCCTGTCCCTTCTGCACCCCGGTCCGCCGGGAGGGAGAAATCGCGGAAATCAACGAGCGGTACGCCGCGGGCGGGGATCATGATGAGCTGCTGACCAGCTTGCGGGAAGGCTATTATGAATACCTGAACCAGTAACCGGAAGAAATCCGGGGACGCATAAAAGCGCCCGCCTCGCAGATGCGAAGCGGGCGCTTTTGAATGGAATGCCGGGAGTGCTTCCGCAGGGGAATGCCCCTACGGGTTGTCTTCGGAAGGCGTCTGCAGATAGGCCTGGACCCGTTCCGGATCGCCGCCCCGGTCGAGGAAGTCCTGGATGGCGGCCTGCAGCTCCGCGGTGAATTCCTCCAGGCACAGCCCGTTTTCCATGATGTAGGCGGCGACGGGGATGCCCACGTAGCGAAGATGCCAGGGCTCCGTGTTGATTTCGGTGTACTCCTGCTTTCCGTCCGGATAGCGGATGATGAAGCCGAATTCCTGGCAATGCTCCGCCATCCACTGGCATTCCGGCTCCTGCATCATCTTGTCGTTCATGGCCTTGTCGCGCCAGTTCTTCGGCACGACATCGCAGCCCAGCCCGGTTTGATGATCGCTGGCCCCGGGCATGGAGACCCATCCGTCATCCTTCCCTTTGTTCTTCTTCAGCCGGTTGGTGTACATGGTCTTCTGCGTCCGGTAGGAGCGGTAGGCGCTTTTCAGATACATGGCGCGGAAACCGTCCACCTCCCGCATGGCGGCGTTCATGTCGCACAGCGCCTGGGCGGCGTCCGCCCGCAGCAGCTGGCCTCCCTTCGGCTGCACGGCCCAGTAGATTCCGCCGCTCTTTGGCTTGCTGGGAACCTTGACCAGATCCGGCGGAACATAGTCGCTGTCCAGCAGATAATGCCTGTTGGCCAGCTGGATGTATTCCGGGTTCATATCCGCCAGGGCGACGGGAAAGGTCCATTCCACCTCCTCCCGGGATCCGTCGGCGGGCTCGATGAACTCCTCGATCAGCAGTTCATCGTCATCCTCCTCCGAAAGGCCCGGGCAGGGCAGGAGCAGAAGGGCGAGCAAAACAGCTCCAATCCGTTTCATGGGAATCTCCGTACCGGTGCGGCGCCGGCCATTCAAAGCGGAGGCACGCCGCCTGATTGTGCGCTTCCGCAGGGCTTTCCGGGTCAGTTGCTGCGCAGATCTCCCCAGAAGAACAGGGCGACGGTTCCGGGACCGGTGTGCGCGCCGATGGTGGAGCCGATGGGGAAGAGCTGCACCTTGCCCTTCATTTTCGGGAATTTTGATTCCACCAGCGAGGCGACGGCCTGCGCGTCCTCCAGACAGTCGGAATAGGAGATAAAGACCTTGTCGGAATAATCATATCCGCCCCGGGCATGGGCCTCCATGCGGGCGACAATTTCCCGGATGACCTTCTTCTTGGTGCGGACCTTGTCCCGGGGAATCAGCCTTCCCTGATAGTCCACATTCAGCAGGGGACAGATGTTCAGCATCCGGCCGAAGAAGCCGGCGGTCTTGGTGACCCGGCCGCCCCGGATATAGAAGGTCAGATCCGAGGAGAAGAACCAGTGGTGCACGTACAGCTTGTGATCCTCCGCGTACCGGTACAGATCCTTCAGGGACAGCCCCTGATCCCGCAGCTCCGCCAGCCGGTCGATCAGCAGCCCGTAACCGGAGGAGGCGGCCAGGGAATCCACCACGTAGATTTCCCGGTCCGGGTATTCCTTCCGCAGCGCTTCGGCCGCGGACCGGGCGGAATTGATCGTTCCGGAAATGCCGGAGGAAAGCGTCAGGTGCAGGATGTCCTGTCCCTTTTCCAGAAAGGGGCGCCAGAAATCCATGTATTCCGTCATATTGATCTGGCTGGTGCGGGATTCCTCGCCGGCCAGCATCCGCTGATAGAAGGTGTGCGGATCCATGGATGCCCAGAGGTCATCGGGATACTGCTCTCCGCCCAGTTCATAGTGAAAGCAGACATAGGGAACCCGGATCTTTTCCAGGTATTCGTGGCTCAGATCCGCGGTGGAGGAGGTTGTCAGAACATATTTGGACATGCTTCATTCGCCTTTCTGCGTGCTTCCGTTTCCGAAGCCGGCAAAAGCAAATATACTCCATTTGACGCGCCGGCGCAAGTGCGTTTTTCCTCCGGAGCAGCGGCCGGATACCGGCTCCGCCCGGCGCCGCACCGGGATGCGGGCCCGGGAAAGGGCTCCTGCGGGGGGAAACGCGTGTCCGTCCCGGTGTCCGGATAGACGGAAAAACTTGTCAGATTTTGCAATTTCTGCTCAAAAATTGTACGTTTTTTCCTTGTATTCAGTGTACAAAATGAATATAATCAAGGAGAAGGCGCGCACGCTGCGCCTTCCCGGACGGACGAGGAGGAGACGATGACAAAGGAAAGGGTTTTGGAAGCGCTGCGGAACCGTCAGGACCAGTATGTGTCCGGGGCCGCGCTGGCGGAGAGCCTCCACGTGAGCAGGACGGCGGTCTGGAAGGCAGTGGAGCAGCTGCGGCGGGAAGGGTACCCCATTGAGTCCCTTCCGCGAATGGGCCACCGGCTTTCCTCCCGGAGCGATGTGCTGTCGGAGTTTGGAATCCGGCAGTATCTCTCCGATCCCGGGATCCGGGTGCAGGTCTTCGACAGCATCACCTCCACCAACACCGTTCTCAAGCAGATGGCCGCGGAGGATGCCCCGGAGGGAACGGCGCTCGTGGCCGCGGAACAGACGGCCGGGAGGGGACGAATGGGCCGCAGCTTCTATTCCCCGAAGGGGAGCGGGCTGTATCTGAGCCTGCTGCTTCGCCCGGAACGGACGCCGCGTGAGTCCACGAGGCTGACGGCCTGCGCGGCGGTGGCGGTGGCGGAGGCCATGGAGGAAATTGCGAAGGTTTCCCCGGAGATTAAATGGGTCAACGACCTGCTGGTTCGGGGAAAGAAGGTCTGCGGAATCCTGACCGAGGCGGGGCTGGATTTTGAAACGGGACGGATGAGCTACGTCATCGTGGGAATCGGAATCAATCTGCGCCGTCCGGAGAGGGATTTTCCGGAGGAGCTGAGAGGGATCGCCGGCCCGGCCTTCGGGAGCCGGGAGATCCCGGACGTGCGGAACCGGCTGGCGGCCGGGGTGCTGAACCGGCTGATGAAATACGCGCGGGATCCCGAAGCGGATTCCATCTGGCAGAAATACCGGGATCGGCTGATGGTGCTGGGAAAGCAAGTGCTGGTGCTGTCTCCGGGACAGGAGCCGGTGCAGGCCACGGCGCTGGACCTGGAGCGGGACTATGCGCTGCGGGTCCGGCTGGCGAACGGGGAGGAGCAGATTCTCCGATCCGGCGAGATCAGCATTCGCGTTCCGGAAGCAGCGGATGGAAACCTCCGGAAAAGGACTTAAACGTCAACCTGTACATAAGTAGCAGTTGACAAACGAACCTCCCCGTGCTATGCTTCCCGAGGCAGAAAGGGGAGGATGTGACTTGACCCGGTTTTCAACGAAGGAAACAGTTTATACGGCGCTGGGAATCGCGCTGATCGCGGTTTGTTCCTGGATTTCGATTCCCCTGACGGTTCCATTCACCCTGCAGACCTTCGCGGTCTGCCTGGTGACGGCGCTGCTGGGCCTGAAGATGGGGATCAGCGCGGTGGCGGGCTATATCCTGCTGGCGGCGGTCGGCGTTCCCGTGCTCTCGGGTTTCCGGGGCGGGATCGGCGCGCTGATGGGCGCGACCGGCGGCTATGTGGTCGGATTTCTGTTCACCGCCCTGACGGTGGGGCTGGCGATCCGGAAGGGGGGAAGATCCCTTCCGGTGCTGCTGGGGTCCATGACGATCGGGATCCTGATCTGCTATGCCTTCGGAACCGCCTGGTTCATGGCGGTCTATGCCCGGAAGTCCGGTCCGATCGGACTGGGATCGGCGCTGAGCCTGTGCGTGCTGCCGTATCTGATTCCGGACGGCCTGAAGGTTCTGCTGGCTACCGGGCTGACCCGGAGGCTGCGGCCCCTGATTTTCAGATAATTCCCGGGAAGGAAGGAAAACGCTTTTTGGCGGCGCCGCGGCGCCGCTTTTTCAGTTGACACCGGGGGGAATTCTTTCTACAATATCCGGGAAAGCCAAGACGGGAAAGCCAGGACGGGAGAGGGAACGGAGGACAGAAGCCATGTATATCGTCGCGCAGGATGGCACCGGGCATTTTACCGGCCTTCAGGAGGCCATGGACGGCATTCCGGAAAGCGGAAGGACGCCCGTGCTGGTGCTGGTGAAGAAGGGCGTATACCGCGAGAAGGTCGTGGTCTGGAAAAACAATGTGCGAATCGTCGGGGAGGACCGGGACGAAACGGTGCTGACCTGGAACGGATGCGCGAAGGATACGTATGAAAACGGGGAGGAGAAGGGAACCTTCCTGTCTTCCACCCTGATGATCACCGGGCACAATGTGGAAGTGGAGAACCTGACCATCCGCAATGATGCCGGGGATGGCCGGGACGTGGGCCAGGCCGTCGCGGTCTACGCCGCGGGGGACCGGGGCGTGTGGCGCAACTGCCGGCTGATCGCGCATCAGGATACGCTGTTCTGCGGGCCCCTGCGGATTCCCAACGTCATCGAGGACGTCGGCTTCCGCCGGGGGAACGCGGAGGCGGTTTCCCGGGTGGAGGACGGGCATCTGAGCTGGAGCCGCCAGTATTTTGAGGACTGCTATATCGAAGGGGATGTGGATTTTATCTTCGGCAGCTACCGCTGCTGGTTTGAGCGCTGCACCCTGTTCATGGGCACCCGGGGCGGATGGTATACCGCCGCGAATACCCATGCCGACCAGCCCTATGGCATGGTGTTTCATCGCTGCCGCCTGACCGGAGCCTGCGAGCCCGGGAAGGCCATGCTGGGAAGGCCCTGGCGCGCCCATGCCCGGACCGTGTTCCTGGAATGCGACATGGATGAGCACGTGGCCCCGGAGGGCTTCGCCGACTGGGACGAAATCCGGGTCGTGACGGAGCGGTACGGCGAATGGCGCACCATGGGGGCCCGGGCGGATCAGTTCCCCCGGCATCCCGCCCAGACCCGGATGACGGACGAGGACGCCGCGGTGATCACGCTGCCGGCGGTGCTGGGCGGATGGGACGGATGGCGGCCGGACTGGCGGACGCCGACCTGGTTCCTCTGCGGCGATTCCACCATGGCGACCTACGGCCCGGACCGGGCTCCGATGACCGGATGGGGACAGCCGCTGCAGAGCCTGGTTCCGGAATCCGTTTTTGTGCAAAATGAGGCGATTGCCGGCAGATCCAGCAAGAGCTTTGTGGATCAGCAGCGGCTGAGCCACATTGAAAGCTGCCTCCGCCCGGGGGATACGCTGGTCGTTTGCTTTGCCCACAACGACGAAAAAAAAGATGACCCGCTGCGCTTCACCACGGCCCGGGGCACCTTTCCGAAATATCTGGGACTGTATATCGATGCGGCCCGGAGCCACGGCGCGGAACCCATTCTGGTTACGGCCATCGCCCGGGGGCTGTTTGACGGGGACGGAAAGCCGATTCCCGCCCATGGGGACTATCCGCAGGCCATGAAGGACCTGGCCGCGGAGCGGGGCGTCCGGCTGATCGATCTGGAAGCTGCCACGATGGAGATGCTGCGGCAGGCCGGCCCGGAGGGGGCGAAGGGAATCTTCTGCCATGTGCCCGCGGGCCATCCCAACTATCCGGAGGGACGCGAGGACAACAGCCATCTGCAGCCCCACGGCGCGATCCGGATTGCCCGGGCCTTCCTGGAACTGATGGCGGGGAAGACCGTGGAAGCATCGCAGAGCGGCTCCGCCGCGGATTCCGAAAGCCTGGACCGGATGATTTCGCGGGAGGATGAGATCCTTTAATCCGCGGCGTCCTTCGCCAGGGTGCCCACGTCCTTCTTCGGCAGATACTGGAGGGCGTATTCCTCGTAATAGTCTTCGTACTGATGGGGATGCTGCTCCCGGATGGCCTCGCTCAGCTCATGCACATCCAGAGAGTTGGCCAGCAGCTCGATGATGACGATGGCGATGTTCGAGCAATGATCGGAGACCCGCTCGAAATCCACGATCAGATCGTTGAAGACATAGCCGTTTCCGATCGTGCATTTTCCCTTCTGCAGCCGCGCGGCGTGCTTTTCCCGCATCTTCCGGCACAGCTGGTTGATGACCTGCTCCAGGGGCTCCACCCGGTAGGCGATTTCCACATCGTCGCTCAGGAAGGCCTCGAAGGTGATGTCCAGGATGCGCGAGACGGCCGCGGACAGATTGGCCATTTCCTTCTTTGCCTTTTCGGAGAGCGTCAGCTTCTTTTCCATCATTTCCTGTGCCCGCTCGGCAATGTTCAGGGCATGGTCGCTGATCCGCTCCAGATCCGTGATGGTGCGCAGGTACTGGCTGACGGCCCGGTTCTGCGTTTCTGTCAGATCCCGCCCGGTGAGCCGCATCAGGTAGCTGCCGATCTTGTCCTCGTACCGATCCACAATTCCCTCCAGGTTCCGAACCTCCCGGAGGGTTTTTTCATCGTATTCAGTCAGCAGGCTGATGGCCTGCTTCATGGACTGTTCCGTCAGCTCCGCCATTTTGTTCATGGTCAGACGGGTCTGCTCCACCGCCAGGGTCGGATACGCCAGGAAGCGCTCCTCCAGACGGTTCATGTCCATCGTCTGCTCCTCGTCCTCCTCCTTGGCGGGAACCAGCAGGCAGACCAGCTTTTCCAGCAGGGGAATGGCCGGGGCCAGCAGAATCACCGTGGAGAGGCGGAAGAGGGTATTCAGCAGCGCGATGGAAAACATGTTCATCGTCTGATCCATCCAGGAGAAATGCAGGAAGCTGTTCAGCCCGTAGAACACGGCGGCGAACAGGATCACCCGGCAGACCTCCACCACCAGGTAGCTGACCGAGGCCCGCCGGCCCTCCACAGAGGAACCCAGGCCGGACAGCAGCACCGGAACGGAGGCGCCGATGGCGATGCCCAGGATGATGGGGAGCACCTCATGGAATTCCAGCAGCCCCGTCGCGGACAGGGCCTGCAGGATACCGACGGCGGCGGAAGCGCTCTGCAGCACGGCGGTGATCACCAGGCCCACCAGAATGCCCAGCAGGGGATGGGAGAAATTGGTCATCAGGTTCAGGAAGGTCGGATTCTCCCGCAGGCTTTCGACCGCGCCGCTCATGGTCATCATGCCGAACATCAGCACGGAGAAGCCCAGCAGGATATCGCCGATCTGCTGGGTGGATTTCTTTTTGCCGATCATCCGCAGCAGAATGCCCGCCACGGCCACCAGGGCGCTGAGGGATTCCGTGCTCAGCAGGTTCATCACCGAGGAAGCGCCTTCCCCCCCGATGCTGGACAAACAGATGATCCACCCGGTGACGCTTGTGCCGACCACGGCGCCCATGATGACGGAAATGGCCTGGCGCAGATGCATCATCCCGGAATTGACGAAGCCGACCACCATGACGCTGGTGGCCGAGGAGGACTGAATCACCATCGTGACGACGGTGCCCAGCAGAATCCCCTTCAGCGGCGTCGAGGAGAGCCGGTACAGAATCAGCTCCAGCTTATTCCCGGCGACCCGCTTGAGCCCGTCCCCCATGAGGGACATTCCAAAAAGAAAAAGCGCAACTCCGCCCAGGAGCAGCACCACATTTGACAATGCCATGGAAAACCTCCCCCGGCGGCCTTCCCGCGTTCCCGGAACGCCCCGCCGGCATTTCTTCCTTAAGATCGGTTTCATTCTACACGAAAACAGAAAAGAAGTAAAGCCTTGCATTTTGGAATCCCCGGGTTTATAATACCACAAACCAGAAAAGGAGGGTTTGCAGAATGGATATTCAGAAGATGATCTCTGACATCGTTTCCAAGGTGACCGGGAATTCCGACCTGATCGGAAGGCTCACCTCCGACCCCGCCGCGCTGATCAAGGAACTGACCGGCTTCGAAGTGAACGCGGAACAGGTGAAGGAAATTGTGGCCGGCGTGACCAAGGCGCTGGGCGGCAACGCGGCTGGCGCCGTGGGCAAGGGCCTGCTGGACAAGATCAAGGGCTTCTTCGGAAAATAAGAACCGCGAGGTTCTCCCAAAGAAAAAACCCGGCGCGAGCCGGGCTTTTTTTTGCGCGCGCAAACCGCGCGCGGGAAACAACGAAAGGGGAGGCTTACATCAGCTTCCGGAACATGGCCTCGAAATCGGCCAGGGTGGCGGGCCGGGGATTTCCGGGAGCGCAGGCGTCCGCCGCGGCGGATTCGCACAGGAAGGGCAGATCCTCTTCCTTCAGCTTCTCCAGCTTCGTGGGAATGCCCACATCCACGGACAGCTGACGAACCGCGTCGATCGCGGCCTTCCGGTAGGCCTTCGCGTCCATGCCCTTCGTATCCACGCCGAAGGCTTCCGCGATATCCCGGAACTTCTCGCCGGTGTATTCCTGGTTGAATTCCATCACGATGGGCAGCATCATCGCGCAGGCGACGCCATGGGGCGTGTCATACACGGCGCCCAGGGTGTGCGCCATGGAATGGGCAATGCCCAGGCCGACGTTGGAATAGGCCATGGCGGTCACATACTGGGCCAGCGCCATGCCTTCCCGGCCGTCGGGATCGTTTTCCACGGCCTTGCGCAGGTTCTTCGCGATCAGCTTGATGGCTTCCAGGTCCAGGCAGTCGGCCAGCGCCCAGGCCGCCTTGGTGGTGTAGCCCTCAATCGCGTGGGTCAGCGCGTCCATGCCGGTGGAGGCGGTCAGGCCCTTCGGCATGGAGGACATCATGTCGGGATCCACGACGGCGACATCGGGGATGTCGTTGGGGTCCACGCAGACGAACTTCCGCTTCTTTTCCACGTCGGTGATGACATAGTTGATGGTGGATTCCGCGCCGGTTCCGCCGGTGGTGGGCACCGCGATGGTGAAGACGGTGCGCTTCTTCGTGGGCGCCACGCCCTCCAGGGAACGCACGTCATAGTATTCCGGATTGTTCACGATGATGCCGATTCCCTTGCCGGTGTCCATGGAGGAACCGCCGCCGATGGTGATCATGAAATCCGCGCCGGAAGCCCGGTAGGCATCCACGCCGTGCTGGACATTTTCAATGGTGGGGTTGGGCTTGATATCGGTGTAGAGCTCGTAGGCGATGCCGTTCTTCTCCAGCAGATCCGTCACGCGGGCGGTCACGCCGAACTTGACCAGATCCGGGTCGGAAGCCACAAAGGCCTTCTTCAGCCCCTTGGAGGAAACGATGCCGGGAATCTCGTTGATGGCGCCGTGACCATGATAGGAAACGCCGTTCAGGACAAAACGATTGACAGCCATGGGAAGAACCTCCATTCATCTTTTATGGGAAAGCACCGAAGGAAATTATACACCATTCCGGGGTGATTCCGCAACATGCAAACGATCTGTTTTCACAACTCCCGCCTTGACGGAACGCGCCAAGTGTGCTATAGATATTCGGGCGGTTTGGGGAAGCGCGGCGGATCTTTTCGCCGAAAGGGGCTTCCCCGGGAAAGGGACGCCGGGACGGCGGATCCCTGACCGCGTTTTTTTGCGCGGACGCGCGTCATCCTCCCCCGGGAGGGAAGCGGCGGACCCGTGCCGAAGGCCGGAGGGCCGGAAAAGGGAAGGCGGAAAAGAGCAGCCGATGAAAAAGGTGATGATCGTCTTCGGAACACGTCCGGAAGCCATCAAGATGTGTCCCGTAGCGAAGGAACTGAAGACCCGGAAAGGCATTCAGACGGTCATCTGCGTGACCGGACAGCACCGGAACATGCTGGACAGCGTGCTGGAGAGCTTCCGTGTGACGCCGGACTATGACCTTTCCATCATGCGGGAAAACCAGACCCTGTTCGACATCACCCAGGGCATTCTGTCCGAGTTCCGGCCGGTGCTGGAGGCGGAAAAGCCGGACATGGTGCTCGTGCACGGCGATACCTCCACCGCCTTTGCCGCGGCGCTGGCGTGCTTCTATCTTCAGATTCCCGTCGGGCATGTGGAGGCGGGACTCCGGACGTACCGGATCGATTCCCCCTATCCCGAGGAATTCAACCGGCAGGCGGTGGGCGTTATCGCGCGGTATCATTTCGCGCCGACCGCCGCTGCCGCGGAGCATCTGATCCGGGAGGGAAAGCGGCCGGACAGCATTTTCATCACCGGAAACACGGTGATCGACGCCATGCGGTACACCGTCCGGGAGGATTACACCCATCCGGAGCTGGAATGGGCGGGGGATCATCCGCTGATCTTCCTGACCGCTCACCGGCGGGAAAACCTCGGCACCCCGATGCACCAGATGTTCCGCGCGATCCGCAGGGTGCTGACGGAGCATCCGGAATGCAGGGCGGTTTATCCGATCCACATGAATCCCCAGGTCCGCCGGGCGGCAGAGGAGGAATTGCGCGGCTGCGCCAATATCCACCTCATTGAGCCCATCAGCGTGATCGACTGCCATAATTTTGAGGCCAGATGCCACCTGTGCCTGACGGACTCCGGCGGGATTCAGGAGGAATGTCCCACCTTCGGCCGGCCGGTGCTGGTCATGCGGGATACGACCGAGCGCCCGGAGGGCGTGGAATCCGGCGTGCTGCGGCTGGTGGGGACGGAGGAAGAGAGCATCTACCGGAATTTTACGGAGCTGCTGGAAAACCGGGCGGCCTACGAGGCCATGGCCCACGCCAGCAATCCCTACGGGGACGGAAACGCCTCCCTGCGGATTGCGGATATCCTGGAAACGGGAAGATGTGATCCCTGGACGGGATCGGGCGGAACGCCGGGGGGCGTTTCCGCGGAAATGGAGACGGAGACGGAATGAAGGCAATTATCCTGCTGCTGGAGGCGCTCGCGGGAATCTGCGGCGGCTTCATGATCCTTTCGATGGCCTATCAGATCGGAATCGGTCTGTTCGGCTTCCGAAGGACGAAGAAAGACTATCGGGACCTGGATCCGCAGTCCCGGTTTCTGGTGCTGGTTCCCGCGCACAACGAGGAAACGGTGATCGGGGATATCATTCAGAACCTGAAGGAGATGGACTATCCGAAGGAACTGTATGATTTCTACATTATCGCGGACAACTGCACCGATCATACGGCGGAGAAGGCCCGGAGCCTCGGGGCGAAGGTCATTGAGACCTGGAAGGAAACGCCTTCCGCCCCGACGGGAAAGCCCATCGCCCTGAAGAAGGCGCTGGAGCGGATCGATTACCGGAATCAGTATGATCTGATGATGATCTTTGACGCGGACAACCTGATCGATTCCAATATGTTCCGGGAGGTCAACAGCCAGTATCTGGACCAGGGGAAGCCGGATTTCATCCAGTGCTATCTGGGGGCCAAGAACAAGACCGGCATCGTGGCCTGGTTCTATTACAGCGGGTATACCCTGAGCAACCGCTTCTTCTGCCTGGCCAAGCACCGGGCCGGGGTGAACTGCCCCATCGGCGGCACGGGCTTTGCCATGAGCACCGCCTACCTCGCGCAGCGGGGCGGATGGTCCACCATGAGCCTGACGGAGGATTATGAGATGCAGGTGGAGGCGACGCTGGAAGGCCGGCGGATCCTCTGGAACCATTATACCCGGGTGTATGACGAGAAGCCCACCCGGCTCCGCGCGGCCATCCGCCAGCGGATCCGCTGGGGTCAGGGCCACTGGTTCGTGACGCTGCGGCATACGGGCGACCTGTTCCGCGCCTTTTTGGCGGGCCGGATCAGCGCGGCGGAATTCCTGAGCCTGGGAACCTACATGTACAGCGTGGCGGCCGTTCCGGTGGCGATTGTCCAGGTGCTCCTGACAGCCCTGCTCTGCGTGATCGTTCCGGGAAGACCGTTCATGGATCCTTCCCTGGCCGGCGCCGCGGGCAGTGTGCTGCTGATTTCCTACAACTATTTCTTCCTCTTCTATCTGGCGGACTGGATGGACAATCGGATCGCCTTCCGGTTCCGGACCCTTCCCCTGATGATCGGAGGCTTCGTGGCCAACGCGATCGTAGGCTTCTTCAACCAGGTCTTCGGACTGATTCGCTGCCGGGATCAGCAGCACTGGGCCAAGACGGACCACGCCATTCGCGCCGAGGCGGTGCCCGTGGTGCGGAAAAGGGTCGCCTGAAATCCATCGGAATCCTGCCTGCCGGAATCCCCGGCAGGCTGTTTTTATGCCTGAAATGTCGAAAATTGAAACAAATTTGTAAAAATATGTTGACAAATGAAACAACAAGTGATAGAATCTGAAACATCGAAGGGAGGGGAGCCGGGGTGAAGGAAAAGGCGGCATCCGGGGCCGGGCGGACGGCCCGCGTCATCCGGGAAGCGCGTTCCGCCGCCGGGCTGAATCAGCAGCAGCTGGCCGATCGCCTGGGCGTCAGCCGGGCCGCCGTCGCCGGATGGGAGACGGAGCACAGCCGCCCCGATCTGGATCTGGTGCCCGCCCTCTGCCGAGCCCTGGGGCTGAGCCTTTCCTCCTTTTTCGGCGTCCGGGAGGGCATCAGCCGGAACGAGCGGAGCCTGCTGCTCGCCTTCCGGGGCATGGAGGAATCGGACCGGCAGGCCCTGCTCTGGCAGGCGGAAGCCCTGATGCAGCGACGGAAGGATTTCCGGAGGGAGGAGCTTCGCGGGAAAGCGATTCAGCTGTACCGCAGCGACCTTTCCGCGGCCGCGGGCTTCGGGGGAGAGATCGGCGCCGCCCGGGGAGAAAAGGTCTGGATCCTGGCGGATGAGCGGACGCGGCGGGCGGATGAGATCATCACGGTCAACGGCCGCAGCATGGAGCCCACCTTTCAGGATGGAGACGCGATCCTCGTGGAGCACACGGACCGCCTCCGGGAAGGGGAAATCGGCGTCTTTACGGTGGACGGGGAAGGCTATGTGAAGGAATTCCGTTCCGACGGCCTGTACTCGCACAACCCGGCGTATCCGCCCATGCGGTTCCACGGGGACAGCGATGTCCGCTGCGTGGGCCGGGTCCTTGGCAAAGTGATGGAAGAACAGTGGCCCACCGAGGCCCAGATGGAATTACTGGAGGAAATGAGAGTATGAGGAATCAGGGAATGGATGCACGCACCATACAGGAAATCAACAGCCGGCTGTTCTTTGGATCCTCCGGCGCGAAGCCGGCGGCGGAACCCCGCCCCTGGCAGTATGTTCAGATGACGTACAATCAGATGGGACTGACCGCTCCTTCCTACGTGCCGCCCCTGGAGACGAGGGAGGACGCGGAGATCTGGATGTGCCTGGATTCCCGGGTGAACCGGGCCGTTCGCCTTCGGGAGGAATCCCAGGTCCTCGCCGGCTGATTCCGGAGGGCCCCGAAAAAGACAGCGCAGGCTGTCTTTTTTTTGCGGAAAGCCTTTCGCGGAGCGGGTCGGAGAGCGCCTTCCGGCCCCCGGCCGGAACCGGGAATCCGATCACGGAAAAACCTGAAAATATTGGGAAAAAGTGTTGACAAAGGGGGTGGTTGGTGCTATCTTATGCATGTCGGTTAGCACTCAAGTCAGTTGAGTGCTAACAAGACGAAATCAGGAAGGAGGCAGGCGTATGGAGATGGATGAGCGGAAGCTGAAGATTCTGCGCGCCATCATCGATGATTACATCCTGACGGGCGTGCCGGTCGGCTCCCGGACGATCAGTAAGAAATACGACATGGGCCTTTCCTCCGCCACCATCCGGAACGAGATGAGCGACCTGGAGGAGCTGGGATATCTGGATCAGCCCCACGTATCCGCGGGACGGGTGCCCAGCGCAAAGGCGTACCGGCTGTATGTGGACAGCCTGATTCAAACCGGCCAGATTCGGGACGACAACGCGGAAACAGTGGAACGGCATTTCTCCGGAAGGGTTCACCAGATGGAGGATGTGATTGATCACGCGGCCAGCGTGCTCTCCGCCCTGACGAAGTATACCGCGGTGGTTCTTCCCCCGAAGGGCCGGGAGCCGCGGCTGCAGACGGTTCAGCTGGTTCCCGTTTCCCGGGAAGCGGCCCTGGTGGTGATTGTGACGGATGGCGGGATCGTCCGCGACAGCACGATCCGCATCCCCGGCGAGATGGACAGCGATACGCTGTACGCGATCTCCCGGACGCTGACGGAAGAGCTGCGGGGACACACGCTGGCGGAAGCCTGCGGGATCCTGCCCTCGATCATTCAGCGCATGCAGGAAAACGAGCAGCTGCTGCAGGGCCTGTACGGGTTCCTGACGGAACGGCAGGCGGCTCCCCGGAAAACCCATGTGGCCATCGGAGGCACCAGCAACATGCTGAGCTATCCGGAATACAGCGACATGGAAAAGGCCCGGAGCTTCCTGAGCCTGATGGAGACGCGGGACCGGCTGGCCAGCATCATCGGGGGAACCGGGGAGATGGCCTTCACGGTTCGGATCGGTCCGGAAACCGGGGTGCCCGAGATGGTGGACTGTTCCATCGTCACCGCGTCCTACTCCACGGGAACGGGCCAGCAGGGAACCATCGGGGTGATCGGGCCCACGCGGATGCATTATTCCCGGGTGCTCTCCATCCTGAACAACATGGGCCATCAGCTGACGGACCTGTTCAGCGGAGGAGATGAGTCCAATGAGTAAGAAAGGGAAGAGGAAACGCAAGATGAACGAAGCGGAGAAGCCGCGCGAAGAGACGCCCGGGGAGGAGATCCCGGAGGAAACGGCGGAGAAGCAGGAAGGTGATCTGCCGGAGGAAACCGGAACCCCGGAGGCGGAGGAGAACGCCGGGGAGCCGAAGGAAGCGGAAGAGGAGGACGCCGGGGACAAGGCAGCGGAATACCTCGCCATGGCCCAGCGGATCCAGGCGGACTTCGAGAACTTCCGCCGGCGGAATGAAAGCGTCCGGGCGGACAGCTTCGCCGAGGGAAAGCGGGACGTGGCCGCGGCGATGCTGCCGGTGCTGGACAACCTGGAGCGCGCGTCGGACGCGGCTGCGGGATCCGCGGACGAGGCCCTGAAGAACGGCGTCCAGCTGGTGCTTCGCCAGATGAACGAGGTGTACCGGAAGCTGAACGTCACGCCCATCGACCGGGTGGGGGAGAAGTTCGACCCGAACCTGGAGAACGCCGTGCTGCAGGGCACGGAGGACGAGGGCGAGCCCGGAACGGTCTGCCAGGTGCTGCAGAAGGGATACATGATGGGGGACCGGGTGCTGCGCCACGCGATGGTCAAGGTGGTTCCGGAATAGACCGGAGCGCCCGCAAGAAAGCCAAAAGGGCCCGAAAGGGCATGAGGGAAGGCCGAAAGGCCGGATAAAGGGATATTTGCCAAATAACGGATAAATGGAGGAAACGACTATGAGCAAGATTATCGGTATTGACCTGGGTACTACCAACAGCTGCGTATCCGTCATGGAAGGCGGTCAGCCTGTTGTGATCGCGAACGCGGAAGGAAGCCGGACCACGCCTTCCGTCGTGGCGTTTACCAAGGACGGCGAACGCCTGGTGGGCCAGGTGGCCAAGCGCCAGGCCGTGACCAACCCGGACCGGACCGTCATTTCCATCAAGCGGGAGATGGGCACCGGATACAAGGTGAGCATTGACGGTAAGCAGTATACGCCCCAGGACATCAGCGCCATGATCCTGACCAAGATGAAGGAGACGGCGGAAAGCTATCTGGGCGAAAAGGTGACCGAGGCGGTCATCACCGTGCCGGCCTACTTTAATGACAGCCAGCGCCAGGCCACCAAGGATGCCGGCCGCATCGCCGGACTGGACGTGAAGCGGATCATCAACGAGCCGACTGCCGCGTCCCTGGCCTACGGACTGGACAAGGAAGAGAACCAGAAGATTCTGGTGTACGATCTGGGCGGCGGCACCTTCGATGTCAGCATCCTGGACATCGGCGACGGCGTGTTCGAGGTGCTGAGCACCAACGGCAACACCCGCCTGGGCGGCGATGACTTCGACGAGCGGATCATCGACTACGTCGCGGAGCAGTTCAAGAAGGAAAACGGCATCGACCTGAAGCAGGACAAGATCGCGGCCCAGCGGCTGAAGGAAGCCGCCGAGAAGGCGAAGATCGAGCTGAGCGGAACCACCACCGCGAACATCAACCTGCCCTTCATCACCGCCGACGCCACCGGCCCGAAGCACCTGGACGTGACCCTGACCCGGGCGAAGTTCGATGAGCTGACCGCGGATCTGGTGGAAGCCACCATCGAGCCCATGCGCAAGGCCCTGAAGGATGCCGGCCTGACCGTGGACCAGGTGAACAAGGTCATCCTGGTGGGCGGCAGCACCCGGATCCCCGCCGTGCAGGAAGCGGTCAAGCGGATCACCGGTAAGGAGCCCTTCAAGGGCATCAACCCGGATGAGTGCGTGGCCATCGGCGCGGCCATCCAGGGCGGCGTGCTGGCCGGCGACGTGAAGGACGTGCTGCTGCTGGACGTGACGCCCCTGAGCCTGGGCCTGGAGACGGAAGGCCATATCTTCACCCGGCTGATCGACCGGAACACCACCATCCCCACCAGCAAGAGCCAGGTGTTCTCCACGGCGGCGGACGGACAGACCACGGTGGAAATCAACGTGCTGCAGGGTGAGCGCCAGATGGCTTATGACAACAAGAGCCTCGGACGCTTCCAGCTGACCGGCATCGCGCCCGCGCCCCGCGGCGTGCCGCAGATTGAGGTCACCTTCAGCATCGACAACAACGGCATCGTGAACGTTTCCGCCAAGGACAAGGCGACCGGCCATGAGCAGCAGATCACCATCACCGCCAGCACCAACCTGACGGAGGAGGAGATCAACCAGCGCGTGAAGGAAGCCGAGCAGTACGCGGAAGAGGACAAGAAGCGCAAGGAAGAGGTGGAAACCCTCAACCGCGCCGACAGCCTGATCTACGAGACGGAGAAGACCCTGCGGGACAACGGCGACAAGCTGTCCGATGAGGACAAGAGCACCGTCCAGAGCGAGATCGACGCCTTCAAGAAGGTCCGGGAGGGCAACAATGCCACCGAGATCAAGAACGCCATGGAAGGCTTCACCCAGAAGGTGTATCAGGTCTTCGGCAAGCTGTATCAGCAGCAGGCCGGCGAGCAGGGCCCCACGGGCGGACAGCCTGAAGCGGGCAGCATGAACAGCGACGGCAGCGTCAACGCGGACGGCAGCGTGGAATAAGCAGCCCCGCGGAACAAAAATGAATCCAGGAATCTGGCCCGTCCCCGATCGGGACGGGCTTGATTCCGGTATTGAGGATGGGTGATTTGATTGGCAGAGAAGCGGGATTACTATGAGGTGCTGGGCGTTTCGAAGAACGCGACGGACGATGAGATCAAGAAGGCTTATCGGAAAAAGGCCAAGGAATGCCATCCGGACCTGCATCCCAACGATGAGGAAGCGGTAAAGCGTTTCGCGGAACTGAATGAGGCCAACGAGGTGCTCAGCGACCCGGACAAGCGGGCCCGCTACGATCAGTTCGGCTTCAACGATCCCATGTCCGGCATGGGCGGGGGCGGCGGAAACCCCTTCGGCGGAGCGGACTTCGATTTCGGCGGCATGGGCGGCATGGGCAGCATGGGCGATATTTTCGACCAGCTGTTCAACGGCGGCATGGGAAGCCGGACCCGGGCCCAGGGCCCCGTGCAGGGAAACGACCTGCGCTATGAGCTGAGAATCACCTTTGAGGAAGCGGCCAAGGGCTGCGAAAAGAGCTTCGAGATCAGCCGGAACGAGGTCTGCGACACCTGCAAGGGCAACGGCGCCAAGCCGGGCACCAAGCCGAGCACCTGCGCGGCCTGCCACGGAACGGGCCAGATCCGGACCACCAGCGGCTGGATGACCATGGCCCGCACGTGTCCGACCTGCGGCGGCAGCGGCAAGGTGATCACGGACAAGTGCGCCGGCTGCGGCGGTACCGGGCGCGTGCGCCGGAAGCGTACCGTGACGGTGAAGGTGCCGGCGGGCATTGACCACGGCCAGACCATCATCATGAACAACCAGGGCGAGCCCGGCCTTCGCGGCGGCCCGAACGGGGATCTGTTCATCACGGTGAGCGTGCGCCCGCACAAGATCTTCCAGCGGGACGGCTTCAACCTGCTGCTGGAATTCCCCATCAGCTTCGTGACCGCGGCCCTCGGCGGCGAGGTGGAGGTGCCGACCCTCAGCGGGCCGGTGAAGTACAAGATTCCCGAGGGAACACAGCCGGGCACCGAGTTCCGCATCAAGGGCGCCGGCATCCAGATGCTGCGCTCCAGCGGAAAGGGCGACCTGATCATGAAGGTGAAGGTGGAAATCCCCAAGCGCCTGAACAACCGGCAGAAGGAACTGCTGCGGGAGTTCGAGGGAACTACCAGCGACCGGGAATACGAGGGCCGGAAGAGCTTCATGGACCGGGTCAAGGATCTGTTCAGCTGACCATCCCCGGAGGAGCGCTCCGCCCCTCCGGAATCCTAAAAACAGACGGAATCGAAAAAATGCCGCTCCGGAAAGGGGCGGCATTTTTATTGTGGAAATCAGTAGGGCCGGGTTTTGAACCGGGTGGAGAACCGATAGGGGTTGTAGAAGGTCTGCGGGGTGCTGATGGCATCGGACAGGGAACGGTTCCGGGTCACATTCAGAACGAGACCGATTCCGCCCATGTTGGTGACCATGTTGGAACCGCCGTAGGACAGGAAGGGGAGGGGAATACCGGTGATGGGCATGAGCCCCAGGGTCATGGCGATGTTTTCGAAAACATGGAACAGCAGCATTCCGATAACGCCGCAGATCACCAGCCTTCCGAACTTGTCCCGGGTGAACCAGGCCAGATACAGCATGCGCAGCAGAATCAGGGTATACATGCCCAGCACCGTGACGCAGCCCACGAAGCCCCAGGCTTCCCCGATGGTGGCATAGATGAAGTCCGTCCAGTCGGCGGGCACATAGTTCAGCTGGCTCATGGAGCCGTCCACGAACATGCCGATTCCCCGGAAGCCGCCGGAGCCGATGGCCATCTGGGACTGCAGAATCTGATAGGAGTCCGAGGAGGAATAGAGCTCCGGGTTCAGGAAGCCGTAAATGCGGGCCAGACGGTAGTCGTTGGATCCGGTGGCCACGGCCAGGGCGTAAATGGACAGCACCAGCAGGATGCCCGCGCCGGCCAGGCCGCCCAGCACCTTCAGCGGAACATCCGCGAAATACATCATGACGGCGGTCAGGAAGATGATCACCAGCATGGAGCCGGTTTCGCCCTCCGCCAGGATGATGGCCGCGGGCAGCAGCACCGTCGCCATCACCCGCAGGAAGGACCGGGGCGTGTTCATGGGATGGCTGGAGCGGGACAGCTGCCGGGCCAGAATCAGGATGATGGACAGCTTCGCGAACTCGGAGGGCTGAATGGTGTAGCCCCAGATGACGTCCAGCCAGGCCTTCACGCCCTGGGCGCGGTTGAAGACCGTAACCACGGCCAGCAGGATGACCATGGCCCAGTAAATCCATCCCGCCCTGGAATACAGGAAATGATAGGGGATGGCCATGATAACGCCGACCACCAGCGGCGCCACCAGCACGAAGAGGCATTGCCGCATGGTATAGGAGGATTCCACCACGTGATTCAGGAAGGATACATCCGGACTGGAGTCCGGCGAATAGGTGGCCACGCACACCGCGACGATCCCCATCAGGGACATGGCGGCCACCAGCACGATCAGCGGGATATCCGTATGCGCCTGATAGGCGCGGCTTTCCGTTGCGTTGGTCATGAGTTCGGCTTCACCTCCCGGAGAGCTGGAGCAAAATGGCGGCGCAGGAAGGAGGTCCTCCGCCTTCCGTAGGCCGGGAAGGGCTCCTCCGCGCCCTGCAGCCGGAGGACAATCCGGCGGAGCGCCCGCCGCGCCTCACAGTCATACTGAATCGCCAGCCGATGGCGCAGCTGGGCCAGGCAGAAGGCGGGATCCTCGGGAACCTCGCCCAGCAGGGACAGATCCAGCAGGCCCGCGATGGTTTCGGCGGAATACATCTCCCCGGCGTGAATCAGGTCATTCTGCAGCCGGTTCACCAGCAGCCGGGGACGGGGAAGATGCTTGTCCTCCGTGAGGGAGATGACCTGCTCCGCGTCCCGGATGGACAGATCGTCCGGCGTGACCACCAGCACGGTTTCCAGCCGGCTGCCCGCGTTCAGCACATTCCGCAGCCCCCGCTCCAGGCCGGCGGGGCAGTCGATGAGAATAAAATCGTTGTCCTTGCGCAGCAGGGAGATCATCTTCTTCAGCTTGCGGGAATCCAGATCCCGCGCCCGGACGAACTGGGCCGCGGGCAGCAGGCGGAGATTCGGATAATCCGGGGATTCCGCCAGCGCCTGGGAAAGCAGGCATTTTCCGCTGGCCACATCGACCAGGTCATAGACGATGCTGTTCTGCAGGCCCAGAAACAGATCCTGGGACCGGAGGCCCAGGTCCGCGTCGATCAGCACCGTTTTCCGGCCGGCCAGCGCCAGCAGCGCCGCCAGATTGGCGGCCAGGGTGGACTTGCCCACCCCCCCCTTTCCGGAGGCAAAGAGATACGTCACAGCCATGTTGAATAACCCTTCCAGTGTTTCATTGGGAATCCGGGGCCGTCAGGGCGCCAGGGAATTGCCGGGCGCCAGGGAATCCTCCACAGAGCGGAGGTTCTTCTGATTCATGTACCAGTCGATGAAGGCCTTCGGGGCCTTGGAGGCCTCCGATCCGGAATATCCGTTGGGAATAAAGCAGGCGATAGCGATTTCCGGATTCTCGAATGGCGCGAAGCAGACGAACCAGGAGTTGTTCTCCAGGTCGATCTTCGTAACCTGCGCGGTTCCGGTTTTCGCGGCGATCATGTCGGTATAGGCCCAGTTCCGGAAGTATTTACCTGCGGTACCGGACTCGTCAACCACGCCCTTCATCCCTTCCCGGATCAGGGGCAGGAATTCGTCCGAACGGTCGATCCGGTGGATCAGGGTGGGCTCCCGCTGGGAAAGAATCTCGCCCTGGGGGGAGGAGATGGAGTCGATCAGGGAAACATTGTACAGATAGCCGTTGTTCGCGACGGTGCACACATAGCGGGCGACCGCCACGGGCGTCAGCACGGTGACGGACTGACCGATGCCGGTCAGAATGGTCTGGCCGCCGCCCCACTTGATATCGTTCATGTAGTTGTAGGTATCCCCGATGACGGACTGCAGATAGACCATTTCCTTGGTCATGTTCAGCTCCTCCATCAGGATGGTGCGCATATTGTCCAGCCATTCGCTTTCGTTGTAGTTCACGGCCATGTCCATCAGCCGCTTTGCGCAGGCGGAAAGGCGGGCGTCGTCATACTCGATGTTCCGGGAGGCGCCGCAGTTCTTCAGGTGCGTCTTGATGGAGTTGAACACGATGATCGGCAGGGAGGTGTCCTGATTCGCCTCGTTCACCGGGCGGGAGGGATCATACAGGGTATTCTGGCTTCCCACCACGGAGCGCACCTCGCCGGGCAGGTCGATGCCGGTCTTGGAGGTCAGGCCGTAAAGCGAGGCGTACCGGTACAGCCGCTCCTCGCCCAGGCGGCTGCCCAGCTCGTAGAAGAAATAGTTGCAGCTGTTGGTCAGCCCATCGACGATGGTCTGGTTGGCGTGCTTGTAAATGTAATTCTTGTTGATCCAGCATTTCGGGGCGGTGGAAAGGTCCTGGTTGTACTTCGTGTAATAGCCGCCGTCGGAGATGCGCTCCGTGGGCTGCAGTTCCCCTTCCACCAGGGCGCCCGTGCCGGTGACCATCTTGAATATCGATCCGGGAGTTCCCCGGGCGTGAATGCCGTAATTCAGCAGCAGGTTCCGGCTGTCGCCCAGGATGGCCATGGCGTCCTTTCCGCCGGCGACCAGGGCATTCAGGTCATAGGTGGGATAATTGGCCAGGGCCAGCACCCGGCACTGCATGTCCAGCACGACCAGGCAGCCGTGCTCCGCCAGCGCCAGGGGATAGGTGGCCCAGTTCCGGTTATGGATATCGGTCTTGTTGGCCTCCAGCCAGGAATCCGAGGCGAGATACCGCTCCTGCAGATCGCGCGTGCTGCTCACGTTGTCCGCGATGGCCCGCTCCGCCACTGCCTGATACGCCGCGTTCAGGGTCAGCTTGACGTTGTTTCCGTCCTGGGGCTCGGTGTAGCTCAGTTCCCGGACAACCTTGGACATCTGGTCGCGCTCGACGACGCGGGCGCCCTTCCGCAGGGAGGAATTCTGGGTCAGCCAGTCCTCCATCGAGGATTCCACGCCGTCGCGGCCGATGGTGTCGTTGTAGGAATATCCCTTCGCCTGCAGGGTCAGCCAGGTCGCCCGGGAAGGAATGGCCCCGGTGTAGCCGACGATCTGCGAAGCCAGGGTGGAGCGGGGATAGACCCGCTTGGTGCCGATTTCGATTTCCATGCCCGGCAGCATCATGGACCGGGTTTCAATCTCGATGACCGTTTCATACTTGACGTCTTTGGCAATGACGATGGGCTGGGAGTTGAAGATGTTCATCTGCATTTCCGAATAGATCGCCATGATCTTCAGCATGGTGTCCTCGGGAATGTCGTCCGTGATCTGATAGCGGGCCTTCAGCCGCTCGATGCACTTTTCCGCTGTATCGTAGCGGGTCAGGTTCGTCAGATAGTTATTGGACCGCCACTGGTTTTCCCGGGTGGCGAGAACCGATTCCGAAACTCCGGAGCCGAAATTGAAAACCCATTCGCCGGTTTCGGGATCCCGCTCGATGACGAAATCGATGGCCATCTCGCCCCCGTTTTTTTCGATGATGCCGATGGTATCGATGATGGAGGCCGTATAGGCCTTGTAGGAAGAGGCGGAGACCGTGGAGGCGTCCTTGTAGAACGTCACGTTGTAGATCATTTCATCCTCCGCCAGAATGACGGAATCGGAGGAAACGATGTTTCCCCGCTTGCCGCGGAGCGCGATGGTCTTGGTCCGGGTGGATTCCGCCTTGTCCTGATAGAAATCCTCCTGCCGGAGCTGAAGATTCACCAGACCGGACACCAGGTAGACCACCATGGCGAACAGCACCACCATGAAGCCGATATACCGGCCCAGCCCCAGGTGCTTTTTCCTGCGTTCCCGTTCCAGTTTCTTCACGCTCCTTTCAGCTTCCGTCCGCCCCTCCGGGGCGGGGAAGAACCTTATTTCTTGCTGAAGACGATGGGCTGATTCTTCAGCACGGGCACCTCCTCCTTCCGCCCGAGAATCAGGCGGCGGAGGGGAAACTCAATCACCAGGGTCAGCAGCCCCGTCAGCAGGATGTCCTGCAGCGCGCGGGTGAAATGCCGCGCCGTCAGGTCGGTGCCGCCCAGATAGATATAGGCCACATTCACGGTTTCATACACAAGGGTGTTCGCCATGGCGCAGAGAACCGTCCGCACCCAGGCCGGCATATACCGCTTCCGCCGCCGGAGCGCCCGGTCCATCTGCAGCTGGCGCAGGGATTTGTCCGCGAAGATGAAGGACACGAACAGGGCGGAGATGGGATAGATGGCCAGGCTGAAATAGGTGACGGAGGGGACCAGGATCTCCAGCAGAAGGCCGTAGATCAGCCCCGCCCAGAGGGCCTGCACCCGGCCGTAGGCCACGGTGATGACGCCGATGACCGCGAAGAGCAGGTTCGGCGCGACGCCGGCAATGGGAAAATAGGGGATGACGCAGACCTGAAACAGATATCCCAGGGGAATCAGCAGCGCCAGCACCAGATACCGCCGGAAGGATCCGGCGCGGATTTCCCGCTGGACGCCGGAGGACGGCTCGCGGGGGGAGGATCTGGTCATTCTTCGTCCTCCTCAAAGGTCATGGCGTCCGGATCCGGCGTGATGTACGGCGTGGGCGTGGGCATCGGGGAGGGCGTCGGCGTCGCGGTGGGCTCCGAGTTGTTCAGCACGGGCACGTACTCCAGATTGTGATTCTCCGGCGTGGGCGTGGGTTCGGGCGTGGGCTCCGGCGTCGGCGACGGGGTTTCCGTCGGCTCGGGCGTGGGAGTCTCCGTCGCGTTGGGATCCGGCGTGCTCTGGCTTTCGAACAGGGAGGAGGCGATCTGCGGAACCTGGGGCGAGGGCCGGGCACTCTCCAGGGGCACCAGCTCCACGCTGGCCCGTCCATTCTCCCGGCCCTGAATGGCCTCGGGGGTGGGCTTGTAACGCAGGACGATGACGTACTCCAGATGCTGGAAATCCGCCAGGGGTTCCAGCACGATGTACTGCTTGTTGGAATCCATGCCGCGGGTGCTCTCCCGGACGGTGCCGATGGGAATGCCCTTGGGGAAGGACATGCCGACGCCGCTGGTCACGACCGTATCCCCAGGGCGGGGCAGGTTGTCGTCCGGCAGATAGTACATCCGGCACATGGCGGTGCCGTCGATGCCCAGGGTGCCCCGGACGGTTCCCTGATCCCGGGAGGAGGAAATCAGCGCCGCGATGGACGCCTCGGAGTCGATAATCGTCCGCACGGTGGACATCGTGGGCTGCACGCTTTCCGTATAGCCCACCAGGGCGCCCGAGATGGTGACGGCCATGTAATTCTCCAGCCCGTCATTGGAGCCCTTGTTGATCGTAAAGGTGGAAAAATAATTGCTGTCGGATTTCCCGATCACCGTGCAGATGATCGGCTGCATGCTGGCATTGGCGGCGATTTCATCGCTCAGGTCCTCGTACTGCGAAAGGGTGTGCTGCAGTTCGTCCGCCAGCATGGCCTTGTAGACCAGCTGCTCGTTTTCCGCCCGCAGGGCGTTGTATTCGTTTTCAATATTGGCCCGCAGCTTCATGGACCGGAAATAGCCGAAGACGGATTCCGTCAGCGAGGAGAAGAACCCCTGCACCGGGGTGACCGCCTCGCCGATCATCACCTCGGAATCCCCCAGCAGCGGGGCCTCGGGAAGGATGCGGTGGAAGATATAGGCCGCGGAAAGCAGCACCAGCACCGCCGTGACCGCCACCATCAAAATGAACCGCAGGGTGGGGTGCCCCCGGTTCGCCCGGCGGCGGGCCCGGATCGCCTGCAGATCGTCATCGTCCCCGGCGGTGAAGTTTCCGAGCCGATCCCGGAAATCCGGTTCGTTTTCGGAACGGGACGTGAGCTCCGGAGCCGCGGCTTCCTCCGCCGGAGAGCCGGCATCCCGGAAGCCATCGCCCTCTTCCGCCTCTTCCCGGCGCCCGGCCCGGAGATGCCTGTGCGGCGCGGAGGCCGCGTCCGGGATCTCCCGGTCGCCCCGCAGCTTGCGCAGGGCTTCCTCCGGCGTGTCGGAGGATACGGGGGAGGCGGAATCAGCGGGCTCATCGTAGATAAAATCGTCCTTCACGACCGGACGGGGATCTTCCTTTTTCGTCCTGGAAAAGAACCGGGCCATCTGATTTCACCTCCTTTTTCCATCTTGCTGTTCTTCATTCCTTTGCCGCCGCAGACCGGGCGGCCCGGGGAACGCGGCTACGCGTCCGCCCGGCGATCCTGGGGCGTTACCAGCTGGATGTTCTCCGTCAGGTATCCGATGCCCAGCACACAGCAGTCCTCCGGATCCCGGGCCATCAGCACGGGAATCTCCAGCTTTTCGGAAATATACTGATCCAGGGCGAAGAGCATGCTGCCCCCGCCGGTCAGATGAATGCCGCCCCGCATGATGTCCGCGCAGAGCTCCGGCGGCGTCCGCTCCAGCACCCATTTGATCGACTTCAGGATGGCCTCGCAGGGCTCCTTCACGGCCTCGTAGGCCTGGTCGGAGGTAAACTGGATGGTTCCCGCGGAGGTGTTCAGCTGGTTGATGCCCCGCACCAGGATGGACCGGGGCTCCTCCAGGGGAATGGCGGTGGCCAGATCCTTCTTCACGTTCTCCGCCGTGTTCCGCCCCACGATGATGTTGCATTCCCGCTTCAGGTAATTCATCAGGGACTCGTCCATCCGGTCCCCGCCGACGCCGACGCTCTGGGAAACCACCAGGCCCCCCAGGGAGATGACGGCCACGTCCGTCGTGCCCGCGCCGATATCCACCACCATGTTGCCCACCGGGTCGTAGACCGGCAGACCGGTGCCGATGGCGCCGGCAAAGGGCTTTTCAATCAGGAAAACGTGCTTGGCGCCGGCCAGGCGGACCGCCTCGGTCAGGGCGCGACGGCTGACATCGTCCATCCCGCAGGGAATGGAGACGATCACCCGGGGCTTGGTCAGATAGCTGACGCCGATGGCCTTCCGCAGGAAATAGCGCAGCATCAGCTGGGTCATGTCAAAATCGGAAACCTGGCCGTTCCGGATGGGGGAGACGGACATCAGCCGCTCCGGGCTGCGCCCGTAGAGGAACTTCGCCTCGTCGCCCACCGCGCGGACGGTGCGCTTGCTCTCCCGCTCCACGACCACGACCGTGGGCTCGGAGATCACAATCCCGCGCCCGCTGACGTAGATGGAGGTGTTGGAGGTTCCCAGATCAATACCGATATCGGGGGCCGTAAAGGGCATGAATTCGTTCTTCCTTCCAGATTCAGACTGGCGGCCGGCGCGAAGCGCGGACGCCGTGGGATGCGGGCGGGGCCGGAGCCGGAAATGCCCGATTGCGTCAGAGAACGGGATAGCCCGCCCGGGTCAGCAGGCGGCGGACCAGATACAGCGGCAGGCCCATCACCCCGTAAAAGCAGCCGTCCAGATGGCGGACGAAAAGGGCGCCGAGCCCCTGAATGCCATAGGCGCCGGCCTTGTCCAGAGGCTCCCCGCTGGCGGTATAGGCGTCAATCTCCGCCTCCGTCATGGCGTCAAAGGTCACCTGCGAGGCGTCCGTATCCGTAAAGCGGCGGCCCGCCGGGGAAATCACCGTCACCCCGGTATACACCTGATGCGTCCGCCCGGCGAGCAGGCGCAGCATGCGCTTCGCGTCCTCCGGATCCCGGGGCTTTCCCAGGGAAACCCCGTCCACGCACACCAGCGTGTCCGAGGCGAGGACAAACCGGCCCGGATGCAGCGCCGCGGCAGCCAGCGCCTTTCGGCGGCTGAGCTCGGCCACGGCCTCCTCCGCGGGAAGATCACAGGCCTCGTCCACCTCCGGCGCGTCGGCCTCAAAGGGAATGCCGGCCAGCGCAAGCAGTTCGCGCCGCCGGGGCGAGGAGGAAGCCAGAATCAGCGGTTCCGCCATAAAGCACCTCCGAAAAAGGGATACCCGGTCATTATACCACATTTTTCCGGAGAAGGGAAATTCCCGGAAGAGATTGACAGGGTTTTTTAAAAAAGTTACAATCCCCGCAGAAGGAGGAGAATACCGATGATTCTGAATACGCCGCCCATGGGATGGAACAGCTGGAATACCTTTGGAAACAATATTTCGGACAGCCTGATCCGGGAAACCGCCCGGGTCATGAAGGACAGGGGCTATCTGGAGGCCGGATACCGGTACATCGTCATCGACGACACCTGGAGCCTGAAGGAGCGGGACGCGGAGGGACGCCTGCAGCCCGATCCGGAGAAATTTCCCCATGGCATGAAGGCGCTGGCGGACTATGTGCACGACCTGGGCTTCCTGTTCGGCATGTACTCCTGCGCCGGCGTGCAGACCTGCGCGGGCTATCCCTCTTCCTACGACCATGAATTCACGGACGCGGAAACCTTCGCCTCCTGGGGCGTGGACTATCTGAAATATGATTTCTGCTACTTCCCCGCCAACGCGGACAACCTGAACCGGTACGCCACCATGTCCATGGCCCTGAAAGCCTCCGGGCGGGATATCCTGCTGGCCGCCTGCAACTGGGGCTCCGGAGAGCCCTGGAAATGGATGAAATCCATCGGCGTGCATATGTACCGTTCCACCGGGGATATCTTTGACAATTTCAAGTCCTTCTCCGATATCGCCCGTTCCCAGCTGCCGAATTTCTGCATGAGCGGCGCCAACTGCTTCAACGATATCGATATGCTGACCGTCGGCATGTACGGCAAGGGCAACGTGGGCCTGGGCCAGGTCTGCACGGACGCGGAATATGAGACCCAGTTCGCCCTGTGGTGCCTGCTCGGCGCGCCGCTGATGATCGGCGGGGACGTGCGGAACCTGAACGAATTCTCGGAAAAGCTACTGCTGAATCCGGGGCTGCTGGCCCTGAACCAGGACGCGGAAGGCCGCGTGCCCCAGACGGTGTACCGAGGCCGGGTGGTTCATTCCGGGCCGGACGTGGAAGGCGGATGGAAGGAATATCCGGACACGGGGCTGACCCTTTTCAAGCATCTGAGCGATCACGAATTCGCCGTGGGCTATTTCAACTTCGCGCCCCAGTCCGGGGAGGTTCCCTTCATCTTCGCCGATGCGGGCCTGCCCGGAACCAGCGGCCTGGCATTCCATTTCACGGACGCGATCACCGGAGAGGACCTGGGCGTGAAACGGGATTATTTCCATCAGATGCTTCCCGCCCACGGATGCAGGGTGCTGAAATGCCGGATTGTGAAGGCCTGAGGCCCCGGTGCCGCGAATGCGGACGGGAGCTGACCGGGGATGAGGTTGCCGTGACGAAAAAGCTGATCAACCGCGGCGCCACGGAATTCTGCTGCGTGGACTGCCTGGCGAAGCATTTCGAGGTTTCCCCGGAGGCGATCCGGGAGCGGATTGCCTACTTCCGGGCGATGGGATGCACGCTGTTTTCCCGGGAGGACTGAAGGGAACCGCGCGGAAGAAACGGAGGAAAACGCATGCGTATCGGAATCGTGGGGCTCGGGCTGATCGGAGGTTCCTTTGCCCGGGCGTACAGCGAGGGCGGCCATGAGGTGCTTGCGCTGGAGAAGAATCCCGCCGTGCTGGAGCGGGCCCGGGAGGCCGGGGCCGTGGAGGCGGTGCTGACGAAGGAAAACGCGCCGGATTGCGATCTGATCCTGGCCTGCGTCTATCCCGCCGCCGCGGTGGGCTTTCTGCGGGAGTTCGGGCCGGCCTTCGGCTCCCATCCCCTGGTGATCGACTGCTGCGGAACCAAGCGGGGCGTTGTGGAACAGGGAAGGGCGGCCGCGAAGGAATTCGGGTTCACCTATCTGGGCGGGCATCCCATGGCGGGGACGCAGTTTTCCGGCTTTGATTATTCCCGGGCGGATCTGTACCGCGGCGCGCCGATGGTGATCGTGCCGCCGGAGGGGGCGGGGGAGGAACTGCTGGCGCGGGTTCGCACGGTGCTGGCTCCCGTCGGGTTTGCGGGCATCACGGTGACCACCGCGGAAGAACACGACCGGATCATCGCCTTCACCAGCCAGCTGGCCCATGTGGTTTCCAACGCATACGTAAAAAGCCCGGCGGCCCAGGTCCACAAGGGCTTTTCCGCCGGGAGCTACCGGGATTTGACTCGGGTGGCCTGGCTCAACCCGGAGATGTGGGCGGAGCTGTTCCTGGACAACCGGGATTATCTGATTTCAGAAATTGATACGCTGATTCATCATCTGGAGGAATACCGGAACGATCTGGAAGCGGGCGATCGGGATCATCTGATTCGCCTGCTGTACGACGGAAAGCGCCGGAAAGAGGAACTGGACGGAGAATGAGCCGGAAGGCTCAGGCCGCCTTCCCGGAAGGGGAGGCGGTTCTTTCGTCCTTCGCGCCGAGGCAGCCGATCACGCAGCCCAGCAGGGCGATGCCCGCGGCGATCAGCATGGTGGGCCGAACCCCCAGGGAGTCAAACATCGCGCCGCCGGCCAGGCTGGCGAGCACCCCGCCCAGATTCGTGACGCTGACGAGCAGCCCCTGTGCCTTGGCGGAATCCTGATGGGGAATCACCAGATCCGCGTAGGGCACGATGAGCACGATATACAGGGCATAGCTCGGCGCCTGCAGCAGCCTTGCCGCGAAGAAGAAGGGAAGGCTCGGCGCCAGGGCGTACACCAGAATCTTGATGACAAAGAACACAAACGCGAGCCGGATGTACCGGGCGTAGCTCCACTTTTTGGAAAGCCGGGAGGAGAATACCATCACGGGAACCTCCACCAGGGCCTGGAACGCCGCGATCAGCCCCATGTCGGAGGCGTCTCCGCCCAGGGCGCGGATCTCATTGATCATGAAGTTTCCGTCCATGTTGTGGGCCATGAAGATGATCGTCACGCCCAGCAGCAGGACGCTGAAGGTCCGGTGATGCCGGATAAACTGCACGAGGGAGAGGGATTTGACCTTCTCCCTTTCCGTGATGGCCGGATGAGCGGTTTCCGCGGCGCGCAGGTCCCGATCCACGAGAAAATTGCTGGCGAACTGGAAGCAGACCACCAGGAAGCCGCTGTACAGCAGCGCCAGATGGGAGAAGCGCTCCACCAACACGCCGAGAATGACAGAGACCACCATAAAGGCCAGGGAACCGACGGAGCGGGCCAGCCCGAAATTCAGATCCGCCCCCACATGCTCCAGCCGGACGCAGAGATCCAGGTTCACCGCGTTGACCGCCATGAGGGCGGAACAGTACAGCGTATAGCAGACGGAGGTCAGAAGCCCGCTGACCGGCCGAAACCGCAGCAGCACCAGCGACACCGCCTGCACCAGGCAGAGCACGTGCAGCACCTGAATGTGCCGCACCCGGGGATGCCGGTCCAGAAAATCACCGATCAGGGTGCTCAGAACGGCCCCGCCGATGTTGCCAAGGGCCAGGATGATGCCCAGCTGCGCATTGCTGTACCCGACGCCCTGCAGATAAACCGCCGCGTTGGTGGATACAAAGCAGAAGGACATCCAGAATCCCGCCGTGATCAGCATATAGTGGAAAGTAACCGCGGAGACCCGTTTCTTCATGAGGTGCAAACTCCCGTCCAGCCAAGTTCAGCCGTGAGGACTGACGGGGAAAATTATAAGGAGGAAGGGGCGGGAATGCAAGCGGAAAATCACAGCCCGGGAAGCGGCAGGAAACGGATGAAACCGGCCAATTATTTCCAGACTTCGGTTTTGTATTGTGAAAATAAAACAACAATTTTAACTTCATACCGCGTTGCCGAAGCATGGTCGGCAAGCAATGCGTGCGGAGGGGCTCCGAAACTCTGAAATAAGGAAGGAAAATGCAGAAAAACTGCTTGGTTTCATTGACAAGCAAGGGTTCCGTACTGTATTATGTTTTTTGTAAAAGAGACATTAATTGAACATTATTGTTGTCAGAGACCTGCATTTGCCCGACCGAGTCAAGAGGAGAGAGTGTCATGAGAAAGGCAAAACAGATACTGGCTCTTATTTGCGCATTCACGGTGCTGTTCGGCAATACGATTCCCGCTTCAGCGCCTGTTTTTGCTGCGGAGATGGATCCTGTTCATGAGCATGAGGAGGTCATCGCGGATGCCGGGGAACTTTCGGTGACCGGAATCCCCGGAGAATCCATCCCGGATGAGGAAGAGCAGCCCCTCCAGGAGCCGATCCCGGAGGAAGCGAACGCCGGGGAAAATGGCCCCGGTGAAACCGCCGGCGAAGGGGAAGCGACTCTGAACCCGGAGCCGGCCGGAGAAGCCGGGGAGACGCCTGATTCTCCGGAGACGCCTGACGCGGACGCATCCGGTGTCCCTGCTGCTGCGCCTGCGGACGCGCCGGAAGACAGCGGAGCCGTTTCCGGAGACGCCGCGCAAAACGGCGCGGAGGGACAGCCCCCCGCTGATGAAGGAACCGGAGAAAGCATCTCCGCACCCGCAGAGCCGGTTCTCCCCGCACCGGCCGGAACGGAGGAAAGCGGTTCTCCCGAACCGGCGGAACCCGCACCCGTGCAGACCGGGGAGCAGACGCCGTCCGGAACGGAACCCGCCGTTACGGAGCCGTCCCAGCCCTCGGATCCCGAACCCGTGCCTCCGCCCGCACAGGACGATGGATCTGCCGGACCCGCGGAAGGTGACGAAGGAAATCCGAAGCCTGAGACACCCGCCGATTCCCGGCCGGAACCGGAGAACAGCGCTCCGGAGAATTCTTCCGCCGCCCCGGAACAGACCGGGAACCATTCCTCGGAGCTCAATGAGACTCCCGCGGAGGACCCTGATACTCCGGCGGAGACGGGCAGCACCCCCGATGAACCCGGCAGCCTGCCGGCGGAGACGGGCGGCACCCCCGATGAACCCGGCAGCGTGCCGGCGGAACCCGGTGCTCCTTCCGCGGACGATCATTCCGGGACGCCCGGAGATACCCTGGACGACGCAGAGCCCGAGGAGGAAAGAAAGATCTGCACCCTGTCCCTCGAGGAACCGAAAAAGACCATCACGGCGGAGGACGACTTTGCTGTGCAGATGATCGTTCCTTCCGGAGAAGAGTATGGACTGACGGCGGTTTCTCCGAAGAAATTCACCCTCTCCCTGACCCGGGAGGAGGAGAAGGCAAAGGAATATGAAGCTGAGCGGAAAGGGGAGGAGTATGTCCGTTCCTTCCTGCTGGAGGCGGGAACCTATGAGATCCGGGCGATTTCCGGAAAAGGCGAAATCCAGCTGAAAGTGCTGGAAAAAGAGCCCTACGAAACCTGGCTGGCGGAGCGGGAAGCAGGGAATCCCGGAGAGAAAACGCAGGATCCGGAGAACGGGGAAGACGCATCCGTCCCGGACGCCGAAGCGGATGCGGGAGACGAGGAGGACGGCGTTGATACGGAGGATGAACTGGCTCCCGGCGAGAAACCGGACGGCGGGGACAATCCGGACGCCGCCCCGACGGACGATGTGAATCCGGAAGAAAACGACGACGCAAAAGACTCCGAAAACCCGGATGCGGAAGCCCCCGAAAACCCGGATGCGGAAGCCCCCGAAAACCCGGATGCGGAAGTCCCCGAAAACCCGGACGAGGCGAAAGGCGGGGAAGTCTCCGGTGAAAAGGACTCAGAACTGACGCCGGAGGAAGAAACGACCGGGACGGAGGAAGAAGAGACCGGGACGGAGGAGAACGAAGAGGTTCCCGTCGCCTACATGGAAGCGGATCATTTCGAGGAATCCGGCGACGGCTATACGGTTCTGGTCTATTATGGTGATCATGTGTTCCCCGAGGGAACCGTAATGACGGTTCGGGAAATCCGGGAAGGGATGGACGGCTACAGCGATCTGGTCCGCGGCACGGAAGAGGCCATAGCGGACGACTGGACGAAGACCGGATCCTATCAACGGTTCTTCGATATTTCCTTCCGGAACGGAGAGGAAGAGATCCAGCCGGAGGAATCCGCGGTGGAGGTGCTGATCCTGCTGGACGACGCGCCGAGCATTGCCCCGGAGGAGAGCATTCAGGTTCTGCATTTCGACGAGCAGTTCAACGCGGAGACCGTGAACGCGGAAACCACCGGCTCCGGGGAGAATCCCGAGGGCGTGTCCTTCTCGGCGGATTCCTTCTCCACCTACGCGGTCACGACCCGGATTTCCATCACGAACAAAATCACGGCGTATGGACGCGACTACTATATCACGGTGGAGTACGGGGAAGCCGCGGAGGTTCCGAAGGACGCGAAACTGATCGCCGAGGAGATCGGTGAGGAGGACGAACGCTACCCTTTTCTTCGGGAACAGGCCGCGAAGGCGCTGAAATCGGATACAGTGAAGTTTCCCGGCCTGTATGAAATCAGCATCGCAGACAAGGAGGACAGCACCCTCCGATATCAGCCCAGCACGAACGTAAAGGTTTCCATCCGCGTTTCGGAAGAACTGGACGCGGACAACCTGCAGGTGATCCATTTCGGAGATACAACGGCAAAAGTGGGAGAAGCAGAGGAAACGGCTGCTCCTGTCATCATCGAGGAGACCTCTGTCAGCGGGGATACCGTTACCTTCAGCACGGACGGATTTTCCGTTTTCGGACTGGCCTACACGGTGGACTTTACCTACCAGGAGTACGAATACAGCCTGACGGGAAACGGATGGATGACCCTTTCGGAGCTGATTTCGCTGCTGAATATTATGGGCGCGGAGGACGGCGTTCTTCTGAAGACGGAGAACGTGGAGGACGTTTCCTTTTCAGATCCGTCCCTGCTTCTCGTTGTACCTGTCACGCAGGACGCTGCGATCCGCCAGGTGAGGCTTCAGGCCGGGCTGGAGGATGATCCGGATGCGAACGACGGAGAGGATCGCGTGATCGCCGCTCCGGACTGGGTTCTGTTCAGCCTGCAGCCCTTCCTGACGGAAGAATCGCTGGTCCTTACCACGAAAGACGGGCAGATCATCACGATCCATGTGACGGATGAGCCCGGAGATCCGTGGTACATTGAGGACGGTGTACTGCATATCGCTTCGGATGATGCGATGAACTTCACGTCCGCGGCAAATGCTCCCTGGTACTCGCAGCGGGGCGATATTACTTCCATTGTGATCGAAGACGGGGTGACAAAGATCCCGCAGAATTTCGCCAACAGCGCGGAATATACGAGCCTGACGGAGGTTACGATTGCTGATTCCGTTCAAACGATGGGGCAGAACGCCTTCTACGGCTGCCCGGCCCTGGAGAATGTGGTCCTGGGAACGGGAATCACATCGATTCCCGCTTCTGCTTTCTCCAATTGTGCAGCCCTGAAGACAATCAATCTGGAGAACCTGACCTCCATCGGAAACAACGCCTTCTACAATTGTGCAGCCCTGAAGACGATCAATCCGGAGAACCTGACCTCCATCGGAAACAGTGCCTTCTACAATTGCACCGCGCTGGAAGAAGCGCCCCTTCCGGACGGCCTGACCAGCCTCGGTACCTATGCCTTCTACAACTGCAGTTCGCTGGAATCCGTGAACATTCCCGCCGGACTGACAAATATCGGAGATTACACCTTCTACAAGTGCAGCGCGCTGAAGGAAATCAGCTTTCCTGAGGGAATGACATCCATCGGGATGTATGCCTTCTACGGATGCAGTTCCCTGGCAACCCTCGATTTCCCGGAGGGACTGACCAGCTTTGGACAGGGCTCTTTTGCCAACTGCTCATCCGTGACCTCCATCCATATCCCGGACAGCCACAATGACATCACCATCGGAAACTATGCTTTCCAGAACAATACAAATCTTACCGAAATACAGTTGCCCGAGGGCCTGAAAACTCTCAACTACTATACATTCTATAATTGCCCTAACCTGAAGAATGTCAGGATTCCCAGCACGGTTACAACCATCAACGATAATGCCTTCACCAGCAGCAACAATATAGAAGAATTCATCTTCGATGAGAACAATGCCATGACGGCGGTTCCGTCGAACCTATTTTACTCCAGATCGAAACTGAAAAAGGTCGTACTTCCCCGGAACCTCAGTTCCGTGGCAAATAAACAGTTCTACAACTGTACCAGCGTTGAGACGGTCGAGCTTTCCGACATGGTGCAGAGTATCGGGAGTCAGGCGTTTTACAACTGCTCCAGCCTTACGGAGCTGGAGATCCCTCAGTATCTCGAGACAATTGGTTATTCTGCATTCTATAATACCGGGCTGGACAAGGTGGAGCTTCCGCCATCGGTGAAAAGCATAGGATACAGCGCATTTCAGAATTGCACATTCCTTGAATCCGCGGATCTGGAAGGCACACAGGTGACGGCTCTGTCATCCGATGTCTTCAACAAATGCCCGAACCTGGAGACCGTCTCCTTCCCGGAGGGACTGACGAGCATAGGAGACAGATGCTTTGCCAACTGTCCGAAGCTGATTGTGGATGAAACCAACCCCGGCGAGCTAACCATTCCGGGTACGGTTACATCGATCGGAACGGAAGCCTTCCAGGGGGCAAAGGCGATCACGAAGGTGGTCATCCCTGACAGCGTCACATCGCTTGGTAGCAGCGCGTTTCTGAATTGCTCGAACCTGGAGGACATCTCCGTTGGCACAGGCATCAAAACCTTCCCATACGGCCTGTTCATGAACGACAGCAAGCTGCGCCGTGTAAGCTTTGCCAGCAATGACAGCATCACAGTCATTCCATCCAACGCCTTTAATGGCTGCTCCCAGCTGGAGGAGTTTGTTCTGCCTGCCGGCGTTCAGAAGATAGAAAGCTCCGCATTTTCCGGGTGCAGCAAATTGACCGGCGCAGATTTTCCGGCCACGCTGACCAGCATCGGCACGTCTGCTTACTATGGCTGCACCGGATTGAAGCGGACCACCTTCCAGAATGGGACGAGCCCTCTGGAAATTGCCAATAATGCCTTCCGAAACTGCACCGGACTGACTGGCGTGGATTTCCCCGAAAATCTGAAACGGATTGGCACATATGCCTATTCTGGCTGCTCCAATCTCTCCCGGATCACGTTCCAGGACGGTCCAAATGACCTGACCATCGACGAACGCGCTTTTTATAATCTGACGAAGCTGACCGATGTGGATTTCCCATCCAACCTGGTGTCCATCGGCAATAGAGCCTTTGATTCCGACTCCGCCATCACGGCCATTACCATCCCCGCCCAGGGAAAGGACGTTTCCATCGGGAACCGGGCTTTTGCCTACACGGGCCTGAAGACCCTGACTTCGGAGGCGCTGCCGGACCGCGTCAAGTCGATCGGCGAGCAGGCGTTTTTGGGATGCACGCAGCTGACCACGGCAGTCCTTCCGGCCGATATCACGAAGCTGAATACCAGCGTGTTTAACGGCTGCACCGCCCTGTCCAGCGTGACGCTGAACGACAGCCTGCAGACCATTGGAAACAGCGCCTTCTACGGATGCACCGCGCTTCCCTCCATCACCCTTACCCCCAATGTCGAAACCATTGAAAACAGCGCGTTTTATGGGTGCACCGGACTGAAGAATGTTGCTTTTGACAACAAGCTGAAAACCATCGGGTCCAATGCCTTTTACAACTGCGACGGACTCACCCAACTGGACCTTCCTGACAGCCTCGAAACCATTGGAGACAGCGCATTCAGCAGCTGCGACGGGCTCACCGCTCTGACGGTTCCGGAAAATGTTACATCCATCGGCAACAGAGCTTTCTACAACTGCAGCAGGCTGACTTCCGCTTCCCTGCCGGACAGTGTCAATCAGATGGGCACCAGCGTATTCCAGAACTGTACTTCCCTGAAGGATGCTACACTGCCTGAAGGAATCACCGTATTGCCGGCAAACACATTCTACGGATGCACCCGTCTGACGACAGCGGATTTCTCCGACTGCGACAAACTGGAAACCATCGACTCCTTCGCCTTTTACAACTGTGTAAACCTTCCGTCCGTGGACCTGACGCCCTGTACGAAACTGACGACCATCAGCGCCTCCGCCTTCCAGAACTGTGATCACCTGACCGAGACGAAGCTGCCGGATTCTCTGACTGCCATCGGAGATAATGCCTTCAACGGCTGCAGCAGATTAAGCGCACTGACCATTCCCAAGGAGACGGCCGCCATCGGAGCCAATGCCCTTACCGGATGCCAGAGCCTGGACAACCTTACCTGGGATGCCGCGAACGGCTCCATCGGGGAATTCAGCAGCGGTACGCATTTCACACTGACGCTGGGTGAGCATGTGGATAACCTCAGCGAGGAAGCCCTGACCAATCTGTGCAAAGGCGGCGCGAATAAGCTGGCCTTCAGGGGCGAGAATGATCTGACGTTGCCCGCCCTGAGCGGCCATGGCCTGCCCCGCCCGCTGGACAACCTTGGCGCAGGCAATTATCATGCCGATTCGCACGGCGCACTGTATAAGATCGAAGAAGGGGAGGACGGGCAGAAGACCGCCACGCTGGTGTATGTACCGGACGGACTGGAAACCTATACCATTCCGGCCACACTGACAGCGGACGACGGAAATTCCATCCCAGTGACCGGCGTTGGCGCAGACGCGCTCTACGCGGCCCAGACCCTCCGGACGATCGAAGTCACGGCGCCGGAGAGTTTTACCTCCATAGCATCCGGAGCGTTTGCCAACGCGCGCAATCTGGAAAGCGTGGGCGGGAAGACGAGGAAGAGTGAAGCCGCGGCGCTGTTCACCCAGGCGGAAAAAGGCACGCTGCTTTTCGAGAATACAAAGCTGTTGGACGATGAGGGATATCAGCCCTTTATGGGGAACACTCTCCAGTACGGCATCGTTGAAAAGGATGGGGAACCCTACATCGATCCGAGAGATGTAGCAAATGGTTGGCCGGACAATATCACCGTTACGATCAGCCAGGCCGGAACAACACGGCGTACTGTCAGCGATGATCCCGGCTATCAGAAGGATTCGGATGATATGCCGCGCGATGCGCAGGGAACCTATCTGGCTTTCACGGGAGACTCCCTGGTCACGTCTGTTCTGGTTTCCAATCCTGTCAGCGAGGGCTTGGCCGCATCGGACCGGGTACGCATCTATTTCAAGACGGATGAGGGGTGCGATTTTCCGGATTATGCCCTGGATTCGACGGCACCCATCCAGGTAAACCAGACGTTACCGGATGGAACGGAGACCCAGTACACTGTATACGTTCGGATCGTTGGAACGGATGTACCCGGCGTCCGTTATTTTGAGATCGAACGTCCTGGAAATGGTGCGACCCTCAACTTAACCATTAAGACGGAGTATTACTCGCCCATGTCAGCGGGCGGCGATGTCGTGGTCTGGGCAGAATATGTCCCAGAGGGCGAGGAGAGCCAACTTGCGGGCAAGGCTACGGAGCCCGGAGAAAAGCGACAGGTCGTGAACCGCACCACGATTCCGGATCCGTTCGCAGTCGTGAAAACGGCAGACAGTTCTTCGACACTTGCCCCCACCGCGGCCGCTGACGGGAGGGCTTACCTTCCCGAGCACAGTTATACTATCAAACTGAACCGCGGCGCGGATAACACGGCCAATCCCTTCCTCATTAACATGGGCAAGGACTATGTCGTTTCCGCGGATGTGACCGACCGGATGGAACTGCCCGAGGGAATCATTCTCAATCCCACCCTTGCGGAGGAGATCAGAAGCAACAGACTCACGACCTCCACGAGCGACAGCACATATTATAATACGAGAACCCATACCATCACTTCTCCCACCTACGGCCCTGTGTTCACCCTTTATGAGAGTGTTGCCCAAAGGAACTTTCTTGCTCCCGTGCTGAGTCTGAGCGAGGACGGGAAGCAGCCCGTTCTGACCTGGCATCCGGTGAACAAACAATACGAAAACTATCTGGACGGCAATGCCGCGACATATCTGGAGATTAATAATCACAATGTCAAAGTGACCGTATCCAACCGGGTGCTCTGCGTGGATCCGGAAAAGGCGGAAAAGAACACGGTTTACACCGTCACGAACCGGGTGGATGCGACCCTGCATTACAACCATTCCGGAGACAAAATAATCTCGGATGATGCGACCTACCGGGTGAATTCCGGTGACGCGAAAATGGAATTCAGCAAGTCCTATGATAGTTCCGGCACAATCTATCGCGGGGAATACCGACCCTACACGCTCACGCTGAAGAGCACAGGCATCCTGCCGCTGACGCTGGGTGAAATGGATCGGATTGTGGATGTCATCGATACAAATGCTTCGTCCTATCCCGATTCCCATTATATTGATGCGAACGGTATCTGGCAGATGTATACCGATCCATCCAATACCTTTGGGTCCACTCCTCTCAACGATTTGCTGACTCTGACCATCTCCCGCGCTCACCTGTATGGCGGAGCCGGCTCCGCGGAACTTGCCGGGACGAAACACCGGGTGATTACCGACAAGGGAACCCTGAGCAGCGTTCAGACCAGTCAGGCCAATACGAGCACGAATACGGCTTACAGCGGCATGTCCAGCACGGATCCGTACGATTTGGGTCCCGCCGCGACCTTCGTGTTCACCCGGAATGAACAGGGGCAGGTGCAATGTTCCCTGAACGGAGGCGCGGGAGAGACGGTTTCCAGCGCAGCGGATATCCAGGCGCTGTTTGACCGATACGGCTTCTTCGTCACGCGGGACACCCGGTACACCGTGGAATGGGATCTGACACCGCTTGGGACGGATTTCAGTTTGTCCCCCGGCAATAGTATGGTTATTACCATTCCCACCCGATTCAAGGATACCTTCATGCGAATCAACGGGGACAAGCGTGAATACGAACCGAATACCTACTCCAGCTATGAATACGCCTATAACCTGGCGGAGATCCAGAAAGAGAGAACCAGAAAGGCAAGCGCAACGGCGATGCCCTATCACTACCGCGAAGCATATCTTTACAAGTCCGTCTCCGGCGTGGTATCTACCAAACGGATTTATGCCTACGAGGACGACGCGGTGCCGGATCAAACCTATTACGACGCGGTTCAGTACACGGTGAACCCGCAGCACAACGGCAAAGCGGCCTATGCCCTGATGCCCCTGACGGACCACATGACCAACCGGCAGGCCCTGCTGGTGCCCGTTGCGCAAAACGCGGGACAGGACTGGACAGCGGGTCTGGAAACCTACCGCCTGGACGGCACGGATTATTATCTGCTGACCCGCGAAGGCACATATACCAAGGTCTGGACCGGGGACCGCTGGGCGGATCATGTGGAGGTACAGTCCCTGTCCGGAGGCAGATATGACACCAAGATCTTCTGGTATCTGACCGACTATCAGGGAAGTTACAACAAGAATATTCAGTACAAGGCCAGGGTTTGGATGAATGACCTGACGAATGCGCAGGTAGGCTATCCGATTACCAGCTGCACCAACGAATCCTGGCTGGGCGATCATCAGGGCCACAGGCTTTATGATTCCGTCAGCACAAACTATGGGCTCGTACAGTCGGAAGCGCTTGTCCGCGAATGGAGCAAGCGCATCGTGGACGAGGTCGGCGATACCCGCCCCGGCTATGAGTACTGCAATATCACCCAGGGCAAGACGGTCGTGTACCGCCTTCGGTTTGCGAACGACAGGAAAAAGGACTTTACCCTCACGGGCGCAGATTTCTATGACGTGCTGCCCAGAGCGGTCGGCTTCAGCTGGGTGAAGGATGAAAATGTCTGGATCTATTATGACCATTTCGATGTTACCGGCGAGAATGAATGGAAGATAGAAAAGTACACGTTAAACGGCTTCAGTGACGAATACCGTATCAAATGGGACGACAACCGGTTCTCCATGACCTGTACCGACACGGAGAACGGCATCGGATATGTCTATGTCAAGGTGACCTTCCCGACGGGGACGGGATGGGATACCTATGTACACGACAAGACCAACAACATCCTGAACAACACGCTGTACGTGAAGAACACCTCCGGACAGTTCAGCAAGCAAGCCGTCAGCCATGACCTGGCGGATAAGGCGGTTGTGCGCCTGCAGAAGGGCGTTTACGCCACGGCCGTCCGCGATCAGAATGGCACGACCCGATACAAGACGGCGGACAATTCCCGTGAAATGTACGAAAACGGGGATGTGACGGAAACCCGAGTATACTATTATATTACACTGCACAACGGAGGATATACCAATCTTTACCTGAGCCCGCTGCAGGATGTGCTGCCCAGAGGATTCAAACTGATCAGCGTGACGCAGGCGTACGACACCAGCTATTACGGCGATAAGTTAGCTAAAGTGAACAGGGGAAATGACGGTCCCACCGTCATTTATCCGAATTCGCTCGGACTCAGCTACAGCACGCAGACCGTGGACGGCCGGGAACGCGTGACCATTACCCTCCAGCCGGACAATCAGTACAACAGCTATACCGGCCAGAAGGAGTACTACCTGAGGCCCGGTCAGGCCGCGGTCATGATGATGCTCTGCTCCGTGGACAACGAGGCGGCAGAAACGGATAATGAAGCGACCAACGCGGTTGCCATGCCCTACAGGGATTATTACCATACCGGACTGTTCCTGGCGGATTCAACCAGCAGTCCCTCAGCTGTGAGCGGAGCCAACCCCCGGCAGAACAATGGCGACTGCGAGATCATCGACAACGTGACAGCCGGAGGGAAAGGCTGTGCCGCTTCTTCGGACAACACGACCCAGTGGCTGTGCTCCGAAGTGACGATCCGGCGGGGAGACATCCTGCCCGGAATCAACAAGTACCTGAAGAGGGTCATCGCGATCGACGGCAAGGTAAAGGAACCCGCGCCTTCCAGCGTCAATTCAGAGGAACAGCTGATCTGGTCGGTGACAGGAATGAACAGCGGTGAGCGGTCCATCGTGGATTATGCCATTACTGATGTGCTGCCAGCCCCCTACAATTTCGTGGGCGATGTGTGCTACCGGCAGAGTTACAACCTGGCAGGCGAAACCGCGGCCGCACCGGAACTCCTTTTTACCATTCAGCGCGGCAAGGTGGATGAAAACGGGCAGGAGGTATCCGATGATGACCTGAACGCCGCGGCAGCCAGCAGCCGCATGACGCTGGTCAGCGCTGAAGGGGAACAGGCGTCCCTGACCATCGACGCGGAAGAGCCGACGGTGCTTCACTTCAAGGGAAGTGAAATACAGGTTCGGATTCATCTGGATGAGGACGGGAACGAGGTGCTCAGCATCCGCTTCCCCGAGAAGGCGATGAACATTCCCTCCGGGGGCGAGGTGGAACTGACCTATACCACGAAGTACATCATGGCCACCCGGATCAACGCGGTTCTGGTTAACTTCGCCTATCTTACTCCTCTGGAACAGAGTTGGGACGGTCAGACCAATCACGGAAATACCGTGACGTATGCATCCCCTTACAGCGATACACATAATCAAAGCGTCATCAGCAACGCCCAGGTTGTATCTTCCTACGGAGGAAGCACGACCTCCCTGAAGGCAATCCGGGAGAAGGAAAAACCGGCGAACCGGACCGATTCAAAATCCAATCCCAACTATATCACGGTTCAGGACAGAAGCCGCGTGGTAACCTACACGCTTTCGGTCAAGAACACCAACGTGATGTCCATCCGGGAATTTGTGCTGCTTGACAATCTGCCGGAGGTGGGGGATCACACCGTATTCAATGTCAGGGATAAACGGGAGAGCGCGTTCCGCGTATGGCTGGATCAGAATCCCAATTTCCGGCTTTGGGTCGTGAAGGAGAACGGAGACAGAATTGAGCTGGAGCGCGGAGCAGAGAAGGATTACGAGATTCAGTTCAGTTCCAGAACCACCTTCGCGTCAAGTGACTGGAATATCGGACATACCGGAGACTGGCAGGAATGGAGCGGCGAGGCCCTGGCGTCCACGGAGGATATTCATTCCATTCGGCTTCTGTTCCATGACAAGACCGCGGCCTGCAAGCAGTATCCGCCCGATGGCGAGCTGTTCATGGAATTTGACGGCCGGATCGATGAGGCGGCTGAACCCGGGAAGATTGCTTACAACGGCTTCGGATACAAATACAAGCTCGCGGGTCCGGCGGGGATCGAAGGAGAGGCCGCACCGCGGCTGGTGGGCGTTCGGATTCCTGATCTGCTTCACATCAGCAAATCGCTGGTTGACGGACAGAACGCTGCCTACAAAACCGGAGAAGATGTAACATTCCAGTATGTGCTCTACAAGGGCACCGCGGTGGCCATCAGCCAGGATGAGAACCCGATCGAAAAAATCAGGGCAGCGAAACGCGATTACGCCATGGTCAGCGTCACGGTTCCCGCAGGAGAGCATAAATCCCAGGAAGATATATCCTTCAACAACCCGGAGACCGTTCAGATTTACAAGGACAGTGTCTATACAACCGGTGAATGGATCATGATTCCCGGAGAAAAGTATACCCTCCTTGAACTGCCCGCGGATCATTTTGAATCCGTATCCATCGGCGGAACAGCAGGGAAGAGCCATACCTTCACGTATGACTCAAGCGTGGTTCTTAAGCTGGAAAGCGTTAACCGCCATGATGACTGGAGCTTCCGCATTCAGAAGCAGGATCAGTATCAGCGGCCCATCGGAGGCGTGGTATTTGCGATTTATTCCGGAAAAGAAATGGAGTTCATGCCTTCGGAGACTTATGAGGCCCTTGAGGGCAATAAGCCCGCCTACGAGCTGGATGGAGATTATGCCGGGTATAAACTGATGGCCGTCAGAACCACCAATGCCGCAGGCCGCATCCAGATGAATGTGCTCGGAGGTGAAACATACATCTGTGTGGAGCAGAGCGTGCCGTCTGAACTCTATACGCTTGACCAGACCCCCGTGGCTGTAACCCGTGAAAACAGGGAACGCCTGAAGCTGGTGCCGGTTGAAAACCAGTATAAATCCAACGGAGAAGGCAGTTTCACGCTGCACAAGCATATGCAGGGCAGGCCGCTGACTGAAGGCGAGTTCAAGTTCAAAATTGAACCCTATGATCCCATCGGAAAGAAGGTGATTACGGAAGCGGACAAAATGCCGCCCATGCCGGAAACAACCGAAAACATTCCCAACAACGGGGAAGGCGCGGTGACCTTCGGCCCCTTCTCCTTCGAGACGAAGGATATCGGGCGGGAGTACTGCTATCGCGTCACCGAAAAGATTCCGACGGAGACGGAACCGCATGTGATCTATGACAGGACGCAGGGAATTGCTCGCGCCCGGGTGACCGATGACGGAACCGGCAATCTCTCCGCGGTATGGACCTATACGCGGATCAATGACCGGAATGAGGAGACGGAGTGGGACGGCATCTTCAGAAATGCCTATGAAAGCGAAGTCTCGGTTCGCATTCCCGTAAGTAAAAACCTGACGGGAAAGAACTGGGAAGATGACGACAGCTTTACCTTCCATCTGACGGAGATCACCGATCCCGAGAATCCGAAGGATGAAGAGGCGGAGGTGACCAGCGGAGACATCCTTCCTTTCAACAGAACCTACACCCATCTGGACGACGGGAAAACCTTCCGTTATGATCTCTATGAGAAGATCCCGGACAACGCCGTCGGTTACAAGCCCAATGACGAGCGCATGAAGGTTGTGATCGGCAACCAGCGCGTAGTGGTTCATTACGGCGAATACAGGACATGGACCGAAGCGGAGCGCGCCGCGCGGCTTGGGGAAACCGTGCTCCGATGGAAGGCCAAGGGGATATTCTATGATGATACGGTTCACCATATTGAAGTGAAGGTAAACTACGACGAAAAGGTGAAGGGCGTGAAGGCCGACGTGACTGTGGACGGCCAGCAGGTCCAGGCCGACGCGGTTGGTACCATTTCCTTCAACAATCAATTCAAGCCGGAGAATATCAAGGCCGGTATCAGGGCGTCCAAGAAAATCTGGTGGCCGGACAAGGAAAAATATCGCAGAATGGGTCTTTCGGAATCCTATACCTTCAGGCTGATTCCGGATGATCCGGGACAGCCCATGCCGGATACGGATACCGTGACCATCACCTCCGGCCCGCTGGATGAAGCGTATAAGTCCTTCTCGGTTCCGCTCTCCTGGGACGCGCTGATTTCGAAGGGACAGCTGAACGAGGTGACGGACCAGATCACCGCAGAATTCCTTTATACCCTTGTGGAGCTGAAGCCGGACGGAACCGCAGCCTTGGCGGAGGATCCCTGGATCGAACAGATCAAATACGATGCATCAGCCCGACGGGTCAAGATCGTCATGACGGGCGATCCCAACGACTATTCCATGAGCGCCGAAACGCTCTACCAGGATGCCGAAAAGGAAAACGAATGGTCCAAATTCAACCAGAAATACTTCCAGAATGAGTATCGAACCGATCCCATCGGCTTTGCGGTGGAAATTGAGAAACGTCTGAATCAGAAGGGCGCAAAGCAGGGCACCTTCAGTTTCACCCTTTATGACGCAATGGATAACACACCGGTCAAGACGATCCGGATGGATCAGCCCGACGGGTCGTATCTTTCGAATGAGGTTACCGTTGAGGATCTGGGCGAAAAGGGCGGCCTGGTGGACCGGGAGACGCGGAACTATTACCTGCTGGAGGATATTCCCGCGGAGGCCGTGGCCTGCGGCGCGGACGGAACGCCCGTGAATCCCGAAGTGAAGTACGGCGACGGAACCCATCGGAATGATTACACCTGGAAGCTGAACGGCTACACCTACGATACGCACAGAATCAATATCAAGGTGACGGCCAAACTGGACGAGACCTTCACCTACAAGCTGATTCCCACCGTAACATACGGCACATTCAACAGGGCCATTTACAGCAACAGCTATGAAGCCGAAGGAGCGGGTGAAATCAAGGCAGGAAAGATAATTGACGGACGGAGTTTCCTGCCCGAAGAGAGCTTTACCTTCGAGCTGACCGCTGCCGACGGCGCTCCGCTGCGGACCGCGGAAGGCACTCAGGAAAGACTGGAGAGGACGGTCACATCCGGAGAGCCCGCATCCTTTGAACTTCATTTCCTCCTGGCGGATCTGATGAACGGAGACGGGAGCTGGAGCGGAAAGGACTTCCGCTATATCCTCCACGAGAAGGTTCCGGAGGAAGCCTTCGTCACAGACGGCGGCGAGACGCTTCTCTACAGGGATGCTTCGGAGGATCAGAGGAAGGAATACGACGGGAAATGGACCTGGCAGAGCGTGACCTACGCTGCGGATCAGGTTGTCACGCTGCACGTCTCGGACGGGGAAGCGGGCAAGCTGAACGTGACATACGGCGATGATCTGAAGGAGCCGCCTGTCACGGAAGTCAAAAACATTTACAGACCGCTCGAAGCAGAGAAAATCTGGGTCAACTATGACGGCACGAAAACATCCCCGGACGGAGCGAAGGTGACGTTTGAACTGTTCGCGGACGGGAAGACCACAGGCAGAACGGTGGTGCTGGACGGCCAGAAGGACGGGGAACTGAACGCGAACTCCGCGGAGGGCGAATTCGAAAGCTGGAAGGCAACGTGGAAGAATCTGCCTGAATACAGAACGGGCGGGGAAGAGGGCGATTCCGCCGAGAAGGTTGAATACACTGTCCGGGAAATCCTGCTGGAGCTTCCGGAAGACAGCTATGCCATCTATGATTCCGATGAGCCGGAAGAGGGAAGCGGGGTTACAAAGGCGCATTCCGCGGCGATCACCAACCGGCAGAGAACCGGAGAACTGATCCTTCGCAAAACGGTAGAAACCCCGATTCCGGAGGAAGAGAATCAGGAGTTTGCCTTCCGGATTACGCTGGGGGACGAAAACATCCATTATGCTTTCCAGGGAATCGAACGGGAAGGCGATTCTGAGAAAGAAACTGAAGTCCGGTTCACCGGCGGCATCGCGGAAGTGCGGATCCGGGGCGGCGAAAGTTTGACCATTACCGGGCTGCCGCAGGGCATACGGTACACCGTGACGGAACTGGAGGATCCCTTCTTTACGCCCAAGTCGGCTGAACAGAGCGGAACAGTCGGTCCGGAAGCAAGCGAAGCCGAATTCACCAACATCCGCAACAGGGTGGACGTCCGGGTTACCAAGGTGTTCAGCGGAATCGGCCGGCTGCCGAAGGAGTTCAGCATTACCAACGATTACAATCAGGATGTTTTCACCGCGCGCAACGCGGACGGAAGCGGCACGGCGGAGGATCCCTTCTGCTGGACGATTCGTGAGGTGCCGACCGGAACGGTGATTACCTTCACGGAAACCGGGATCCAGGCCAAAGGTTATTATTTGGTTGCGAACGGAACCGAAACGACGGAAGACAGCGCAATCGTCACGATTACGGCGAAGGATCGGAACATGGATAAGGGAACATCGACTGACGATGAAACGGGTTCCGAACCGGGAACGAATACTGAACCGGAAACGAATAGCGAAACGGAGACGGGCTCCGAAACAGAGAAGGGGACAGAGACGGAAACGGGATCCGCAAGGGAGCCTGGCTCAGGAACCGAGACAGGATCTGAAACGGAGACTGGTACAGAAACGGAAACAGGATCTGAAACAGAGACAGGTTCTGAAACCGAGGATGAGACGGAATACCGGAATACCGCTGAATTCATCAACAAATACACCTACCACGCGGAAGGAACGGCGGCTCTGAGAGGACACAAGGTGATCCAGAACCGGCCTTTCGGCAAGGATGATACGCTGAAGGTAACGGTTTCCGCGGAGGAAGGCGTGAGACTGCCGGAGATCACCGAGATAGATGTACCGGTGAAGGAAGGCGAGTATACGGCGGAATTCAGCTTCGGCGAGATTGACTACGATCTGAGCGATATGGCTGGGAAGACGAAGCAGGTCTTTGTCTATACCATCACAGAAACGGCAGAGATGCCCGGAACAAAACCGGACAGCGAGATACATACCGCTACCGTGACGGTTCGGGATAACGGAGCTGGAGATCTGGAAACCACGGTTGTCTACAGCGACGGAGATGAAACTGAATTCGTTAATCCGTATTCCGCGGAAGGCAAGGTTCAGCTGAAGGGCCGCAAGGTGATTCAGAACCGGAGCTTTATCAGCAACGATGTCATGACGGTAATCATCTCCGCGGATAAGGGTGTAAGACTTCCGGAAAAGACGCAGATCAGAGTTCCGCTGAAGGAAGGAGAAAACACTGCGGAGTTCCTCTTCGACGAGATTGTGTATGACCTGAGCGATCTGGACGGTGAGAAGGAGCGGACCTTCACCTATACCATCACGGAGAAGGCCGAGATGGCGGGAACAGCCCTGGATGACAGGACGCACACCGTGACCGTCACGATCCGGGACAACGGAATCGGAGCGCTGGAAACCGAGGTCGTCTACAGCGACGGGGAGGAAATTGAATTCATCAACACCTACCACGCTGCAGGACAGACCAGGCTCAGCGGACATAAGATAATCCGGAATCGCATGTTCGAAGAGGGTGATACCCTGAAGGTGAAGATCTCCGCGGAAGAGGGTGTCCCGCTGCCGGAAGTGACGGAGATTGATGTTCCGCTCAGGAAAGACAGATTTGTTGCGGATTTCCTCTTTGGAGACATTCTTTACGATGAGAGCGATCTGGGAGGAGACGAAGAACGGAGCTTTGTTTATACCTTTACTGAAACGGCGCAGATGGCCGGCACCATCCCGGACAGCGGAACCCATACAGCGACGGTGACGGTGAAGGACAACAGGAAGGGCGCGCTGAAAGTCAGTATTACTTACAGCGACGGGGAGAAGGTTGAATTCATCAATCCTTATGTTCCGGAGAATGGCAGGCTGGAGATCCAGAAGATCTTTGAGATCAGGGAGACAGAGGTCATGATTACGCCGGAACCGACGGAAACACCGACGCCTACTCCTACTCCGACTCCGACGCCCACATCAACCCCGACGCCAACACCTACGCCGAAGCCGACTCCGGTTCCTGAACAGGAGATTATTCCGGAGGACGCGAAGACGGGGCAGAAGACGAGCGCTACGGTTCGGAAAGTCTGGAACGATGATCATGACGCGGCAGGCCTGAGGCCGAAGCAGGTTGTCATGACGCTGAACAACGGCACGCGCGTCATACTGAGCGAGGAGAATGGCTGGCAGGCCACCGTATCCGATCTCCCGGTGGAGGTCGGCGGACTGCAGATGGTGTATTTCTGGAAGGAGCAGGAGGTTCCCGGATATATCAATGCCGGCGTGAAGGTGATCGGCGGAGTAACCGTGTTCACCAACAGACTGGCATCGCATCGGGAGACCGAACCGCCGGAAGGGAAGCCGTTGCCGCCTCAAAAGAAACCCAGTTATCTGATCATCTCGGATTACGGAACACCGCTGGGGGTGGATGTTTCCATCAATCATGTGGGGGACTGCTTCGATTAAACAAGAAAAACACTTTGCGAAACATTGCCGCCTCTCCCGGCTGGGAGGGGCGGCAATTCAGTCACATGAGAAGAAGAGGAGCTGCGCTTTTTTTGACAAGCCCGACGAAGGTGCTGAAAACGGATTCCGGAATCTGTATGATGAGGACAGAGGAGAAATGACTCAGTCATCATTTTCAATGAATAATACAGAACAGACTGCCGTCTCTTTTTGAACCGGAGATGGCGGCCTGTTTTTGGTTTACGAAAGGCCTGAAAACGTTGACATTCGTATATGGAAAGTGTATGATATTTATGGATTAGTGGCGATATTTATCCAATTTGGGATTTGAGCTTTTAGAGTCGAGAAGAGTCAGCGAGGAGCGAGAGTCATGAGCAAGACAAAACGGTTTCTGGCGGTTCTGTGCACGGTCGCGATGCTGTTCAGCAACGTGGTTCCTGTTTCCGTGCCGGTTTACGCGGCGGAGACGGAATCTGATCCGGAATACTCCAATTTGATCGCGAAGATCGGGGAGGAGCAGGTTTCGGATGCTCTGGACGAAACGGAGGAGAATAAGACTCCGGAGACTCTCCCGGAAAAGACCTCTCAGGAGACGGAATCCGACGGGGAGGTGGCGGACGATTCCGCGGATACCGCCTCCATGCCTTCTGATGCTGTGGAACCCGAGGAAGAGGATGTGCAGGCATCCGCGCAAACGGAGGATGACGAGGCGGACTACAGCTCCGAATCCAATCAGATGGAAACACGGGAGGAGACTCTGACTTCTGAAACTGTCGAAACAGAGGAGAAAGAAGATTCGCCAGCGGAAGAGGGAGGCGGGAAGCATCCTGCTGCCTCTGAACCGGAGACTCCGGCGGATCCCGATGAGAACGCTTCTCGGAATACGTATGAATCAGACGGTATGGACAATCGGAACGACGATGATACCGGCTCTTCCGATCAACCTGTCGCTTCCGAAACACAGACCGATAATGAACCTGGAGCGGCGCCGAAAGAAACGAATAAATCCGATGAGGATACGAACCCGGAAAGCGAAAAGGAATCTGAGCATGCCGGCGGTGAGAAAGAAGATCATCCTTCTGCTCAGGATGGCGTAGAGGAAGGGGCGCAGGAGAACGACGGAACGTCCCCGGAAACCGAAAAGCCTTCCGAAGAGCAGCCGACAGATGTGCCGACGGAAGAGATCCCCGCGGATTCCGTAACTGATACTCCGCCCGCTGAGCCTTCTGAAAATCCGGAGAATCCTGCTCCTGCCGAACCGGTGGAGGAGCCGGAAGAGGAGACTCCCGCGGAAGAAAAGAAGATCCGGGAGATTTCCGTCGGGGATCGGGAGACGATCACCGCGGACGATGATTTCGTTCTGCAGTTTACGGTTCCCTTCGATGAGGAATATGCACTGAAAGCTTCTTCCCGGAAGAGTTTCGCTCTGTCCATTGCGCGGAACGATGAGCAGGCGAAGGAGTATGACGCCGAACGGGAAGAGAATGAGTACATTCTTTCCATTGAACTGAAGGATGGGAAGTATGAAGTTTTCGCCGCGTCCGGAAACGATGAGATTGAGATCGAGATTCTGAAGAAAGCCAAACAGGAAGCTCCGAAGACGAATCCGGAAGCAGATGAATCCGCAGAGGAACCGGAATCTGAGGATGAGGATGCCCCCGCGGAAGAGGGGAAGCCGGAGAAAGCTGCGGACGGCGAGGATGCCGATGTCACAGCCAGTGAGACCGCTGATGAAAACGCGGAATCGCTGATGCCGGAAGATGGAGAGGCGACGGAACCGGCGGAAGAGGAAGATGCTCCCGTTTCCTACCTGGAAGCGGATCATTTCGAGGAATCCGGCGACGGATACACTATTCTTGTCTATTTCGATGATCATGTGTTCCCCGAGGGAACCGTGATGAACGTTCAGGAAATCCGGCAGGGGATGGACGGATACAGCAACCTGGTCCGCGGCGCGGAAGAAGCTGTTACGGACGATTGGACAAAGACCGGATCCTATCAGCGGTTCTTTGACATCTCCTTTGTGAACGGGGAGGAGAGGATTCAGCCTGAGGAATCCGCGGTGGAGGTGCTGATCCTGCTGGACGACGTGGCCAGCATCGCCCCGGAGGAAGACATTCATGTGCTTCACTTTGACGATCAGTTCAATGCGGAGCCCGTGAACGCGGAAACCACCGGCTCCGGGGAGAATCCGGAGGGCGTTTCCTTCTCCGCCGATTCCTTCTCCACCTACGCGGTGACGACTACGGTTTCCATCACGAAACAGATCCGCGCGTATGGCCGCAATTACTATGTGACCGTGGAATACGGGGAAAGCGCAGATATCCCGAAGGATGCGAAGCTGATCGCTACGGAGATCGGTGAGAATGATGAGCGCTATCCGCTGCTGCAGGAGAAGGCGGCGAAGGCGCTGGACGCGGATTCCGTCGAGTTTCCCGGTCTGTATGAAATCAGCATCGTTGACAAAAATGATCAGACTCATCGCTATCAGCCCAGCACGGACGTGAAGGTTTCCATCCGCGCCGGTGAAAACCTGGATGCGGAGAACCTGCAGGTAATCCATTTTGAAGGCACCGCGGAAGGAACCGTGAATGCCGGTGTCACTCCGGAAATCATCGAAGAGACTTCGGTCCAGAATAAAACGGTTACCTTTCATACGGACGGATTCTCCATCTTCGGCCTGGCCTATACCGTTGACTTCCATTATAACGGTATCGACTACAGCATCCCCGGCGAGAGCCAGATTCTGCTGAGTGAGCTGATCGAGCAGCTGCAGATCATGAACGGCGACGCGCTGCTGGACGTGAAGGATGTAGAGCGCGTTGAGTTCACGGATGAACACCTGGTCACCGTACAGCAGGTGTCCGGATTGATCACCTACAACGGTCACGAAAACATGGATGCCGGGGAGAAGGATTTTCTTCTCACCAGTGAAGCTCCTTTCAACAGCAACGAGACGCTGACCATCTGGCTGATCAACGGAGAACCCATCGTCGTTGGCGTGACAGACGCACAATATTACTATGTGCATCTGAAAGGCCGGGATACGATGACCATGCAGCAAATGCTGGGCAGCTATTTCAAAAGTGATTTTGCTTTCTATTATCCTGATCCTGATTCGATAAATGTATCTGGCGATCTTCTAAACCTTTCCAATTTGAACTCAATTCCCTATAGTACAGGCGGCAGCATCTGGATCTATGACTGGGATGATAATGTCAGAGACTGGGTTTATAATGTGATCCTTGAGCAGGACTATGTCTATGAGGTCACCAAGACAGAGAAAATAACCCTTTCTGATATTATGGCCAGTTTAGGCGTGACGATTCCAAGTAATACGGTCGCGGTACTGAACGATAATTCAGTACCGGGAATCTTCGTGAACAACGGCAATGAGTTTGAATTCGTAACCACGACGTATCCCGAGGAAGGTATTGCCTACGACCTGTATGACCTTGGTTCACATAAATACCTGCCCTATGGACTTGTGATCAAAGGCTCTTCCGCCATTATAGAGAAAGACGATGGAATCTATACCTATGCTATTGTGAATGACACGGCGGAGATCACAGGTCTGGTAGACGCAGAACATTTTGATCCTGAAGCAGATCCGGACAAGTACATTATTCCCGTAAGCACAACTCTGGATGGTAAGGAATATCCGGTTGTCGCGATTCAGCAGGAGGCTTTCAAAGACGAGACGCGAATCAAAACTCTCGCATTTGCGGATGGCGAGACGGCTCTTCGACTTAATCTCAACTCGCTGTCCGATATACCGAACGTGACCAGCATTACAGGCGATCGACAGGTTCAATTCAGCACGATCGGTACAGTCATTTGCAACGATGAAAAACTGGAAAATCTCAAGCTGAACATTGACGGCAGACTGACAACTACCGAGACGTATATCCAAAGCAACGCCTCTCTGGAGACGGTGGAATTGACCTGCTCGAAACAGAGCATTCTGGGCGTTAATTTTCTGAGTAATTGCAATGCTGTCAAGACCGTCACCTATCATGGCAGTGCCAATATCATCAACAGCGCGATGCAGCATCTTTCCAGCCTGGAAACGATCGAGATCGACAACGCTAATAAGGCCGCTGTCTCGATTGGTGACAATGCATTCCGGGAAATGTCCGCACTGAAGAATGTTACAATTACAGGAGCCATCAGCGGCATAGGCTGGTGTGCATTCTACAATGACAAAGCACTGGAAAGCTTCATTGTCGGACAGTCCGGATCTTCTCCTGTCAACATCAGCGATTGGGCCTTTGGATATTGCTCTAAGTTGACCGGGTTCAATATCGGCAATACACCTGTCAACGGCATCGGTTCCCGCGCATTCAGCGGGAATACAGCTCTGAGGGAATTCATTGCTGGAACTTATGAGAATGCTTCCATCAGTATCGGGAGTAATGCTTTTGACTACACCCCCGCACTTGAGACATTCTCTCTGGGTGAAACCAGGATTAAATCCTTTGGAAACAACGCCTTCGACAACTCGGCCCTGAAGGGAGAATTCACCTTCCAGACCGACAATGCCACCATTGGCAGCCGCGCTTTCTTTCACATGGTAAACCTCACCGGGCTGACCTTCGACGGCGACATTGATACGATCACTGACAGTGCCTTTGGCTCCTGGTGGGGTGAAAACGACCAGAACCCCTTACTGACAAAGATCATCATCACCGGCAAGACCGGCACGGTGGAGAAAAGTGCTTACTACGGTTTGCCTAAGCTGGCGGCCGCAGTATTCCAGAAAGGTGTAAACACCTTCGGTACTGAGGTGTTCGGCGGAGGAACAATGGAACCCGCCACAGCACCGAAGACATTTGTCTATGTTGGTAACAATGGCGGGACCACTTCGCTGAACGAGTACATTGTCTGGGCGGATCGAAGCAATACGGTGCACATGTACTTCAACATGCCCAGCAGCAAAGTCATCGACGAGAATGGCGCGCTACCGAACCATGTCACGGCATACTTCACAGACGGCATTCTTTCCGACATTTATATCAATCCGGACTATGCAGGTGAAGATTCCGACGGAACCGAGTCGATGCCATTCGCTTCCATCGAGGCTGCCCTGAACTATGTTGATGATATCACTGAAATCAAGGCACAGCTAAGAGCGGACGCGTCCGCCGCCGGCGTAGGAAGCCTGAACCTGCCATTTAACGGTGGGGCTGCCAGCGACGGCTTCACTTTGCACATCACCTCCACCGATACCACTGAAGTGGAGATTCCAGCTGGACTGCTGGAGGACAATGAGTTCCTCGAGGGGATCGTCTTCGAGAACGGTGCGGCTGCCCAGATCAAAATTGCGGCTGGCGCGCTGAAGAACTGCGCAGCGCTTGAGCGCGTCGAGGTGAAGAACAGCGATGCCAAGGTGCTGATTGGCAAAGCGGCTTTTGAGGGCTGCCCGAAGCTGAACTCCGTCTGCGAGGCAGAGCAGACCGTGGAGAGCGACGCTGGTCAGGTGACCCTGGCTAAGGGTGCGGGAGCCATGATCGGTACTATGCTGGTCAAAGCGTCGGCGAGCGAGAACGCGGAAATCAGCGAGAAGATCGTGAACGATTACGATGAATTCGAATCCCCAGTCGTGGAGCACTACGATCTGCATCTGGAGAATATCTACGGCGAAGTTGTCACAGGGAAGGCTGCGGATGTAGCCCTTATTACAGACATACCCGCTACAGCCTGGCATCTGTATATCTACCATCACACAGGCTCTGCTGTCGAATCCTTCAGGATTACCCGAGAGAATTCAACTGCAACGGCTGATAAACTGACAGAGGTTCGCTTCCATGTGGGCAGCCTCAGTCCTTTTGCGACAGCTTACTGCACGGGTATGACATACCACGATGACATGTTCTGGTACGAGTTGACCCGAGACGAGGAAGATAAGATTACCGGAGCGGTGATCACCGGGATATATGATGGGACGGCCGAAGATGGAACCGCGGCTTATACCGGAACGACGCTTGAGTTCTCCGGAAAGACCAGGGACGACAAGAAATACCCTGTGACCGCTATCCAGACGGAAGCGTTCAAGGGCAATACGACGGTTACTCAAGCGGTGTTCACCAATGAGACTGAGTTGGGGGTGGGCAAGGACGCTTTCTCCGGCTGCACAGCGCTTGCGAATGTGATTGTCGACGGCAAGCTCTGCTTGGTGGCTGGAGAGCTGTTCGAAAACGCCCAGACGGTTGCGCTGATTCAGATCCCGGATAGCCTTCCGGAAAATGCGCTGACAGGGGAAAAACTGGAGACCATTTACTTTGGATCAGCTGTCGGGGAAGGTGTGGTCTCGGCCATCGCTAATGTACCCAAGGGTAAAAAGGTTTATATCAACGCCAATAAGGAAGATTGCACCGGTGCCGCTAAACTGGATGAGCTGCTCACGGAGAAGGAGGGCGACACGCCAGAGGTGTTCTACCTGAACAGCACCGAACCGAAGGGCGACCTGTACATCGCCGGCACGCCCGTAATCCCTGTGGTTAAGGATGAAACGACGGGCGAGGTTACCAGCGGTCCGGACGGCAGCAGGACAGCCCCCTTCAACACGTTCGCCCAGTTGTCTGAGTTTATGGGCGGCAAGGGCGGCAAGGAGGACGCGGCGGAAGAGGTGCTCGCGCCTGAGATCGCTTCCAAGCTTCAGCCGATTCTTACAACCGCAAAGGTTACACATACGATTCCGAAAGAATTTAAAAAGACGCTGACCGGCAGCTATACCGTGTATGTGCTCAATCCTGTCGAAATCACGGAAGCGGAGGAATGGAATAGCGCCGAAGATGATCCCATTGTTCTGAATCGTGACCCGGGCAATCGTGGACTAATGGTGTCTAACTCCGGCTCCCTGACGCTGAAGAACGTGGTGCTGGACGGTGGCAGCGAAGCTGGCCTGTCCGCGTCTGCGTCCATCATCTATTCCACCGGTATTCTGAACATTCAAGACGGCACCGTGTTGCGCAACAACTACAAGAGTGACAATCCTTGGAACGGCAGTGAGTACACGGGAGGCGGCGCCATCTACGCCAAAGGCACGGTCAATATGACCGGCGGCGAGATAAGCGGCAATCGCAGCAACTATGGCGGCGGCGTGCATATCAGTGGCGGCACCTTCAACATGAGCGGTGGTACCATTACCGAAAACGTGGCGAACTACGGTGAACGAGCTGCCTGTGGCGGCGGCGTGCTGATCACCTGCAACGGTACCATGAACCTGTCCGGCGCCGCTGTGGTCAGCAAGAATATCAGCGCCGACGTCGGCGGCGGTATCATGGCCGGCGCGTCGTATGCCGCGAACAACAGCGATCGCGGCAGGTTGGAGATGAGCGGCGGTACTGTTAATGAAAATGAATCCGCCAGAGAAGGCGGTGGCATTTACATCCAGGGTGGCAATGCCAGCCACATGACCGCCGGACATATCACCAATAACACTTCCAACGGCGGAGAGTTCGGCGGTGGAGGCATCTATGTCAACGGCAGGCGCTCCGGACAGTCCGGCACGGGCAACGGCACGCTGTATCTGACCGATGTGTTGATTACCGACAATACCGCCAGTGAAGGCGGCGGTATCGCGGCCTGCGAGACGTCCGGTACCTCTGTTTATATGGGCAACGGTGCGGCCATTTACGGAAACAGCAAGTATGACTTGCACTTCTTCATGCGGCAGACTGGTATCGGCGCAAAGGCTACTGTCTCTGAGTACATGATGAATGGTTCGAAGTACAACTGGGCTAGATCCGACGGCGAACCCATTGAAGAGGGTGATCTGTCAGCTATGGATGCCGGCGGCGGCAACATCAATCTGACCAGCAGCCCCGACAATACCTTCGTGAACGCGGCGGTTATCATCACCGGAAATAACGCTCAGACCAAGGGTGGCGGTATCGGTTCCAACGGCACCGTGATCATCGGCGATAAGCCCAGCCCCGTCGAAGTGACCTGGCAGCCCGAGGTTAGCAAGGTGCTGCACAACCGCGATATGAAGGAAGGCGAAAGCTTCACTTTCAAGGTTTACGAGGAGAAGGCGGGCACCTTCGGTTGGTTCGGCATATGGCCTGAGTACTATCCCTACAAAGTTGTGGCTACAGGAACGGCCACTGGCGGTAAGGATGGTGAGCAAGCCAAGATTATACTGGACAATGATCCGTTCAAGTGGACAGTATCCTTTAATGATTCCGGAACCAATCACCTGGGAACCACATATACTTACATTTTCATGGAAGATGTTCCAGAAAACAACGATGAGGTTCTCTATGGCTCTTACTATGTAGCGGTGACCATCAAGTTCGTTATTTCTAGAGAGGATCCCGCCCGGATCATTGCCAAGGTATCAAGAGCGGAGAAGGGGAGAATCGTTGAGCCTGCAGGAGATGATGACCGTGTTATGCCAGCATCCTGGATGGAACATGATGGTGCGGTTTACGATTTTGCGGATTTTATCCGCGTGACTGGAGGGTATAAACGTACAAAAGTGGCGTATCCTGGCAATGCAGTAATCGACAACTACGCCACCGAAACATCTGTTACAGCAGACAAGACGTGGCTGAATTACGATGGGAGTAACAAACCGACAGAAGGAACGAAGGTAACTTTCCGTCTGTTGGCGGATAATAATCGGGCAAAGGATAAGGATGGAAATCTCATTGCAGATATTACGCTTGATGGTGTGAAGGACAGCAATGGAGAAACTGAGGTCTGGAAGGCCTTGTGGAAGAATCTGCCCGCATATCGCAAAAATGCAGATGGTGAGTATTATCACTCAGACACCAGTGGGGATGACTATGAGCGCATTGAGTATACGGTAAAAGAGATTAATGTGACATTACCGGAAGACAGCTATGCTGTCTACACATCTGACATTCCTGAAGAAGGTGTGAAGGCATCCTCGACAGCACCGGCGAAGATCCTGAACAAGCAGGAGACCGGGGATCTGACCATCAGTAAGAAAGTCATTACGCCAGTACCGGCGGAAGAGAATAAGGAGTTTACCTTCCGGATTGAGTTGACGGACAAGAAGATCAGTCATACCTTTGAGACGGATCAGGAGGGAATATCCGTTCCGTTCACGGGCGGCGTGGCGGAAATCAAGGTGAAGGGCGGAGAGAGCCTGACAGTGATCGGCCTGCCCCAGGGTGTCGGCTATACGGTGATCGAGGCAGTTGATCCTGACTTTACTCCGGATGCAGAAAGCAGGAGCGGTCAGATCAGCGCGGAGGTCAACACAGCCGCATTCACCAACACCCGGAAGACGGCGGATGTTCAGGTCACGAAGGCGTTCAGCGGAATCAACGAGTTGCCGGAGACCTTCCGGATCACCAACGATTATAATGATGATGTGTTCACTGTGGAGAACGCGGAAGGCAGCGGAACCGCGGAAGAACCCTATGTCTGGACGATCTCCGATGTGCCTGCGGGTACGGTGGTAACCTTTACGGAGAGCGGCCTGCTGGCGGATCACTATACGGTGACCGTGAACGGACAGGCGGTGGCGGAGAATCAGGCGACGGCGGCCGCGACGAGCACGGCGGGAACCATTGCGACGGCCGGGTTTGTCAATGAATATACTTATTATTCGTTTGGCGGAATCACCTTCGAAGGAAAGAAGCGGATTACAGGACGGGAGATGACCGGAGAGGACGTTTTCGAATTCCAGATCACGGAGGTGACTCCGGCGGAGAAAACGGAAGCTTCGGCGGAACCCGGAAAGACCTGGATCGCGAAGAACGACGCCACCGGAAAGATCCATTATCCGACGATCAATTACACGGAAGCGGATCTGGGCGAGCATGTGTACACGATCCGCGAGGTGAGCGAAGCCCGCGGCGGCATCGGAACCGACGAAACGGTGTATACCGTGAAGGTGACCGTGACGGACAACGGCGACGGAACGCTGAAGGTTACCGTCGGGGAAGGTGACCAGCCCACTGAACTGGATTTCGTGAACCCCTATGCGGCCAGCGGAAGCATCACCTTCGAAGGAAAGAAGCGGATCGCGGGACGGGAGATGACCGGAGAGGATGTCTTCGAATTCCAGATCACGGAGGTGACTCCGGCGGAGGAAACCGAAGGCGAAGCAGCGGCTGAAGCCAAGGCGGAACCCGGAAAGACTTGGATCGCGAAGAACGACGCAGCCGGAAAGATCCATTATCCGACGATCAGCTACACGGAAGCGGATCTGGGCGAGCATGTGTACACGATCCGCGAGGTGAGCGAAGCCCGCGGCGGCGTCGGAACCGATGAAACGGTGTATACCGTGAAGGTGACCGTGACGGACAACGGCGACGGAACGCTGAAAGTTACCTGCGGGGAAGGCGACGGGCCGGACGAGCTGAACTTCGTGAACCCCTATACGGAAGGCAAGGGCAGACTGACCATCGAAAAGGTGTTCGATATTCAGGAGAAGCCCGCTCCCGCAACACCGGAAGTGACGCCCACTCCCACGCCGACACCGACACCGACACCTACCCCCACGCCCACGCCCACTCCGACGCCTGCGCCCACTCCCACGCCGACGCCGACTCCGGAACCGGAGGTAACGCCGGAGCCGGAAGAGATTCCGGTAACCAGCGTCAGCGTGCGGAAGATATGGGATGACGATCACAATGCCGCCGGCATCCGGCCCGATCATGTTACGATCACGCTGAACAACGGCATGAGCGTGACGCTGAATGAACGGAACGGCTGGCAGGCGACCATTACCGATCTGCCCCTCATGGTTGGCGGAATCCCCATGATGTACTTCTGGACGGAGCATGATGTGCCCGGATACATCAAGACGGGCGTGACCGTGGTCGGCGGGACGACCGTGTTTACCAACGGCCTGGCCACCTACCGGGAGACGGTTCCGCCGGAGGGCAAGCCCGTTCCGACACGCAAGCGCGGGGAAAACTACCTCATCATTGAGGACTACGGAACGCCGCTGGGCGTGGATGTGGCCATCAATCATGTGGGAGACTGCTTCGATTAAATCAACGGACACTATTCGGATCACCGCCTCTCCCGGCCGGGGGAGGCGGTGAATTCCGTATGAGATGAATGAACCGGGGGAAGAGGGGCCGGAGCCGGCTGTGCAGGGAACGTGCTAACCTGGCTTCGCAGGGAAAGCGGAAGCCGGCTGCGCAGGGAACGTGTCAACCCGGCAGAGCAGGAAAAAGTGAACACGGCCTGCGCAGAAAAAGTGAAAAAGTCCTTGACAAGGGAGGAAAAATCGGTTATATTAGCAAAGCCGCTTGCGAGGGAGGTTCTCCGAGTTGCTTCGGCGGCAGGCTATGGGAGCATAGCTCAGCTGGGAGAGCACTTGCCTTACAAGCAAGGGGTCACAGGTTCGAGCCCTGTTGTTCCCACCAATCAATTTGGCCCGGTAGCTCAGTTGGTTAGAGCGCCAGCCTGTCACGCTGGAGGTCGAGGGTTCGAGCCCCTTCCGGGTCGCCATAAGCCTTGGTAGCTCAGTCGGTAGAGCATGTGACTGAAAATCACAGTGTCGGTGGTTCGATTCCGCCCCAAGGCACATTCTGCGGTAGTAGCTCAGTTGGTAGAGCGCCACCTTGCCAAGGTGGAGGTCGCGAGTCCGAGCCTCGTCTACCGCTCCATTTTTTTCCGGTGCCATAGCCAAGTGGTAAGGCGAAGGTCTGCAAAACCTTTATTCTCCAGTTCGAATCTGGATGGCACCTCCATAAAGCCGGGTTTCTGAGAATCAGGAACCCGGTTTTCTTTTGCGCGGAAAAGTGCTATACTGGTGCAAATCCGCGGAACCGGAGGGAAGGTGCGCGGCGCGGCCGGGTTCGCGGCCGGGCGGAGCGCCGCGAAACGCTCCGGACAACAGAAGGAGGACGCGGGAATGGAACAATACGGACGGGTTTTTGTGATCGTGCTGGATTCCCTGGGCGTCGGGGCCATGGCGGACTCGGAGAAATTCGGGGATTTCGGCGTGGATACCCTGGGACATATCGCGCAGAAGGCGGAGCATCTGAACATTCCCAACCTGCAGCGCTGGGGCATGGCGAACCTGCACTCCCTGCAGGGAATCGCGCCCGCGAAGCATCCTCTCGCCTACACCGCGAAGCTGAATGAGCGCAGCGCGGGGAAGGATACCATGACCGGGCACTGGGAGATGATGGGCCTGTGGACCACGAAGCCCTTCATCACCTTTACGGAGACGGGATTCCCGAAGGAGCTGCTGGACGAGCTGGAAAAGCGCACCGGGCACAAGGTGATCGGGAACAAGGCCGCCAGCGGAACGGAGATTCTCGACGAGCTGGCGGAGGAGGAAATTGCCACCGGCCATATGATCGTCTATACCTCCGCGGATTCCGTGCTGCAGATCTGCGGCAATGAGGAGACCTTCGGGCTGGAGGAACTGTACCGCTGCTGCGAGATCGCCCGGGAGCTGACCATGAAGGACGAGTGGAAGGTGGGGCGGGTGATCGCCCGGCCCTATGTGGGAAGGAAGAAAGGCGAGTTCGTCCGCACGGCGAACCGGCATGACTACGCGGTGAAGCCCTTTGGGCGCACCGCCCTGAACGCGCTGAAGGACGCGGGGCTGGATGTGATCTCCGTGGGAAAGATCAACGATATCTTCGTGGGCGAGGGCATCACGGAAGCCCACAAGAGCCAGAGCTCCGTCCACGGCATGGAGCAGACGATCGAAATCGCGCGGAAGGATTTCCACGGCCTGTGCTTCGTCAACCTGGTGGATTTCGACGCCCTGTGGGGACACCGGCGGGACGTGAACGGATACGCGGGCGAGCTGGAGCGGTTCGACGAGAAGCTGGGACAGCTGGAAAAGGTGCTGCGGGAGGACGACCTGGTGATCCTGACGGCGGACCACGGGAATGACCCGACCTATACCGGCACGGATCATACCCGGGAAAAGGTGCCCTTCCTGGCCTATTCCCCGAAGATGAAGGCGGCACGGGCGCTGCCGGAGACGGATTCCTTCGCGGTCATCGGGGCGACGGTGGCGGAGAACTTCGGCGTGGCCATGCCGGAGGGCACCATCGGGGAATCCCTGCTGGGCGAGCTGAAATAAACCGGGACGCAACATTTCGGGAGGGACACAGTTTCTATGAACAAGATTCATATCCCTGCGGGGAAACCGTATGACGTGCTGATTGGACGGGGGCTGCTCGCGGAGGCGGGAGAGCGGATCCGGGAGGTCTGCCCCGGGGCGGAGAAGGCCTTTCTGATCGCGGACGATCGGGTGGCAGAACTGTACGGGGAGCGGGTGACGGAGTCCCTGAAGGCGGCGGGGCTTTTTCCCGTCCCGTTTTCCTTTCCCCACGGGGAGGCGCACAAGACGGTCGCGACCTGGAGTGAGGCGCTGGAGGCCATGTGCGCCGCCCGAATCACCCGGGGAGATGTGCTGGTCGCCCTGGGCGGCGGCGTCACGGGCGATCTGGGCGGATTCGCCGCGGCGGCCTATCAGCGGGGAATCGACTACATCCAGATTCCCACCACCCTGCTGGCCATGGTGGACTCCTCCGTGGGCGGAAAGACCGCGGTGGACCTGAAGGGCGGAAAGAACCAGGCCGGCGCCTTCTACCAGCCCCGGGCGGTGCTCTGCGACCCGGATACGCTGGAAACCCTGCCGGAGGAGGAATACCGCTGCGGCTGCGCGGAGATCATCAAATACGGCATGATCGGCAGCGGGGAGCTCTTCCGCTCCCTGGAAAAGACGCCGGTGCGGGACCAGGTGGAGCGGGTGATCGCGGCCTGCGTCGAAATGAAGCGGGACTATGTGATGCAGGACGAGTTTGATACCGGACTGCGGATGATGCTGAACTTCGGGCATACCTTCGGGCACGCCTGCGAGGCCTGCAGCGGCTTTTCCATCCTGCATGGGCAGGGGGTCGCCATCGGCATGGCGATCATGGCCCGGGCCGCCGCGGCCCGGGGGATCCTGCGGGCGGAGGACCGGGACGCGCTGATCGGCCTGATCCGGGCCTACGGTCTTCCCACGGAGGCTTCCTGGCCGGCGGAGCGAATGCTGGAGGCCTGCCTGACGGACAAGAAGGCGCTGGGATCCTCCATCCGGATCGTGGTGCCGGTTCGGATCGGCGAATGCCGGATCGAGAAAATTCCCTCGGCGCAGCTGGGCGACTGGCTGCGGGAAGGAGGCGTTCGGTGAATCAGGTGATTCTGCCGGGACCCCGCCGCGGAACGGCGGAGATTCCCGCTTCCAAATCCCGGGCGCACCGGCTGCTGATCTGCGCGGCGCTGACCGGGCGGGAGACGGAGCTGATCTGCCGCGGAATCTCCCGGGATATTGAAGCCACGGTGCGCTGCCTGCGGGCGATGGGGCACCGGATTGAAATCCGCGGGGACCGGATCCGGATTCAGCCCGGGGCGGAAAAGCCGGAGCATCCGGCGGAGCTGCGCTGCGGGGAGAGCGGATCCACGCTGAGGTTCCTGCTGCCGGTGGCAGGAGCCCTGGGGCTGGAGGGAAGCTTCTTCCTGGAGGGAAGGCTTCCGGAGCGCCCGCTGCAGCCCCTGGAAGATGTCCTTTCGGAAAAGGGGATGCGGCTGGAGCGGGAGGGAAGCGAGCTGCGCTTCTCCGGACGGCTCCGGCCCGGCGCCTACGAAATTCCCGGAAACATCTCCAGCCAGTACGTCACGGGGCTGCTGTTCGCGCTGCCCCTGCTGGACGGGCAGAGCACCCTGACGGTGACGGGGCCGATTGAATCCGCGGACTATATCGCCATGACGGAGGAGGCGCTGGAGCAGTTCGGGATCGCGCCGGAAAAGCGGGACGGCGTCTATCACATCTCGCCGGAAGCACTCCGGACGGCCGCGGAGGAGAATTCCCCGCGGGTGATCCGCGTGGAGGCGGACTGGTCCTCGGCAGCGTTCCCGCTGGCCATGGGGGCCCTGAGCCCGGAGGGCGTCACGGTGTGGCCCATGAACCGGGACTCCCGGCAGGGGGACCGGCGCATCCTGAGCCTGCTGGAGGAATTCGGCGCCCGGGCGGAGACGGAGGAGGACCGGATCACCCTTCGCCGGGGAACGCTGCGGGGAATGGACATCGACGCCTCCGCGATTCCGGACCTGGTGCCGGTGCTGGCCGCGGTGGCGGCGGGAGCGGAGGGAGAAACGGTGATTCGCCACGCGGAGCGCCTGCGGCTGAAGGAGTCCGACCGGCTGCAATCCACCGCGGAGATGCTGCGCGGCCTCGGCGCGGAGGTGCGGGAGACGGCGGACGGGCTGATCATCCGGGGAAAGACGGAGCTTCGGGGCGGACGGGTTTCCTCCTGGAACGACCACCGGATCGCCATGGCCGCCGCGGTGGCCGCGGGGCTGTGCCGGGAGCCGGTGGAAATCACGGGCGCGGAATGCACGGAGAAATCCTTTCCCGGATTCTGGGAGCTGATGGACGGGCTGAAGGGAGGCCAGGCATGATCTGCGGACTGCTGGGAAAAACCCTGGGACACAGCCGGTCCCCGGAGATTCACGCGCGGCTGGGAACGTATGAGTACCGCCTGTACGAGCGGCAGGAGGAGGAGATTCCGGACTTCCTGCGGAACGGGGAGTGGCGGGGGCTGAACGTGACCATTCCGTACAAGAAGGCCGTGGTGCCCTTCCTGGACGGGATGTCCCCCGCGGCGGCGAGCCTGGGCAGCGTGAACACGATCCTCCGGCGGGAGGACGGAAGTCTCTGGGGGGACAATACGGACGTGACCGGCTTTGAGGCCATGGTCCGGCGCTTCCGCTTCCCGGTGGCCGGGGAGAAGGTGCTGGTGCTGGGAAGCGGCGGCGCCTCGGCGGCGGTGCGGGAGGCCCTGCGCCGGCTGGACGCGCGGCCCGTGACCATCAGCCGGAGCGGGGAATACAACTATGAGAATCTGTTCCTGCACGCGGATGCCGGATTCGTCGTGAACACGACGCCGGTGGGGATGTTTCCCCGGATGGACGCCTCTCCGCTGGACCTGCGGGAGCTGCCCGCCCTCCGGGGCGTGATCGATATCATCTATAATCCCCTGGAAACGCGGCTGATGCGCCAGGCGGCGGAGAGGGGAATTCCGTGCTGCAACGGGCTGTACATGCTGGTGGCGCAGGCCTGGCGGGGCTCGGAGCTGTTCCAGGGCCAGCCGATCCCCGAAAGCCGGGTGGAGGAAATCTATCAGGAGATGAGCAGAGCATGAAGATCCTTGTCATCAACGGGCCCAACCTGAACATGCTGGGAAGGCGCGAGCCCGGAATCTACGGCGCGGAAAGCTATGAGGACCTGCTGGCCTTCATCCGGAAGACCGCGGAGGAGGAGGGCCTGGAGGTGGAATGCTTCCAGAGCAACCATGAGGGCGACCTGGTGGACCGGATTCAGGCGGCCTGGGGCGTGTTTGACGGCATCGTCATCAATCCCGGGGCCTACACCCATACCAGCATCGCCCTGCTGGACGCGGTGAAGGCGGTGAACATCCCCACGGTGGAGGTCCATATCTCCGACGTCAGCAAGCGGGAGGACTTCCGCCAGGTGTCCTACATCCGGCAGGCTTGCGTGAAGACCTATATGGGCATGGGCTTTGAGGGATACCGGCAGGCCATGCTGTTCCTGAAGAACCGGCAGGGACCCGGCGCGTAAAAACGGAAAACAGGAAGGAACGAAAGCGATTGCATATCCGAAAGAAGAAATGGGCCCGCCCGGAGCTGGAGGCCTGCCCCTGGTTTGAGCCGGAGGGGGAACAGCGGAAGGGCCGGTGGCGGGAGGCCTTCGCGCATCCGGAGCGCCAGCTGCAGCTGGAGATGGGATGCGGCAAGGGCGTCAGCACGGCGAAAATGGCGGCGGACAACCCCGGCGTCAACTATGTCGCCGTCGACATCAGCCCGGACGTGCTGGGGGACGCCCGGCGCAACCTGGTCCGGGCCTGCGGGGAGAACCCGGGGAATATCTGGATCCTGCGGGCGGACATCGCCCTGATCGGGCAGTACTTCGACCGGGCGGACGGTCCGGAGCGGATCATCATTTCCTTCTGCAACCCCTGGACGGAGCGGCCCAAGCAGGCCAAGCGCCGCCTGACCCATCCCCGGCAGCTGATCCAGTACCGGGGGATGCTGGCGCCGGGCGGGGAAATCTGGTTCAAGACGGATGACGATCAGCTGTGGGAGGATTCCCGGGTCTATTTTGACCTGTGCGGATTCGTGGAAGCGTATACGACGGACAACCTGGCGGAGAGCGGATTCCGCCCCAATTATGTGTCCGAGCACGAGGAAAAATACCGGGCGCAGGGCGTGCCCATCAAATTCGGCATCTTCCGGATGACGGACCGGGAGCCGGGCTTCGATCCGACCCGGTTCCGGCTGACGCCGGGGGTGCGGAAGCAGATTTTGGACAGACTGAACGGCGGGAGGGAAGACGAATGAGTTCCAGCATCGGAGAAAACCTGCGGCTGAGCATCTTCGGCCAGAGCCATTCCCCGGCCATCGGCATGACGATGGAGGGCTTTCCCGCGGGATTTTCGATTGACATGGATCGGCTGGACCGGTTCCTGCAGCGGCGGGCGCCGGGCCGGAACGCCTGGTCCACGCCCCGCCGGGAGGCGGACGCGCCGGAATTTTTGAGCGGGCTGGTGGGGAATACGACCTGCGGCGCGCCGCTGACCGCGATCATTCGCAACACGAACACCCGATCCGCGGACTATGAGCTGCTGAAGACGGTTCCCCGGCCCGGACACGCGGACTACGCGGCGGAGGCAAGGTTCCGCGGATATCAGGACGCGGCGGGTGGCGGGCATTTTTCCGGACGGCTGACGGCGCCCCTGTGCGTGGCGGGCGGAATCTGCCTGCAGTACCTGGAGACCCGGGGCATCCGGATCCGCGCGCATATCGCGGAGATCGGCGGCATCCGCGACGAGGGGGATCCCCTCGAATCCGCCGCGGAGAAGGATTTCCCCGTGCTGAGCGACGAGCGGGGAGAAGAGATGAAGGCGCTGATCGCCGCGTGCCGGGCGGAGGGGGACTCCGTGGGCGGCATCGTGGAATGCGCGGTGACCGGCCTGCCCGCGGGGCTGGGAGAGCCTATGTTCGGCGGCATGGAGAACCGGATCGCGCAGATCGTTTTCGGCATTCCCGCGGTGAAGGGGGTTGAATTCGGCGACGGCTTCGGCGCCGCCCGGGCCCGGGGGAGCGAAAACAACGACGGCTACGCGATCCGGGAGGGACGCGTGGTGACGGAGACCAATCACGCCGGGGGGATCCTGGGCGGCATCACGAACGGCATGCCCCTGATCTTCCGGGCGGCCTTCAAACCGACGCCGTCCATCGCGAAGCCGCAGCGCAGCGTGAACCTGAAAACCGGGGAGGAAACGGAGCTTTCCGTGCCCGGGCGGCACGATCCCTGCGTGGTTCCCCGGGCGGTGCCCTGCGTGGAGGCGGCCGCGGCGCTGGCGGTGACGGACGCGCTGATTGCCCCTTGCCCAATCCTCCCGAAACAGGTATAATGGATCCAGATTCTGAAAACGATATGAAGAAGCCTTCTCAGAGACGCATGAATGGGGGAACGGGCATGAAACCGACACCGGAAAAGAAACGCAGGGGCGTTTCCATTCGCGTGATTCACCTGGCGATGGTCCTGTGCGCGGCCATCATCGTGGTGATGCTGATCTTCTTTACGCGGAGAACCTCCGCGGTGTTCACGGAACTGCAGCAGGAAACGGGAAACTATATCGTCCGGCGGGAGGCGGCCCACGACCTGATGGAGGGCTCCGACTACCTGACGGAAAACGTGCAGCGGTTCGTGCTGGAGGGGAACACGAAATACCTGGACAACTATTTTGAAGAAGCGTTCGTCTCCAAGCGTCGGGAATCCGCGATCATGACCATGTCGGAGGGCGGCGCGGAGGAGGAGCTGGTGACCCGGCTGCAGGAGGCCATGGAGGAATCCCAGGCCCTGATGTACCGCGAATACTACGCGATGAAGCTGGTCATCGAGGCGCTGGACATCCGGGACTATCCGGAACGGCTGGAGGCCATCGAGCTGTCGGAGAACGATTCCTTCCTCTCCGCGAAGGAAAAAATGGATCTGGCCAAGACCATGGTCATGGGCAGCGCCTATTTCGAAAGCAAGGAGCTGATCCATTCCCGGCTGAAGGACGACCTGGAGGAGCTGGACGAGATGATGAACGCCGCCCGGCAGGAGGCGAACATCGACATGATGCGGGAGCTGTTCAACCAGAGGACGATGGTCATTGGGCTGCTGGTGATGCTGGCGGTGCTGATCGGCCTGACCGTCTGGCTGGGTACGCTGCCGCTGATCGACGCGGATCGGAACGCCGGGAAGGGAAAGCGGGTTCCCGTGACCGGGTCCCGGGAATTCCGGGCGATGGCGAACCGATACAACGCCATGTACGATCAGCTGCATCCCCGGGAGCCGGAGGCGGAGGAATCCGCGGAGACCGACGGCGGGGAGAATGCCCCGGAGGGCGGAGAAGAGGCGTGAGCGACCGCGCGGGACGGGCCCGGGAGGTGAAACCCAGATGAGAAGAATCCTGTGGGCATGGCTGTGCGCGCTGTGCCTGCTGTGTGCCGCGGCCGCAGCGGAGGGCGGCGCGGATTATTATGCCGCAAACGAATGGAATTTTGTGGAGCAGGCCATGGACGTGAGCGGGGGCATTCCCGAAAGCGCCTCCGGAGCCCTGGCCCAGATCCAGCGCCGGGGCGTGCTGCGGGTGGCCATGTCCCGGGAGGCGACGCCCACGGTCTTTGTGGACGCCGCCAAAACCGGCGCGGACCGGCTTTCCGGCCCGGATGTGGAGCTGGCGGGAAAAATCGCGGAACGCATGGGCGTGACGCTGCGGATCGTTCCGCTGGATCCGACCCAGATCCTGCTCTCCCTGACCGAAGAACAGTGCGATCTGGCCATCTCCGCCCTTGCCTTTACGCCCGCGCGGGCGCTGCAGTATACCTTCTCCCGGGGGTATTATTACCCGGAGAACCCGGATACCGTGGCGGTGATCCTGCGGGAGGGAAAGGAAATCTCCTCCCTGGAGGATCTGGAGGGGATGATCCTGGTGACCCAGAGCCGATCCATTCCGGAGACCCTGGCGCTTCGGCGGATCCGGAACTATCTGGAATTCCGGCGGGTTTCCTCCGCGCAGACCGTGTTCGAGGAGGTGCGCCGGAGCAAGGCGGACGCCGGGCTGGTGATGGAAAGCGCCGCGCGGCTTTACATGAAGCGGAACCCGGACAGCGAGCTGCACCTGGCGGAGGGCATCGCCCTTACGCCGGACCGGCAGTTCCAGGGATATCGGGTCGCGGCCCGAAAAGGCGAAAACGAGCTGATCGCCTTCGTGAACGGGGTGATCGGGGAGACGCTCGCGGACGGAAGCTATGAAAGATGGATGCAGGAAAGCAAGAAAACGGGGACGCAGGAACCGTGACGGGAAACAGCAAAGGGGGTGAGTGCGGTTGAGAAAGAAGCGACTGGAAACATTTGCCTTTGTGACGCAGATCCTGTTCTTCCTGGCGCTGAACTGGGGCGGGGACCGGCTGACCTACTCGCTGAGCGGACCCATCTGGCTGGATTCCCTGGGAACGGTGCTGTGCGCGTATTCGCTGGGGCCCTGGTGCGGAGCGATGGTGGGCGTGACCTCCAATCTGCTGGCCTATGTGCTCTACGGGGTTTCCGGGTACTATGCCCTGGTGAGCGCCGCCATCGCCCTGGTGGTGGGGTTTGCCGCCCGGAAGGGGAAGCTGGAGACGCTGCTGGACACGCTGACCACCTGCATGATCCTGACCGCCGCCGTGATCCTGGTGGCCTATCCCATCAACCTGACCATCAGCGGCTCCAGCACGGGAAACGTCTGGGGTGACGCGGTGATCGGCTATCTCAGCGAGCACGGGGTCCCGAAATGGATCGGGCTGATTGCCGGCGAGCTGTATGTGGAACTGCTGGACAAGATGGCGGTGCTGCTGCTCCTGTTCATGCTGGTACGGATCCGGCGGGGCTGCCTGCGGCTGCTGGAAAAGGGAAGGCAGCGGAGAAAGGCGCGGAACCTCCGCACGGAGGAACATTCCCGCGCCGCGCGGACGGCCGCGCTGATGGCCGCCCTGGCGCTGGGGCTTTCCGCCCTGACGGGAGGGCTTCCGTCCCGCGCCGAGGAAGAGCCGGCGGAGGAAATTCTTCCGGAAATCAATTACAGCGATTATGTCCAGACCGTCTATTCCACCACCAACGGCCTGCCCTGCGGCGAGGCCAACGATATCGCCATGACGGGGGACGGAATCATCTGGATCGGCACCTACGCTGGCCTGTACCGGTACAACGGGCGGGAATTCACCTGGATGAACCAGTTCGATTCCGTGCGGAATGTGAACTGCCTGTATGTGGACGAGGAGGGCCGGCTGTGGGTGGGCACCAATGACAACGGCCTGTCCATTCTGATCGGGGAGCAGGTTGTCAACGTGGTGGACCAGTCCCGGGGACTGCCCTCCAACTCGGTGAAATCCATCATCAAGAGCTCGGACGGCTATTACTATATCGGAACGACGGGGAGCCTGCAGGTGCTCTCCCTGAACAACGGGCTGAGCCGGGTCGGCACCATTCCGGAAATCGTATACGCGGACCATGCCGCGGCGGACGGGAACGGCAACGTGGCGGTGGTGGACAACGACGGCATCCTCTTCCTGCTGCGCCAGGGCCAGATCGTTTCCTCCCGGCGGCTTCCGGGGGACCAGGAGGTCTTCAAAAGCTGCGCCTTCGACGCGGACGGAAATCTGCTGGCCGGCACAACGCAGAACCGGATCTTCCGCTTCCGGATCAGCGGGGGAAGCTTCAAGACCATGGGCCGGATGGAGTGCGACGGACTGCTGAACATCAAGAACATGCGCTGCCTGGACAGCGGCACCCTGTTCGTCTGCGCGGACAACGGCATTGCCTACCTGGATCAGGCCGGAGAATACCATCCGATCAATACCAACGATTTCAACAACTCGATTGACAATATGCTGGTGGACTATCAGGGAAACCTGTGGTTCACCTCCTCCCGGCTGGGACTGCTGCGCATGGCCGCCTCCGATTTCCGGGATGTCTACAGCACCGCGGGCATGGACCGGCGGGTTGTCAATACCATCGTGCAATGGCAGGGCATCTGCTATTTCGGCACGGACAAGGGCATGGACGCGGTGAGCCCGGACGGAAAGGAACAGATCCGGGATGAACTGACCGAGCGCTTCAGCGGCATCCGGATCCGCTGCATGATGGTGGACCGGGACGACCATCTGTGGGTCTGCACCTACGGCGGCGGCCTGGTGGAACGGACGCCGGACGGCACGGAATACCGGTACAATCAGGAAAACGGCGCCTTCGGAAATCGGGCACGGGTGGTGCAGCAGCTGAAGGACGGCACCATTCTGGCCGCCGGGGACACGGGGCTCAGCTTCATCCGGGATCATCAGGTGGAGCAAACCATCGGCCGCGCGGACGGCGCCATCGGCAGCATGGTGCTGAGCATCACGGAAATGCCGGACGGCACCATCGTGGCCGGAACGGACGGGGACGGGCTGGCCGTGCTGGAGGACCGGAAGGTGAAACGGCTGCTGACCCGGAACAACGGGCTGAGCAGCGAAGTGATTCTGCGGACGGTTCCCGATCCGGCATCGGACGGGCTGTTCGTGGTGACCAGCAACGGCCTGTGCTATATGAATCCGGATGAGTCCATCCGAAGCCTGGACAATTTTCCCTATTACAACAACTATGACATCTGGACCGCGGGGAATGATCAGCTGTATGTGCTGTCCAGCGCCGGCATCTATATCGTCAGCCGGGACGAACTGCTAAGCGGAAAGGAAAACATCTCCGCCGATCTGATGGACACCCGGCGCGGCCTGAGCGGCAGCCTGACGGCGAATGCCTGGACCTGGTACAGCCCGGAGACCGGGGAGCTGTATCTGCCCTGCGACACGGGCGTATTCGTGCTCCGTCCGGAGAATGTTTCCTCCGGAGCCAAGGCGTACCGGATGCACGTGAAGGGAATCCGGGCGGACGGAGAGGACTGTCAGATGAGGCGGAACGGGGAGACCCGGATCCCCCGCGGCGTGACCAAGGTGGAGATCCTGCCGGAAGTCATCAATTACACCATTCAGGATCCCTCCGTGGGCTATTGGCTGGAGGGCTTTGATTCCGAATGGACCATCGTTCCGCACAATTCGCTGAACACCATCACCTATACCAACCTGCCGGCGGGAAGCTTTGTGTTCCATCTGGCGGTTTTTGACGGAAAGCAGGAGAACCTGCTGGCGGAGCGGACCTACGCGATTGCCAAGGAGAAGGCCCTGTATGACAACAACTGGTTCCTGATCTACGTGCTGTCCGTTCCGATGTTCACGGTGTTCTGGGTGACCTGGCTGCTGATCCGGCGCCGCGAGGAGCGCATGGAGCGCGAACTGGCCGAGGCCAACCGGCAGATCGAGATGGGCAAGCAGACCGTGGCCGCCATCGCGCGCACCGTGGACGCCAAGGACGAGCGGACCAGCGAGCACAGCAAGCGGGTGGCCCTCTACTCCAAACAGATCGCGAAGGCCTGCCATCTGAGCGAGAAGGAATGCCAGGACATCGAATGGACCGCGCTGATGCACGATATCGGCAAAATCGGGATTCCGGACCGGATTCTGAACAAGGATTCCCGCCTGACGGATGAGGAATACGCGGTCATGAAGACCCATACCACCCGCGGCGCGGAGATCCTGAAGGACTTTACCCTGCTGGACAACGTGGTGGAAGGCGCGGAATACCATCACGAACGCTATGACGGGCGCGGCTATCCCAAGGGGCTGAAGGGCGAGGAGATCCCGCTCTTTGCCCGCATCATCGGCGTGGCGGATGCCTTTGACGCCATGACGGCCAACCGCGTGTACCGGAAGCAGATGGACTTCAGCTATGTGCTGGGCGAGCTGGAGCGGGGCCGGGGAACCCAGTTTGACCCCCGGTTCGTGGATGCCCTGCTGAAGCTGATCGAGGACGGCACCATCGACCTGAACCGCATTTACCATGTCTCCCGGGAGGATACGGAGCAGGCGGAGAAGGCCGCGGCGGAGGCCCGGGCGGCGAAGGAGCAGCAGGCGGCCAAGGAGCCGCAGGACGCGGCGGGGAATGCGCAGCGAGGAGGGAAGGCATGAAGAACAGCCAGAAAATGATCCTGACCGCGGCAGTCTGCCTTGCCGCGCTGCTGGCGGCCTCCCTGCTGACAGGATTCTGGATCGGGACGGACGGACAGGACAGCGCCGTCCGGATCGGATTCATCTATTCGGAGGACGAAAGCACGCCCTATACGGCCAACTTCCTGCAGGCCCAGCGGGCCATGGCGGAGGAATACGGCGACCGGGTGGAAATCCTTTCCCGGAGCAACGTCCAGAGCCGGAACTGCGAACGGCCGATTCAGGAGCTGATCCGGGAAGGCTGCCGGATGATCTTCCTCAACCTGGATTCCGACGTGCCCGTCACCCTGGCCCGGGAGTACCCGGAGGTGGAGTTCTGCCAGGTGAGCCTGCCGGACGTCAGCATCGAGGGAACGCCGACAAACTATCATACCTTCAACGGAGAGATTTATCAGGCCCGGTATGTCAGCGGCATCGTGGCGGGCATGAAGCTAAAGGAGCTGACGGAGAAGGGGATTCTGGAACCGGGGCAGGCGCTGGTGGGCTTTGTCGGCGCCAACGCCAGCACGGAGGTGATCTCCGGATATACCGCCTTCCTGCTGGGCGTCCGCAGCGTGATGCCGGAGGCGGTGATGCGGGTCCGGTACACGGGCAGCTGGGGCAATTACAACGCGGAAAAGGAGCAGACCCGGCGGCTGATCAGCGAAGGTTGTGTCATTATCGGCCAGCACGTGAACACCGTGGCCCCCGCGGTGGTCTGCGAGGAGGCCGCGGCGGCCGGACGGACGGTGTTCCATGTGGGCTATCACCAGAGCATGATGGACGTGGCGCCCTCCAGCACGCTGGTCAGCATCCGGACGAACTGGGAGCGCTACATGATCGAGGCGGTCGGCGCGGTGCTGAAGCATCAAAATATCGAGAGCGCGGTGAAGGCCCATGCCCACGGGCGGGATCTGAGCGCGGGGTTCGAAAGCGGATGGGTGGAAATGCTGGAGCTGAACCGGCTGATTGCCGCGGAAGGCACGGAGGAAGCGGTGACGAAGGCGATTGACGGCCTGATCAGCGGAAAGATCCGGGTGTTCAGCGGCGACTATATCGGCGTCAGCCCCCGCAATCCCGCCCACACCATCGACCTGAGCAAGGGCTATCAGGAGAACCAGAATTCCTCCAATCCCTCCTTCGGCTACTTGCTGAAGGATATCATCATCCCGGAAAATTCAGGGACCGGCGAATGAGGGGAGCGTCAGTCCGGTGGACTGCCCGGCAAAGCCGGGAGCGACCCGAATGAAACAAAACTCCCCCTCCGGACAGGAGGGGGAGTTTTTCGGCTGTACGCCGGGAGCATTACTCCGCGGGGTAATAGCTGCCGTAGATGAATTCGTGCAGCAATTTGGCGTGCTTGGCGATATTGAACTTTACCACGGACTGGCCCTTCACCGTTCCATAGGAATAGGAGCCGTTTTCCGGAATCCGCATCTGCTCGAAGAGCGAATCCCCTTCGCCCTTCGCAGCGAGGCTGGGCAGCAGGGAGCGGGCCAGATCAAACATGGTCTGGAAGTTCATGTTCGTGTCCGCATAGGAAACGGCCACATCGATCAGATCCATCAGCGTGCCGAAATCCAGGTCCTGGAGCACCTTCTTCAGCAGCAGATCCAGCAGGTGGCGCTGCCGGTCCGTCCGCGTGAAGTCGTTGGAGCCGCTGATGGAGCGGATCCGGGCATACATGACGGCCTGCACGCCGTCCAGATGCTGCACGCCGGAAACCTTCTCCAGCTTGACCCGCTCGCCCTTGGCCTTGTTGTCGTAGGCCGGGGGATGCTTGGCCAGATAGCTGTTGATATAGCCGGCCTCGGCCTTGGTCAGATCGATGTCGATGCCGCCCAGGGAATCGATGATGGAGGCCAGGCCGTTGAAGTTGATGGCCACATAGTTTTCGATGTTCATCTCGAAATTGTAGTTGACCGTCCGCATGGCCCGGGCGGCGCCGCTGTGGGTCTGCTCCCGGATGGACGCGTCCTTCTTCTGCATGCAGCCCCGCTGGAAGGAGGTATTGATCTTGTCCTTCGAGGAATTCTTCGTGCCGAAGCCGGAAACCGTCACATAGGCGTCCCGGACAATGGAGGCCATTTTGATGGCCCCGGTGTCCCGGTTGACGGAAAGGATGATCTGGGTATCGCCCCGGCCGATGATCTCCTGTGGATCGCTGGTCCGGGTATCCACGCCGATCAGCAGGATGTTGATGACATTGTCCGGCAGATTGGGATTCACATCCAGGGAATCGGGATCAATCCCGGTATCCTCCGGCTCCTCCTCGATCAGGGAATCGTATTTTTCCTGCTCCGTCTCGGTCAGGAAATAGGTCTCTCCGGTTTCCTCGTCCTCGATCATTTCCCCATTCTCCGGGACGGGAGTGGCTTCCGCGCCTTCGCTGTCCAGGTCCACGAACTCGTCGATCTCCTCGATCGAGAGATCTTCCTCCTCTTCCGCGGGGGCGGCAAAGGGCACCAGCAGCATCAGGGAAAGCAGCAGGCAAAGCAGCTTTTTCATTCCAGCAACACCTCCAAAGAATTCGGTTCCGGCGCGCGCGGCTCCGGCCTTCCGCCGGGCGGCGGGACCGGGCACCGCTACACGGTGGGATGATTCAGCTCATCCAGGGTCAGGTCAAAGGCGGGGAGATAATCCCGGAGAAAATCCCGCACCTCGGGATAATCCATTTCCTGCAGGGCGGAGCGGATGTTTTCCGCCGCGTAATCAAATTCATGATTCCCGGCCCGCTGCTCTTCCAGGCATTTGATATAGGCGCTGATCTTGTCCGCGGCGCGGACCATGTCCCGCGCGTATCCCTTTTCCTGCAGCAGATAGGGGCGGAAGGAATCCGCCATCTCCGAAGGCAGCAGCGAAAGCAGCCGATGCGCGGAAAGATCCTCCAGCCCGCGGTAGGCGCCGCGCAGCTCGTCCGAATAATACTTCACCGGAGTGGGCAGATCGCCGGTCATGACCTCCGTGGCGTCATGATAAACCGCCAGGGAGAGCACGTGCTCCGGATCCGCGTCCCGCCCGTATTTCCGGCGGCCGATGAGGGCCAGCGCGTGCGCGATCATGGCCACCTGAAGGGAATGCTCCGCGTCGTTTTCCGGCTGGGTGTTCCGCATGAGGGACCAGCGGTGAATCAGCTTCAGGCGGGAAAGATAGGCAAAAAACGAATAGGACATACGCACCTCGGCAGGAAAAAATGAACAGGGACATTATACCCGGTTTCCCTTTCGCTTTCAAGTCCGCTCTTGCGGGAAGCGGAGGTCGGGGGTATAATGAACGGAAGACGGAGAAGGGAGTGAACGCGGAATGCGTCTGAATATTGCCATGGACGGCCCGGTGGGCGCCGGGAAGTCATCGATCGCGGACGCCGTGGCCCGGCGGCTCGGGATTCTGCATCTGGATACGGGTGCCATGTACCGGGCGCTGGGGCTGAAGGCCCTGCGGGAGGGCCTGGATCCGGGAAACGAGAAGGACATCGTCGCCCTGTGCGGGAGGCTGGATCTTCAGGTCCGGATGGGCGAAAACGGCCAGAAAACCCTTCTGGACGGGGAGGACGTGAGTTCCCTGATCCGGACGCCGGAGGTCAGCATGGCCGCCAGCACCGTCAGCCGGTACGCGGCGGTGCGGAAGCGGATGGTCGCCCTGCAGCAGGAGCTGGCCGCGGGGCAGGACATGATCCTGGACGGACGGGACATCTGCACGACCGTGCTGCCCGACGCGCCGCTGAAGATCTATCTGACGGCCAGCGCGGAGGAGCGTGCGCGCCGCCGCTGGCTGGAGATGAAGGAAAAGAATTCCCCCGAGACCCTGGAGGAGGTGCTCCGCCAGGTGCGGGAGCGGGACGAGCAGGACATGAACCGCCCCGTGGAGCCCCTGCGGCAGGCGGAGGACGCGGTGCTGCTGGATTCGACGGAGCTGACCTTCGATCAGGTGGTGGACCGGATCGTGGGAATGGCGGAGGCGATCAGGAATGGCCACTGAAGCGTTGACGGAAAAGAAAAAGACGGCGCTGTACACCCTGGGGCGGGGGTTTGCCGGACTGCTGTTCCGGACGCTGATGCCCGTCCGATACCACGGGGCGGAGAAATATCGGGACGCGGAAGGACCGCTGGTGCTGATTTCCAATCACGTGCATGCCCTCGATCCCCTGGTGCTGGCCGCCCCGCTCCGGAGGACGGAATGCGTCTTCCTGGGCAAGAAGGAGCTGGGAAAGAACCGGTTCCTGCGCTGGGGGCTGACCCGGCTGCACTGCATCCTGGTGGACCGGCACAACACGGACATGGAAGCCATGCGCGCCTGCATGAAGGCCCTCAAGATGGGCAAGGTGCTGGTCATCTTTCCGGAGGGAACCCGGCATCACGAGGGCCAGATGGAGCAGATCGAGAACGGGACCAGCCTGATCGTGCTGCGGGGGAGCGCGCCGCTGGTGCCGGTGTACCTGGATCGGCCGCTGACCTTCTTCCGGCGGACGAACGCGTATTTCGGAGATCCCATTCCCTTTGCGGATCTGCTGGAAAAGGGCGTCAACATGGAAAGCTGCGAAGCGCTGAACGAACGGATGCGGGAGACGTTCCGCAGGATGATCGCGGAGCGGAACGGCTGACGGACGAAGCGCGGAACGGCGCCGGATGCTCCTCCCAAATTTTTTCCAAAAAAAAATTTTTCCGCTTGCAGGATTTTTGGAAAACAGGTAGAAAAATTAGAAATTAGAGCTTTTTCAGAGAGAAGTTCCGGGAATCCGCGGAAGGAAGGTGCGCATGGCCGTTGAAATCGCCGCTCACGCGGGGTTTTGCATGGGCGTATCCAGAGCGGTTCAGGCCGCGGAGGCCGCCGCGGAGGAAGGAATTCCCTCCTGCACGCTGGGGGATCTGATTCACAATCCCGCGGTGGTGCGGGCCCTGGCGGAAAAGGGGCTGGAGCCGATCCGGGAGCCCGGCGAAGCAAGGGGCCGGCGGGTGCTGATCCGCAGCCATGGGGTTTCCCCGGATGTGCTCGCGGAGCTGCGGGAAGCCGGATGCGAGGTCATGGATCTGACCTGTCCCTTTGTGGAACGGCTGCACCGGATCGTCGCGGAAGAAACGGCGGACGGCTCCCCGGTGATCCTGGTGGGCGAACGGGAGCACCCGGAGGTTCGGGGAACGGCCGGCTGGGCCGGAGGCCCGGTGTTCGTGGTGAGCGACCCGGAGGAGGCGGAACAGCTTCCCTCCTTCGAAAAGGCCCTGGCCGTGACGCAGACCACCTTTCCCCGGGAAAGATGGGAAGCGGTGCTCCGGGTGCTGGAGAAAAAGGTCCGGCAGCTGGAGGAACACTGCACGATCTGCAGCGCGACCCAGGTGCGGCAGGAGGAAGCGGCGGAGCTGGCGTCCCGCGCGGATCGGATGATCGTCGTGGGCGGCCGGAACAGCGCCAATACGAGAAAGCTCTTCGAGCTGTGCCGGGCACGGTGCCCGGAAACCATTTTGGTGGAGTGCGCGGCGGAGATCCCGCCAGCCTTTGCAAATAAAGATCCCGGATTGATTGGGATCACCGCCGGAGCGTCCACTCCGACGGATTCACTTAAGGAGGTTGTCACACGCATGAGCGAACTGGAGAACAAAGAACTGACCCAGACCCCTGAAGAGGAGAACAACGAAGACTTCATGCAGCAAGTCGAAGCCACGATGGTACGGATCCGTCCCGGACAGACGGTGACCGGCAAGGTGGTTCAGGTCACCGACGACGAAGTCAGCGTCAACATCGGCTACAAGGCCGACGGGCTGATCAAGCGCGAGGATCTGGTGGACCAGGATGTGAAACTGGGCGACGAAATTGAAGTCGAGGTCGTCAAGGTGAATGACGGCGAGGGCAACGTGCTGCTGAGCCAGCGGAATATTGTCAATCGCAAGGCGTGGGACGCTCTGATGGCGAAGAATGAAGCGGGCGAATACGTGGACGCTGTCGGCAAGGAAGCCGTAAAGGGCGGCCTGATCGCGCTGGTGGATGGAATCCGCGCCTTTGTGCCGGCCAGCCAGCTGAGCCAGCGCTACGTGGAGAAGATCAGCGAATTCGTCGGCAAGGACCTGAAGCTGAAGATCATCGAGGTCGATGAGCAGAAGAAGCGCATCGTCGCCAGCCGCAAGGCCGTGGTGGCGGAGGAAGCCGCCGCGAAGAAGAAGGAAGTCTGGGACAAGCTGGAAGAGGGCATGGTGATTCACGGCATCGTCCGCCGGCTGACCGATTTCGGCGCCTTCGTGGATCTGGGCGGTGTGGATGGCCTGATCCACATCACCGACCTGAGCTGGGGCCGCGTGAAGCATCCCAGCGACGTGGTGAAGCCCAACCAGGAAGTGGACGTGAAGATCCTGAGCCTGGATCGGGAGCGCGACCGGATTCAGCTGGGCTACAAGCAGCTGCAGCCCCGGCCCTGGGATAATGCCGCCGAGAAGTATCCGGAAGGCAGCATCGTGCAGGGCAAGGTGGTCCGGATCACCGACTTCGGCGCCTTCGTGGAGCTGGAGCCCGGCCTGGACGGCCTGGTGCATATCAGCCAGTGCGCCCGCACCCGGATCGCCAAGGTCGAGGACGCGGTGCAGGTGGGCCAGACCGTGAATGTGAAGGTGCTGAGCGTGGATCCCGAGAAGAAGCGCATCAGCCTGAGCATCCGGCAGGCGCTGGAGGACGAGGAAGCGCTGAACGCGGAAGCTCCCGCCGAGCCCGAAGCGGAATACGAAGTGGTCGCGACCGACGAATCCACCGCCGAGGAACTGACTGAGGCCGTGGAAGCCGTGGAAGAGGCTGCCGCGGAGGAAGCGAAGGAATAATTCCATCTCAGAGATACGGATGCACGCCCCGCCATGCGGCGGGGCGTGTTTTCTGTGCTTGTCATCTTTTTCCGCCGGGAGTATAATATGATATCTGTGCAGACGGAAAGACGAAGGGGCGGAGAGCGGCTTCCGCGTCCGTTCCGGCGGCGCGGAACTGCGGGGGTATTCCGGAAAGGACTGGACGGATTTGATGCGGAGAAAAGGATGGATTGCGCTGGCGGCGGGCTGCGCCTGCCTGGCGCTTTGCTTCCCGGCGGCCGGGGAGGTTTCCGTGGCGCTGTCGGCGGAGGAGGCTGCCGAGGGCAGCGTGGTGGATGTCCGGGTGGACGCGGGCGAAGGCGCGGAGACCGTGACCTACGTTCTGACCCGGGACGGGCAGACCGTTTTTGAAGGAAAGGAAGACGACCATTTCGAGGCTTCCTTCCGGCCCCGGCAGGAGGGGAACTACGAGGTGGAGGCCCGGGTTCGCTACGGAGACGGAAGCGAGGATGGGGCGGCTGCCTCCGTGCGGGTTTCCGGATGGGAGGAAGAGACCCAGGGACCGGACCGGATCTACAGCCAGAAGGACGGCTGGTGGAAGGACAAGCCCTACGGCAAGTCGGATCTGGACAACGCGGGCTGCGCCATCTTCTCCCTGAGCCACGCGCTGCAGCGCATGGGATGGACCGGGGAGGACATCGCGCCGGAGAACCTGGCGGTGGCCCATAAAAACTGCTATACAAAGAACGGAACCGCCGTGGCCCGGCTGGTTTACAACGCGGGCCAGATTTATGGATACACGACGAAGAGCGCCCTGCTCAAGGATCAGGCGGGCCTGCGGGAAGGCCTGCGGAACGGGGATTACTATTCCTTCAGCATCGTGATCGGGCATATCGCCCTGATGACCGGCGTGGATGAGAAGGCGGGAAAGGTCCGGGTGGTGGACAGCGCCCCCAGCGCCACCTTTGAACGGATCAAAAAGGGTGCGGTGTACTATCTGCGGGACGGGGAGTACGTGAAGGCGGAAACCCCCGGGGAGATTCCCGGAGCCCGGTATTATTTTGAAACCCGGTATTACGGCGGGCTGGAGTATTACATGGATCTGGAATACTGCGCCCGCCGGGGCGGCCGGCTGATCCGGCCCTCCTGGGTCTATTACCTGGGGCCGGAGGGAAAGATCGGCGCCACTCTGGAGCAGCTGGGCAGCGGAGAGAGCGAGATCTCCGTCAACGGGACCCAAATGACCGTGCCGACCCGGGATCTGAGCTGGGGAGAGGATGGAAAGCCCCGCCTGGCGGTGGTGACCTCCAAAAAGGCCGTCCGGCTTCTGAACGAGGCGGGAAAGCGGATCGCCACGGTGGGCGGCCGCACGGTGATTCCCGTGCTGCGGGAGGAAGAGGACCGGATCCTGGTTATGGATGGGGATCAGCGGGGCTACCTGAAAAAGAGCGAGACGGAAGTGCTGGAACCGATTCAGGGCGAGATCGCCCACGGGCTGATCAGCGTGAACGGAAGCACCAGCGGCCGGGCGACGGTCAAAATGCGCTACGGCCCCTCCGAAAAGGAACGGGTGATGGCGTCCTGGAAAACCGGCACCCAGGTGACGCTGATCCGGCAGGAGAAGGAATTCTGGCAGGTGGAGGCCGAAGGGCTTCGGGTCTGGGTTCATCAGGATTATCTGACCAGGGAGGACGAAGATGGGCAGGAAGTCAACCAAGGAGAATAAGAGCATTTATCAGACGACCCGGGAGGAGCTGGGCTGGACCCGGGAGAAGGCCGGGGAGATGATCCCGGGCTTTTCGCCGGAGCGGATCGAGAAAATCGAGAACGACCGGATTCAGATCCGCCCGGAGGACGTGAAGCTGATGGCGGAGGCCTACCGGGCGCCGGGGCTTTGCAACTACTACTGCAGCCAGGAATGCCCCATCGGGCGGGGAAGGACCCCCCGGGTGGAGAGCAAGGAGCTGGTTCAGATCGCCGTGGAAACCATCAACAGCATCAACCGAATCAGCGGAAAGAAAGACCGCCTGCTGGAAATCGCGGAGGACGGAACCATTTCCAAGGATGAAATGGAGGACTTCGAGGCAATCCGGCAGACGCTGGACCGGCTGCAGGTTTCCGTCTCCACGCTGCAGCTGTGGCTGGAGGAGCGGTTGGCGGACAACGCGGGAAAGGACGAGGACGCATGAGGCGGAAGGCGGGACAAAGGATCCTGATCGCGGCGGTGGCGGCTGCGGTGGCGGCGATGGCGCTTTGCCCCTGCGGATGCCTGGCGGAGGAGCAGGAGATCCTGCTGCCGGACGGGGTTCATTACCTGGTGCTGCCCGCGGAAATGACCTTTCAGCGGCCGGCCTGGGATGAGACGGATCTGGCGGGCATCTATCTGCTGCCGCCCGATCTGGAAATGCTGATCTTTGCCTATGACATGACCGGACAGACGCTGCAGAGCCTGGCGGAGACGCTGGAGGCCACGGGCCGCCCCGCGGAGATCCGGGAGGTGGCCGGGACGGAATTCCTGGTGTTCCAGGAAACGGATGAATCGGACGGGACCTCCTGCGTCGGATACAGCTATCTGACGGAAAACCAGATGATCGAGATCTCCTTCTTTTACACCACACAGGACGCGATGGACCTGACGAAGGTCATCATGGAGAGCATGCATACATGAGTTTTACGCATCTGCATCTGCATACGGAATACAGCCTGCTGGACGGAGCCTGCCGGATTCCCGCCCTGGTGGAGCGGCTGAAGGCGCTGGGAATGGATTCCTGCGCCGTGACGGATCATGGCGTCCTTTACGGCGCCATTGATTTTTATACCGCCATGACGGAGGCGGGCATCAAGCCCATCATCGGCATGGAGGGCTATGTCTGCCGCGACCGGACGGACCGGAGCCCCGCCGGGAGGGAGAACAGCCATCTGATCCTGCTGTGCGAGAACAACACGGGGTACCAGAACCTGATGAAGCTCTCCAGCGAGGCGTTCCTGACGGGATACTATTACAAGCCCCGGATGGATTACGAACTGATCCGCCAACACCACGAGGGGCTGATCTGCCTGAGCGCCTGCCTCAGCGGCGACCTGCCGAAGATGGCGCTGAACGGCCAGATGGAGAGTGCCCGGGCCTATATCCGGGAGATGCAGGACATCTTCGGGAAGGACAATTTCTATATTGAGCTGATGGATCACGGGCTGCGGGAGGAAAAGACCGTGATTCCGCGGCTGATTGCCCTGGCCCGGGAGATGGACGTGCCCCTGGTGGCCACCAACGACTGCCACTACCTGGAGCGGAAGGACGCGGACGCCCAGGAGGTGCTGATGTGCATCCAGACGGGCAAAACCCTCGAGGACGGGCAGCGGATGCGGATGGAAACCCGGGAGCTGTACGTCAAGAGCGAGGAGGAGATGCGGGAGCTTTTCCGGAACGTGCCGGACGCCATTGAAAACACCCGGGTCATCATGGAGCGCTGCAACGTTTCCTTCGAGTTCGGCAAGACCCGGCTGCCCCGCTATCCGGTGCCGGAGGGAGAAACCGCCGAGCAGATGCTGCGCAGGCTGTGCCGGGAGGGCATCGAGCGGCTGTATCCCGGGGCGAAGCCGGAGGACGAGCCCTGGCAGCGGCTGGAGTATGAGCTGAACACCATCATTCAGATGGGCTTCGTGGACTATTTCCTGATCGTCTGGGACTTCATCCATTACGCCAAATCCCAGGGCATCATGGTGGGCCCGGGGCGCGGCAGCGGCGCGGGCTCCATCGTGGCCTACAGCCTGGGCATCACCATGCTGGACCCCCTGAAGTACCAGCTGCTGTTCGAGCGCTTCCTGAACCCGGAGCGGGTCACCATGCCGGATATCGACGTGGACTTCTGCTACGAGCGGCGGCAGGAGGTGATCGATTACGTGGCCCGGAAATACGGCGCGGACCACGTGAGCCAGATCATTACCTTCGGCACCATGGCCGCCAAGGGCGTGGTCCGGGATGTGGGCCGCGTGCTGGGCATGAGCTATCAGGAGACGGACGCCGTGGCCAAGGCGATTCCCTTCGAACTGAACATGACCCTGAAGAAGGCCCTGGCGCTGAGCCCCATGCTGCGCCAGATGGTGGAGGAAAGCCCGAAGGTGAAGCAGCTGATCGACACCGCCATGACGCTGGAAGGCATGCCGAGGCATGCCTCCACCCACGCGGCGGGGGTGCTGATTACCGGAAAGCCCGTGGTGGAATTCGTGCCGCTGCAGCGGAACGACGAGGTGATCACCACCCAGTATCCCATGGGCACGATCGAGCGGCTGGGGCTGCTGAAGATGGACTTCCTGGGCCTGCGGACCCTGACGGTGATCCGGGACACGCTGGACCTGATGAAGGAGATCGGGGTGGACAAGACCCCGGAGGAGATTCCGCTGGATGATCCGGAGGTCTATGACATGATCTGCCGGGGCGACACGGAGGGCGTGTTCCAGCTGGAAGGAAGCGGCATGACCTCCTTCCTGACCAGCATGAAGCCCAGCTGCTTCGAGGATATCATCGCCGCCATCTCGCTGTACCGCCCCGGCCCCATGGAATCCATTCCCCGGTATATCGCCGGAAAGCAGGACATTTCCTCCGTGAAATACCGGACGGAAAAGCTGCGCCCCATCCTGGACGTGACCTACGGGTGCATGGTGTATCAGGAGCAGGTCATGCAGATTGTCCGGGATCTGGCGGGATACAGCTATGGCCGCAGCGACCTGGTGCGCCGGGCCATGGCCAAAAAGAAGCACAAGGTCATGGACGCGGAGCGGGAAATCTTCGTCCACGGGCTGGTGGACGCGGACGGAACGGTGAAGGTGCCCGGCTGCGTGCGCAACGGCGTGCCGGAACAGGTGGCCAACGAGATCTATGACGAGATGATCTCCTTCGCCAGCTATGCCTTCAACAAATCCCATGCCGCGGCCTACAGCGTCGTGGCCATGCAGACCGCCTGGCTGAAGCGGTACTATCCGGTTCAGTTCATGGCCGCCATGCTGAACAGCGTCTACGGCAACGCGGGGAAGATCGCGGGCTATATTCAGTACTGCCGGGGCCGGGGGATTCCCGTGCTGCCGCCGGACATCAACCGCAGCCGCTGGAAATTCACCGTGGATCTGGCGGAGGCGGATCGCCCCGCCATCCGGTTCGGCCTGGGGGCGGTGAAGGCCGTGGGCGAAAACGCGGTCCGGGCCATTGTCCGGGAGCGGGAGAACGCGCCGTACCGGGATCTTTTCGATTTCTGCCGGAGAATTGATACGACGGAATGCAACAAGCGGGTGGTGGAAAGCCTGATCCAGGCAGGCGCCTTCGACGGGATGGGTGCCAACCGGCCCCAGATGCTGATGGTCTATGACCGGGCGATGGAGTCGAACCAGCAGTCCCGGAAGAAGAACGTGGCCGGGCAGGTCAGCCTCTTCGACATGTTCGGCGGAGAACAGGAACAGGCCGTTTTCCAGGATGGGATGACCTATCCCGCCGCGGCGGACTGCCCGGCCAGCGTGAAGCTGCAGATGGAGAAGGAAGCCACGGGGGTCTACATGACGGGGCATCCCCTGGACGACTGGACGGAGACCATGAAGCAGATGAGCTTTACCACCGCGAAGATCGCGGAGGAAAGCGAAGCCCCGGACCACGGAATGAGCCTGGACGGGCGGCAGGTGGAGATGGGCGGAATCCTGACCGCGGTGAAGGGCAAGGCCACCAAGAAGGGCGACTACATGGCCTTCGTGACCCTGGAGGACATGACCGGGCAGATCGAGTGCCTGGTGTTCCCGCGGGTCTATGAGAAATATCAGGGCCTGCTGCAGGCCGACGAGATCGCGGTGATGAGCGGCCGGCTTTCCGTCCGGGAGGAGGAAGAGCCGAAGCTGATCGTGGAGACCATCACCCGCATGGCGGACTGGCAGAAGCGGAAGGAGGGCCCGGCCCGGGCGGGAGAAACCCGGAGCGCGGCCGGCGAAGGCCGCACGGACGCCCGCGCCGCGGCGGAGGCGCCGCGAAAGCTCTTCCTGCGGCTGGACCGGAAGCAGATGGACCGGGTCAGCGCCCTGCTGGCCCTGGGCGCGGGAGACATTCCGGTCTACCTGCATCTGCCCGCGGAGAAAATCACCCTGCTCAGCCCCCGGGAGGCCTGGAGCGACGGGAGCGAGGCCTCGCTGCGGCGCCTGCGGGAGGAACTCGGGGCGGAGAACGTGGTCATGAAATAACCGGACCGGACGGAGAACATCAAAAGCCGCCGTGCACAGAGGCACGGCGGCTTTTGCATCGGGGCGGCGTCAGATATCCCGGACGACGTTCCGGGCCCAGAAATCGGAGCGGAGCATGATCAGCCCGATGACCAGCTTCAGGATATCAATGAACTGCACGCAGATGTAGATCCGGACGATATCCAGATCCGTAAACCGGGTGAGCAGGAAGGCCAGCAGCACGGTGACCGCCCAGGTATAGACCGCGTCGAAGAGAAAGGTGATCAGCGTCCGCCCGCCGGAGCGGATGGTGAAATAGGTCACGTGGGCAAAGGAATGAATCGGGAGCGCCAGCCCGGCCACGATCAGCAGGCGACGGGTCAGATCCTGCACGTCGGCCCCGACATTGTACAGCCGGGGCACATACGGCGCCGCGAGGATCATGGCGATGCCGATCAGGACATGAATCACTTCCGTCAGGAAAATCAGCTTCCGGTCCACGTCCCGGGCCTCCTCCAGCTGATTCGCGCCCAGCCGCTGCCCCACCATGATGGACACGGCGCTGCCCATGGCGAACATGATGACGCAGAACAGATTCCAGGCGGTTCCGGTGATGTTCAGCGCGGCCATGGCGTTCAGCCCCCGGGAGGAATAGAACTGGTTGATCAGGGTCATCCCCAGGGACCACAGGATCTCGTTGACCAGCAGGGGAGCGGCCGTGCGGCTCATCCGGGAGACCAGCTTTCCGGGCACATGCAGGGACGCATAGGCCCCCCGGAAGAAGGGATACCGGTCCGCCCGCCGATGGGCATGCACGGTGACGATCGCCAGCTCCACCCAGCGGGAAATGACGGTGGCGATGGCGGCGCCCTGAACGCCCAGAACCGGCGCGCCGAGCTTTCCGAAGATCAGCACCCAGTTCAGGAACAGGTTCGTGACGATGGCGCAGATGCCGGCCACCATCGGCGCGACGGTTTCCCCGGATTCCCGCAGCGTGCTGGCATAGGCCTGCACCACCGCAAAGGGAAGCAGCCCCCACAGCATGACGGAAAGATAGCCCGACCCCTCGCGCAGGGCGAGGGCCAGATCCCCGCCGTTGCTTTCCCCGCGGAGAAAGGACTGGACGAATTCCGTGCCCAGGAAGAAATAGACGAGGATGGCCAGCAGGGAGGCGGCCGCGCCGAAGATCATCTTGGACCGGAAGGAATAGCGCATGCCTTCCATGTCGCCCTTTCCGTAGAACTGGGCGCCGAAGATGCTGATCCCGCTCATGCCGCCGAAGATGGCCAGATTGAAGACCATCAGCACCTGATTGGCGATGGAGGTGGCGGTGATGGCTTCCGTTCCGAGCTGCCCCACCATGACATTGTCCAGCAGGGACACAAAATTGGTAATGAACTGCTGAATCATGATGGGAATCAGCAGGCGAAATACGGAGCGATAGAACGCCCGGTCTCCGATCCATCGTCTGAACATCGATTTCAAACCCTTCCGCTTGCTTCCTTTCCGGAAGCGCGCCGCCCCATTATACAGGCGGAAGGGCCTTCGCGCAAGGGGCGGGCGAACCGGCTGCCGGCCGGCGGGGAAGGCCCGGAGATTCTCCCGGCCGCCGAAAACTCCGGCGCATCCGGCGCGGATTCGCCGGAAATGAGGAATAGACGGGGTTATTTTGCAAAAACCGAGCTGTTTTCTTCCGGGGGGATATGCTATGATATCCGGGAAGCCGGGCGAAACGGTTAACGGAGTCCGGAGGAGGAGAATGGAAATGATTCGGTTTGAGAACGCGACCAAGATTTACGGAAAGAGCGACCGGGCGGCGCTGGACCATCTGACCCTGGAGGTGGGGGATGGCTGCGTATACGGCTTCCTGGGGCCGAACGGCGCCGGGAAGACGACCGCGATCCGGCTGCTGACCGGCGCGCTTCGGGCCACGGACGGCCGGGTGCTGGTGAATGGGGTTGACGTGGCGCAGAAGCCGGTGGAAGCCAAGAAGATGATCGGCTTTGTGCCGGACAGCCAGGAGATGTACGACAAGCTGACCGGCATGGAATACCTGAAGTTTATGGCGGATCTGTTCGGCGTCAGCGAGGCGGACCGGAAGGCCCGGGCGGAAAAATACCTGGAGATCTTTGAGATGGCCGGCGCCGCGGGGGACCGGATTGCCAGCTATTCCCGGGGCATGAAGCAGAAAATTGCCTCCATCGGTGCGCTGATTCACAACCCGCCGGTGTGGGTGCTGGACGAGCCCATGGTGGGCCTGGATCCCCGGGCCGCCTTCCTGCTGAAGGAGGAGATGAAGAACCGCGCCCGGGAAGGCGCGACGGTGTTCTTCTCCACCCACGTGCTGGAGGTGGCGGAAAAGCTCTGCGACCGGGTGGGCATCATCAATCAGGGAAAGCTGATCATGGAGGGCGGCCCGGAGGAACTGGTCAGCCGCCGGGGAGACGCCAGCCTGGAGGAGCTGTTCCTGGAGCTGACGGAGAAGGAATCCGCCGGGGAAGAAGGCGGCCACAAATGAAAAACTACGGACTGCTGACGCGGGTGATGCTGCGGAACATGCTGGTTTCCATGAACCCCATGAGCGGCAACTACGCGGACGGAAAGAAAAAGAGAACCGCCTGGATCCGGGCGATTCTGCTGGGATTGCTGGCGCTGGGGGCGCTGGCCTCCGTGATCTATCTGGAATACCTTCTCTTCAAGGGCCTGCGGTACATGCGGATGCCCATTCTGCTGCCCGGGCTGGCGATCTTCGTGTCCATGATGTTCGCGACGGTGATGGGGCTGTTCCAGTGCCTGTCGGAGCTGTTCCAGGGAAAGGACGCTCCCTTTCTGGCGGTGCTGCCGCTGACCTCCTGCCAGGTGTTCGCCGCCCGGATGACCACGCTGTATGTTTCCGAGCTGGCGATGGACGCGCTGCTCTGCCTGCCGGCCTTCGTGCTGTATGCCGTCGGGCAGGGATCCGCCTGGCCCGTGGCGCTGACCGGCCTGCCCGTGCTGTTGTTCCTGCCCGTCATTCCCCTGAGCGTGGTGGCGCTGCTGGCGTCCCTGCTCATGCGGGTCAGCGCGTTTTCCCGGCACCGGGAGGCCATCACCATGTTCCTCAGCGTCGTGGCGGCGCTGGCCTACTCCCTCTCCGTGACGATGATGAACAGCCGGAACATGGACATGGGCCATGCGCTGTCGATGCTGGCCAGCAACGAGGGGCTGCTGAACGGAATCCTGAACGCCTTTCCCCCGGCCCTGTGGGCGGCGAAGGGACTGACGGGAAACTTCGGCCAGCTGGCGCTGTTCCTGGCGGTTTCCCTGGCCTGCGCGGCGGGGCTGATCTGGACCGTGGGCCCGGGCTATCTGAATCAGGCGCTTTCCTCCACGGAAAATACCGTTTCGCACCGGAAGAGCCGGGGCGGGTTCAGCTGGAGGTCCTCCTCCGCCTTCCGGGCGCTGCACCGGCTGGAGTGGCAGGAGATCCTGCGGACGCCTTCCTGGGCCTATAACGCCCTGCTGGGGGTCGTCATGTTCCCGGTCATGATCTGCATCGGGTTCCTCGGCGGCTTTTCCAGGGCGGCGGAAATGGAGGGGGTGGCCGGCTTCCGGCAGCTGCTGGCAGGCGTGCATCCCGGGTATGTGGCGCTGGTGACGGCGGGCGTCCTGGCCTTCGGCGCCATGGTCAATCCGGCGGTTTCCACCGCGATCTCCCGGGAGGGCGGCCGGTGGCCCTTTGCCCTGACGCTGCCGGTCCGTCAGCGGACCCGGTTCCTGGCAAAGCTGGCGGTGGGCATGGAAATCAACGCGGTCTGCATCATTCTGATTGCCGCGGTGGCTTGGTTCCTGGTGCGGATGCCGATCCTCTGGCTGCTGGCCGCGCTGGCCGTCGCTATGATGATCGGTTTCGCCTCGGCGGCCCTGTCCCTGTGGGTGGACGGGCTGCGGCCCCAACTCTCCTGGGCGACGGAGATGGAAGCAATCAAGAAGAACTTCAATCAGGTGATCGGCATGATGCTCTGGATGGTTCTGACGGCGCTGTGCGTGATTCCCGCGGTGCTGCTGTGGGACCGGGGCGGCGGGATCGCCCTGGCGGGCGTCGCCGGCGTGGGGCTGCTGGAATGCGTCGCCGCGATGCTGCTGCTGAACCGTGCCACGGAAAAGAATACGGTGCTGCCGGAATGATCCCGGAGCGGATGCCTTGCAATCCGCCCGGATTTCCGGTAAAATGAAGGAAAGAAAAAACCAATCCAAAGGAGGCGTTCCCATGAAGAAGCTGTTTTCCCTGCTGATGGCGCTGTGCCTGGTCCTCTGCGGCTCCGCCGCGCTGGCGGCTCCGCAGACCGCGGACGCGACCCCCCTGGCCCTGGACGGCTTTACGCTGAATCTGGAGGCGGGAGCCGTGTATGATCTGGCGGAGAAGACCGAGGGCGCGGTCTATGTCACGGTGTATCCCGAAGCCGCGCGGGCGGACACCGCGACCAACTACAATATCATCTGGGTCGGGGATGATGTGGAGATCACGCTGGACCTCGTCCGGATGGAAACAGCGCTCTATGAGGAGCAGGTGAAGGAAGGATTCGCCGAGCAAGGGCTGGAGGCTTCCGACATGGTGCTGTCCGAGGTTGAGGAAACCACCCTGGCCGGGGAGACCGCCGCTTTCTTCTCCACCTCGATGAAGCTCAGCGTGTCCGGAATGACCGTCGATGTTATCCAGCGGCAGTATTATGTCTATTCGAAGCATCTGATCATTACGATCAGCACGCAGACGCAGGAGATGCTGGAGAAGGTCGTCGCGAGTCTGGACGGGGTGCTGGTCTGGTAACGCGACCCGGAAACCATTCGAACGAAGAGGGCCCACCGCGGGTGGGCTCTTTTTCTGACTCCGGCGCTTCCGCGCTCCGCAGGATCTGGCTGCCCCGCGGGTTCCGCGGGATTTCCGGGTTGAAAAAGGCATGCGGCATGAGGTAGAATACCCCTGCGGAGGAACGAACCGAAAGGAGCAAGCGCAGCCATGATTGTCTGCCTGCCCGTGGAGGGCTTTCTGGAGGCGAACTGTTACGTCTGGGTGGATGAGAAGACCGGACATGGATTCCTGATCGATCCGGGCGCCCAGGGCGAGGCGATCTGGGAGCGGTGCGAAAGGGAGGGCTGGGTCCTGGAGCGCATCCTGCTCACGCACGGGCATTTTGACCATATCGGGGGAATCGACGCGATCCGGGCCCGGCAGGAGATTCCGGTCTGGATTCATGAGAACGGAATCGCCTACCTGCGGAATCCGCGGCTGAACCTGTCCGCGTATTTCGGGAAGGAGATCACGGTGGACCGGGTCCGGACCTTCCGGGACGGGGACCTGTTCCGCCTGCAGGCCGACCCTTCCCGCTTCCTGCGGGTGATCCATACGCCCGGGCACACCCCGGATTCCGTTCTGTTTTACGACGAGGCGGAGGGAACCGCGTTCACGGGGGATACCATTTTCCAGGGAAACCGGGGCAATGATACCTTTCCGGGCGGGGACGGGAAGCTGCTGCTGCAAAGCATCCGGGAGCGGGTGCTGACCCTGCCGGGGGAGACGAAGCTGTATTCCGGGCATTCCGGGCCCACGACGGTGGCGGCCGAAAGGCCCCTCTATCTTTCCTGAATAACCTGCGGAAATCCCTCCGGGAGGGGACGGAAGCAAGAGGAGGACGCGCATGGTGGATTATCCTGTGGAAACCCTGCTGGAAACCCGGTTCGTCCGGGTGTTCGATCTGAAATACGCGCCGGGAAGGCATTATTATACCGCGACCCGCAGAACCCGGGAGGAAATGGTGGCGGAAATGGACGACGCCTCGTTCCGGAGCATGGTGCCGGACGCGGTCTCCCTGTGCGTGGTCTGGCATGAGGCGGATCAGCCCGACCGGATGCTGCTGAACCGGGAATTCCGGTATCCCCTGGGGCAGTTTGTCGCCAGCGTGCCCGCCGGCCTGATCGATCCGGAGGACCGGGGGAAGGACCGGGCGGAAGCCATCCGGACCGCCGCGATGCGGGAGCTGTATGAGGAAACCGGCATCACGCCGGGAGAAAAGGATACCTTCCGGATCCTGAACGCCTGCCTGTTTTCCTCCCCGGGGCTGACGGACGAGTCCAACGCCATGGTGCGCCTGGACCTGTACGGGCATTCCCGGGAGGAGCTGACGCAGAGCCACGCGGAGGGCAGCGAGCTGTTCGGGGGCTTTCAGATGGTCACCCGGGAGGAGGCCGCCCGCATGATGGCGGAGGAACGGATTTCCGTTTACACCTGGATCGGGCTTTCCGAGTTCCTGCGGGGATGAGGACTTCGGTCGCGGACCGGGGAAAAGCTTCGGGAAAGAAAGGAGCGGAGGACACAGGATGATCGCGCTGGAACGGGTGACCCGGAGGTACGGGGCCACGGTGGCGCTCCGGGACGTCAGCTTCGAGATTCCCCGGGGCAGCATTACGGGACTGCTGGGGCGCAACGGCGCGGGAAAGACGACCGCGCTGAACGTGATGACCGGCTATCTGCCGCCGGACAGCGGCCGGGTGCTGGTGGACGGCATGGACATGCGGACGCATCCCCGGGAGTGCAAGCGGCAAATCGGCTACCTTCCGGAGAAGCCGCCCCTGTATGAGGAAATGACGGTGACGGATTATCTGAAATTCGTCTGCGACCTGCGGGAAGTGGTTCCCGGAGACCGGAAGCGCCACGTGGACGAGATCCTGGAGATCTGCGCGCTGGAGGAGGTCCGGGGACGGGTGATCGGTCACCTGAGCCGGGGATACCGGCAGCGGGTGGGCGTGGCCCAGGCGCTGTGCGGAAACCCGGAAACGCTGATCCTGGACGAGCCGACCGTGGGGCTGGATCCCCGGCAGGTGGTGGAGATCCGGGAGCTGATCCGCGCCCTGGGGGCGGAGCATACGGTGCTGTTTTCCAGCCATATCCTGTCCGAGGTGCAGCAGCTGTGCGACCATGCCCTGATCCTGCACGAGGGACGGCTGGTCCGGTCCTTTGACCTGAAGGACATGGGAAACACCGACCGTATTCGCCTGCGGCTGCGGATCCTGGGAAAGACACAGGCCCTGCTGGCCGCGATTCGGGAGATTCCCTGCGTGGAGAAGGCAGAGGAGCTGCCGGCGCAGGAGCCGGGGGTCGCGGAAATCCGGGTCACGGGACGGCCCGCGGACAGCCGGGGACAGCTGACGGATCAGCTGTTCCGGCGAATGGCGGCCCTGGACGCGCCCATCCGGGAGATGCGGCAGGAGAAGGATGATCTGGAAACCGTATTCCTGCAGGTGACGGCATAGGCACAAAATTTATACACAGAACCTCCCGTTTCTTCTTGACAGAACAAAATTTTTGTCTTATACTGAATCCGAACAGCGGGAGCGGCGCGGCTGCGCGCCCGAAAACGGATTCAGGAGGGAGCGGAGGACGGATGGCTTTTTCCCGGACGCAGGAAAGAGAGCGGATCTACGTGAAGGTCAATTCCGACTTCGACGCCACGGGCTGCGTGACGCCGCGATCCATCATCTGGCGGGATGGCCGGGTCTTCCCGATTGACGCGGTGCGCGATTTCCGTCCCGCGTGCACGCTGTCCCCCGGACACCCGGGGGATTGCTACACGGTGCTGATTCAGGGGGAGGAAAAATACCTCTTTTTTCAGCGGACGGACCGGAACGAGAGCAGCCGCCTGGGCCGATGGTGGGTGGAGCGATGAAGCGTCCGAAGGGGGCGGAGACGGATGAAGGGAAACCGGATCTATGTGGCGATCGATCTGAAGTCCTTCTATGCCTCCGTGGAATGCGCGGAGCGGCATTTTGATCCCCTGACGACGAATCTGGTGGTGGCGGATTCCTCCCGGACGGAGAAGACGATCTGCCTGGCGGTTTCGCCCAGCCTGAAGGCCCACGGGATTCCCGGGCGGGCCCGCCTGTTCGAGGTGGTTCAGCGCGTGAAGGAGGTCAACCGGGACCGCCTGAAGGAGGCGATCCGCCGGGGGGCGGTCCGGAAGGGGGAGGACGGGGAATACCATTTTTCCGGAAGCTCCTTTTCCGCTCCGGCGCTGGAGGAGGATCCCTCCCTGGAGCTGAGCTATTTCGTGGCGCCGCCCCGGATGAAGCTCTACGAGGAATACAGCACCCGCGTCTTTTCCATCTATTCCAAATACATCAGCACGGAGGACATTCACGTCTATTCCATCGATGAATGCTTTCTGGACGTGACGCCCTATCTGGAAACCTATCAGCTTTCCGCCCACGATCTGGCCATGACCATGATCCGGGAGGTGCTGTATACCACGGGGATCACCGCCACCGCGGGCATCGGGACCAATCTGTATCTGGCCAAGATCGCCATGGACATCGTGGCGAAGCATGTTCCGGCGGACGCGGACGGCGTCCGGATCGCGGAGCTGGATGAGAGGAGCTACCGGGAAAAGCTGTGGTGCCACACGCCGCTGACGGATTTCTGGCGCGTGGGGAGGGGCATCGCCCGCCGGGTCGGAGCCCTGGGATGCCGCACCATGGGGGATATTGCCCGGCTCAGCCTGACGGACGAGGATCTGCTGTACGACGCGCTGGGCATCAACGCGGAGCTGCTGATTGATCACGCCTGGGGCTGGGAGCCGACGGAGATTTCCATGATCCATGCCTACCGCCCGGAAAGCAACAGCCTTTCCAGCGGACAGGTGCTGAAGGAGCCCTATGATTTCGAAAAGGGCCGGCTCATCGTGCGGGAAATGACGGAGCTGCTGGCCCTGGATCTGGTGCGGAAGGGGCTGGTGACCCGCAAGATCACGCTGACGGTGGGATATGACCGGACCTCGCTGGTCTGTTCCTTTCAGGGGCCGACGGTGCGGGAATCCGTGTTCCGGGTCGCGGCAACGGGACAGATTTACCGGGGAACGGTGGGGGTGGATCCCTACGGACGGCCGACCCCGAAGCACGGGCACGGAACGGAAAACCTGGAGCGGTATACCTCCTCGGCCCGGAAAATGACGGAGGCGATGTTGCGCATCTACGACCGGGCGGTGGACCGGGATCTGCTGATCCGCCGGGTGAACGTGGCGGCGGAGCAGCTGATCCGGGAGGAGGAGATTCCTCCGGAGGAGCCGGAGCAGCTCAGCCTTTTCGTGGACTACACCGCGCTGCAGCAGTCCCGGGAGCGGGAGCGGAAGGCGGAGATGAAGGAGCGCAGCCTGCAGCGGGCCGCGGTGAAGCTGCAGGCCAAATTCGGAAAAAACGCCCTGCTGAAGGGAATGAACCTGCAGGAGGGCGGAACCACCGTGGAGCGGAACGGCCAGATCGGCGGACACCGCGCCGGCGAGGGCGGGGAAGGCCGGGAGCGGAAACCGGAGAAGAAACGCCCGCCCCGCGGGGCGGAGGCGCAGGAGGACGAATGGGAATCCTGCTGACAGAGGAGGGAAAAGCGGATGACGGGAAGAGGACCGGACCCGGCGAAGGATCCGCGGGTGGTTTACGCGGATATCATTGATCTGCCCTATCCCCGGTCCGCAAAGCATCCTCCGATGAGCCTGTACGACCGGGCGGCGCAGTTTGCCCCCTTTGCGGCCCTGAGCGGATATGACGAGATGGTCGGGGAGGAAGCCCGGCTGACGGAGAAGCAGATCGAGCTGGGCGAATCGGACCGGGAGCAGCTCAATGAGGAGCTGACCCGGCTGGCAAAGGCGCTGGAGGAGGGACGGATGCCCCGCTGCGAGATCACGCGCTTCGTGCCGGACGAACGAAAGGAAGGCGGCGCCTATGTCACCTCCCGGGAGGAGATCCGGCGGGTGGATCCGGCGGCGCGGCAGTTGATCCTGAACCGGAAGGAAGGCTACGGCGGCTCCTGGGTGACCGTCGACCTGGACCGGATTCTGGAAATCCGGTTTTTGTAGATCCCGGAAATCCGGGTTTTGTAAATTGCCATTCGGGAAAAAGTGTGATATGCTCCCTTTCGGTCGGTAAACGAATGACTCCGGCGGCGGGAAGCCGAGCGGACAGGAAGGGAACAAAAATGGATCGAATCGAAACGGAGGGAACGGCGGCCAGCCCGCAGGGAGAAATTGCCCCGGAGAGGGTCGCCCCGGCGGGAAACCGGGCGACCGGCACCCTGAAGCTGATCGCGCTGGCGTTCATGCTGATCGATCATCTCGGGGCGGTGGTTTTCCGCAGCGTGCCGGAGATGCGGATCCTGGGGCGGATCGCGTTTCCGATCTACTGCTGGTGCATGGTGGTCGGCTTTCATTACACCCGCAGCGTTCCCCGGTATCTGGGCCGCATCCTGCTGACCGGGCTCCTTTCGCAGCCGATTTACGCGTATGTCATGGAGCATATGGGGCACAGCGGGAACCTGATCGCGGATCTGATGCTGCCGCGGCCGAACATCTTCCTGACCCTGCTCCTGGCGCTGGCGGCGCTGTGGGGGATCCGGGAAAAGCGCGCGTTCAGCCAGATCTGGGCCCCGGCCGCGGCGATCTGCCTGGCCACGGTGCTTCGGGCGGACTACGGATGGCGCGGCGTGCTGTTCATCCTGCTGCTCTACGCGGCCCGGGGGTCGAGGCCCTCCATCGCGGCGCTGATGATCGCCTACTTCCTCTTCTGGGGATCCACCTATCGGGTCACCTCCCAGCTGTTCGGAATGCCCATTGACCTGGCGAAACTTCCGGAATTCATCTCCTCGCCCCTGGGCGCCTTCCTCCGGCTGGAGACCTACGGGCTGCTCTCCCTGGGGTTCATCCTGATTCCGTTCCGGAAGAATCTTCGGATGCCCGCCTGGCTGGGATACGCGATTTACCCGGCCCACCTGCTGATTGTTCAGGCGGTCAAGATGCTGGTGGGCTGAGAAAGGACTGAAAATGAAGGAACTGAGAAATACCTTTCGCCTGCGCGTGAGCGAATGCGACCAGATGGGACGGTGGCGCCCCGGCGCGATGATGATCGAAATGCAGGAAACGGCGGGGGACCACAGCAGCGCGGTCAGCTGCGGCCGGGAGACGCTGGTGAAGCTGGGCCTGGCCTGGGTGGTGGCCCGGATGGAGGTCCGGATTCACCGGATTCCCGCCTACGGGGAGACGCTGACGGTGCGCACCTTTCACCGGCCGCACCGGCACCGCTTCTTCCCCCGCTTTTTTCAGGTGACGGATGCCGCGGGGGAGGTGCTGGCAGAGGCCTCCAGCCTGTGGCTGCTGATGGATCTGGAAACCCGCCAGAGCGTGAACGCGGACCGGCTTCCGGTTCCGCTTCCGGACAACAGCGACATGCCGGAGCTGATTCCCCTGCCCGGCGCGATTCAGCCGCTGGATTCGGAGGCGATCACCCGGGAATACCGGGCGGTCTACACGGACCTGGACGCCAACGGGCACGTGAACAACACGAAATATGTGGACTGGCTGTGCGACACGATGGGGGCGGAAGCCATGCGGGAGCATCCCCTCCGGCAGTTCACCATCCACTTCAATCAGGAGATCCGTCCGGAGGAGCCCGTGACCCTGCAGCTGCGGCAGGAGGGGACGAGGTTCCACATGACGGGAATCCACGGGGGAAAGAACGCCTTCGAGATCAGCGGGGAAACCTTTTAACCGGCGCGGCGGACCCGGAGCGCCGGGCTTTCGCCGCCGGAGGGAAAGGAAAGGATACGGGAAGTGGAAGGACAGCGGCTTTCGTACCGGCTGGTGCGAAGCTCCCGGCGAACGCTGGGACTGGAAATCCGGAACGGCGAGCTGATCGTGCGGGCGCCGTACCGGGCGACAAGGGGCGAGATCGAGGCCCTGCTGCGGGAGAAGGAGCACTGGATCCGGACGCATCTGGCCGCGAACCGGCAAAGGATGGAATCCGCCGCGAAGATTCCGCCCCTGACACGGGAGGAGCTCACGGAGCTGGCGCAAAGGGCGGCGGATTATATTCCGGGGCGGGCGGAGCTCTACGCGGAGCGAATGGGGGTCCGCTTTCACCGGATCACCATCCGCAATCAGCGAACCCGGTGGGGAAGCTGCTCCGCGAAGGGAAACCTGAACTTCAACTGCCTGCTGATGCTGACCCCGCCCGAGGTGATCGATTCGGTGGTGGTGCACGAGCTGTGCCACCTGAAGGAGATGAACCATTCGGAGCGCTTTTACCGGGAAGTCTACCGCGCCTTTCCGGAATATGACCGCTGGCACGGCTGGCTGAAGCAGCATTCGGCGGAGCTGATGGCCCGCCTGGGAGAATAAACGCGTCCGCGAATTCCCGCGGGCGCTTGCTTTTTGCGAATGAAATGGTTATAATGTATTGTTGTATTGATACATTATATGACAAACCGGGCATCCCGGAGGGGAAGACCGCGGGAATCCGGGGCAGGAGGAGCAGGCGGATGGCGGAACGGATATTGCGGGTTCAGAGCGCGAGCCCGCTGTACGCGCAGATGATGGAGCAGATTCGGTCGGACATTCTGCGGGGCGTGTATCCGGTGGGCGAGCGGATTCCGACGGAACATGAGCTGGAAACCCGATACGGGGTCAGCCGGGTGACGGTGCGGCGCGCGCTGCAGGAGCTGACGAACGAGGGCCTGCTGGAACGGAAGCAGGGCAAGGGGACCTTTGTTGCCCAGCCCAAAATGGAAATCGAGGAGCGGGGCGTACAGGGCTTCCACGAAGCCTGCCGGGAGGCGGGCATGCGGCCCTCCGTGGGATGGACCCGCTTTCAGGAAACGCCCGCCGGAGAAGCGGAGCGGGCGCGGCTGAACCTGGCTCCGGAGGCCAGCGTGCTGGAGATCCGGCGGGTGCTGATCGCGGACGGGGAGCCCGTGATCCTGGAAACGCTCTGCTTTTCCACGGCGTACGCCTGGCTGGAGGGCATCAGCCTGAAGGGGAGCCTGTACCGGGCCCTGCAGGAATACGGCGTCCAGGCGGAGAAAAGTATATACGACCTTTCGCTGCGAAAGGCGGACGCGGAAGCGGCGGAACTGCTCCGCGTTCCGGAGGGAGAGACGCTGCTCGAGGCGGACCAGGTGGTCTACGACCAGAAGGGGCGTCCGCTGCACACCGGAAGGAAACTGATCCGCGGGGAAAAGTTCACGCTGCGGATCTGAAGGGAAGCCGGAGAGAAAGGGAAACCGAATGAGTGAAGAGAAGCAGAATCAGTCCCTGATGACGAAGCCGAAAAAGATCTGGAACGACGCCCTGCGCATGGTCAAGGGCGAGGACGTCAACCAGCTGATGGAATCCTTCACGGCGGAGATGACGCTGGTGGCGGAAGGCCTGTGCGAGGATCAGAATACGCTGCGCAGCGAAGTCAACCGCATGATGAACGAGGAGGACCGCCGCCTGCAGCGGCAGGAAGCCCGCATCGGGGAGCTGGAAACCCTGCTGGAGGAACAGCAGAAGGAGCATGACCGGACGGTGACGGAGCTGCGGAACCGGCTGGCAACGCTCGAAAAGCAGCAGAAGGAGCGGGAGCGGCAGGACCGGGCCGGGAAGGGAAAAAAGGAACGGAACCGGATCCGGGATCTGACGGTGCTGATTCTTGTGGCCGCGGCCGCGGTCATCGCGGTGGTGCTGGTCATCAAGCTGGTGAAATAAGGCGCGGTCCGCGCAAAGGAGGCGAACGGAGATGAAAAAGTACGAAGAGCTGGTCCGGGAATACCGGAAGCGCCAGCGGGACACCGTGGTGGATACCCTGGCCGCCGGGCTGACCTACATGGATGAAATCGCGGTGGACACGGGGCTGCTGGAGGAGACCGGACTGCTGACGGATCTGCTGGAGAACGCGGCGGGCGTGATCCCGTTCGCGATCATCACGGTCAGCGAGGGAAGCAAGATCCTGCTGAAGAAAAAGCCGGGCAAGACCGGGCTGAAGGACGGGGCCTTCCGGATGGCGAAAACCGGAGCAGCCATGGGCGTCGGCGCCGCGGTAATGGGCGCCGCCGGATTCTGGGCGGCGATTCCCGTGACCATGGGCGTGCGGGCGATGTTTGACCGGTACCGCAGCAAGGCGCTGACCGGATACCGGGTGCAGAGCCGGATTCGCCGGCTCCGGGAGCTGAACCGCTTTATCCGGAACGAGGAGCCGGAAAACCGGGAGGAGCTGCCCGAGCGGGAGCGGATGGGCTTTGCGGCGGAGGGCGCCGTGGAATAGGGCGGAAGGGGATTTCCGAATGAAGTTTACCAAGATGCAGGGCATCGGCAATGATTATGTCTATGTGGACTGCACCCGGGAGAGGATTCCCGATCCTGCCGCCCTGGCCCGGAAAATCAGCGACCGGCATTTCGGCGTGGGAAGCGACGGGCTGGTGCTGATCCTTCCGGGAGAGCGGGCGGATTTCCGGATGCGGATGTTCAACGCGGACGGCAGCGAGGCGGAGATGTGCGGAAACGCCAGCCGGTGCGTCGGGAAATACGTCTATGAGCGGGGCCTGACCGACAAAACGGAGCTCACGCTAGAAACCGGGGCGGGCATCCGTCCCCTGCGGCTGAACCTGCGGGAGGGCCGGGTGGAAAGCGTGCGGGTGGATATGGGCGCTCCGGAGCTTCGGCCGGAGGCGATCCCGGTGAATCCGGCGCTGACGGACGGAAGGAGCCCGATCCGGGCGTTTCCCCTGGAGGTGGAAGGCCGGGTGTTCCCCGTGACCTGCGTCAGCATGGGAAATCCGCACTGCGTGATCTTCCAGGACGAGGTGGAGACCTGGCCCCTGGAAATCTGGGGTCCCCGGTTCGAGAACCATCCGCTCTTTCCCCGCCGGACCAATACGGAATTCGCCCGGATCATGGACCGGGAGCATATCCGGATGCGGGTCTGGGAGCGGGGCAGCGGCGAAACCCTGGCCTGCGGAACCGGAGCCTGCGCCACGCTGGCGGCCGCGGTGCTCAACGGCCTGGCGGAGCGCCGGGCTTTCCTGGAGCTGAACGGCGGGGAGCTGGAAATCTGCTGGGATGAGGGGACCGGACATGTGCTGATGACCGGCCCCGCGGAATTCGTGTTTGACGGGGAAATGCCCTGAAAGGAAAAAAGCAAATGCCGCCGACGGAAACGTCGGCGGCATTTTGCGTGTGCCGGGCATGGCACAATTCTAGCGGGTGAAAGTCCCGCCACGGGTATTTACCGCCAAGTGTAGCGAACCGCAAGCTGCTGTCAGCAATG
>ONCV01000003.1 GCA_900316415.1 uncultured Eubacteriales bacterium
AACGGGGACAATCGAATTTGTTAGAAATGCAGTAATAGCAAGCGTTTGCGGGCATTCGAGGGGTATAGGAGGAAAGCCCTGTTTTCGTCTCCTAAGCGGCAGGCCGTGGGTTCGAATCCCGCCGGGTGTGCATATATGATCCGTTAGACGAGCGTTCACCGCGGAATCTGACGGATCTTCTTTTTTGCCTTTCTGCCCGTCTAATCGCTTTCCGGACGATTAGATATTTGCTAAAAACCAGGCCCAAAATCTAATCGCCTTTCAGTCTGCTCTGCTAATTTCATCTAATCGAGGCGCACGGCCCGATCTGGCAAGGATTTCCCGCCTCCCGGGGATGTGTCTAATTGTGGCGCGCGATCATTCCGCAGCCAAAGAAAAGGCTATGACCGGAGCTTGGTTATGGCCGGGATCAGTTGCCGATCTCATTATCCGCCTCTCGCAAGCTACATTCAGTACCGATAAGGAAGCCTACGGGCTTCTGTTTCGGATTTTCCGTGCCTGTTTCCTGGATGAATCCATTCGCCAGGGAAAGGTGAATCCCAACAAGCTTCACATTGCTGGTGATGGCACTCCCGTTGTCACTGCAGCTCGTTTCCGTTCCCATCATACCTGTGACTGCTGGAAAAATGGCAACTTCAACTGTGACTGTAATCGTTACTTCCCTCAGCCAGATTGTTCTGTCGGTTGGGATTCCTCCCGTGAATGCTGGTACTTCGGTTACGATCTCTATCTGTTGACGGATGCCGATTCTGAATTGCCGCTCTTTCCTCTGTATCACGCGGCTTCCAAGCATGATTCCCACGGCTTCTGTGAAGCATTTTTCCGTTTCCGGGCTTTGGCCCCTGATTTAAAACCTGTCTCTCTTTTGCTGGACTCGGCTCATGACTCTATGGCCATGTACTCCCTGTGCCAGTGTGAACATATCGCCCCCTACATCGATCTCAACCTGGGGAATACCAGGAAGACTTCGGATTACCACGGTGTCACAATCGGCCCGGATGGTATTCCTATCTGTAAAGCCGGCTTGAAGATGAAAACCAACGGCAATGACCTTCGCCGACAATACGCCAAGTTCCGATGTCCGTTGAATAACAACGGAATCTGTACCTGTGAGTCCCCATGCTCCTCCGCCAGATATGGCAGAACCTGCGCTATCCCCATGGAGACCAACATCCGTCTCTATACCTCCCCTCCGCGGGAAAGCGATGAGTGGCATCTCATGTACAACAAGCGTACTTCTTCTGAACGCTGCAACAAGCGAATTAAGCTGGATCATCTCCTTGAGGCTGGAAAACACCATTCCACTAAGTTCTGGTATGTTCGCCTCTATCTGATCATGATGGTAATCCACATGACCAGCTGGGATCTCCCAGAAAAATCCCTACCACAACAGGATATTTTTGTGGGTGTCAGCAACGCTTGTTTGCTGTGCCCTTCTTTTCCTATTCTGCCGTTTTTTGCTCCGCTTCTGCTTCTTGCACTTCCTTTCCTCGGATTATGCAGGCTATTCACTGATTATTCCGAATGCACATTTCAGTGCTTCGGCTGAGAGGCGGGACCCCTGCCCGGGAGCCCGGGAATCCCGCCGCCCGGTCCGTGCCCCGCGGAGCCATTATACCATGATTCCCGGATTTCCACGAACGGGCGCGGAAAAAATCTCCGGCCGCTCAGCGTGCCGAAATTCCGCTGTTTTTGGCGAAGAGAGCGGGAGGGCCGGACTGTGGGAGCCCCTTGAAAAGGAAAGTGGTTCCCTGCTATAATCATCGGGGAACCCCATCAAAATCCTGGAACGGGAGTAATACGGATGATGAAATGGAAAAGGCGGCTCTGCGCCCTGCTCTGCGCGGGCCTGATCTGCTTCGGAGCCGCGGGGGGCGCGGAGGAAGGCGGGGAAGCCGCCGTTCAGAACGCGGAGGACGAGGAGGCCTTCAAGCTCGCGGAGGCGCTGGTGAAGCGGTTTGAGATCTACGCGGAGAATTACGACGCCTCGGAGGAGGAATGGAAGTCCTGGGAAACCATCGTGGCGGACAGCCAGATTGAAAAATGGGCCGAGTATGAGGCCATTCCGCTGCCAAACGCCTGGTTTGACTGCCATTGGCTTCCGGGAAACGTATATGTAATCAGTGAGCCGCTTCACGAGCAGCTGGCCTGCGCTTTCCTGATCCCCGGAGAGGAGAGAGCGCTGCTGCTGGATACCTGCACAGGCCTGCAGAACATCCGGGAGGTCACGGAGCTTCTGACGGACCTGCCGGTGACGGTGCTGAACTCCCACGACCACTTTGACCATATCGGCGGGAACGCCCCGTTCGACGAGGTCTGGTGCTACAATGATCCGGGCGCCGTCAGCCATCTGAAGCTGGGGCCGACGGGGAAGGAAATGGAGGAGATCCAGAACCGGGAAAAATCCGTCCGCGTGCTCTCGGATTTCTTCGGGGTGGAGCTCCTGGACCGGATTCCCGGAAAGGCGCCCACGGGCACCGTGGAGGACGGGCAGGTCATCGACCTGGGCGGAAGAAAGCTGGAGGTCCTTCACACGCCGGGACATCAGCGCTCCTGCATCATGCTGGCGGACCGGGAGAACGGGCTCCTCTTCACGGGGGATATGTTTTACCCGGGCCTCATGTACTGCATGTTCGACGACTCCTCCTTCCCGGACTACGTCCGGAGCATCCGGAAGGCGGCGAACCTGGCACGGGAGATCGGGGCGGAGAAGGTTTACACCTCCCACAACCTCCCGGAGGCGAGCCTGACGGACCTGGAGCGCTTCGCGGACTACCTGGAGGGGATCGAAAATGGAGAGATCACGGAGTTCGAAACCGAGGACGGCTACCGGATCTATCAGATGGACGAGGTGTACAGCTTCGAAATGGTCGGAGAGGGCGCGGAGCCGATGACCGGCTTCAGCGTACCGGCGGAAGGAACAGAGACTCAGGATGAATAAGGAGAAACGAGACATGAAAAAAACGATGGCATTTGTAATGGCGCTTCTGCTGGCCTGCGGCGTGATGACCGCGGCGATGGCCCGGACGGTCGAGCCGGAGGAGCCGGAAACCGAGCGGCTGGCCGGGAAAACCGTCAACGCGACGGTCGGCGAGTATGTGGACTACCTGAAGGCCTTCCGGGTGACCGTATATGAAAGAGATCGGTTTGACGAGGACGACGTGGAGCGCCTCGCGGCGGGTGACATCCTGCTGGCCGACGGACAGCCGCATACGGTGAAGGAAATGTCAAATACTCCGTACGGCGATACCATGGCCGTGACGGAGGACGGGCTGGAGATCGTTTTTGAGAAGGACAGGGACGACGACTATACCGCGCATTTCACGGATGACGACCGGCAGTGCATGCACGCGATCGCCGTGCTGCTGCTGAAGCCCGCGGAGGGCATGGTCTACGAGGACAACTCCGAGCGGGATCTGGACGCGGAGATGAAGGTGACGGATAACCTGGAGGAGATCCTGAAGATCAAGGCGGAGAAGGAGGAGAACAGCATCGGCTTCGACTTCTACGCAACGACGGTCACGCTGAATGAGAAGCTGGAGATCGTCAAGATTCATCAGGATTTCGACGTCGCGCAGTAAACGGCAAGCCAGCCGGAAGCATTCCGCCTCCGTCAGGCGTCCAGCCGCTGGCTTTCAACGAGGGAGGCGAAGAGCCCCCCTTTTTTGATGAGTTACCGATCCAACGGTAATCCATCCAGCTGATAGAGATAGGAGATCATATCGTACTCCCGGTTGCCCCACTGGTGCATGCCGGTTTTATATACCGTCCCGCCCATTTTCTCATAGAATTTCCGAGCTTCAGCGTTTTCTCTGAGGCACCAGATGATCATTTGTTTCTTGCCCGCAGCTCTGAAAAGATCCACAGAATCATGGAAGAGATTCCTTCCGACTCCGCCTTTTCTTTTGGCATAGCGGATATAGATGGCAATAATTTCACAGTCCGCATCTTCGTCTTCGGTCATCTCATTCCATGTGAACCCCAGGATTTCCTTTCCAACAGCGGCCACCCTGTAAATCTGGTATCGCTGCACTTCACGCTGGTATCGCTCTTCCACGCTCATGGAATCCAGGTATTCACTGTCAATGATCCCCCGATAGGCCTTTTTCCAGTCCTCCACAACGATGTCCGCAATCTGCCAGGCATCCTCTTGCGTTGCCTGTCTGATGACCATTTTTTCTTGATCAGTATTCAATATAATTCCCCCACACAAGCGGAAGTCTGAAGCTCGGTCAATTTAAAAATGCAATGGCTTTGTCAGCTGGTCTTCCTGCATCTGAAGAAGATGAACTCAGGGCGGTGAATCGTCCCGCCAAACAAAGCAGGATACTGCGCCCTCATTTCATCCGATAGATGGGCTTCCTGGCATTCCTCAATCATGAATCCTGCGCCGATCAATCCGTTGATCAGGCTGGAAACCGTTCTGTGATAACATTCATAGCCGTTGACAACCCAGTCGACTTTCCGGAGACCTTCCTTGCAGTAGTTTCGCAGGTTTGCGTACAGGCGTTCCCCGGTTTCAGTGCGGGTATATCGGTCATATACACCATCCCAGGCTGTCACAATCGGATGAGACATGCTGAAAACGAATTCAGCGTCTTTTTTCATCATGTGATGGATCTTTTGCATCAGCCCGGGAAAGTCCTCCGCATAATCAAATACCAGGGAGCTTGTCACAAGGTCAAATGTTTCGCTGATTGTATCAATATCTTCCATGGCCATCCGCTGATAGACGATATTATCACTGCTATTATGCTCTCGGGCATACTGCAGCATTTTTTCCGAAAGATCGATCCCCAGAACAGATTCCGCACCCATTTCAGCATACTGCCTTGCATGCTGCCCCATACCACAGCCTATGTCCAATACTTTCTTTCCGTGAAGATCCGGAAGCATGCCAAAAAGAATCGGCGTCTCGATGCAATCATTAAAATTCACGTCATTGCTCCGGCTGCTCTGAAAGTTTTCAAAAAAATCTTTGTTGTCATAGACATTCTGCTTTGACATGCTGCACCTCCCTTGGAACGGATAATCAAAAAAGATTCGGCAAGAATCTATCCACAGTATGCCACAGCGTCAGCCTGGAATTGCAAGCCGTCTGGGCCACCAACTTGTTGAGCCAAAGCTCCTAACCTTTATTCTACTGTTTCCCTCATATTTCCTGCATTCGAAGAAAAGTGACCATTGTGGTGCCTCCTACAAAAGCAGGTTGTCATGCTATCGCAGAAAAAGGTAATTTGTCACATACACTGCGAACCATAATAAAGCATATCATATGCTGTCGCTGAGAATCAGAAAGGACTATCGTATGCCTTGGCGGAGAATTCTTGCAATGAACACAAACTCAACAGCCTCTGTGGAAGGGATTGAAATCACCAGACTGATTGACTTCCTGATCGAGTAGGATTGTTCCGTCACATGACGCAATTACAGGCTTCCAGCGCGGACTGGAGCATCTGAAAAAGGGAGATGCATACAAGGAAGGCAAACGCTTGGCCGTGACGATCGAGAGAAGCGTCAGCCCTGTGGGCTGTCCGCCACAGGCGGAAGCTTGCGTCCGTTAGTGAATAACGAGTACAGATGTCGCTCGATGTCGCCGGTTTCCTTATACTTTTCAGGGGTTCCCGTTATTCATAATCCATGCGAAGCCGGCAGCGATTCTTCGTTCCGGCTCGCTGAAATGATTCCCCGGATTCCACTCCAGGACTGTTTGTACATTTTGTTCTTCGAGGAAGCGGAACTGATTTCTGATTCTGTCGCCAACAGTTCGCATCACAGGATTTCTCGTCATTTCTTCCTGCCTGCCAAGTGAAAGATAAACCATGGGAGCCAGGCACTTATGCTGAGCCATATACTCATCCCATCCGGGATACCAGACAGAAGGTGACGCAGCTACGATCCCATCAAACAAATCTGTCTGATATCCGGCCCAAAGAGCAAAGAATCCTGCCAGTGAATATCCGCCAAGAATCTTTTTTTCGCTTATCTCAGGAACAATCTCCCTGATTATCTGTGCAAGTGTTGCTTCCGCTCCGCTTCCAAAATCACCTTGCCCCTTGAAAGCAGAAGGCGCTGTCCATGGCGAAAGGTCCTGAAACCAGTTAACAAGCACTGGCACGATCGCAAAAGAGCTTTCCGGACACAACTCCCTGATCCGAAGGATTTCCTGCGGCAGCATATCCCGATCATGGTCGTCTACCGGTTGGATCACAGTCCATTCGCTCTTTGTTGGATCTCCAAGGGAATCAAGCATTCTCATCTTAATCACCACCCATTTGAGGCTGCTGACAGGGTACATGTTCCGTGTTTGCCGCCTCGTTAAGTCCTTATACAAATCTCAGTTCATCGAGAATGTATCTGATCATTTGCCAACAACGTGTAAACGGAACTATGCTTGAGCCGACTGTTTGCGTTTCCAGTTCAGCAGAACGATCGCTCCGAGGATCAGCAAAATGCCGAGACCGGAGAGGATGCTTAACGGCTCTGAAAAGAACACGATTCCGATCAGCGTGGCTACCATCGGTTCAATGGTCGCGATGATCCCTGCCTTGCTCGCCTCCACCGTCTGCAGGCCAAGCGTATAAGCCCCGAAGGGAATTACCGCGGTGACCAGTGCGGTCAAGATGCAAAAGAAAAGCAGGAAAGGCAGATCCGGCGCGGCGGAAAACTTTGAAATCATATCACCGGCGCTGCAAATCATCCAGGAACCGGCAGCGGCGAACAGAAAAGTATAGGTTGTGACCGTAAAAGGCGAATACTTGCGCAGCGCGACCGTTCCAAGAATGCTGTATAAGCCGTAACCAATGCCGGAACCCAGTCCGACAAGCAAGCCGACCGGTGTAATTCCATTTCCGGAAATACCGGAAACCAGAACACATCCGGCGAAAGCCAAAGCCAGTGCCAGAATCTTTCTTCGATCCAACTTTTCGCGGAAGAAAACCACGGACATCAGCATAATCCAGATCGGGGATGTATAGAGAAGAATGGCAGCGGTGGAAAGGGACATCATGGTGATGGCGGTAAAGTAGCAGATCGTAAAAAACAGGATGCTTCCAAACCCCAGCCCCAGGAAAAGGGGAAGATCCCGCAGGGAGATCCTGAAACCGGAGCGGTCCCGGGCCAGCAGCAAACCGGAGAAAATCAGCGCAGCCAGCGTAACCCGGATGGATACGATCTGGACGGAAGTAAAGCCATAGGAGGAAAGCCTGCGGACAAATATCCCCATGCTTCCCCAAAAACAACCGGCCAGGATGATCAGCAGCGGACCAACTTTTCGTCTGTTATTCACCATCAGAGCTTGTCCTCCATGTAGAAATCAATTCCCGGTTCATCCCTGTGTTCAGGTCCGGAATCTCGAGCTGAAGTCCTTCACCTTTATTCTACTTTTTTCCCGGTTTTCCTGCATTCAAAGGAACGCCTGCGCAATATGCTCAAATCTGTTTCAGGTATTGATTTTTCAGATTCTGTTCCTATATAATAATTTAGTCCCCGCCCGTTTAGGGGCGAGTCTAACCAGTTCCGCCCCGGGTTCTGGCATCCGTATTCCGGGGCCGGACGGCTGAAAGAAAGGGAAACGCATGAAACCCGATATCATGAAGAAATGCCTGGCATTGGCGCTGGCTTTGACGCTGTTGCTGTCCGCTTCCGCCTTTGCCGAGGAGGCGAAGGCTTATCCGCTGAAGCGCGTCGTGGTGCTGAGCCGCCACAATATCCGCTCCCCGCTGTCAGGAAGCGGTTCGCTGCTGGGTGACATTACGCCCCACGATTGGTTTGAATGGACAAGCAATCCCAGCGAGCTTTCGCTGCGCGGCGCGATGCTGGAGACCCTGATGGGCCAGTACTTCCGGCTGTGGCTGGAAAGCGAAGGCCTGTTCCCGGACAACTATCGGCCTGAGGAGGGCGCTGTGCGGTTCTACGCCAACGCGAAGCAGCGCACCCTGGCTACGTCCCGCTACTTCTCCGCCGGGCTGTTTCCCGTGGCGGAAATTCCCGTGGAGTGTCATGCAGAATATGATACCATGGATCCGACATTCAATCCCGTGCTGACCTTCCTTACGGACGAATATGCGGAGGATGCCATCGCCCAGATCGCCGAATCCGGCGGCGCAGCCGGCCTGGAAGGAATTCATGCCGGGCTGCTGGAGGCCATCGAACTCCTGATGGATGTGACCGATATGGATGAAAGCGAAGCTTATCGGTCTGGGCAGTTCGGCAATCTGCTGGAAGACCCCACGGCCATCACGCTGGAGGTCGGCAGGGAACCGGGCATGACCGGACCGATCAGGAACGCGACCTCCGTTGCGGACGCCCTCACGTTCCAGTATTATGAGATGGCTGACGACCGCGCGGCCGCCTTCGGCCATGATCTGACCCGGGAGGATTGGCTCAAGATTCACAGCATCGTGGACACCTATACCGAAATGCTGTTTGGAGCGCCTCTGATTTCTGCGAATGTGGCGCACCCTCTGCTTCAGGAAATCCGTTCCGAACTGACAGCGGACAACCGGAAGTTCAGTTTCCTGTGCGGGCATGATTCCAACATCGCCAGTGTGCTGTCCGCGCTGGGTGCGGAAACCTATGAACTGCCCAACACCCTGGAGCCTCGAACGCCCATCGGCGTGAAACTCGTATTTGAAATCCATTCATCCGGGAACGGCGAGGATTACGCCAAAGTGCGCCTGATCTACCAGAACACCGAGCAGCTTCGCGGGCTGATCCCGCTGTCTCTGGAGAATCCTCCGGAATCCTTTGATATCAATCTTCCCGGAATCGAAAGGAATGCAGACGGGTATTACCGCCTGAACGATGTGCTGGGATGCCTTCAGAACGCCATCGATACCTATGATTCCCTGCTGGAAGAATACAGCATTGAGAATGACGAAATGGATGAGGCCGCGTAAAAGGACGAAACTACGGGAAAAACGGCATGATGACAGGAGGCGACGAATATGGATATGACGAACCTGATTCACGGGGATATGCCCGGGGACAAAATCGCGATTGAACCCGAACACATCGATAAGGCGGCGAAGATTTACCCCGTGCTGCGGACAATGCTGCCGGATGGAAGGAAGACCGTGGTCTGCGTATGCGGGGGAAGCGGCGTGGGGAAGAGCGAAATCGCCTCTCTTCTGGGGACCCGACTGACAGAAGACGGCATAAAAGCCTATGTCATGAGCGGAGATAACTATCCCCACCGGATCCCCGCTGAAAACGACGCAGAACGGGAACGGGTATATGCCGAGGGTGGACGGGAAGCTCTGGAGAATTATCTTGGCACGCCCCAGGAGATCGATTTTGATCTGGTGAACCGGATCCTGGCGGATTTTAAAGCCGGCGTCAGCCCCATCGCGCTAAAGCGCATGGGCAGGACGAAGGAGGAACTGTGGTTTGACGAGGTGGATCTGTCCGATACCCGGGTGCTGATCCTGGAATGGACCCATGGAAACAGCGATTTCCTGCGGGAGGTGGATATTCCGATCCTTCTGAACTCCACGCCGGAGGAAACACTGGCACACCGCCGTGCCCGGGCGAGAGACAAGGGGGTGGACAGCCCGTTTACCACCATGGTTCTCGAGATTGAGCAGGAGAAACTGAAGCATCAGGCCCATAAGGCAAAAATCATCGTCAGCAAGGCGGGAGATCTGATTTCCTGGGAGGAATATCAGAGACTGATGGCGCCGTGAACAGAAATGGATTTCTTTCCGGGGAGGCCGGCGGCAGACCCGGAGGAAGTTCCCATCATGACCGAAAGGACGGGTGAACAGAAGTGGCGGAAACAAACTGGAAGCCCATGCTGAATCTTTATCCGGACAGTCTGGGGGCAAACCTGTCAGCGGCGGCGGCTTTCCTCTCCAGGGAAGAACTGCGGGGCTGTTTTGGATCGGTCTATGTCCTGCCCAGCCTGTATCATTCGGATCTGGACCGCGGGTTCTGCGTCGTGGATTATGATTTGAATGAAGAACTTGCCCGGCCGGAGGATCTGGAAGCCCTGAAGCGGCTGGGACTTGATCTGAAACTGGATTTTGTGCTGAACCACGCCTCTGTGATGTCTCCGCAGTTTCAGGATCTGCTGCGGAAGGGGGAAGATTCCGAATACCGGGATTTCTTTATTGACTGGAACCGCTTCTGGGACGGCTGCGGGCAGATGACGCCGGAGGGATGGATTCAACCGGAGGAGAAATATCTGAAGGAGATGTTTTTCCGCAAGCCGGGGCTGCCCCTGCTGATGGTTCGCTTCCCGGACGGCCGGGAGGTGCCTTACTGGAATACCTTCTATCAGAAAGTCTGGGACGAAGGCGGGGAACGCAGATATCTGGGACAGATGGACCTGAATCTTCGCAGCCCGAAGGTCTGGGCTTTTTATGAGGAGACGCTTCGGAAACTGGCCTCCTACGGCGCGCGGATTATCCGTCTGGATGCTTTTGCCTATGCGCCGAAGGCTCCCGGCCGGCGAAATTTCATGAATGAGCCGGAGACCTGGGACACCCTTGCCCGGGTCCGGGAAATGGCGGATCGGCAGGGACTGACGCTGCTACCGGAAATCCACGCGGGGTATGAGGAAGGCGTTTACGGAAAGATCGCGCAGCAGGGATACATGACCTACGATTTCTTCCTGCCCGGACTGATTCTGGACGCCATTGAGAACCGCACCGGCGTATATCTGGCCCAATGGGCGGAAGAACAGGTTTCCCGTGGAATCCGCACGGTAAACATGCTGGGATGCCATGACGGTATTCCGCTGCTGGATCTGAAGGGACTGCTGCCGGAGGATCGGATTCAGGGACTCATCGACCTGACGGTTCAGCGGGGCGGTTATGTCAAAAACCTGCATGGGGCAAAGAACATGTATTATCAGGTCAACGCCACCTATTTCAGCGCCCTGGGGGAGGATCCGGATAAGATGACGCTGGCCCGCGCACTCCAGCTCTTCATGCCCGGCAAGCCCCAGATCTGGTATCTGGATCTGCTGTGCGGAAAGAACGACTATGCTGCCATGGAGCGGGCTGGAGAGGGCGGCCATAAGGAGATCAACCGAACGAATCTGTCCCTGGCGGAGGCATCGGCGCGGATTTCGGATCCCTGTGTCGCGAAACAGCTGGAGCTGCTCCGGCTGCGGGCTTCCCATCCGGCTTTTGCGCAGGATAGCCGGATCACGGCCACTGCGGATGGAAGCCGCCTGACCCTGGCCTGGGAAAGAGCGGAGCATCGCGCGGCGCTGGAAGTTGACTTCCGTGACTGTACCTGGCGAATCAGCACTCAGGACAACTGATTTCGGGAAGACGGAGCCTATTTCAATCGGCTATCCTTGCCGGTGTCCTTCGAAATTTCAATGAAATCCTCTCCCCACGCGCAGCGTGGGGTTTTTTGAACAAAAAAACGGCCGGGCTTCCTTTCCGGAAGCATCCGGCCGTGCAGAGGTCGTCCCTTCGGCTTACTGGGCCGGGGAATAATACCGCCATACCAGATCGGGCATGTTCATGCTGTTGTAGAGAATCTTGACGTTCTTCACCGCAAAGCTCGGGCCGTCATTCTTTTCCAGCAGCTTCAACAGATCGTCACCGCTGCGTAGCGCGGGCATATCCTCATAGGGTTCACCCGTCTCGGCGTCGACCCAGTCCAGCATGATCATATAGGGCAGAACTTCCTGTTCCCGGGTTCCGATTTTCACCATGGTGTTTCTGTCATCCTCATCCCGGATTACCCGCTCGAAAGTGACTTCCTCATCGGGACTGCAGAAGAGCATTTCGTGAATTGTATCCCTGTTGAAATACAGGTCGGGACCGTCCCATTCGACACTCTCGACCGCAATCGTCTCTCCCTCGGATTCGATGGCATCGCCCGGTTTGACAGCCTTGAGAGCCGCTCCGTCAAAGCGTTCAATCTCGTACAGCGTGAGCTCCATGATGCTGTTTCCCTTATACTCAATGTCGGTCGTCACATAGCGGCCTCCCAGTTCGTCCACATTCGTCTGAACAGGTAGGGGGTGGACGGTTGTTCCTTCCGCGAAGGCGGTGCAGGACAGGACCAGCGCCAGGATCAACGCGGCGGCAGTGGCAATCAGCTTTTTCATTTCGGTTCATCTCCTTTTGAATGAATCAGTATCGTTTGAGTTTCTACTCTTCTTTGCCGGCGGTTCTCCGCTGACATCTGTTGATACGCAGCTGGGGAAGGGGGTGGCAGTTCCTTTTTTTCTCCCGGAGCGGCTCCCGCTCCAACCGTTCCGGCGGTATAATGGGCAGGGGATTCCGGCCCGGGTGCCGCGGTCATCTCCGGTGGGGATGGCTTTGGGGAGATCGGATCGGGCTCCGTTTTCTCCTCGCTGCTGCGATAAATGTTGATTTCACTCCGGAAAGCCTTTTCCACAGAGTCATAATACCGCTTTCCGTGGCAGACAACCCAGATTTTTTTCCCGTTCTTTCGCACCAGCTCATGCCGCAGAAAAGCAATATTGCCGTGGGAGAAGGAATTGCTGACCTGCAGAGCATAATAAGCCCTCTCCTCCGGCGGTATCAGATCGTACTGCGTCAATTTCCCGATAACATCCTCCCGGCAATAGCCGGTGATTTTCTCAAACATGTCATCCACCTGAATAATGGTATCATCCAGATCCAGCATATACTGACTGTAGGGAAGCGCGCAGGTGCTGCCGTCGCTCACCGCATGGAAAGTATCCTGTTGGATATAGACCCTGTTCTCCTCAGCGCTTGTTTTTTCACCCCGCCCCAGCGAGGGATTTTCCGCCAGCATGCGCAGGAATTCCTCCGCAAGGCGGGGATCAAACTGCGTCCCGGCGTTTCGGCGAATCTCCTCCTGAGCTGCTTCGGGGGTGAGGGCGGGACGGTAACTGCGGTTGTTGACCATCGCATCATAGCTGTCCACGACGCTGATGATCCGGCTGAGAATCGGAATTTCCTCCCCGGACAATCCATCCGGATACCCTCTTCCGTCCCAGCGCTCATGATGATAACGGATCATCAGGGCAATGGGCTGAAGTTCCTCCGAACTCAGGGCAATCTGATACCCCTTCTCCGCGTGGGTTCTGAGCACGGCCATCTCAGGATCTGTCAGCTTGCCGGGCTTGTTCAGGATCTCCAGCGGAATGCCGATCTTCCCGATATCATGCAGCAGACAGAGCAGGCGCAGATCAGTCAATTGCTCGTCGTGCAGGCCGACACGCCTCCCCAGCAGTTCCCCCATCTTCTGGGTGCGGAGCACATGGGCTTCCGTATCGGAATCCGCCTCCTCCAGCGCACGGACGAGAGAGGTGAGCGCGTGGGAGCGGCTGGATTTGAAACTGAGCATCTTTTTGACTTGCAGCGAACGTCCGGCCCGTTCAATGGCATTGAGGATGCTGCGGCTTTCTTCCAGACCCTTTTCCGTTTCGCTTACGCCGTAAAAAACCGTTCCGGCAGAGGCGGCCAGCACGTTCTGAATGCAATCCCGGATATCCGCTTCTTCATAATTGGGGCATACCGCGATCAAATGCGCCTCGTGTCCGCGGATCAGGAAGGACTCCCGGGGCATGCTGGCTCGCATGTACCTGGCCAGGCTGTGAATGCGCTGGTCTCCCACCTCCCGGCCGTAATTGCGGTTCACTTCCGCCAACCCGACAATATCAAACATGACGACCGTGGTCGGATGGACGAAGAGGGATGGATTCTCTGTAGATTGCCTTTTGAAGGTTTCAGCGCGCAGAAAGCCGGTCAGAATATCGCTTTCATCCGTCAGATCCGTAAACACGAACAGATTGCCGATGACGCCGCCGGTTCGGTCCTTCAGGCGATTGAAATCGCAGCGAAGAGGCTTCCCGTGGCTTCCGGGAATGTCGCACTGTACGGTAAAGCGATCCTCCCGATGCTCCGCGACATTGATTTCGCATTTTTCCTGAAAGGCGGCGCCGGTCAGCCTGTCTCCCCGGGAAAGAACCGGGAGCAGCTGCTCCGCCTTTTTGTTGTACATGATCAGCTCGTCCATATAATCAAACAGGACAATGCCCTGATCAATATTCTGAAAGATGGTCATGGCCAGGGAACGCAGCATATCGTTCTGGCGGTAGCTGAAGGTTGCCCAGAACAACAGGTAAAGCCCCACGCTGTAGACGAAGACGGACCAGTCCAGTTTGGTGATGGGAGAATCCCCCCGGAGAAAGAGGAACACCGCGTTCAGAAGCACAATCATCAGAATGACGCTGATGATCAGGAAAAACTGATTCCGGTACTGTCGGGGGGTCCTGATGGCCTTTCGGAACAAAATGATAAGAATGATCGCCACCAGCAGATAGCTGAACAGCAGATGCATGTAGTAGAGGGGCTTCATCTGATACATGTAGGGGGAGAAGGGATCATCCTGCGGCTTCTCGAAACTGATGGCGATTTCCGAGAAAACATTCACGATCATGACGACGCTGTCAAACAGCGCATATCCGCAGATGCAGCGACGGATCAGCCTTGCTCCGCGAACGAGCTGCATCCGGGTGAAGTGAAAGGCATAGTGCACCAGAAATACCAGCATCCAGTCGATTCCCACAAAATAGACGCTGCTGGCAATGGACATGCCCGTATAGCCTGTGATCAGCAGGCTGGCGAGATAGGAGAGCGTCACCGCGCCGGCAGCAAAGGAAGAAAGCCCCAGATACTGAGCAATTTTACCCGTTTTCGTATAGGCCTGGTGACAATAATTGAAATCCACAATCGTCAGAAGAACTGCAAGAACCGTGTATACCGTCATATAGGGGTGGGATCTGAACATCCGTCATACTCCTTCCTGGCATATCCGGGAAAGGTTTTCCAGCGCCTCTGATTCGGTATCCGTTTGGCAGGGGATTCTCCGGGGAATCCGGCAGCCAGCCTGCTGCCTGCATCTTTTCCTATTTTTCCAATAGAATAATAGCATACAGGTCCCGGTCATGTCAAAAGCAATTTCAGTTGACTGATCCTTTGACAAACGGGCATGAATTCGCTATAAATGAACCCGGAGATCATTCCAAGACAGGAATGGAACCCCGGGCCTGGCTGCCCGGAACAGGAAGGCCGGTTTATCTGAAAACCGGAGAGGAGGCGTCTCTTGGAACAGTCAAAACCAGCGGAGCGCCTGCGGTGCGTCGTCGAGAGAATAACATATCAGTCCGATGGATACAGCGTTCTGAAATGCGCTGCCCGGGGATTCCCGGAGCTGGTTACCGTGGTGGGCACCATGCCGGAAACCCATGCGGGCTCCGTGCTGATCCTCGGGGGACAATGGAAAATAGACAGCCGTTACGGGCGGCAGTTTGTCGTCAGCGCCTTCGAGGAAACACTCCCGGCCACGGTTTACGGCATGGAGAAATATCTGGGTTCCGGGCTGATCCGAGGGATTGGCCCCAAATATGCGAAGCTGATCGTCGGGACATTCGGCAAGGATACGCTGGACGTGATCGAAACGGAACCGGATCGGCTGATCGAGGTCCCGGGTATTGGCCGGAAACGGGTCGAACAGATCCGAAAAGGCTGGGCCGCACAGAAGGAAATCAAAAACATCATGCTCTTTCTGCAGGAGCATGACGTCAGCACCGCTCATGCGACAAAAATCTATCAGCAGTATGGGGCGGACAGCATTGCGGTTGTTACGGAAAACCCCTATCGCCTGGCGGACGATATCCGGGGAATCGGATTCCGGACAGCGGATATCATCGCGTCCAGACTTGGCTTTGAGAAGGAGAAGTTTGTCCGCCTTCGCAGCGGGCTTCTGTATACCCTGAACCGACTCGCGGATGAGGGCCACTGCTACGCCACAAAGGAGCAGCTTCTGGAAACGGGCAGCGGGCTGCTGAAAGTGGAAGCCCCGCTGCTCTCCATGACGCTGGATGAGATGGTCCGCGTAGAGGATGTCAAAACCACCCCGATCACGGAGGACACGGCCGTCTATCTTCCTGCCTTCTTCTATTCCGAGGTGGGGGTTGAAAACCGGCTTCGCGCCATCCTGGCTGCACCGGCCAGACCGGTTGTCCCCGGGATGCGGGAAGCGGATGTCATCTCCTACGATCCGGTTCAGCAGCAGGCGATCCGCACTGCTACAGAATCCAAAGTCATGGTGCTGACCGGCGGACCGGGAACAGGGAAGAGCACCACCACCCGGGGGATTATTGACGCCTTCCGCGGACAGCGGATTCTGTTGGCGGCTCCGACCGGCCGGGCAGCAAAACGGCTCTCGGAGGCAACCGGAATGGAGGCCAAAACCATTCACCGCCTGCTGGAGTTCAAGCCGCCCGAGGGGTATCAGCGAAACGGGGAGCATCCGCTGGAAGGAGATGTTCTCATTCTGGACGAGGCTTCCATGATCGATATCGTGCTGATGTATGCGCTGCTGCGCGCCATGCCGGATTCCATGCGCCTGATTCTGGTCGGCGATGTGGACCAGCTTCCTTCCGTCGGAGCGGGAAACGTGCTGCGGGACATCATTGAATCTCAGGTTTTTCCGGTTGTCACGCTGACCCGAATTTTCCGGCAGGCCGCAACCAGCAAAATCATTACGAACGCGCACCGGATCAATCACGGCGAATTTCCCGACCTGGGAAACGGCAGGGACTCCGACTTCTTTTTCCAGGAGGCAGAGGAGCCGGATACTGCCGTACGGATCATCACGGAGCTTGTCCGGAAAAGACTTCCCGGATTTTATCATACGGATCCCCGAGCCATTCAGGTGCTGACACCGATGCAGCGCGGCGCGGCAGGAGCGGTTCACCTGAACCAGGTGCTGCAGGAAGCCCTGAATCCTTCCGGGCCGGATCGGGGGGAAAACCCGGCACCGGAATTGCATCGGGGCGGATACACCTTTCGCCCCGGCGATAAGGTGATGCAGATCCGGAACAACTATGACAAGGAAGTATTCAACGGGGATATCGGTGCGGTTCAGTCGATCAACCGGGAAGAACAGACGCTGATCATCCGGTTTGACGAACGGGAAATCGAATATGATGTCTCGGAACTGGACGAGGTCACCCTGGCTTATGCCACCACGGTGCATAAAGCACAGGGAGCGGAGTTTCCCATCGTGGTCATGCCGGTGATGATGACGCATTATGTCATGCTTCAGAGAAATCTGCTGTATACCGGCATCACCAGAGCGAAAAACGCCCTGGTTCTTGTGGGACAGAAAAAAGCCATCGCCTGCTGCGTCAAAAAGGTAACCGTGGACAAAAGGAACACGCTGCTGGCGGAACGGCTGAGCGGAAAAATGCCTGCCGCACGCAGACGCTATATCTGTTTCGATGTGGAAACGCCCAATCGCAGGAACGACCGCATGAGCGCGATCGGAATTGCCGTTGTGGAGGGCGGGAAAATCGTTGATGAATTCTTTTCCTATGTCAATCCGGAACAGCGCTTCGACAGCTTCAACACGTCCCTGACCGGCATCAGCGCGGAGACCGTGGCAAACGCGCCGACCTTTGCGGAGCTCTGGCCGCGGATCGAGCCGATCCTGTCCGGGGGGATCCTGGTCGCCCACAACGCGCCTTTTGACCTGGCCGTCCTGAAAAACTGCCTTCTGGGCTACGGAATCAGCTGGAAGGACAGTGCTGAGTATATCTGCACGGTACGGATCGGCCGTTCCGTTCTGCCCAACCGCAGCCACAGGCTGAACGATCTGTGCGATTATTTCGGGATCGCGCTGGATCATCACAAGGCCGACAGCGACAGCCGCGCTTGCGCGGAAATTCTACTCCGATACATGCAGGACGGCGTATCGATCGGATCCTATCTGCTGAGTTACCGTCTGAAACCATAACAGATCAGTTTTTCCGCTGACTGGAAGGTGACCCTGGTCTGAAAGGGGGGCTGTTTTGCCTTTCCCTGAGACAGGGAAAACGATGAATCTGAGTGCGGAACGAATGACGAAAAAAACAGCTTGTATAAGACGGATAAGGATCCTATAATGAGACGGTTTCATCCGGAATGGGGAGGCATATCCGATGGCAAACTCAGAAAGAGTCCATGATTCTCTGAACAGGGTCCAGGCCATCTGCTTCCAGATGGAAATCGGTCAGGCTGAAAACTGCGGAATGATGAATCCGAAGGAAGGGGTTGGTATCTGATGACTTCAGCGAAAACACCCGGTAAAAGGAGCGGGGGAAATGATCCCTCTCCTTCCTTCCGCTACCGGAAGACACTGAAAGCCTGCTATCTGGGTTTCGTCACGCAGGCCATCTCCGCCAATTTCGCTCCGCTGCTTTTTCTGACATTTCGCCGAACCTTCGGAATGACGCTGGAACAGATTGCGGTCATCCCGCTCATTTTCTTTCTGACCCAACTGCTGACCGATCTTGCGGCGGCCAGGCTGGTTGACCGGATCGGATACCGGATCTGCGTCGTTGCTTCCCAGGTGCTTTCCGCCCTGGGACTGGCTTCGCTTGCCTTCCTGCCGGATCTGCTGCCTTCGCCGATGGCCGGGATTCTGGCTGCAGTGGTGATGTACGCCATTGGTTCCGGACTGGTGGAAGTTCTGATCAGCCCGATCGTCGAAGCCTGTCCCTTTGAGAACAAGGAAGGCATGATGAGCCTGCTGCATTCCTTTTACTGCTGGGGATCCGTGGGCGTCATCCTGGGTTCCACGCTGTTCTTTGCGATCTTCGGCGTTTCCTCCTGGCGGATTCTCGCTTTGCTGTGGGCGATTCTGCCTTTCTGGAATGCCTTCAACTTCCTCTCCTGTCCCATCGAGCGCCTGGTGGAGGAAGGGGAGAGCATGAGCATCCGGAATCTGTTCCGACTGCCGGTTTTCTGGCTTCTGGGTTTGCTGATGGTATGCTCCGGCGCATCGGAACTGGCCATGGCGCAATGGGCCTCCGCGTTCACTGAATCCGCTCTGGGCGTGAGCAAAACGATCGGAGATCTGACCGGACCGTGCCTGTTTGCCGTGCTGATGGGCGTCTCCCGGGCCTATTACGGCGCGAGAAGCGAAAAGCTCGACCTGACCCGGACGATGCTGTACTGCGGACTGCTGTGCCTGGGATGTTATCTTCTGGCCTCCCTGTCGGCTTCCCCGGTCTGGGGATTGATCGGATGCGCGCTGTGTGGAATCTCCGTTGGCATCATGTGGCCCGGCACGCTCAGCATCTCGGCCAGGAAATGCCCCAGGGGCGGGACGGCGATGTTTGCGCTGCTGGCTCTCGGGGGAGATCTGGGCGGATCCGTGGGGCCCGCGCTGGTTGGTGCAGTATCCGGTTCCGCGGGCGGTGACCTGAAGGCAGGTCTTCTTGCTGCCATTGTTTTTCCGATTCTGCTCATTCTCGACCTGCTGAGCCTGAAGTGGATGGAACGCGGAACGAAACCACAGGATTTGTCCGATTCGTGAAACCGAATCGGCGAGAAGGGGAGGAGAAAAAGATTGTCTTCGGCCGGGCACGGATTCTGGAGGATGAAGAAGAAATGCGCCAGGCCGCGAATGCGGTCGGCGCCAAATACTCCCGGGGATTCGAGGATCTCTATCGGCAGGAGACGGAGGATACCATCCGGGAAGGCCGGCTTTGCTGCGTGGAGATCACCATAGAACATATGACGAGAAAAACCGGAAGGCAGCTGCTGATGGAGCGCCGCCGGGAAGAAGGGAAATAAGCTCAGTCCTGGAAGGTAAAACGGTCGAACGTAATCTCCGTTCCTTTCGAATGAATAATCCGCCCTTCTTTTACAGGAGGGCGATCAGACGATCCAGATCCTCCCGGGAAGTGGCCCAGCTGGTGGCTATCCGCACGATGAAACGGTCATCCTCCAGGTTTTCCCAGAAGCTCCATTCCACTTTTTCGGAAAGCGCGGAAGCCTGTTCCCGCGTCAGAATCACGAAAATCTGATTCGTGGGAGAATCAAAGGTGAGCTCATACCCTTTTGCAACCAGAGCTTTCCGAAGAAGATTCGCGGCGGAAACACCGTGCTTCCCAATCCGCTGATACAGATTGTCCGAGAAGAGCGCGTCGAATTGAAGGCCGGCGATCCTTCCCTTGGCCAGCAGGGCCCCGTGCTGCTTAACGATCGTGAAAAAATGAGGAACGGTATTCTCCTTCGGAAACACGACCGCTTCTCCGAAAAGCGCACCGCATTTGGTGCCGCCGATATAGAACACATCACAGAGCCGGGCCAGATCGGGAAGGGTGACATCATTCTCCGGGCAGCCCAACGCATAGGCCAGTCGGGCCCCATCCACATACAGGGGAAGCTTCTTTTCCCGGCAGATCCGGCTGATGCTCTCCATTTCCTCCAGGGAATACAGCGTTCCGTATTCCGTGGGTTGGGAGATGTACACCATCCCCGGCATCACCATATGATCCCGGTTTTCATCGCGGCTCCAGGAATCGCAGCAGTCCCGGATGCAGTCCGCGCTGATCTTTCCATTCCGGTGCGGCAGCGTAATCACACGATGGCCCCCGTATTCGATCGCGCCGGCTTCATGGATGCTGATATGCCCCGTTTGTGCCGCGATAACCCCCTGGTAGGAGCGCAGCAGCGCGTCGATGACGGTGGCGTTTGTCTGGGTTCCGCCGACCAGAAAAAAGATCTCCGCATCCGGCGCCTTACAGGCGGCCCGGATGCGTTCGCGCGCAGAACGGGAGAAATCATCCTCTCCGTATCCGGGGGATTTCATCAGATTGGTCCGGATCAGCTGTTCCAGAATCTCCGGATGGGCCCCCTCCTGATAGTCGGATGCGAAATACAGCTTCTCCTCCAGAGAATTGCCCATGCATTTTCCTCCTTTTCTGGTCAGATCCGCTCCAACCGGGGGGACGTTCAGACAGGCCGGCGTTCATTGCAGAGGTAGAACACCGTCAGCAGCCCCGGGCCGCAGTGTGCTCCGATCACCACGCCCAGATTTGTGATGGAGATTTCTCCGATCTGCGGGCAGGCCGCCCGGATGGCATCCCGCACGGTGCCTGCATCCTCCCTGCAGTCCGCCTGAAGAATCAGCACGCTTTTTCCATCTGCTCCGCTCTCCTTCAGATCATTGACAGAACTCTCGATGATCATTTTCAGCGCGGCCTTCCGGCCCCGGGATTTCTTCACGACATCCAGGGTGCCTTCGTCCGGGACATAAAGCACGGGCTTGATGCCGAGAAGAGACCCCACAAGCGCGGCGGCGTTCGATACCCGTCCGCCCTCCTTCAGATAATTCAGATCGTCCACCGTGAACCGATGGGCGATTTTCAGCCTGTTTTCCTCGCCCCATGCGATCACATCATCAAAGCCGGCTCCCTGGTTCTTCCGCTTTACCATTTCCATCACCAGCAGCCCCAGACCGCCGGAGATGCAGCGGGTATCCATCAGATAAAGCCGCTGCCCGGGAAACTCCTGGCGAACTTTCTCCGCCGCGCGGACCGAGTTTTCATAAGAGACGGACATTTTTCGGCTCATATCCAGGAAGATCAGATCCTGACCGGTTTTCAGGATTTCCCGAAAAAACTCGATGTATTTCTCCTCGTTGATCATGGACGTCTTGAAACGGGCCCCGCGACGCATACTTTCGTAGAGCTCCTGCCGGCTTTCCTCCCGGCAGTCATCCTCGAAAACCTTACCGTCCTGAATATATGAATAGGAAATAAACGGAACCCCGTTTTCTTCCAGCCAGGTGCGGGGAAGATCAGCGGTGGAAGAAGTGGCTATCACATATTCAGACATGGGAAGATTCCTCCTTTGATTTCATTGGTTCCGGGAGATATGCATTTCCCCCGATTTCGCCCCTGCCGCGGGAACCGCGAACATCCCGGGGAAGAAAGATGGGAGGGAAGCCTTGCTCCTGGTGCATCATAGCAGATTGAAATATCATTGTAAAGTCTGTTGCCTCTTCATTCCGGAATTGATTCTTTCGCATTCCGATGATAAAATATTTTCCTGTCCTGCTCCTTCGGCAGGCAATCCGCGAGACCGCGGAAAGACCGCGGCTCCGGAAAGAAAAGAAGAAAGGAATTTCCAAATCGATGAATCTTCGTGACCTGGCGGAAATCAAACGCCGCCTGAATCCGGACAAACGAAATCCCTCTGTCATCTGCGGATACTATGCGGACTATCTGGGAAACCCGATTACCAGTTTCCGGCTTGCCGTGGGCATGCTGGCGGAGCAGGAAAACGAAAAATACATGGCTCTTTTCAAAAAAGCGCTTTCCGGTCAGATCGGCCAGTCGCTGATGCCCATCGGGTTTCCGGAGGAAACCCCTGAACAGATGGAGATTCTTGAAAAGCTGATGGCCGCCCGGGATTCCGGGCTGCAGGATGAGGATGCGGTCTGTTTTCTCTTCGAACATGTGATCGCCGGCCTCCGGGCGGAGCATCCGGATATGCAGTCCGTCCAGGATGCCCAGGCCGCGAACAACTGGCTGATTCTGCTGCTCCACGATACGCTGGACGTGCGCCGTCGCGGGGCGGACGGAGAGATCGATGCCGAGAACTCTGACCGGTCCTTCAGCTATGTTCTCTGCGCCATCTGTCCCGTAAAGCAGGCGAAGCCTGCACTGCGGTATGATCCGGAGGACAGCATTTTCCATGACCGGACCCTTGAGTGGCTGGCAAGCGCGCCGACCCTCGGCTTTCTTTTCCCCCTGTTCGAGGACGGGGCGGCGGATGTTCACAGCCTCCTCTTTTTCAGCAAAGACAGAAACGAAGCCCACCGGGAATTCCTGCAGGCTTCCTTCCGAATGGAGGCGGTCATGCCCGCGGCGGAACAGACCGAGACCTTCCAGTCAGTGCTTTCCCAGAGCCTGGGAACGGACTGCTCCCTGGAAGTCATGCAGGAGATGCAGGAGACCGTTTCCGCCATGATGGAGGAAAGGCAAAAGGACCGGGAAGCGGAGCCGCTGATGCTGACCGGACAGGATGTAGCACAGGTGCTGACTGAAAGCGGCGTACCCGAGGAACGGGTCGAAGCCTTTCAGGAGGGATTTGACCAGGTGTTCGGTGCGGGCACGGTTCTTCCCGCAGTGAATATCGTTCCCTCGAAGCAGTTCCGGGTGGAACTGCCCGGGGTTTCCATCAAGGCGGATCCGGATCACCGGGATCTGCTGGAAACCCGGGTCATTGACGGACGGAGTTACCTGCTGATTCCGATCGAGGGAGAGATCGAGGTCAACGGCCAGCCTGTGTTCGCGCCGAAGGTTGCGAAAGCGGACGGTCAATGATATAATCATCTGAATGATTGCGGGGGTGAGCGGATGATTACGACCATTTGTCTGAATCCAAGCTTTGACAAGGCGGTGGAGATGGACAGCCTGCGCCTGGGTGAGGTGAACCGGATCCGGGAACTGCGGGAGGATCTGGGCGGAAAAGGGATCAACGTAGCGGTTGTAGCCCAGCGTCTGGGGCTGGATGTGCAGTGCATCGGCACCATGGGCGAAAACGGAGCGGATCAGCTGAGCGCCATGATGGATCAGGAGAAACTGAAGCATCATTTTCTTCGGATCCCGGGAAGGGTCCGAACCAATCTGAAGCTGGTTCTGAAGGATGAAAAAGGCATCACCGAGCTGAATGAGGCCGGTGCCAGGATGGATCCGGAGCATCTCCGGGCGTTCTTTGATCTGGCCCGGGAAAAGACCGCGGACAGCGATATGGTCGTGCTGACGGGAAGCCTGCCTCCGGGATGCCCGCAGGGAGTGTATCGGGATCTGATGCTGTCCCTGGAGGGAAAGAAATGCATTCTGGACTCCGAAGGCCCCGAGCTGGAGCTTGCGGCGAAGGGAGCGCATCCCTTCCTGATCAAGCCCAATCTGCATGAAATGGAAACCACGCTGGGGCTGGAGCTGCGGACGATGCGCTCCATCCGCGACGCTGCGCTGCTGTTTATCCGGCTGGGGGTGGAGCACGCGGTGATTTCCATGGGCGCCATGGGCGCCATGTACGTTGATCAGGAGCGGACCCTTTTCGCTCCCGCTCTTCGGGTTTCCACAAAATCCACGGTCGGCGCCGGGGATGCCATGCTGGGCGGCATGCTGCTCGGGTACGAGCGGGAAGGCGATATGGCGAAGGCGTTCAAATACGGCGTTGCGGCCGGAGCGGCCAGCGTCATGACGGAGGGAACGCAGCTGATCGTTCCTTCGGATTTCTATAACCTGCTGGATCAGGTTCGGATTCAGGAGGTCTGATGCGCTGGTACTTTCAGAGGCATCCGGATTTCTCGGACGGGAAGATCGACCTCTATCCGCTTCGGGATCCCGGGAATGATCCCGCACTGGGATTTCGCCGCGTCCTGGAATGGAAGATCTGCGTATCCGGAAGCAGGCAGGAAATCGGCCGGGTTACTTACCGGACCGGCGAAGGCAGGGGGATCTACTATTTCGGACATATCGGATACCACGTGGATCCACCCTGGCGGGGAAATCATTACGCCCTGCGCGCCTGCCTGCTGATCAGGGACGTGATTCAGCGAAGCGGGAAGAGCAGCGTAATTATTACCTGCGACCCGGATAACGACGCCAGCCGAAAGACCTGCGAAGCACTGGGCTGCCTGAAGGAATGCGTTACGGACGTGGATCGGGAACTGCAGGAAAAATACGACATCAGCGCACGGAAAATCCGGTATATCTGGAAGCTGCAGGGACGGGAGGAAGCGCATGTTCGCGGAGGCGAAGGGAACCCGAATCTATTATGAAATCCGGGGAGACAGGGGAACGCCTGTGGTACTCCTGCATGGCTGGGGATGTTCCACAAAACTGATGGAAAAAACGGCCGAAGCCCTGGAAGGCGAGCACCGGGTGCTGCTTCTGGATTTCCCGGGGCATGGGCAGAGCGCTGAGCCCCCGGAGCCCTGGGGAGTTCCGGATTTTGCCGCCTGCCTGAAGGAACTGCTGGAGCAAGTTTCTTTTCTGCCCTGCGCCGCGGTGGGTCACAGCTTCGGATGCCGTGTGGCTGCCTGGGCCGCCAGCCAGTGGCCGGATATGTTTACGAAGCTGGTGTTTACCGGCGCAGCCGGGTTGAAGGCGCCCCAGAGCGAAGAGGCCAAACGCCGTTCCGAGGAATACCAAAAGAGAAAGCAGCTGGTCCGGATGGTGGAACGGGTGCCCGGGATGAAGCAGCTGGGGGAAAAGATGGAATCCCGCCTGCGGCAGAAATACGGCAGCCCCGACTATAATGCCCTGAATGAAGAAATGCGGAAAACCTTTGTAAAGGTGGTCAATCAGGATCTTCGGGAATGCTATCCTGCGATCCGGCAGAGCACCCTGCTTCTCTGGGGAGACGCAGACACGGAAACGCCGCTGTGGATGGGCCGGGAGATCGAAAAGCTGATTCCGGACGCGGGACTGGTCATTCTCGAGGGCGGAAGCCATTTCGCCTATCTGGAACAGGCACCGCGGTTCAACACGGTGGTCAGACATTTTTTGACGGAGGAGTAAGGAAGCATGAATCTGGCGCAGGGAGCCTTTGCGGGAGGACAGTGGATCTGGATCGCCGGGTTTGCTGTCGGATGCCTGCTGGCCTCACGCAGGCTGATCCACTGGTTTCAGCTGGAAAGCTACCAGTTTCCGGGCTATTTCCGGACGATCCGCCGGCAGGGAGGGAAGGCCTGGCTCCCCGGCGGAATCCTTTTCGCCGGGACGCTGGCGGGGGCGCTCCTGCTCCTGTGGGCGGGAAACTTATCGGCCGGCGGAGCGCTTCCGGTGCTCTGCGGAATTCTCAGCGCGCTTCTTCCTGCCCTGATCGGGCTGCTTCTCTGGAAATCCGCCCGGCGCCAGCCGGAGAAGAAAAAGCTGGCCTTCACCCCCCGGGTCAAAAGGCTGATCGTGATCAGCCTCCTGGTCTGGATTCTGCTCCTGTGGGGCTGGAGCGCTCTGGCCGGTATCGTTTTCCCCGCGGAGAAGCAGCCGGCTCTGAATCTGGCAGCCCGGACGGCCTTTGCGCTGCTGCTTCCCCTGTGGATGGCTCTGGGAGGGCTGATTGCCTGGCCTGTTGAGAAGGGCATCAGTGAAATGTATTTCCGGGACGCCCAACGAATTCTGCGGGAACATCCGGATCTGATTCGCATCGGCATTACCGGATCCTGGGGAAAAACCAGCGTCAAGTTTATTCTCGGAACGCTGCTCAGTGAACGCTTTCCCACGCTGGTCACGCCGGCCAGCTTCAATACGCCCATGGGCGTCACCAAGGTGATCCGGACGCAGCTGGAGCCGGGGCACCGTGTTTTTGTCGCGGAGATGGGGGCCAGGCATGTGGGCGACATCCGGGAAATGTGCCGACTGGTGCATCCGGAAATCGGCATTCTGACGTCTGTCGGGCCTCAGCACCTCGACACCTTCCATACCCAGGAACGCGTTACCCGAACGAAGTACGAGCTCATGGAAGCGATTCCCGGGGATGGAAGCTGTTTCTTTGCGGACGACGGCGGCATTGTTTTCGGACTCTGGGAAAAAACGGACAAACCCAAAACGCTTGCGGGAATGAATGCGGAACGGGATGACGTCTGGGCGGAAGAGCTGCGTGTGTCCCCGGAGGGAAGCCGATTCCTGCTTTGCACGCGGGAGGAAAAGATTCCCTGCGAAACAGCCCTGCTGGGTGAGCTGAATATTCGAAACATCGTGCTGAGCGCCGCCGTTTGCCGGAAGCTGGGAATGACCGGGAAGGAAATTGCAAGGGGTATCCGGAATCTGCAGCCGGTGGAGCATCGGCTGGAACTGAAGCGGAATCCCGGCGGCATCACGGTACTGGACGATGCCTTCAACAGCAATATCCGCGGGGCGGAGCAGGCTTTCCGCACCCTTCGCGGATTTCCCGGAAAGCGGATTGTTGTGACCCCGGGAATGGTGGAGCTTGGAGACATGGAGATCGACATGAACCGGGAATTCGGACGGAAAATGGCCGACTGCTGCGATGAGGCGATTCTGGTTGGCCGGAAACGGAGCGAAGCCATCTCCGAGGGCCTTCGGGAAGCAGGATTCCCGGCGGATCAGATCCATCCCGTCGGAACGCTGGCGGAGGCCGCGGAGCTTCTGAAGACGGCCGCGTCCCCGGGAGATACGATTCTGTTTGAGAATGACCTGCCGGACAACTACAGCGAGGAATAGGAACGGAGTGAGGCAGGAGGGGCAAACGCCCTGAAAGATCCGTATGGCAGATTGAAACAGCAAGGAGCGGACAGGCATGAGCAGGAAACAACTGGGAGTCATTTTCGGCAGCAGAAGCTGCGAAAGGGAAGTCGCCATTATCAGTGCGGTGCAGCTGATGCGCCACGCGGATCCTGAAAAGTATGACGTGATTCCGGTGTATATCGATGAACACGGAGGCTGGTATACGGGAGAAAAGCTGAAGGACATTCAGAGCTACCGGCCCTTTCAGCCCGGAGCGGCGGGAATTACCCGGGTATCCCTTGATATGACCCCGGGCTCCGGCGCCCTGCTCGCGATGGAGAAAGGGAAAGGCCTTTTCGGGCGGGAAGAGCTGAAGGCCGTCGCCCGCATTGACTGCTTTGTCATCGTCATGCACGGGATGAACGGAGAGGACGGTACATTGCAGGGAATGCTGGAGCTTGCGAATATCCCCTACACTTCCTGCGGGGTGGGGGCCAGCGCGCTGGGAATGGACAAGATCCTGATGAAGCAGTTCTTCCGGGGCGGCAACCTTCCCGTCCTGCCCTCGGAATGGTTCAGTCGGTCCGTTTATGAAAAAGAACCAGAGTCTGTTCTTGATCAGGTCGAAAAACAGCTGGGCTATCCTGTCTATACCAAACCCGCCAATCTGGGTTCCAGCATCGGCGTCAGCCGGGCGGAGAACCGGGACGAGCTGCGGGATGCCCTGGATCTCGCCTTTGAATATGATCGGCGCGTGCTCGTGGAAAAGGGACTGACCCGGCCCATTGAGCTGAACTGCAGCGTAATCGGATACGATGGGGAAGCAGAAGCGTCTCCCATCGAAATGCCCATCAGCGGAGAAGAATTCCTGGACTTTCATGAGAAATACCTGGCCCAGGGCGGAAGCAAGGGTATGGCGAGCCTGCACAGGGTCGTTCCGGCGCCGATCGAGGAAGACCTCCGGGACCGGATTCAGGAGATGAGCCGGGAGATATTCCGGATGATGGACTGCAAAGGCGTGGTCCGGATTGACTATATGTTCGACCGGGAGAGCGGAAATCTGTACATCACCGAAATCAATACGATTCCGGGAAGCCTCGCCTTCTACCTGTGGGAAAACGCGGGAGTACCCTACCGGAAGCTGATCGACCGAATGGTGGAACTGGCGGAGCGTGCGCACGCGGACAAGAATCAGGCCAATTACGCCTATACCAGCGATATCCTGCAGGGCGCCAGCTTTGGAGCAAAGGGAAGCAAAGGCGCGAAGGGCGTAAAAGGCTAAGCGCATTCCCGCAGGGTATGGCGGGGAAAGGGCGGAGCGCCTCTCCCGCGCGGCGGATTGCAGACAAGATGGGGAGGAAAGTCGGCAGTGCTGTTGGAACGGATCCGGAATCCGGAGGACCTGAGAAAACTGAATCAGGAGCAGGTGAAGATCCTGAGCGCGGAAATCCGGCAGGAGCTGATCCGAACTGTATCCCGGAACGGAGGCCATCTGGCTTCCAACCTGGGCGTGGTGGAACTGACCCTGGCGCTTCATCGGGTATTCGACTTCCGGAAGGATCGAATCGTCTTCGACGTAGGCCATCAGAGCTATGTCCATAAGATGATTACGGGACGTCTGGATCGGTTCGCCACCCTGCGCCAGTACGGCGGTCTCAGCGGCTTCCCGAGGCGGGAGGAGAGCGAATATGACTGCTTTGAGACCGGGCATGCCTCCACTTCCATCAGTGCGGCCCTGGGAATGGCCCGGGCACGGGACTATCTGGGGGAGGATTATTCCGTGATCGCGTTTCTGGGGGATGGAGCGCTGACCGGGGGCATGTGCTACGAGGCGCTCAATGACGCTGGCAATGCCAACACACGAATGATCGTCCTGCTGAACGATAACGAGATGAGCATCGCGAAAAATGTCGGAGCGCTCAGCTCCAGCCTGACCAATCTTCGGGTGAGCAGCGAATGGCAGAACGCGAAGCTGGCTGTTCGGCGGTTCCGTCGCATTCCAGTCATCGGAAAGCCGGTTTACAATGTCATGCATGCCGCGAAAACCATGGCAAAAACGGCGCTGGTCCGGGCGGACAGCATCGGTTTTTTTGAAACCCTTGGCTTTGAATATTTCGGGCCTATCGACGGACATGATGTTCCCGGCCTGGAAAAGACGCTGGAACGGGCGAAAAAATTCAACGGCCCCTGCGTGATTCATGTCAAAACCAAAAAAGGATACGGATACGAGCAGGCGGAGGAGCGGCCGGAAATATTTCACGGCACGCCGCCCTTCCTGGTGGAAACGGGAGACCGCATGGAGAAACCGGACTGTCCTTCCAGCGGGCATATCATGGCGGACACGCTGATGGATATGGCGGAGAAGGACTCCCGCATCGTGGCAATCACGGCCGCCATGCCGATGGGCACGGGGCTGGATCATTTCGGTGAAAAGTTTCCGGACCGAATGATTGATGTCGGCATTGCTGAGGAGCACGCGGCGACCATGGCTGCCGGGCTGGCCGCGGCTGGAATGCGGCCCTATTTTGCGGTATATGCCACCTTCTTCCAGCGCTGTTATGACCAGATGATTCATGATGTGGCCATGCAGAAACTGCCGGTCGTTTTTCTGCTCGATCGGAGCGGCGTTGGCGGAGAGGACGGGAGAACGCATCACGGGCTGTTTGATTTTGCCGCATCGCTGCCGGTGCCCGGGATGACGGTGCTTGCCCCCTGCGACACACGGGAGCTGAAGCAAATGCTCCGATGGACGCTGACGCAGGACGGACCCGTTATTCTGCGATATGCCCGGGCGGGCGATGATCTGACGGCGTGGCGGGAAGAATCCTTCACGCCGGGGAAATGGCAGCGCCTGCGGAAGGGAACAGACCTGAGTCTGCTTTGTGTCGGAACCATGGCCCGGCAGGGACTGCGAACCGCGGAGCTGCTTCGGGAAAAAGGCCTGGAGGCTGCTGTATACAACTGCTCCTCTGTCAAGCCCCTGGATCTGACGACCTTGAAGAAAATACAGGGGATGCCATACTTTACGCTGGAGGAGCACATGCGAACCGGCGGATTCGGGGAGTATGTACGGGAAATCTGCGCGGACAAGGGGTTCCGGGAGCCCCGGGCCTGTTTCGGCGTTGACGATCAGTTTCTGGCCCATGGCAGCCACAGCCTTCTGATGAAGGACGCCGGGTTGGATCCGGAAACGCTCCGGGACAGAATTGCAGCAAAAATGAAAGAAAGCCGATAAACGGAGGGAACCGGATCCCCGGCAAAAAACGGGGCCCGGAACGGAAGCAGAACATGAGCAAAACGGTGAGAGCGGACGCCGAACTGGTGCGGCGGGGGCTGGCGGCAAGCCGCGAGAAAGCCCAGGCAGCCATCATGGCCGGTCAGGTATATGCCGGGGAGAGAAAAATCCTGAAGGCGTCGGAGGGAGTGGAGCCGGAGACGGAGCTGACCGTCCGGAAACCTGAAATCGAATACGTGAGCCGCGGCGCCCTGAAGCTGGAAAAGGCGTTGAAGGTATTCGATGCCGATCTGCAGGACCGGGTCGTGCTCGATATCGGCGCCAGCACCGGAGGGTTTACGGATGTATCCCTTCGGGCCGGAGCCAGGCGGGTATATTCCGTGGACGTGGGATACGGACAACTGGACTGGGGGCTTCGCAATGACCCCCGCGTGACGGTTATGGAACGTACCAACGCCCGATACCTGAAGCCGGAGGATTTTCCGGAACGTCCGGACATCACCGTCATGGATGTCAGCTTCATTTCCATCCGGCTGATTCTTCCTGCGGCGGCAGCCATCATGGGAGACAGCGGCGTTTTCTACACGCTGATCAAGCCGCAGTTTGAGGCCGGAAGGGAAAACGTGGGCAAGAAAGGGGTCGTCCGGGATCCGGCGGTTCACGCAGGCGTTCTTCGAACCATCGTCGATTTTGCGGAAAGCATGGGGTGGCGCGTCGTCCGGATCGATTACTCTCCGATTACCGGGCCGGAAGGGAATATCGAGTTTCTGGCAGAGATCCGGAAGGCAGGGGAGGATGTGGAGAAGGTTTCTGATGAGATGGTTCTCCGGACCGTCGAGGAAGCCCATCGGAACATGAAACGCAGATGAGAGGGGATGCAGGGATGCCGGACGCGGTGGCGATCGTGATTCATCCACACCGGAAGGATGCGGAAGACCGGGCGATGGATATGGCCCGGTGGCTTCGAAATGAAGGGGTGCGCGCCTTCTTTCCCCAACGAGGGGAAACCGCGGACCGGTGCCAGATGGTGCTGACCTTTGGCGGTGACGGGACTCTGCTGGCCGGGGCGGAATTCGCACTGAAATACGATTGCCCGCTGATGGGCATCAATATGGGTACCGTCGGATTCCTGACGGAAGGGGATCCGGATCAGATGGAGCTCATTTTCCGCTCCATTCTCAGCAGAAACTACAGCGTAGAGCCCCGGGGGCTGCTGCAGGTCGGAATCAATGATGAACCGGAAAAAATGCTCGCTCTGAACGATGCCGTCATCACCCGGGGCGGGTATGCCCGGCTGATTCAGGTGGAGACCTGGATCGGCGGGGAACACTGGGGCACCTTTGTGGCGGATGGAGTGATTGCCGCCACGCCCACCGGCTCCACCGGCTATTCCCTGAGCGCGGGAGGACCCGTGATTGCGCCCGGCGTGGAATGCATCGCGGTAACTCCGGTATGTGCCCACAGCCTGCAGCACAGCCCCTGCATTGTTCCCGCGGACGCGAAGATTCGCTTTCTGCTGCGGGCTGAACGGGATCAGCAGGCCCAGCTTCAAATCGATGGAAGGAGCGTGCGGACGCTTACCGCCGGAGATACTGTCCGGGTCAGCGGAGCCGGAAGGTCCCTGAAGCTTGCGCGGATTCGGGAATACCGGTTCTTTACCGTACTGCGGAATAAGCTGGATGAATGGAGCAGCTCCGGAACGGAGCATAACCATACATAGAGAAAGGGCGGAATTCGATTCATGAAAACGGAACGGCAGGCGGCCATTCGCTCCCTGATCAGGGAGCAGGCGATCCGGACGCAGGATGAGATGGCGAACGCGCTGCGGAATATGGGATACCAGGTGACGCAGGCGACCGTGAGCCGGGACATCCGGGAGATGCGGCTGGTCAAGATTGCTTCTTCCAGCGGCGGATACCGCTACGGAGAGCCCGAAGCGGGCTGGAACGGACTGGACGAAAGGCTGACCCGGCTGTTGCGGGACTGCGTCCTCAGCGCGGAGGCAGCGGGACAGATTATCGTGGTCAAAACCATGAGCGGCGCGGCAGGAACCGCCGCTGAAGCCCTGGACAGCCTGGAGATGCCGGAAATCATCGGATCCATCGCAGGAGACAACACCATTTTTCTGGCAGCACGGGATCACGCATCCGCTCAAAGCGCCGGCGAGCGGATTCTTGCCCTGATCATGTAGAGCGCGTCGGCGGACACAGATGCGGGAGGAACTTCATGATTCAATCCCTGAAAATACGAAACGTCGTGCTCATCGAGGAACTTGAGATTCGCTTTCACGAAGGCATGCAGGTGCTGACCGGTGAAACAGGCGCGGGAAAGAGCATCGTTGTGGATGCGGTGAACCTGATTCTGGGCAGCCGGGCAGATCGGGGGCTGATCCGCTCCGGATGCGAAAAGGCCAGCGTGGAAGCGGTGTTCGATGTGCCGGGGAATCCTGAAATCTCCGGGATTCTGGAACGGGAAGGCATTGAATACGACGGACGAACCGTGGTTGTCTGGCGGGAGCTGACCGCCTCGGGGCGGAACATCTGCCGAATCTGCGGCGTCATGGTTCCGGTTTCCCTGCTGAAGGAAATCGGAGGAAAGCTGATGGACATCCACGGACAGCACGAACATCAGTTTCTCATGGATCCGCAGATGCATCTGCAGTTTCTGGATCGCATGGCCGGTCCGGAGGATCAGGAGCAGCTGGCACGCACCGCAAAAGCCTGCGCTGATTTCGCGGAGGTGCACCGGAAGTACGCCCGGCTCCGGAAGGAAAACGAAACCAGGGCATTTCGGATGCAGGAAATGGAGAAGAGCCTCCGGGAACTCCATGCCGCAAAGTTTCGGCCCGCGGAGGAGGAAGAACTGAAGCAGGAGAGTCTGGTGTTGCGCAATTCGGAAAAGATCATGTCCGTTTTGCGAAACGCACAGAACGGGATCTCCACAGGCGAAAACACGGAAAGCGCACTGGAACGAATCCGTGCTTCCGCCGCCGGCCTTCGGAGCCTTGAAGGATACGGGGATCAGATGAAAAGCCTGGCGGAACGCTGCGAAAGCGCCTATTACGAGCTGGAAGAAATCACCTTCGAGCTGGGACGGCTGATGGACGAAAGCGATCATGATCCGGGACGGCTGGAGAAGGTGGAGGAACGCCTGGATCTGATTCGCAGGATGGAGCGGAAATACGGCCCGACGCTGCCGGATGTGCTTTCGGAGCAGAAAAGGATGGAAGAGGAATATCAGCGCCTCTGCTCCCTGAAGGACGAGACGGAGGAAATCGCCCGTACCCACCGGCAGCTGCTGGCCGCCTATCGCCGGGAGGCCCGGGAGCTCACTGTCCGGCGCCACCGGATCGCTGAGGATCTGGAGAGGCGGATGATGGCTCAGCTGAAGGATCTCGGCATGGAGAAGACGGTCTTCTCCGTTGCCTTCCAGCCCGCACCGGAAGACAGAAAGAAGCTTATGCCTCAGCCCATCGGAGACGACAGGATTGAATTCATGATCCGTCCGAACCCGGGGGAGCCCCTGAGCTCCCTGGCCAAAATCGCCTCCGGGGGCGAATTGAGCCGCATGATGCTGGCCCTGAAGACGCTGGAGGCGGAAGGCAGCGGCGTCGATTGCATGGTATTCGATGAAATCGACACAGGGATCAGCGGACGGATGGCCCAGGCTGTGGCCGAAAAGATGATCGATATTTCCCTGCATCGGCAGGTGATCTGTGTGACGCATCTGCCGCAGATCGCAGCGGCAGCGGATCATCAGTTCCAGGTTTCCAAGGCGGAGGACGGCGGCAGAACGCGGACGTCGGTATCCGAACTGAATGAAGGCGGACGGATCCGGGAGATCGGACGTATGATCAGCGGCGCGGATGGGATCAGTATGGATGCGGAGCAATATGCCGCCCGGATGATCTCGGCTGCCCGCGGAAGAAAGGCCGGCCGTGTTCAGAACGATCCGTAACGGGGCTTGTTAAAAAATTATTTTGTACAGGAATGGCCGGTTTATGTTATACTCCCTGCAGGTAGTTTTCAGCCGGGAGAGAGAATCCTGAAAAGGAGGAAACTGTTTGTGTTTGAAATGAGGCTTTTTCCGGGCGGAATCCATCCGAAGGAAGGAACCAATGGCAAGGCGGTCAACGGGCTGAACCCGATCGTTCCCCTGGATCCGCCTCCCCGGGTCATTATTCCGCTTCAGATGCATATCGGCGCGCCTGCCCGGGCGCTGGTGGCCGCGGGGGATTATGTCCGCATTGGCCAGAAAATCGGGGAGGCCGGCGGATTTGTTTCCGCTCCGGTGCACGCGACCGTCTCCGGTACGGTGATGGGCGTTCAGGATGCGCTGCTTCCCAACGGGACCATGACTCCTGCCGTGATAATTGACAACGATTATCAGGAGAACTGGGTCGAGCTTCATCCGTCCGATCATCCCGAGACCCTGACCGCGGCGGAACTGCAGAACATCGTGCGGGAGGCGGGTATCGTCGGCCTGGGCGGGGCGACCTTTCCCACGGCGGTCAAGCTGACGCCCTCCGGCGGACGGAAAATTGAAAAGATCGTGCTGAACGGCGCGGAGTGCGAACCCTATCTGACCGCGGATCATCGGCTGATGCTGGAGAAGGCGGCGGACATCATTGACGGCGTCCGGCTGATGATGCTGGCGCTGGACGTGGATGAGGCGCTGATCGGCATTGAAAACAACAAGCAGGATGCCATCGAGATCATGACTGCCGCTGCCCGCGAGGCGGAAGGGATCCACGTGGTCAGCCTGCCCGTCCGTTATCCGCAGGGCGGCGAAAAGCAGCTGGTCTATGCCCTGACGCGCCGCCAGGTTCCCAACGGCGGGCTGCCGCTGGATGTGGGCGTTGTTGTCTGCAATGTCGGCACCGTCTATGCCATTGACCGGGCGGTTCGGGAAGGGCGTCCCCTTGTCGACCGAATTACCACGGTGGGCGGTCTGGTGAACAACCCCTCCAATTTCCTGGTACGGATCGGAACTCCCATTGACCACCTGATCGAGGCATGCGGTGGGCTGCAGCCCCATGTGAAACAGTTTATCTACGGCGGGCCGATGATGGGCATGGCCATTGCGCGTTTTGACATTCCGGTTACCAAGGGCTGCAGTGGTCTGGTAGCGCTGGGTGAGGAGGCCATGGAGCCGAAGGAAAGCCCCTGCATCAAGTGCGGAGCCTGCCGGGAGGCCTGCCCGATGAAGCTGTTTCCCAGCCGCATCGATGCCTTCTGCCGGCATGACCGGTTTGACGATGCGGAAAGGATCGGCGTGCTGAACTGCATTGAATGCGGCTGCTGCAGCTTTGTCTGTCCCGCGAAGCGGAGCCTGACGCAGAGCATGCGTACGGCGAAAAACGCGATCGGCCGCAGGAAGCGCCGGGAGGCCGCCCGGAAAGCTCAGGAAGAAGCCGAGAAAAAGGCCAGGGAAGAGGCGGCCCGGAAGGCAGAAGAAGAAGCCACGGGCAGCGATCAAAATGGGGAACTGGCGGAATCCGCCGGAAAGGAGGCGTAAGGGATCATGCAAAAGAATCTGACAGTCACTTCCTCGCCTCATCTGCGGAGCAGCCGGACGACCCGGAGCCTCATGCAGGAGGTCTGCCTGGCACTGGCTCCCGCCGGGATCGCTGGAATTGTCCTTTTCGGCTGGAACGCGCTGGCCATCATTGTGACCTCCGTGCTCAGCTGCGTTGTCAGCGAATATCTTTTCCAGCGGATCAACCACAAAAAGATTCTGATCGGGGATTGGAGCGCGGTCGTCACCGGGCTGCTGCTCGCCTATAACATCCCGGCAAATGCGCCGCTCTGGATTCCGCTGGTCGGCGGAATCATCGCCATCGTACTGGTCAAGCAATGCTTCGGCGGTCTGGGCGGCAACTTCATGAACCCCGCTCTGACGGCGCGGGCGATTCTCTTCGTCAGCTGGGCAGGCATCATGAGCAATTACCCGATCACCCGGTTTATGGCGGACGGAGTCTCCAGCGCAACGCCGCTGGTTCATCTGGCGGCCGGGGAAAGCGTCAGCCTGATGGATCTGCTGATCGGGAACTGCGGCGGTGTGCTGGGAGAAACCTGCAAGCTCGCGATCCTGGCCGGCGGCGTGTATCTCATCTTCCGCGGCATTGTGGACTGGCGAATTCCGGTATGCTTTATCGGAAGCGCCTTCCTCTGCTATCTGATTCAGGACGGATTCATCCCTGCGGTCTCCCAGATTCTCAGCGGCGGTCTCCTGCTCGGCGCCTTCTTCATGGCGACGGACTATGTGACCTGCCCCATGTCCGGCCTTGGCAGGGTGATTATGGGGATCGGATGCGGCGTGCTGCTCTTTGTGATCCGCAGTTATGCCAGCTACGTGGAAGGCTGCAGTTTCGCAATTCTTTTCATGAACGTTATGACGCCCCTGATTGACCGGTTTACCGCCGGCAGGCTTTTCGGGGAGGTGAAAAAGCGTGGATAAGAAAAAGACCTTCTGGAGCGCGCTGCTGAACGGACTGCTGTTTGAAAACCCCACGTTCGTTCTGATGGTCGGCATGTGTCCCACCCTGGCGGTGACCACTGCCGCCAGCAACGCCATCGGCATGGGACTGTCCACCACCGTGGTGCTGGTATGCTCCAATCTGTTTATCTCCCTGCTTCGGAACCTGATCTCAGAGAAGATCCGGATTCCGGCCTTTATCGTGGTCATTGCCAGCTTCGTGACCATTGTGGAAATGGTGCTGAAAGCGTATATGCCGGATCTGAGCGCGACCCTCGGCCTGTATATCCCGCTGATCGTGGTCAACTGTATCATCTTTGCACGGGCCGAGGCCTTCGCCTTCAAAAACGGTCCGATTCTGGCGCTGGGCGACGGACTTGGCATGGGCCTCGGCTTTACCGCCGCCATCACAATCCTTGCCTCCGTACGTGAAATCTTCGGCTCCGGCACGCTCTTCGGGCAGGATATCATGGGCAGCGGGTACCATCCCATGAGCCTGCTGACGGCTCCGGCCGGAGGATTTCTGACACTGGGGGTTCTGCTGATCATTGTGAATATGGTACGGAAGAAGCTCGATGCCCGGATCTCTGCGAAGAAGGAGGCTGAACTGGCATGAAGGAATATCTGCTGATGCTGGTCGGATGCCTGCTGGTCAACAACTATGTCATGTGCCAGTTCCTGGGAATCTGTCCCTTCCTGGGCGTGTCCAAGAAATTTGATACGGCCCTGGGCATGGGGCTTGCCGTTACCTTCGTGATGACGCTTGCTTCCCTGATGACCTGGATGGTGGAACACTTCCTGCTCATTCCCCTGGATCTGATGTATCTGCGTACCATTGCGTTCATCCTGGTGATCGCGGTGCTGGTTCAGCTGGTTGAGATGGCGCTGAAGAAGCTGAGTTTCAGCCTGTATCAGGCGTTGGGTGTATATCTGCCTCTGATCACCACAAACTGTGCCGTGCTTGGCGTCGCGGTGCTGAACTCCAATAACGGATACGGGCTGCTGCAGAGCACCCTGAGCGGATGCTTCAGCGCGCTGGGATTTACCCTCAGCCTGCTGCTGTTCAGCTGCATCCGGGAGAGGCTGGAACTGAGCGATGTGCCCAAGTGGATGGAAGGATTCCCAGGAGCCCTGATTGCCGCTGGGCTGATGGCTGTTTCCTTTATGGGATTCAGCGGACTGATCGGATAAAGGAGGATCGCGTTTATGGAGATTTTATACGCTGCGCTGGTCCTCGGGGGAATGGGGGCTCTCTTTGGCATCCTCCTGACCGTCGCGTCCAAAATATTTGCTGTGCCCTCGAATCCGAAGCGCGATGCTGTGCGGGAGCTTCTGCCCGGAGCCAATTGCGGCGGATGCGGCTACCCCGGATGTGACGGGTGCGCGGACGCCATTGCCTCCGGCAAAGCGCCGGTGAATGCCTGCCCGGTGGGCGGCGGCGATGTTGCAAAGAAAATCGCCCAGGTCCTCGGCCAGGAGGTCCAGGAGGAAAAGGTAAAGATGGTAGCCCAGGTCATCTGTCAGGGCGACCTGGAACACTGCAAGACGAAATTCAACTACAGCGGAATTCAGGACTGCGTTTCCGCTTCGCTGGTCAATGACGGAAACCGCAGCTGCAAGTACGCCTGTCTCGGTCTCGGAACCTGCGTACGCGTGTGCCCCTTTGATGCGATCCACATTGACCCGGTGAAGGGAATTGCCGTAGTGGATCATGAAAAATGCCAGAGTTGCGGCAAGTGCATCGATGTCTGCCCGAAGCATGTGATTCAGCTTCAGCCTGCCAATCTGCCCGTTCGGCTGATGTGCCGCGCTGCCGACAAGGGGATCCTGGTCAGCGACAACTGCCGTGTGGGCTGCATTGGCTGCGAGCGCTGCTTCTATGCCTGCAAGTTCGGCGCGCTGGAGATGAAAAATCATCTTCCCATCATTGATCCGGACAAATGCCGGGGCTGCATGATGTGCGCGGAGGCGTGCCCGACAAATGCGATCTGGGCCGCCTGGGATCAGCGGAAGATCGCGGAGATCGACAAGGACGTCTGCATCGGATGCGGACTTTGCAAGCGGCAGTGCCAGTTTGAGAGCATCGTGGGCGAAGTGAAAAAGCCCCATGAAGTGCTGGATGCCTGTACCGGATGCGGGAAATGCGCCGAGAAATGCCCGAAGAAATGCATCACCATGAAGGTTCGGGAGCACACCCGGGACGCTTTCTCCAAGATCGGCACCACCCCGGTGGGCATCTCCGTGGATATGCCGGAAGCGAAGGAAACGCCCAAGCCGAAGTATTCTCCGGAGGTGCAGGCCAAGATCGATGCCGCGCTGAAGGCCAAAAAAGAGAAGGAAGCAGCCGCCAAGGCGGCAAAAGCCGAATAGGGAAGATCCGGGGGAGGCGCAGCCTTCCTTCGGGCGGCCGGAGCAGCTTGCTCCGGCCTTCTTTTTTCCAAAAATGCCTTGCAAAAACCATACGCAAAGGGTATAATTTCTATGATATGCGTGGGCTGCGGGCAGTTCAGCTTTTCAGTGCACGCCGATAATGAATCGAGGAGGAGATTCCCATGTCCAAGAAGTACCTGTACCTCTTCAGCGAAGGTAATGCTCAGATGCGCGAGCTGCTGGGCGGCAAGGGTGCGAACCTGGCGGAAATGACCAATATCGGTCTCCCCGTTCCCCAGGGTTTCACCATTACTACCGAAGCCTGCACCCAATACTATGAGGACGGCCGTCAGATCAACGATGAAATCCAGGCGCAGATCATGGAATACATCGCCAAGATGGAAGAGATCAACGGCAAGAAGTTCGGCGATCTGAAGAACCCGCTGCTGGTTTCCGTCCGCTCCGGTGCCCGCGCTTCCATGCCCGGCATGATGGACACGATTCTGAACCTGGGCCTGAACGACGACGTGGTGGCCGCGATGATCGCCGGCAACCCCGATCCCAAGTTCGAGCGTTTTGTGTATGACAGCTATCGCCGCTTCATCCAGATGTATTCTGACGTCGTCATGGAAGTCGGCAAGAAGTATTTCGAGCAGCTGATCGACGAAATGAAGGCGAAGCGCGGCGTGACCTACGATGTGGAACTGACCGCCGCCGACCTGAAGGAACTGGCCGCCGCGTTCAAGGCGGAATACAAGAACAAGATCGGTTCCGACTTCCCGCATGATCCCAAGGAACAGCTGATGGGCGCCATCAAGGCCGTTTTCCGTTCCTGGGACAATCCCCGTGCCAACGTGTACCGCCGGGATAACGATATCCCCTACAGCTGGGGCACGGCCGTGAACGTGATGCCCATGGTCTTCGGCAACCTGAATGACAATTCCGGTACCGGCGTTGCCTTCACCCGCGATCCCGCCACCGGCGAGAAGAAGCTGATGGGCGAGTTCCTGACCAATGCCCAGGGCGAAGACGTGGTGGCCGGTGTCCGGACGCCCATGCCCATTTCCCAGATGGAAGAGAAGTTCCCGCAGGCGTATGCGGACTTTGTCCGGGTCTGCGATCTGCTGGAGAAGCACTACCGCGACATGCAGGACATGGAGTTCACCGTGGAAAACGGCAAGCTGTACATGCTGCAGTGCCGCAACGGCAAGCGGACCGCTCCGGCCGCGCTGAAGATCGCCTGCGACCTGGTGGACGAAGGCATGCGCACCGAAGAGGAAGCTGTCGCCATGATCGACCCCCGGAACCTGGATACGCTGCTGCATCCCCAGTTTGACGCGGCTGCCCTGAAGAAGGCGGAGCCCATCGGCAAGGGACTGGGTGCCAGCCCCGGAGCTGCCTGCGGCAAGATCGTGTTCACCGCGGAAGACGCGGAAGCCTGGGCTGCCCGCGGCGAAAAGGTCGTTCTGGTTCGTCTGGAGACCTCTCCCGAGGATATCACCGGCATGAAGAGCGCGCAGGGCATCCTGACCGTTCGCGGCGGCATGACCAGCCACGCGGCCGTTGTGGCCCGCGGCATGGGCAAGTGCTGCGTCTCCGGCTGCGGCGAGATCGCCATGGACGAGGAGAACAAGAAGTTCACCCTGGCCGGCAAGACCTATCATGAAGGTGACTTCATCTCCATCGACGGTTCCACCGGTAAGATTTACGACGGCATCATCCCCACCGTGGATGCCACGATCGCGGGCGAGTTCGGCCGCATCATGGCCTGGGCGGACAAGTATCGCCGCCTGAAGGTTCGCACCAACGCGGACACCCCCGCCGACGCGAAGAAGGCCCGGGAACTTGGCGCGGAAGGAATCGGCTTGTGCCGTACCGAGCATATGTTCTTCGAAGCGGAGCGCATTGCCGCCTTCCGTGAGATGATCTGCTCTGACACCGCCGAGGAGCGGGAAGTGGCGCTGGATAAGATCCTGCCCTATCAGCAGGGTGACTTCGAGAAGCTGTATGAAGCGCTGGAAGGCAACCCCGTCTGCATCCGCTTCCTGGATCCGCCGCTGCATGAGTTTGTGCCGACCACCGAGGAGGAGATTGCCGCCCTGGCCAAGGCACAGAACAAGAGCGTCGAGACCATCAAGAACATCATCGCGAGTCTGCATGAGTTCAACCCCATGATGGGTCACCGCGGATGCCGTCTGGCGGTTACCTATCCCGAAATCGCCCGGATGCAGACCAAGGCTGTGATCCGTGCCGCCATCAACGTGAAGAAGGCCCATCCGGACTGGAACGTGAAGCCCGAAATCATGATTCCGCTGGTTTGCGAAGTCAAGGAACTGAAGTTCGTCAAGAAGGTGGTTGTGGAAACCGCCGATGCCGAGATCGCCGCTTCCGACGTGAAGCTCGAGTATGAAGTGGGCACGATGATCGAGATTCCGCGTGCCGCTCTGACCGCGGACGAAATCGCCACCGAGGCTGACTTCTTCTGCTTCGGCACCAATGACCTGACCCAGATGACCTTCGGCTTCAGCCGTGATGATGCCGGCAAGTTCCTGGGTGCCTACTATGACACCAAGATCTTTGAGAACGATCCCTTTGCGAAGCTGGATCAGACCGGCGTTGGCAAGCTGATGGAAATGGCCATCAAGCTGGGCCGCCCCGTGAATCCGAAGCTGCATGTGGGCATCTGCGGCGAGCATGGCGGAGATCCGAGCTCTGTGGAGTTCTGCCACAAGATCGGTCTGGACTATGTAAGCTGCTCTCCCTTCCGCGTGCCGATTGCCCGGCTGGCTGCCGCGCAGGCCGCGATTGCGGAAAAGAAGTAATCCCATTATTCCTGGACATAAAAGCTCCGTCCCTTTCCCGGGACGGAGTTTTTTTCGCATAGTGCCGTTTATTCCTCCAGCGTTTCATCCTGCTCCTTCAGGGCTGTCTCCAGCGCCTGACGGGCCAGGTCCCAGCCGTATCCCCTGCGCGCCAGAAGGGCGAAAATACGCTGGCGCAGCTTTCGGGAATCTTCGCCTTCCTTTGCCCTCCGCAGTCCCTTGCGGGCGAGAAGAACGGCCTGATTCAGCATCTGTTCCCCGGTAAGCTCCTCCAGAGCAGCACCGGCTTCCTCCTCCGAAATGCCCTTTCTGCGAAGCTCCATGGCGATCCGGCGCGGACCGAAGTTCTGTCCTGCCCGGTACTGCGTCCACTGATCCGCAAACTCCTGATCATTCACCAGCTGATTGCTTTCCAGCTTGTACAGAACCATGTCAATGGTTTCTGCGGAATAACCGACTCGCTGCAGCTTTTCCCTGATTTCGCCCTTGCTGCAGGCCCGGACGGCCAGCATGGCTACCGCCTTGTCCAGGGCAGAACGGTACTGATGCTTCAGTACCCAGTCCGCATATTCCTCTTCATCCACGAATTGGCCCACTTCGAGGGGTCTTTCCCGGAGCATGGATTTGAGCAGGGTATACCGGATTCCGTTCTCCAGAATCAGCCGAACCCTGCCGCCCGGCAGGGATTCTATTTCCCGGATCTCGACCATTGGGGAAACTCCTTTCTCAGCGCCCAGCGCAGCAGATCGAAATTGCATAGGCCCAGCCGCCCCCGGCGGGCTTCACTGGCGCCGCCGTTCAGGAAGAGAATCATTCGGCCGGTATTTTCCTCCCAGAAGGCGCCGTCTGCACAGCCGTAGGCAAATCCCTGATGCCCGAGAATCACGGAATCGGAGAGCGCGGGATCCGAGATCCGGAGCAGTCCCAGCCCGTAGGAAAGGGTCGGTGAGATGCTTCCGTATTCCGCCTGTTTCCGGATCATTTCGGATCCAAGGGCTTCGCGCAGAAGCGGAGTTCCCTTGAGCCGGACACAATCCATCAGGCGCTCCAGTGAGGGGAGATCCAGATACATGGCTCCTGCAGTGTATCCATAGTGGCGAAGGGGATCCGGCGCATGGACCGGCCGGCTGCCCAGCGGTGTCATGATCAGATCTTTTCCCGGATGATAACGGTAAACCCGGGTGATGGGCACGATTTCAGACGGACTCAGCCCGGCTGCGCTCAGGGTTGCCCGCATGGAGAGCGGCCTGAACAGAAGACGGCTGAATACTTCGGATACAGGTTCCCCATATACCGCCTCCAGCAGAGAACCGACCAGACCAAAGCCCAGATTGGAATAGCGGAAAGCCTTTCCGGGCTCGGTGACAGCGCAGCCAGGCAGAATCCGGGGAAAAGGCAGATTCTCATTCAAAGCTGATTCCAGGGACTCCGGATCCCGGAGACCGGAGGTATGGGACAGGAGATGCCGCAGCGTGATTCCCCTGAGCTCGGGAATCGAAGGGCATTCCGGAAGGAACCGGAATATGTCCATGATGGGGTCATCCAGCGTCAGCTTTCCCTGATCGACCGCGATCAATGCACAGAGGGAAGTTGCCATTTTCGTGATGGATGCTACCCGAAACAGGGACTGTTCCGTGACAATATGCTCCGGGCGCCGGGAAGAGGAAAGAATCACGGTGCGATTCAGCCCGCTTCGCAGCAGGGCAGCGGAGCCCAGCACATGATGCTTCCGGAGCAGATGCACATACGATTTTTGAAAATGAAGGGGGCCGCCTTTTACGGTCATGTCCGGGTACCGCTCCAGGCGGGGGATGCCGACAGGAATGGCGAGACGGAGCCGATAAGCCGCATTACGCAGCGGAGTGGTTGGCATAAAGGACCTCCTCTGCCCGGGAAGGGCCATAGAGAATGAAAGCGGAAACGATCAGAATCAGGGAAAACAGACACAGACTTCCCATTTGAACGGGGAGCTGCTCCGGAAAGACCGGTATCCCCAGGCAAAAGAGGAGGACAGGAACTCCCGCAGCCGCCACGGGAAGAACATGTCCCGGAAGAAGTCCTTTCCGGGCACTCCGGGAAGCGAAACGCCTGGATAGCAGGGTTCCCCAGACCAGCAGGGCGGCAAAAAAACTGAGCAGTTGACTGACGCGAATGGCAGGCCCCAGATAGAGCGAATCCATCCGCAGATTCTCCACGACGAGCCTTCCGGAGGCATAAAGCAGCACGTAAAAGAGAAATCCGTCCCCCTGACGCCGAAAAAGACGCCGCCGGGCAACGATCAGGAAAAGGAAAATCAGGAAATCCCAGCAGGATTCCAGGAAGAACGTCGCCACATGCCAGGAATCTCCTGCGGGATCCTGAATCAGCACGGCCAGCGGAAAGAAAGCGAAGGGGGAAGCCGCATCCAGCCGGGGTCCATAGGCTTCCTGGTTGAAGTAATTACCCCAGCGGCCAATCGCCTGCGCCAGCGCTACTCCGGGAATCAGCACATCCAGCAGCCTGGGAAGGGACAGCTTCCTGCGCCGGCTGAACACCAGCACCACCAGCAGCCCTGCCAGAAGGCCGCCATAGATGGCAAGGCCTCCTTCCCAGATGTAAAGCACCGACAGCGGTGAGCGGAAGCGGAAGTCCGGCCAGGAAAAGATCACGTAATAAGCACGCGCGCCCAGAATCCCAATGGGAAGGATCCAGAGAGCAAGATCCAGAATTGTATCCTTGGGAAAGGAGAGGCGGGAAGCCTCCCGATCCGCCAGAAAAACCGCCAGGGCAGCCCCCAGAACGATCAGCAGGCCATACCAGGGTATCAGGCCGAGAAAAAGCCGGGAAGAGGGAGTAGCCACCGAAATATCACCTGCCATCCACCGCATTTCAGAGGTCTTTATTATAATGAAATGAAAAAGAAATTGCAATCCGTGCCGGATGATGATAGAATAGCACAAGATCAAAATGTGGCGGAGCCACGGGAAGGAAGGATACAAACATGAGCAAGGTAGTGGTTTTCGATCATCCGCTGATTCAGCACAAGCTCAGCATTATGCGGGACAAGAGAACAGGTACCAAGGAATTCCGTGAGCTTCTGTCCGAAATTGCCATGCTGATGGTTTTTGAAGTGACCCGGGATCTGGAGACCGAAGAGGTCGATGTGGAGACGCCCATCTGCATCGCCAAATGCCGCAGGCTGAGCGGAAAGAAACTGGGAATTATCCCGATTCTGCGGGCTGGCCTGGGGATGGTGGAAGGCGTTACCAATCTGATTCCCTCCGCCAAGGTGGGGCATATCGGCCTGTATCGCGATCCGCAGACGCTGGAGCCGGTCGAGTATTACTGCAAGCTTCCCGCGGACAGCGAGAACCGGGAACTGCTCGTTCTGGATCCCATGCTGGCCACCGGCGGAAGCGCGAGCGCTGCCATCAATTTCATCAAGAAGCGGAACTGCCATCACATTCGTCTGGTGAACCTGATCGCCGCCCCGGAAGGGATTGCCCGAATCCAGAAGGATCATCCGGATGTGGATATCTACGTGGCCGCGCTCGACAGCCATCTGAACGAACACGGCTACATTGTGCCCGGTCTTGGCGATGCCGGCGACCGCCTGTTTGGCACGAAATAAACAGCTCGAAGCTTTGCTTTCTCCCTCCCCGAAAGGGGAGGTTTTCTGTTGCCCACGCCTTGCACCGGACAGGGATTTGATTTATAATGACGAAGCCGGATGCCGGGAACGGAAATCCGGAGAGATGGGCCGCTGCCGGATCTGCCTTCCGCACGGCCGGGGACGGAGTGAACAAATGACGCAGGTCAGGCTGGCTCCCCTTTGCGGAGTTACGGACTACGTTTTTCGTGACCTATGCGCGGAGCAGGGCTGCCCGCAGGGATATACCGAGATGATCAGCGCCATGGGTTATCTCTGCGCGCCGAATCAGCGCGCGCAGCAGGAACTGATGATCCGGGGGAAATCCGAAAAAAAGCTGGTTGTTCAGCTCTTCGGCCGGGATCCGGACACCGTGGCGGAAGCGGCCAGACGTATGGAAGCCCTGAGGCAGTTCGACGGAATTGACCTGAATATGGGGTGCCCTGCCCACAAGATCGCCTCTTCCGGAGAAGGCTGCGGACTGATGCGCACGCCGGAAATCGCCCGGGAAATGATGGAGAAGACCGTTCGCGCAGTCTCCCTGCCTGTCAGCGTGAAAATGCGTCTGGGATGGGATGAGGAGCATCTGAATGCCCCGGTGCTGGCCCGCATGGCCGAGGATGCCGGAATCTCGGAAATCTGCGTTCACGGGAGAACCCGAATGCAGCAATACAGCGGACGGGCAAACTGGGAACGTATCCAGGAGGTCGCGGAGAGCGTTTCCATTCCCGTCTGGGGAAACGGCGACGTTTTCTCGGGGGCGGATGCGGTTCGCAAAGCAGAGACGTTCCGGGTTGCCGGCGTCATGATCGCACGGGGATGCATGGGTAATCCCTGGATATTCCGCGAAGTTCAGGATCTGAACGCCGGTCTGGCCCCGCGTCCGGTGACCCTGGACGAGCGTTTCCGCATGATCCGGGATCATTATGACCGGATGCTGTCCTGGAAGCCCGAGCGAATTGCCGTGCGGGAAATGAGAAAACAGATCGGATGGTACCTTCACGGGCTTCGCGGTGCCAGCCGGGCGAGGGCGGAAATCAACCGCATTGAGTCCCCCGAGGGGGTTTGGAAGGTTCTGAATCAACTCCGGACGGAAATGGAAACACAGGATCCGTTCGGATGAAAAAAGGCATTGGATCAAAAGGGACGGATCTTTGATTCGGGCTCCTTTGAAAATGGAGGGAATATAAACCATGAAGAAGTTCCTTTGCGTTCTGCTTGTCCTGATGCTGGCGATGGTCTCCGGGGTCAGCCTGGCCGCGGCAAATTATACTTTGCCTGAAAAGCTGGATAAGCAGCTCTCCATCGGCAGCGGGCTGAAAGGCGAACTGGTGATCCGGGGAGAGGGGACGTCTCCCGTTCTGTTCGCCCTGCAGCCTTTTCTGGATGTTCCGCTGCAATTTCGAAGCCTGAAGAACGGCGGGGAAATGCATGCCTACCTCTATCAGGCAGGGGAAAACGAGACGCAGAAGGGGCTGACCGAGCTTTATCAGAAAGCCGAAGGCTTCTATATCCGCTCCGATCTGCTGCCGGGAGAGGTCTATCGAATCCCCGGAATCGAGGATCTGGCAGATCTGGTGACGCAGCCCGGGGGAGGAAACCCCTCCCTTGCATCCGCGCTGATCCGCTGGCTGGGTCTGAGTCAGGAGGAACGGGACGCGCTGCTGACGCCGATTACCGCCTGGATGGAGAACGAACTGGAAATGTGGGTCTCCTCCTATGCCGTGGTTTCCGAGGTTCGGACGCTGGAAAACGGAACCCCTGTCATTGATCTGAACTACAGCATTCCCATGGCGGATCTAAAAAAGGAAACGGTTTCCCTGATGGAAGGCCTGATTCGAAGCGAAGCGGGTCAGGCGCTGCTTGGCAGGCTGCTGAACCTGGAGCAGCAGCAGGTCTTCATGAACGAGCATCTGGGCTACTATTATATGGAAGCCCTGGAAAAGCTTCAGAACGGATACGACGTTCAGTATACCCGGACTGTAACCACGCTGGGAAATCCGGTTTCCAGTGAATTGGAGCTGTCGCTGGATCCCGCCGCAACAGGCTATCAGGCGCTGGTTCTGGAGGATCGGGATGGTCTGACCTCGGTGACGCTTCGCAGCGATGAGCAGTTGATAACGCTGCTGATCGGCGCCCTTCCGGACTGGACCCAGATTGACTCGATGAGCGCCTGGATCATCACACGACCGAATTCCGCTGAGAAAAAGCCGGAGGATGCTTCCCTTTATCACGCCATCCGGGTGGATCTGGCGCATCACAGCGAGGAATCCGCCGACGAAGAGGGCCGGGATCATCTTCGGGAGAACTGGACGCTTTCGTCCCAGCGGGATGTTTCCCGCCTTCCGGAAGGAGAGGACGCGAAGAATTATCCGGAGGAAGCTCCGCAGGAACTGGATGTCCGGCTGCATTATTTCAGCCGGTATTCCCAGTCCAGCCCCACCACCCTGGAGGCACAGATCGTCTATACGGGGGAAGATCTGAAACTGCAGGCAGAAAGCTCCATGAAATCCGCCTCTCCATGGACACTGACACCTTTTTCCACGGAAGGCGCGATGGATATTACGGCGCTTTCCTCGCTGGAATTGAGTATTAAGGCGGCGGAAGCCGTTGCGGCCGCCAGCGAACAGTTTGTACCGGAGAAGACTGCGGAGGACGAACCCGCTTCAGAGGAAACGGAAGCTTCGGAAGAAACCAATATCGCAGAGGAAACCATTCCGGAGGATACGACGGAACCGGAGGAAGCAGTCTCCGCTGAGCCGGAAGCTGAAGAAGCAGGCGATCATTCTGAAAACGAAGAAAATCCGGAAGCCGCAGAGGCTTCCGGAAACGAAGAAACAGAAATAGTATCGGAGGAAAGCGACGAGCCGGTTCAGGAATCTCCTTCCGCGGAGGAAACCGAAGCGGGGGCGGCGGACTGAATCAGACAGACCGCCTGGGCAGATATACCTTCCATACGGCCTTCAAAACCGAGCCGTTCGGTCGTGGTGGCCTTCACATTCACCCGATTCAGGGGCAGCATCAAAGCGGACGCCAGATTCTCCGTCATCCGGGGAATATATGGCGCCAGCTTTGGTTTTTGGGCCACAATCGTAACGTCCGCGTTCGCCGGACGGTAGCCCTCCCGGCGCAGCAGATTCAGAACTTCTTCCAGAAGTTTCATAGAATCCGCATTGTGATACTTCTCATCGCTGTCCGGAAAATGGCGGCCGATATCTCCCAGGCAGGCCGCTCCCAACAGGGCGTCCATCAGAGCGTGAACTGCCACGTCCGCGTCGCTGTGTCCCAGGAGGCCGCGTTCATATGGAATCTCCACGCCGCAGAGCACCAGGCGCCGGTTTTCCGCCAGCTGATGAACGTCATATCCCTGACCCACCCGAAGCTCCGGGAAAGCCTTCTCCTTCAGGAACGCCTCTGCCATCCGCAAATCCTCCCTTGTGGTCAATTTCAGATTAAACCGGCTTCCCGGCGTTCGATGGACGGGAAATCCGGCATGCGCTACGACGGCTGCGTCGTCCGTGCCCTCGAAGCCTTCCTTTTCCGCAGCCGCAAAGGCGGAAAGCAGCACGGGAAGCCGGAATCCCTGCGGTGTCTGCATGGCTTGCAGTCCCTCCCGGGGGATGGTTCGGCCGAAGGCGTTCTCCGCTCCGACTTCCCGAAGCGTATCGGTGACAGGGATCGCCGCCACTCCGGAGCCGTGTCTCTGAACCGATTCCAGAACATTCCGGATGACCTCGTCAGACACCAGGCAGCGGGCGCCGTCATGAATCAATACCAGGGCATCCGTGGCCGCGGAAGGAGACGGTTCTTCCGCCTTCTCCAAGCGGACCTCTTCGGGAATCATATCATCCTCACCGAATGACGATTCCAGACGGGCGATCTCCCGCAATCCATGGGTCACGGAGAGTTGGCGGGTAGCCCCTCCTGCAGCATAAAACACCGGAACGGACAGCCGGGCCGATTCCAGCACTTCCCGAAAAGCGTTCTGTTCCTCCGGACGGCAGACGAGAATCATTCGATCCACCCAGGGAGACAGCGCCATGGCGCTGCGAACAATGCAGGGAATGCCGGCCACCGGAAGCAGCACCTTGTTGATACCTGCCCCCATGCGCGAACCGGTTCCGCCGGCCAACAGGATCGCATATTTCCGGCTCATGATCTTTCCCGGGCAGTTTCCGCATCCTCCGCCACAACGCGGTAGAGGGAATCCGCCTGCTCCTTTCGAACGGTTTCCGCCACGGAAAGCACTTCATAGGTTCCCACCCGTTCTCCGAACCGGATGGCCAACATATCTCCGGGCTTAACTTCTGCCCCAGGCTTGGCAACCTTTCCGTTCACTGTCACCCGTCCTCCGGCGCAGGCCTCATTTGCCACCGTACGGCGCTTGATGATTCGGGAAACCTTCAGATACTTATCCAGACGCATGGCATCTCACTCCTTTTTATCTCGCCCATTCACGGGGAGGGACTGTCCGCAGTCCCGTATTTTTATGGCTGTCCGTCCGTCAGGGAAGTCCATTCCTCCGGGGAAAGGGATTCGAGCGTGCGTCCACGGGCTTCCAGTTCCTTTTCCAGTTTCTGTACCCGCCTTTTCATGTGCTCCACGCCCTGATGAAGCAGAATTTCCGCATCCTGATCGGTACGATAGCACAGTTCAGTGCATTTCATCAGCAAAAGGCTCATGACCTGCGGAGAAAGCTGATCCCCGGAAAGAAGAGACGCGGACAGGGACCTGATTTCCTCCGCGATCCGGACAGGATTTCTCCGCAGGGCAGGGAGCTGCGCCAGCTTCTTGTAGACTTTGATGGAATACTTCAGGGCAGGCAGAAAAGCGGAAACATCGTTCAGCGATTCTCCCACGGTACGGCTTCCCGTCTCCGCACGCTTTTGCCGTTCCCAGCCATCGGAAATATCCCGGGCAGATTCACCGTGAGAGGACACAAAGACATGCGGATGGCGCTGAATCATTTTGTGGCAGATTCCGGACAGCACATCCGTCATCGTGAACTCATCGAAGCTCCTGCCGATCGAGGCATGAAAGAAGACCTGGAAGAGCACATCCCCCAGTTCATCCGCCAAATGATCCATGTTTCCTTCATCAATGGCGTTGACCGCTTCCCACGCCTCCTCCACCAGATATGGCCGAAGGGATTCATGCGTCTGGATCCGATCCCAGGGGCAGCCGTCCGGGGCCCGGAGCCTGGACATGATCTGTTCCAGATCCCGGAAGGTATACCGGGTGCGCTGCAGGGTATTCAGCCCGGGAAGGAAGACCGCTGCCGTGTGGTCATATTTCTTCTGCGCATCCAGCAGATACAGGGGGACGATCTTCGGTACGGAAAGGGAATCTTCCGAAGGAGGGAAAAAAATGATATCCGCTTCTTCCGGATATACCTCTGCCAGCCTCAGCTTTACGTCTCCGGCCAGAAGAAGCGAATCCAGTTCCAGAATCAGAAGCGAAGCGGAAGGATCCCACGGAAAGGAGGAAAAACCGGAGGCGGGACAGGTCTGCAGCCCTTCGGTTAACGGCGGCGCACCGTCCGGGAGCGCAGAAAGGCATGCTGCCTCCGGCTGAACGCCCGGCTGCAGAATCAGCTGCGCAGCCTCCGGACGTGAAGACCTGAGCGCAGCGACCAGCCCGTCAGAGAGGGGATCCATGACGCCGAGATCCAGCTTGCCGGAAGCCGCCTCCTTCCAGAGATCCTCCGCCATGTCCCGATGCATCTGATCGAAATCCTCATAGCGGTCATAATAATCGTCCAGGGAAGAGAAGGAGATCCCCTGATCCCGGAGCCAGGAAGCGACCGGGTGCTGTTCTGTTCGCAGAATGATCCGGGCGGAAGGGTCCCGCAGCGCTTCAGCCGTACGCAGCGTCAGCAGGCCGGGATCCCCCGGGCCAAGAGGAAGGACCGTGATTCGACGGGTTGTTTTCATGCTTCTCTGTTACCTCTGTTCTCCTTTTCCGTTGTCTTCGGATGCGGTGGATTTGGCCGAACGGCCTTTTCGGAAAAGCCTTCTTTGGACGGAAGACAGTTCTTCCCGGGAAATGGCCCCCAGTTTCAGCGCCGCCATCAGATAGACGGCGATGCCGACCCCAACCTCCAGCAGAGTAAATATCCTACCGAAGGGAAGGACGGAACGCAGCAGAAAAACCGTTGCTCCCATTCCCAGTGCCGACAGCCCCGGCTTCAGCAGCCAGTCTCTCCAGTTGAAGGAAAGGCCGGTATACCTGCAGACGAAGTACAGATTCGGAATCATGGAAACGGAATAGCATACAAGGGAGGCGTAGGGTCCCCCGTGAATGTCCAGCCCCGGAATTCCGATCAGGATATAGTTCATCAGGATTTTGCACCCAACTCCGGCCACCAGGGTATACATGGGAATACGCTGTTTCCCCAGACCCTGCAGGATGCCGCTGGTCGCCTGGACCACCGTGAACAGCACGATGGTCAGACTGGAAACGGTGAGGAGCTCCCACCCGGTCTGAAATTGCTCCGGCTTCAGGCTTTCATAGTAGAGAAACCCAAAGATCTGCTTTGCCAGGACGCTCATGCCGACGGAACAGGGCAGGCCGATCAGAAAAGCCAGCTTGATCCCCTGATCGCTTGCCTGCCGGGTCCCTTCCTCATCGTGTACCGCCTGCGCGGCGGATACGGCGGGAACCAGGCTCATGGCAATGGCGAGCGCCAGGGCAGTGGGCATGTTGATCAATCGGATGACAAGGCCGGAAAACACGCCGTAAAGGGAACGTGCGGCATCATGGGACAGTCCCGCATCCATCATGCGGGGCACCATCATAACGGAATCAACGAACTGTGCCAGCGGGACGATGCAGGCTCCAATGGTGATGGGAACCGCGATCCCGATCAGGCGGTAGGCCAGGCGCTTTGTACTCATGGCAGCGGCTTCCGCGCGCTGGGGCAGGCCGAGGAAGGCGGAGCGCTTCCGGAAATACAGTACCGCCACCACCAGGGTCGCGCAGGCTTCGCTGATCGTTATTCCCAGCAGGGCACCGGCAGCACCATAAGCCAGGCCTTTCCGCGTGCCGAAATAGGCCAGGGGAAGGGAGAACAGCACCTTTCCCGTCTGCTCCACAATCTGCGACAGCGCGGTGGGCTTCATGTTCTGCTGCCCCTGCATGAATCCCCGCAGGGCAGAAAGGGAACAGACAATGGTGAGGCAGGGCGCAATGGCAAAGAAGCCCAGAGACGCACGGGGTTCCTTAACCCACACGGTCAGGAGGCCGTTCGCCGCCAGCATCAGGATCATGAAGAAGCAGCCCAGCCCCGTCAGCAGCCAGAAAGCGGAGCGGAAAACATGATGCGCGTTTCGGGGATCCTCCCTGGCCAGGTAATAGCTGACCATTCGGGATACCGCCACCGGCAGGCCGGCGGAGGAAAGGGTCAGCAGCAGATTGTAGGTCGGATAGACAGACTGATAGATCCCGAGTCCCTCGGAACCGATGATCCGCGTCAGCGGCACCGTAAAGAACAGGCCGATCAGTTTGCAGAGGATACCGGCCAGGCTGAGAATGGATACGCCTTTGGCGATGGATTTGCGTGCATTGGTCCCCATTTTTTCCTCCGGAAAGCTAATTCGTCGTTTTCCAGGTCGCGCGGGAGGCAAGGATCAGCATCGGGAAAAGCTCCAGGCGGCCTGCGAGCATCAGAAAGGAGCAGAGCAGTTTTCCAAAGACACCGTATCCCGCAAAATCACTGGCAAGCGCGCCGAAGGCGGGGCCGACATTGCTGACGCAGGTCAGCGCGGCGGAGAGATGGTCCATAGCCGGGAAACCCGCGTCCAGAGAGAGGAAAAAGCCTCCGGCAATTACCAGCACCACATAGGTGAGGGCAAATACCGCTATTTCTCCCAGCAGGCTTTCATCCACAGCCTTTCCGTCCAGCCGAACCACCATGACCTTCTTGGGCCTGCCGGTGCGGCGAATGGTGCGGCGCATCATTTTTCCAAGCACCACGACCCGGACAAACTTGATGCCGCCGGCTGTGGAACCTGCGCTGGCGCCCAGCCACATGGCCACAAAGACCAGCATCTGGGAAGAAACGGGCCAATCATTGAAATTGGTTGTGACAAAGCCCGTGGTGGAGAAGACGGAAGCAATTTCAAACGCACTGTAACGGAAGGAACGAAGAAGATCCTGCTGATAATAGGACAGATTGAGCAGCGTCAGAATGACCATAAAGGAAACCGTGGTGCCAAAGTAGAAGCGGAATTCCTCGTCCCGAAAGAAACTGCGAATTTTCTCCCGCGGTCCCGCCAGGAGAAAGCGATAATACAGCGCAAAGTTGACCCCGAAGAGGAACATAAACGTCGTAATCACCGCTTCTGCAGCCGGATTCTGGAAGGCACCCACGCTGGCTCCGTAATTGCTGAAGCCGCCTGTGCCGGCATTGGAAAGAGCGTGCAGCGCTGCGTCATACGGGGAGAGGCCGCAGATCAGCAGCGCGAGAAACTCCATCCCGGTCAGCACCATATAGATCCGATACAGCAGTTTTGCCGTATTCCCCGTATGGGGAACCAGTTTCGAGAGGGAAGGACCGGGGCTCTCCGCCCGAACCAGATGGGAGGTGCGCCCTGTCAACTGGGGGAGCAGCGCCAGCGTCAGCACCAGAACCCCCATGCCGCCCACCCAATGGGTGGTCGCCCGCCAGAACATCAGTCCCCGGGGAAAGCCTTCAAATACCGTGGTGACGGTAGCGCCGGTCGTCGTAAATCCCGAGACGGACTCAAAGAAGGCATCCTCAAAACTGGCATATCGGTCTGAAAAAAAGAAGGGAAGCGCTCCGCCTACGCTGAGCATCAGCCAGCCCAGGGCGACGATCAGGAAGCCTTCCCGAAGACGCAGATTCGAAGCATTGGAGGGTCGAACCAGGAACCAGAGCAGCAATCCGGGAATCATCAGCCCCAGAATACAGAAGCCAAGAAGAGGAGCATCCCCGTCGCCAAAGTGCAGTGCCAGCAGAAACGACGGGAGCATGGCAGCCGCTTCAATGCCCAGAATCGCGCCCAGGAAACGGAGAATCAGCTTTCTGTTCATAAATAGAGCACCTCATTCAGATCGCCGATACCGGACTCCCTGGAAATAATGAGCACGTGATCGCCTGCTTCAATCCGGTCGTTTCCGAAAGGAATGATGACCTTGCCGGGATGCAGAATCAGCGAAACCAGATTGCCCGGCCGGATATGCAGATCCTTCAGGGCGATGCCGATGTAGGAATCCCCTGCGCGGGCAATAAACTCCATGGCCTCTGCCTTTCCGTCCGCCAGACGGTAAAGACGCTCTATCTGCGTGCCCTTGCTGTGCTCCCGGGCCCGAACATAGCGAAGAATCGTGGAGCAGGTGATGCTCTGGGGGCTGACAATGGAATCCAGCCCCAGTTGATTCAGAATATCCGCATAGGCGGTGCGGGTATTCTTGGCAATCACCTTCGGTACCCCCTTGCGGGAGGCATACATGCTGGTCATCAGGTTTTCCTCGTCCCGGTTGGACAGGGAAATATAGGCATCCATCTGGGTGAGCCCCTGTTCCTCCAGCAGATCCTGATCCGTTCCGTCCCCGAGAATGATGTCCGCCTTCGGGAACTGCTCAGAAAGCGCCCTGGCCTTCTCAGGATTCATCTCAAAGATCGTCATGTGAATTCCCAAAGGGATGATATTCCGGGCAAGATAATAGGTGATCTTGCCTCCGCCCAGCACCATGCAGTGGCGCACCTTCAGGGAATTGCGTCCGAGAAAGCGAAAATAATTCGTGATATTCACAATGTTCCCGGTGATATAAACCTTATCTCCTTCGCGGATCAGGAAATCACCGCTGGGAATAATGACATCCTTGTCCCGCTCCACAATGGAATACTGTACCTGAGGAATATTGGGAACGCGGGAAGCAATGTCCTTCAGGGGAATGCCGATGATCACATCATCCTTCAGCGCACGGAATTCCACCAGTTCCACCTGCCCCCGGGCGAACGACTCGATGGAGCCGGCAAAGGGGAAGCGAAGCAGTTTGCTGATTTCCTGCGCTGTAGCCCGTTCCGGATTTGTCGCCACGTCGATGCCCATCTCCTGCTGGAGAAGGAGCTGGCTTTCATTGTATTCCGGATCGCGGATCCGCGCGATCGTATATTTGGCGCCCAGCCTTTTTGCCATGAGACAGCAGAGCATGTTGGTTTCATCGCTGGCCGTGGCAGCAATCAAAATATCCGCCCGATCCACCCCGGCCTCCACCAGGGTTCGCGCGTTGGCGCCGTTTCCGCGGATACACATGACATCCATGGAATCCTGACAGCGCTCGATGACCGCGTCATTCCGGTCCACAATGGTGACATCGTGTTCCTCGGCGGTCAGTCGGTCGGCGAGGGTATAGCCCACCTTTCCGGCACCGATGACAATGATACGCATTGCAACAATCCTTTCCAGGAAAATCCTTCCCAAACCCGGGGCCGAAGTCTCCGGGAAAAGGATTCCCGCGCCATCCCGCTGCGCGCTTCAAATCCGCAGGAGAACAGTCGGCAGAACGGAAAAAGTATAACACTCTTTCATCGAAAAGAAAAGAAAGTCACAGAAACGTAAGATTTTGAACGTGCAAAGGAACTTCCGTTTCCGGAAGCACGTTGTCCGGAAGAAAAAAACATGATAAAATAGGTCCCAATGCAGAGGAAAGGGGAGCGATGAAAAACGCTTTTTCACGAAATCCGGAACCGATGGAAGGGACGTAGCCCCTCCAGTCTCAGCATCCCCCGGACCATCGCGCTGACCTTCCTCGGACTGATTCTGATCGGCGGCATGCTGCTGAATCTTCCCTTTTCATCAAGAAACGGGAAATCAGCGGGCTTGCTTCTTTCCCTGTTCACCGCCACCTCCGCAACCTGTGTAACCGGGCTTACGCTGGCGGATACCTGGACGCAGTGGAGTCCGGTGGGGCAGACGCTGATCCTCGTCATGATTGAAATCGGCGGTCTGGGATTCATGTCGGCCGCATCGCTGACCTACTTCAGCCTTCGGAAACGCTTCTCCATGCAGCAGCGGCTGGTAATGGCGGAATCCATCGGTGTCCAGAATATGGGCACCGTTGTGGAGCATCAGAAGCAGCTGCTGATCCGGGCCTTCCTGGTGGAAGGAATCGGTGCTGCCCTGCTGACATGCTTCTTTCTGCGGGAATACTCTTTGCCCCAGGCGCTTCGTCTCGGCATATTCCATGCGGTTTCCGCATTCTGCAACGCGGGCTTCGATATCCTGGGCTTCCGCGGTGCCGGAAGCAGCCTCATCAGCTATCAGAAGGATCCGCTGATCTGTCTGACCCTGAGCGCGCTGATTGTTCTGGGCGGCCTGGGCTTCGTGGTCTGGGATGATATCCTGCGAAACCGGAAGCCTGCACGATGGTCCGTATATACGAAACTGGTCATGATTACCACCGGTGCCCTGCTGCTTTCCGGAACGGTTCTCTTCCTGGCTGTGGAATGGAACAATCCCGGCACACTGGGCCGGATGAGCGTTCCGGAAAAGCTTCTTGCCGCATTTTTCCAGTCCGCGACGCTCCGGACCGCCGGCTTCGCCGGAATTGATCAGGGCAGCCTTTCGCCCGCCGGAAAAGGAGCCTCCCTCTTTTTCATGCTGATTGGCGGAAGCTCCGGCTCGACCGCAGGAGGCCTGAAAACCGTCACCTTTGTAGTGCTGCTGATGTTTCTGTGGAACCGGATGCGGGGGAATTATACGGTAAACGTCTTTCATCGGAACATCGCGGAAACGAATGTTCTCAATGCGATCATGATTTTTGTGCTGATGGTTTCCCTGGCTTTCTTCAGCGCGGTTGCCGTCAGCGCGACTTCCCCTATGGATTTCACAGATTCCCTCTTTGAAACGATCTCCGCCATCGGAACCGTGGGACTGACCGCCGGGGGAACGGGACGCATGAGTACGGGCGCCAAAATACTGATCATGCTGCTGATGTATTTCGGTCGGGTGGGCGTGCTGACAATCAGTGTCGGCTTTCTGAAGAAGAAGCCCGCCGGCGAAAACTATCGGTATGCCAATACGGAGCTGTTGATTGGATAACGGAAGGGAGTGGAAGGAAAAATGAAATCCTATGTGGTCATCGGACTGGGCCGGTTTGGTTCGGAAATTGCAGTAAAGCTTTTTGCCTGCGGAGAAGAGGTATTGGCCATCGATCTGGACGAAACGATCGTGGATAAAATCGCGGACAGGGTTACGCGTGCCGTGGCGGCTGACGCGCAGGACCGGGACGTGCTGGAAAAGCTCGGTGTGAAGGGGTTCGATCGCGCGATCGTTGCGATCGGATCCGATCTGGCCGCTTCCGCCATGGTCACCATGAATCTGAAGGATATGGGAGTTCCGTACATTCTCTGCAAAGCGCAGAGCGATACGCATCGGGAGATTCTGAAAAAGCTCGGAGCGGATCAGGTCGTCATTCCCGAATGGGAAATGGCTGATAAAATCGCCATGGGACTGAGCCATACCGGCGTGATGGAGTACATTGAACTCAGCTCGGAAATCGGCATCGTGGAAATGCTGCCCCCCGCCCGCTGGGTTGGAAAGACCATCCGGAACCTGGAAATCCGTTCCCGTTACGGAGCCAACATCATTGCCCTTCGCAGGGAAGACAGGATTCAGATCCCCGTCGATATCGATACCCCGCTGGAGGGGGACTGCGTGCTCGTTGTTCTTGGAAACTACGAGTCCCTGGAGAAGATGAAAGACTGAGACAGAAGATGAAAAACTGAGCCGTTTTTTTGCCATTGACAAACATGCCGCAGATCAGTATAATTGCAATGTTCGGTTTGCGGCCGTGGCGGAATCGGCATACGCGCACGTTTGAGGGGCGTGTCCAGCAATGGGTACGGGTTCAAGTCCCGTCGACCGCACGAAGGAACAAACTCCTGCAGCATATTGCTGCAGGAGTTTTCTGTTAGCCGGGGACGCGTTCCGTGCAAACAGAAAAGCGGCGAAAAGAATCCATTTCGCCGCTATGGGTGGGGGGAAAAGAAAGCCCATTTCCCATTTATCCGGAATTACAGGGTCTTCAGCCTTGCGATTTCCTTTTCTGTCAGCGTACGCCACTGCCCCCGGGGAAGATCGCCCAGAAGAATCGGCCCGAATTCCACGCGGCGCAGGCTGACCACCTGGTGTCCGACGGCTTCCAGCATCTTGCGCACCTGCCGGTTTCGGCCTTCATGAATGGAAATCAGCAGAACCGTATCAAAGGTTTCCTCCCGAATCAGCCGCACCTGCGCCGGAGAAGTAAGCCGCCCGTCAATCATTACGCCCGCCCGAAGACGGCGGATCTCTTCTTCCGATACCTGATTGGAAGCCTTGATCAGATAGCTCTTCTTCACCTCGTGGCTGGGATGCAGAAGCCGGTTCATCAGATCGCCGTCATTGGTGAGCAGCAACAGCCCTTCGCTGTCGAAATCGAGCCGGCCGACCGGAAACAGCCGAACAGGATAGTCCCGGAATTTATCCATGACGGTTGGCCTGCCTTCCGGATCTGAAACCGTTGTGACTTCTCCAATGGGCTTATAGTAGGCCAGATAGTGCTTTTCCTCTTCCGGGAGAACCGTCTCTCCGGAAACGGCGACGGTATCCCGAAGCTCGTCCACCTGCACGCCCATTTCCCGGACCGTGATTCCGTTCACCTGCACCAAACCGTCCCGGATCATCTGTTCCGCCCGGCGGCGGGACGCAACCCCGCAAAGGGCAAGGTATTTCTGCAAACGCATCATATTGCTGTATTTCTCCTCGGCTTTTGTTCAATTACAGGGGACATTTCTCCGAAAGAACGTGATGGACATAATGACGGACGCCGGATTTCATCTCCGCCATCGTCTGCCCCTGTCCCAGAAGCTTGTACTTATAGGTCGTCAGTCCGTCCAGCCCCATAGGCCCGCGGGCGTGGATCTTTCCGGTGGCAATGCCCACCTCCGCCCCCAGACCGTATACAAATCCATCCGCAAACCGGGTAGAGACATTCCGGTACACCCCGGCACTGTCCACCCGGTTCAGGAACTCCGCGGCGGCCCGGTCATCCTCCGTGATGATGCAGTCCGTATGATGGGAACCGTAATGATTAATATGCCGGATGGCTTCCTGCAGGGACGGCACAATCCGGATGGAAAGAATCGCATCCAGATACTCCGTCCGCCAGTCCTCCTCGGTGGCCGGGACGCAGGAAATCAGCGACTGCACGGCTTCATCGCCCCGAATCTCCACGCCATGGTCGCGAAGAAGACCGGCAAAGGGAGGAAGGAAGGCTTCGGCGACAGCCTCATGCACCAGGAGGGTTTCCTCCGCATTGCAGACAGACAGATTCTGCACCTTGCTGTCCAACGCAACCTTCTTCGCCATCTCCAGATCGGCATACGCATCCACATAGACATGACAGATACCGTCCGCATGCCCCAGAACGGGAATCCGGCTGTGTTCCATGATATAGCGGACAAAGCTGTTGCTTCCCCGGGGAATGATCAGATCAATCAAATCGTCCTGCTTCAGCATTTCGGCCACGTCCTCCCGGGTCTCCAGCAGTTGAACCGCGTCCTCCGGAAGCCCGGCCTGAACCAGCGCGGACCGGACGGAGCGAAGCAGCGCCTGATTGGTGCGCAGGGCTTCCCGGCCTCCTTTCATCAGCGCCGCATTGCCGCTCTTCAGGGCAAGGGACGAAATCTGGATCAGCGCGTCCGGACGGCTTTCAAAGATGACACCCAGAACACCGATGGGGCAGGTGACCCGGTAAAGCTTCAGCCCCTCGGTGATTTCATGGCAGAAAACCGTTTCTCCGACAGGATCCGGCAGGGCCGCGAGGGCGCGAAGCCCCTCCTGTACCTGAGCCAGCTTTTCCTCCCCGAATATCAGCCGGTGCAGCAGCGGAGCGGAAAGACCCTCCTGCTCCGCCTGGATCAGATCCTCGCGGTTGGCGGAGAAGATTTCCTTCCGATCTGCGGCCAGCCGGTCCGCCAGCGTCAGCAGCGCCTGATTCCTGCTTTCCGGTGCAGAGACAGATAGGTCATAATAGGCATTTCGGCTCTGAATTGCCATGGATCTCAGATCCATCCGCATCTTCCCCTTTCCTGCGGTTCCAGTGTATGATTCAACCGCCGGTTCAGTATAGCAGAGAAATGAAATATTGAAAAGAGCGGAATCATCTGCTATAATTCCCTGGAAGGAGGTTTGAACATGCCGCATCAGCAGGGAATCAAGGTCATTGCGACCAACAAAAAGGCCTTCCATGACTATTTCGTGGAGGAAAGATATGAATGCGGCGTTGTGCTCTTTGGGACAGAGGTAAAAAGCGTCCGCCTGGGCAAGGTCAATCTGAAGGAAAGCTGGGCGCAGATCCGAAAGGGCGAGGTCTGGGTCGAAGGGATGCACATCAGTCCCTACGAGCAGGGCAACATCTTTAACCGGGATCCGCTTCGGGCGAAGAAGTTGCTCCTTCACCGAAAGGAAATCCGCAAGCTGGACAGCCTGGTCATGCGGCAGGGGTACACACTGGTTCCGCTGGAGGTTTATCTCAAGGACGGACGCATGAAGGTGCAGCTCGGCCTGTGCAAGGGAAAGCAGCTGCATGACAAGCGGGACAGCATGGCGAAGCGGGATTCTGACCGGGAGATACAGCGGGCGCTGCGCAACCGGCAGAAATAAGGCTTTCCGGAGAGAAGCGACGGCCATCCGGCAAGCGGAGATAGTTTGTGATATGCAAGATATGGGGATGATCCGGTTTCGACGGGGATCACGAAGGCAGAATAAGCGAGCCGCGGCCCCTGTACCGCGCAACAACGGGGAAAAACAATAACTGACAACAGCAATTTTGCTTTCGCGGCGTAATGCCGCGCGTCGGCCCTGAGCGCCTGCGGCTCAGTCAGCCGGCGTCATTGACGCAGGGAACGAGCTTCGCTTAAGCTTTGCGGCGAAGTCCGTAATCATGAAGCTACCTGCCCCGCAGCCTTTCCGCGGGCGGCGGATGCAGGGAAACCAAATCACGGAATGCGCTCGGAGAAAGTTCTGCTGACGGTTCTTCGGACAGGGGTTCGACTCCCCTCATCTCCACCATCGCCGGTCAAATGAGTTTGGCCGGCTTTTTTGTGCCCGATGGAAGCTACGGGCCATTCCAGCCGTTCCGGATCCGGGAGACGGATATTCCGTTCTTGCCTTCTTCGCCTTCTATTTTTGCCTTCTTCACCCTTTCCAAAGACGGCTGTTTCTGTTATAATGGGCCGAAATCGAGAGGAGGGGCTCCGCAGGACATGCAGGAAGAATCGGAACAGAACGTGACGCAGCCGCCGCTGATGCACCCTTCGATGGACAGAAAGAGCACAGCGCTGCTCAACGCGCTGCAGCTGGCCTATATGGGGGATGCCGTCTGGGAAACGCTCATTCGTACCTGGCTGATTGAACGGAAAATGAACGTTCACCATATGCACCTGGAATGCGTCAGACGGGTGAATGCCTCTGCGCAGGCCTCCGCCCTGAAGGTGATCCGCGATACGCTTTCCGAGGCGGAGCATGAAATTGTCCAGCGGGGGAGGAACGCACACGCGAAGCATCCCTCGCCGAAAAACCAGGATCCTGCGGACTATGCGGAGGCCACGGGCTTTGAAGCCCTGATTGGTTTTCTGTATCTCACCGGGCAGCAGGAAAGACTTCGGGAAATCCGGGACTGCGTTCTGAACGCGAATGACAGGGCCATCTGATGCACCCCGGGGACGGAAAAAGGAACGGAAAAGGAGATTGGCACCATGCCGGAGAGAAAGAAACTGAAGGTGGAATTGATACGCCACACGCTGAGCCCGGAGGAAACCATCGCCTTCGGCGCAAGGCTCTGTTACAGCCGTGCCACCATTGGAGATCTGCGGGAACGCGTGGAAAAGAAGGATCAGCACCAGTTCATTGAGCGGCTGCTGGATATGGGGCATGAGAGCGTGCTGGAGCACGCCAGCTTTACCTTCGGCGTCGAAGGGGTCAGCAGGGTTTTGCTGGCCCAGTTGACCCGGCACCGGATGGCCAGCTTTTCCGTGCAGAGCCAGCGCTACGTAAGCTACGAAAATGGCTTCGGTTATATTCTGCCGCCCCGGATTGAAGCTCTGGGCGCGGATGCCGTGGCGGAGTATCAGCGGCAGATGGATCAGATGCAGATCTGGTACCAGGAATGGCAGGAAAAGCTCGGGAAGACCGGGGAGGGGACGAACGAAGACGCCCGATTTGTTCTGCCCAATGCCTGTGAAACCCGGTTGCTGATGACCATGAACGCCCGGGAGCTTCGCCATTTTTTCCGTCTTCGGATGTGCAGCCGTGCCCAGTGGGAAATCCGGGAAATGGCCAGTGAGATGCACCGTCTCTGCCTGCAGGTGGCGCCGGCACTGTTTGCGGATGCCGGCCCGGCTTGCCTGCGGGGAAAATGTTCCGAAGGGGAAAAAACCTGCGGAAGAATGAATGAAATCCGGAAGGAGCGGCAGGAACTGCTTTCTTCCCTGAACATGAAGGAAGATAATCTGGAAAAGCTGGAGGATAAATAAAAGCCATGGCCTACTATGAGAACGCCCCCCAAAAAAGAAAAAAAGTAAACTATGCGGAGCAGGGAAGCTGGGAAGAGGAAGGCTCCCGCTACCGTGACCGGACGGAACGGAAAGGAGATGGCCCCCGGACGGGGCGGAGGAACTCCGCTTTCGGATCCGCCCGGGAGGATGGACCGGCAGGTCCGCGTTCCCGCAGACCATATTCAGGCGGAAAACGAAACTTCTCTGCGGAAGACCGGAACGGGGAGAAACGCTTCCGGGACGATCGGACGGAGGCTCCGCGCGAGTTCCGGGATCGGACCGGCTCCGCGCCGGACCGGCGGTTCCGGAGCCCGGAGGCGCGGCGTTCCCCGGAGCGGGAAAGGGAAGCGCCTCCGGAGCGGGCAAAGGGATACCGGGACTTTGAATACCGGGGACTGGCCCCGGAAAGCCTGAAGGAACGCGATGGTTTCCGTGCGGAGGATTCTGCGGATTCCGGAGACCGCATTCTGTGCGGGCGGAATCCCATTCGGGAAGCGCTGCGCAGCGGCAGGGAAATCGAAAAGCTGCTGGTGCAGAAGGGGGAACTGAACGGAACCGCCCGGGAAATCGTTCAGGAAGCCCGGGAAAAGAAAATCATGGTGCAGGAGGTCGACCGCCGCCGTCTGGATGAAATCGCCCTGCATCACCAGGGACTGATTGCCTTCGCCAGTGAGTACGCCTATGCAGAGGTCGACGAAATGCTGGAACTGGCCCGTCAGAAGCAGGAGGATCCCTTCCTGGTTATTCTGGACGGCGTGACCGATCCACATAATCTGGGAGCTATTATCCGGACGGCAGAATGCGTCGGAGCTCATGGCGTCATTATCCCGCTGCACCGCAGCGTGGGCCTGACGCCATCCGCTGTGAAGGCCTCTGCCGGAGCGATTGAGCATATGAAGGTGGCACGGGTGACCAACCTGAACCGGATCATCGATGATCTGAAAAAACAGGGCATCTGGATCTATGCGGTCACCATGGACGGCCGGGATTATGAAAAGGTGGATTTTCACGGAGGCACCGCCCTTGTGATCGGAGCGGAAGGCGAAGGCATCAGCCGCCTGACGGAAGAAAAATGCGACCTGAAGGTGAGCCTGCCGATGAAGGGGCATCTGGACAGCCTGAACGCCTCGGTGGCTGCCGGGGTAATCATGTATCGCGTTCTGGGCTGCCGGAAAAAATAAGTCCGGAACAGGAAATCCTCCTGCGCAGCACCATCTGTTCGGGCGGATGCTTCCGGAACAATTCAGGAGATTACGAGGCAACAGCGATGTTCGAAGACGTACATGATCCGGAGAAGCGGAAAGAGCCGGAACTGTCCGCTGGATTCGACCGGGAGTATCCGGGAGAAGAGGATCTGGCCGCCGGTTCGGGAAGGGAACCCGGAACGGATCGGTTTCCGGTTTCCGCTTCCGGAACGGATTTTCTTCCGGAAGCAGAGGAGCCGCAGGAGGATCTGAGGAACCGTTACAGCGGTCTGACGGATGAGGAAGTCGTTCTGCGCTGCCGTGAAGGCGATCCGCTGGCGGAGGAATATCTTCTGGACAAATACAAGAACTTCGTTCGTTCCAAGGCAAGAAGCTATTTCCTGATCGGAGCGGATCATGAGGATATTGTCCAGGAGGGAATGATCGGGCTGTACAAGGCCATCCGGGACTATCGGGCCGACCGCCTGAGCAGCTTTCGGGCTTTTGCCGAGCTTTGCGTTACCCGGCAGATCATTACCGCCATTAAAACCGCAACCCGTCAGAAGCATATTCCCCTGAACAGCTATGTCAGCCTGAACAAGCCGCTCTTCGATGAAGAAAGCGACCGCACCCTCATGGATGTGATTGTGGAGGGACAGGTCTCCAACCCGGAGGAGATTATTATCAATCGGGAGGATCTGATTCATATCAACGGCAAAATCAAGGACGTGCTCAGCGGTCTGGAACAGGATGTCCTGAGCGCCTACCTGGACGGGAAAAGCTATCAGGAAATTGCCGAAAGCCTCGGCAGACATGTAAAATCCATCGATAATGCCCTGCAGCGGGTAAAGCGTAAACTGGAAAAGTATCTGGAGGACACGAACTGATCTGCAGGAGTGATCCGTCTTTTCCTGTGGGATTCCGGAAGGAATCCCGCATTTTTTTATTCCAGGGAAACCGTGCTTTTCCGCGCTGCCGCTGCGGCTATTTCTTCCGGAGAAACATATTTGGTCAGCATATAATCCACCGAGTCCGTCAGGGCGCGGAGGGAAGCCTGAATAATATTGTTGTGCACGCCGACCGTTTTCCACAGGTGAACCCCGTCCGTACTCTCAATGCTGACGCGCACCCGGGATGCCGTTCCCTGAGAATTCAGCACCCGAACCTTGAAATCCTTCAGACGCATCGAGCGGATGCTGGGATAAAACTGCGCCAGTGTTTTCCGAAGCGCCAGATCCAGCGCATTCACAGGGCCGTCGCCTTCGGCCGCATTGATCCCCTCCTGTCCGTTAACTTCCACCTTCAGGTATGCCTGGGCATCCAGGGGACCCTTGCCCTGCTGGGACAGCACGTGATAGTCCAGAACCCTGAAAAAGGATGGCCTGCGGCCCAGGATCCCGAGCGCCAGCAGTTCAAAGGAGCCGTCCGCGTTTTCATAGGTATAGCCCTCCGCCTCCATCCGTTTCAGCTTCTGAACCACCAGCGCGATTTCCGGGCTGTCCCTGTTCAGATCATGCAGAAAATGTCCCAGGCGGGCGTAGATCCCGGCACGGCCGGACTGATCCGACAGCAGAAAACGGCGCTGATTTCCGACCAGTTCCGGATCCACCTGCTCATAGGTGGACCGATCCTTCAGGATGGCGTCAATGTGCATTCCGCCCTTATGCGCAAAAGCGGAATAACCGACAAAAGGCGCGGATTCGTTGGGCGCAATATTCATGATTTCCGCGGCAACCCGGGACAGATGCGTCAGCCGGGCCAGATTTCCCTCCGGAAGGCAGGGAATGCCAAGCTTCAGGGAAATCAGGGGAATCAGCGTACAGAGATCCGCGTTTCCGCACCGTTCGCCGACTCCGCCGATGGTTCCCTGCACCAGATCGCATCCGGCTGAAACCGCAGACAGGGAATTGGCAGCTGCCAGGCCGCAGTCATTATGGCAATGAATGCCCAGAGGAATTGAGAGGAGTTTTCGAACTTCTGTTACGGCGGAGGCGATCTGATCCGGCATGGCCCCCCCGTTGGTGTCGCACAGAATGATTCGGTCGGCTCCGGCGGCAGCGGCGGCCTGCAGGGTTTTCAGTGCATATTCCCTGTTTTCCCTGAAGCCGTCAAAAAAATGCTCCGCATCAAACCAGACCGGATTCCCCGACTGCCGGAGAAAAGAAATGGACTCCCGTATCATCCGCAGGTTTTCTTCTCCGGAGCAGTGCAGCACCAGCTCCACCTGGCGAAGGGAGGACTTTCCGAAAATGGTCCGCTGAGAGGCGCAGACCCGGAGAAGAACCCGCAGCGCTTCGTCCTGATCCGCCTTCACATACGGGCGGCAGGTCGACCCAAAGGCCGAAAGGCGGGCATGACGAAGCGGCGGACGGGAACGCATGGCCTCGAAGAAGGACGCGTCCAGCGGATTCGCGGCAGGATTGCCCGCTTCAATCCAGGACACGCCCAGGTCATCCAGTTCCCTGGCCATCTGCAGCTTGTCATCGAGCGAAAAGGAGATCCCTTCCGCCTGTGCCCCATCCCGAAGTGTTGTATCTGAAATCTGGATCATTCCGGCCTCCCTGCAAAGCTCCGGCATATGCGGTCAGAGCCGGCGCGAAGGCGCGCGCCTCCTGTCCCGGAGCAGCCATTGCATTTTATATCATTTTCGTTTCGCTTTCAACATTCAAATATTTTTCCAATTCACTCTTGACGGATGTGGTACAATCCGGTTAAAATACTGCCAGATGTACAGGAGTATCCTTCTTCCGGTTAAGATTCTTCCTGTGCTGGCTTGACGAAAAATATTCATTTAAGGAGCGTGTGGTTCTGTGTTAAGAAAGAAGACTTGCGTTGCCATGCTTTTGGCCGGCGGACAGGGGAGCCGGCTGGGAATCCTGACCAAGGATGTTGCCAAGCCTGCCGTTCCTTACGGCGGAAAGTACCGGATTATTGACTTTCCCCTGAGCAACTGCACGAACAGCGGAATCGATACCGTCGGTGTGCTGACCCAGTATCAGCCTCTGGAGCTGAACAGCTATATCGGCAGCGGCGCTCCGTGGGATCTGGACATAAGCAACGGCGGCGTGTATGTGCTTCCGCCCTATCAGACCGTCCGCGGCAGCGAATGGTACCGCGGCACCGCCAATGCCATCTACCAAAATATGGCCTTCATTGAAGAGTTCAGCCCGGATTACGTGCTGATTCTGAGCGGCGACCACATCTACAAGATGGACTATAATGCCATGCTGAACGATCACATCCGCAACGGAGCGGATGCGACCATTGCTGTCCGTCCCGTACCGTGGGAAGAGGCGCCCCGCTTCGGCATCATGAACACGGACGCGGAGAATCGGATCGTTGAATTCGAGGAGAAGCCGAAGAAGCCAAAGAGCAACAAGGCCAGCATGGGTGTCTACATCTTCACCTGGGAAAAGCTTCGCCAGTATCTGATCGACGATGAAGCGGACAAGAAGAGCAGCAACGACTTCGGAAAGAATATCATCCCGAAGATGCTGGGCGATCAGCAGCGGATGTTTGCCTACAATTTCGAAGGCTACTGGAAGGATGTCGGAACCATTGAGAGCCTGTGGGAAGCGAACATGGATCTGCTTCTCAAGCCCATGCCCATTGATATGCATGACAAGAGCTGGCGGATTTATGCCCGCAACAGCGGTCTTCCGCCGCACTATATTGCCAGCGGAGCCCAGGTGACGGATTCGCTGGTCACGGAAGGCAGCAGCATTTTCGGAACCGTTCGTCACAGCGTGATTTTCAGCGGCGTCACGGTGGAGGAAGGCGCACTGGTGGAAGACAGTGTGATCATGCCCGGCAGCATCATTAAGCGCGGCGCCGTGGTGAAGCGCACGATTGTCGCCGAGGAAGCGGTCATCGGCGCCGGGGCCATTATCGGGGAAGAGACCGGAAACATCGCCGTAATCGGTCATAGCGTGAACGTGCCCGCCGGCGTCAGCGTTGCCGCAGGGGTTCAGGTTGACCCGGAGACCACATTCTGAGAAGTAGAGGAAAGGACGATACGAAGATGAAAGACGTCATGGGAATTATCTATACGGGTGAGAATGACACCCGTTTGCGGGAACTGACGATGCTGCGGGCCATCGCGGCGCTTCCCGTTGCGGCACGGTTCCGGGTCATTGATTTCCAGGTCTCCAGCATGGTCAATGCGGGAATCAAGAACATCGGCGTGATCATGCAGAAGAATTATCACAGCCTCATGGATCACCTGGGAAGCGGAAAGGAATGGGATCTGCACGGAAAAAATGAAGGCCTGCACATTCTTCCTCCCTTCCTGACCCGGGAAAATGTGGGCGTATATACCGGATTGCTGGATGCCATCCGCAGCAACACCAATTACCTGACCCGGAGCAAGCAGAGCACGCTGGTGCTGAGCGGCAGCGATATCATCTATAACGCGCGCCTGGACGAGGCGATCCGCTTCCATCAGGATACGGACGCGGGCGTTACCCTGGTTTATACCCGGGATCCCGGCATGCGGCGGGACGAGCTGGGTACCTATCTGCAGCTGGACGAAGCCGGAAACGTTACGGATATGGAGGTTCAGCCTACCCATCCCACCTATGAAAACGCTTATATGAAACTGCTGATCATCAAGCGGGAGCTGATGCTGAACCTGGTGGACAAGGCGGTAGCTCACGGTCTGCACGATCTGGACCGCGATCTGCTGATGAAAATGATCCGCGAGGGGCAGTACCGGGTCAACGCCTATGAGTACAAGGGAGAATGCTGGCGAATTGACAGTGTACAGAGCTTCTTCAAGTTCAACATGGACATCCTGAATCCGGAAAAAATGAAAGGAATCTTCCGGGATGACCTGCCGGTCTATACCAAGGTTCGGGACGAGATGCCCACCTATTACGGGAATGAGGCAAAAGCAATTAACAGCCTGCTGGCGGACGGCTGCCAGATCGAAGGAACGGTTGAAAACAGCGTTCTGTTCCGCGGCGTCCGGATTGCTCCCGGTGCGCATGTAAAGAACTGCATTATCATGCAGGACGGTATGGTGCACGAAGGGGCATACATTGAGAACTGCATTCTGGACAAGCAAAGCGTCATCAAGAGGAACGCAAAGCTGATCGGGCCGGATGCCTATCCCATCGTGATCGGAAAGAACGTGGTCATCTGATTCATCGCCGGCGGCTGCTGTTTACGGCAGCCGCCGTATCTGGATTTATACGGTTCATCAAGGAGGTAGATGGGGTTTATGAAGATTCTTTTCGCAGCCAGCGAGGCCTTTCCCTTTGTAAAAACCGGAGGACTGGCAGATGTGGTCGGCGCGTTGCCCCCCGTTCTGGCCAGGGAAGGGCATGATGTGCGGGTGGTTATTCCGCTGTTCAGCGCTATTCCGAAGGAATGGACGGAGCAGATGAGCCACGAGACCGATTTCGAGGTTCAGCTGGGATGGAGACGGCAGTACTGCGGGGTTGAACGGCTGAATAAGGACGGCGTTACCTGGTATTTCATCGACAACAAATATTATTTCGGCCGTCCGTATATCTATGGCATGGGCGGGGATGAATATGAACGCCTGGGCTTCTTCTGCCGGAGCGTGCTCAACATGCTGCCGCTGATCGGCTTCCAGCCGGATGTGATTCATGCCCACGACTGGCAAAGCGGGATGATCCCGGCGCTGCTGAAGATTCAATATCGTCACCTTCCTTTCTACGAGAAGATCAAAACCATCTTCACCATTCACAATCTGCAGTACCAGGGAATCTTCGGAATCCGTGAGGTTCAGGACGTGCTGGGACTGGGAGACAGCCTGTGGACCGAGGATAAACTGGAATGCTACGGGTGTGCAAACTTCATGAAGGCGGCCCTGGTGTACAGCGATCTGATTACCACCGTAAGTCCCAGTTACAGCGAGGAGATTCAGACCGCTTACTATGGAGAGCGGCTGGATGGGCTGCTGAGAGCCCGGAAGGCGGATCTTTTCGGCGTCCTGAACGGAATTGATATGGAAGACTACAACCCCCGGACAGATCCGTATATCGCCGCCGATTACGGGCCGGACGATGTCGGGGGAAAAGCTCTTTGCAAGCAGGCGCTTCAGGAGGAACTGGGGCTGGAGATCCGCCCGGATGTTCCGATCATCGGCATGGTTGGGCGGCTGAGCAATCAGAAGGGACTGGATCTGGTCGACTATGTAATCGCTGACATCATGCGGCAGGACATTCAGCTGGTGGTGCTGGGCATGGGCGAAGGCCGTTATTTCAATCTGTTCAGCTGGGCGGAAGGCGAATACAAGGGCCGCGTGGCCGCTCGCTTCACCATGGATCATGCGCTGGCTCACCGGATTTATGCAGGATGCGACCTGTTCCTGATGCCGAGCCAGTTTGAACCCTGCGGGCTGAGCCAGATGATCGCCATGAGATACGGAACCATTCCCATCGTCCGGGAAACCGGCGGCCTGCGGGATACCGTACTGAGCTACAATGAGGAAACCGGGGAAGGGAACGGTTTCTCCTTCTTCAATTACAACGCGCATGACATGCTTCACACGATTGAACGCGCTGTTTCGTATTATCACGGACAGCGGGACGTCTGGAAAAAGCTGCAGCATCGCGGCATGACCGGGGACTACAGCTGGAAGCATTCCGCTGGAGAGTATCTACGGCTTTATGAGAAGCTTTTTGAGGAAAAGAAACCGGTCGAAGAGAAAGCCGACGAGGAGCCGAATCCGGTCGTCGTGGATATCTGAGATTGCAGCGCAGAAAACGGATGTGCGGACCTCATGCCGCACATCCGTTTTTACAAAAGACCGCAAGGATCGAAGCAGAGATTGATTATGAAAGAAATGGACAGCACAATCCCGATTCATGAAGAGGAGACCCTGGAAGATCTTCAGCTGGGAGGCCTCCGGCTGATTCAGAAAAAAGATGGTTTTCGGTTCGGAATGGATTCTGTTCTCCTGGCGGATTTTGCCCAGGCAAAGCCATCGGACCGGGTGGCGGATTTCGGCTGCGGAACCGGAATACTTCCCCTGCTGATGATCGGGCGCGGAAAAGGAAAAGAATTCCTGGGAATCGAAATACAGGATCAGATGGCAGAAATGGCGCAGAGGACCGTTCTGCTGAATGGGCTTGAAAACCGGATCCGGATCATCCATGCCGATGTCAGTCAGCTTCCGGAGGTCATAGCCCCCTGCAGCGTGGATGCAATTGTCTGCAATCCGCCGTACGGCATCCCAGGCCAGGCCATGAAAAATCAGAAGGAGGGCCTGGCCACCGCTAGGCACCAGGATCCCAATACGCTGAACCGTTTCCTGACAACCGCGTTCCGGGTTTTGAAAGGGAAGGGAAGAATCTTTCTCGTCTACCCGGCGCCTCAGATGTTCAGCCTGATGACCGATCTTCGGAATCATCATCTGGAGCCGAAGCGCTTTCGGATGGTTTATCCGGATCGGAATCATCCGGCCAACCTGGTTCTTGTGGAAGGCGTCAAGGACGGAAGGCCGCGGCTGCATCCGCTGCCGCCCCTTATCATCTATGAGCAAAATGGAACCTTGACAAATGAAATGAAGTCCATTTATCATATGAGTGAATAAACCGAAGTTTGTTTGTTGCGGAGATGCAGGTTTCATGGATTTGTATGATACCGTCGTTGTTGGGGCAGGCATGGCGGGACTGACCGCAGCCTGCTGTGCCGCTCGAAAGGGCGAGCGCACCCTGCTGCTGGAGAAGGCGGACCGCCCCGGGAAAAAAATACTGGCTTCCGGAAACGGCCGCTGCAATCTGATGAACCGGGGCCCTTTGCGGTATTACGGCGACCCTGCCTTTGCCCGTTCTGTCATGGGATGCGATTACCTGGACCGGCTGACTGAATTCTGGCATGATCTCGGCGTCGTTTTCCGATATGACGCGGAAGGGCGGGGATATCCCGCTACTTTTCAATCTTCCACCGTCCTGGAAGCGCTGGTGGCGGAATCATCCAGGGCCGGAGTGCTTCTTCGGACGGGCTCAGGCGTGCTGGATTATACGCCGTCTTCTTCCTACGGTTTCAATCTCCGCACCGATAACGCTGCGGCGATCTGCTGCCGAAGACTTATTCTGGCCTCCGGCGGGCTTCCCCAGTCCAAACTGGGCGGAAACGACTGGGCATGGGCCGGCCTCAATGCCCTGGGGCACCGGATGATACCCGCCCGTCCTGCGCTGGTTTCGCTGAAGGCCGACCGCAGAGCGATTTCCGGACTTGCCGGAATTCGTGTCCGATGCAGCATTCGACTCTGCCGAAGCGGGGAGGAGGTCTTTCGAGAGAAGGGCGAAGTCCTTTTTACCGAGGATGGGCTCAGCGGAATCTGCGCCATGCAGTGCGCACGATTTCTGGAAGGCGGTTCCGGCGAGGTGTTTCTGGATCTTGCGGAAGATCTGTTTCCGGATCAGAACACGCTGCTGGAGGAACTGCGGATCCGTCAGCATCGTTTTTCTTCCGAATCCCCGGCAGAACTCCTTCGGGGGATCTGTCTTCCCCGGATGGCCTTTGCCGTCTGCAAGCAGGCCGGTTTCAGAATGCGTGGAGAAACAAACGGCATGCTGCGCGAGGAGCAGCTGGAGCAGCTTGCCGCCCGGCTTCGTGCCTATTGCGTGCCGATCACCGGAACCGATGGCTTTGAACGGGCGCAGGTGATGGCCGGCGGACTGGACTGCGGCCAAATTCGCCCGGACAACCTGGAGAGCCGCCTGATTCCCGGTCTTCATGCGGCGGGAGAGCTTCTGAACGTGGACGGAGACTGCGGCGGATACAATCTGATGTTTGCCTGCATGTGCGGCATTCGCAGCGGTAACAATGAAAGGGGAGAGCCGGATTGATCAAGGGTGACCTGCGCAAGAAACAGATTCTTGAGACAGCGGAGAGTCTGTTTGCGGAACGCGGATATGAATCCACGGGAGTACAGGATATTCTCAATATTCTGCACCTCAGCAAAGGGAGCTTCTATCATCATTTTGAAAGCAAGGAGCAGGTGCTGGAAACCATCTGTGAAAACCGGGCCCGTCTTGCCGCGGAGAAGCTTGCCGGTGAAACAGAACCCGACGCTCTCCGAAGGATGGATCAATTGCTGAGCGGAATGATTCCCTTCCAGGGAGAAGGACTGACCTTTCTTAAAATGATTCTGCCGGTTTTCGTGCTTCCGGAGGGGAAACGAATCCGGGGCGGGTATCAGGAAGCGCTGAAGCGGAACTGGCTTCCCATGGTCTCAAAGGCGCTGGAGGAAATGATCCGGCAAAAGCAGGGCTTCTCCCTGTACCCTGTCAAAACTGCCGAAATTGCGCTGGACCTGGTGAATGACCTGTGGGATACCCTGGGAGACGAGATCATCCGCAGCGAAAAGAACAGGAGGGAAATGGCCCAGCCCGGATATCTTCTCACCCTCGTGGAGCCCTATCGTCCTGCGGTGGAAAACCTTCTGTCCGCCCCGTATGGATCCCTGGAACTGATGAATCTGGAAAAACTGCAGCAGGTGGTCATGGAGATCCATAACTGGTGGATGCTTGATCCCGGAACCCCGGCCGGAGATTCCGGAAAGAAATAATCATCTGACAAAGGAGGAAAACACGATGAATCCCAATATCCCGACTCCCCACATCAATGCTCCGGAGGGCGCCTTTGCCGAGACGGTACTGATGCCCGGCGATCCGCTTCGCAGCCAGTTTATCGCTGAAAACTTTCTGGAGAACGCGGAGCTTGTCAATAACGTTCGGGGCGTTCAGGGTTATACCGGCACCTACCATGGCAAAAGGGTATCCGTCATGGCCAGCGGCATGGGAATGCCCTCCATCGGTATTTATTCCTATGAACTGTTCAATTTCTATGACGTGAAGAACATCATCCGGATTGGTTCTGCCGGTGCCATGAGCCCGAAGCTGAAGCTGATGGATATCGTGGCCGGCATGAGCGCCTATACGGATTCCCATTTCGGGGATCAGTTCGGTATTCGCGGCAATCTGGCTCCGTGCTGCAGCTACGAACTGCTGCACCGGGCGGTGGAGGCCGGGAAGAAGATCGGGAAGGAAATTGTCTGCGGACCGATTTATTCCAGCGACGTATTCTATGACGAGGGAAAGAATTCCGCTGCGCTTCAGAAGCTTGGCGTGCTGGCGGTGGAAATGGAAAGCGCTGCGCTGTACCTGAACGCGGCGCGGGCCGGAAAAAATGCGCTGTGCATCTGCACAATTTCCGACAGTATCGTCACTGGCGAAAGCATGCCCGCGGAACAGCGGCAGATCAGCTTCCGCGAGATGATGAAGATCGCCCTGGAAATCGCCTGAGCGTTCCAGCTTCATCCGGTTTCCAGGGCTCCGAAGCTGTTTATCGGGCCAGTCAAAAGCCCCGGGGTTTCCCGGGGCTTTTTCGCAACGATTCTGTTCTCGTTCTGCCGGATCAGGCCGGAGGCTCCGCTCCTTCCCCGGAAACAGGCCACGGGGAGTAGGTTTCCCCCTCGGCCAGGCTCTCCAGGGTTCTTCCGGAGCTTTGCTGAAGCCGGTCCAGCACAGACTCCCGATCACCCCGCCGCGTCAGCAGGGTAAAGGATACACCGGTTCCAAAGGAAAGATCTTCATAGCGGACCGGAAGATGCTCCAGGGCAAACCGAACGGGATCCCATGCGGAATACGGAACCTCGCACAGATCCCGGCATGTCAGCTCCATCCGGACCAGTCCCGCCGCCTGCAGCGCGATCCGACAACCCTGGGTATAGGCCCGGACCAATCCGCCCGTTCCCAGCAGAATTCCGCCGAAATATCGGGTTACCACCACGCAGCAGTTCACTGCGTGCTCTGAACGAATCAGGCTCAGAATCGGCATTCCTGCAGTTCCCGAGGGTTCTCCGTCATCCGAGTATCGGAGAATTCCTTCGTTTTCTCCGATGACATAAGCCCAGCAGTGATGTCTCGCGTCCCGTGAGGCCTCCCGTACCTGCCGAAGATGCGCCAATGCTTCCTCTTCCGTGGCGCAGGGCCAGGCTTCTCCGATAAAACGGCTTTTCTGGATGACGATTTCATCCCGGCCATATCCCGCAACGGTCAGATAGCTGTCCATGTTTTCCTTAGCCCAGAAGAATGCGGCAGATGCTCTTCTTTCCCTTCTTCAGCACCGCCCCGTTTCCGATCTGCTCCGGAGTCAGCACGGCAGAAGGGTCCGTCACCTTCTCCCCGTTCAGGGAGACAGCGTTCTGCGCCATCTGCTTGCGGGCATCATTCTGTCCGGAACACAGCCCGGCGCGGACGAGGAGGGTGGTGATCCGTCCGTCGGCAGCCAGCTCGTCCGCGGTCACCGTAACGGAGGGAATGTTCGCGGAATCCGCGGATCCGGAAAACGCAGAGGAAGCTCCTTCCGCGGCCTTTCTGGCCTCCTCTTCCCCGTGAACCAGCTTCGTTACCTCATAGGCCAGCACTTTCTTCGCTTCGTTGATTTCCGCGCCCTGCAGCGCGCCGAGACGGCGCACCTCGTCCATGGGAAGGAAGGTCAGCAGGGCGAGGCACTTCTGCACATCCTGATCATCCACGTTTCTCCAGTACTGATAGAAGGCATAGGGCGTGGTCTTGGCCGGATCCAGCCAGAGTGCTCCCGCCTCGGTTTTGCCCATCTTCCGCCCGTCATGGGTCAGAAGCAGCTGGAAGGTGCAGGCGAAAGCCTTCTCGCCCAGCTTTCTCCGAACCAGATCCGCGCCGCCCAGCATATTGCTCCACTGATCGTTTCCACCCATCTCCAGGCGGCAGCCATACCGATGGAAAAGCTCCAGAAAATCATAGCTCTGCATCAGCATGTAGGTGAATTCCAGGAAGCTGAGGCCGTTTTCCGTGGCCATCCGCGCCTTGTAGCACTCCGCGGTCAGCATGCGGTTTACGTTGAACATGGATCCGATATCCCGCATGAACTCAATAAAATTCAGATGGCGAAGCCAGTCCCCATTGTTCACGATGATCGCCTGTCCCTCAGAGAAATCCAGGAAACGGGACATCTGCTTTTTGATACATTCCACATTGTGATCGATGGTCTCGACGGTCATCATCTTCCGCATGTCGGTTTTTCCGGAAGGGTCTCCGATCATGGCCGTTCCGCCGCCCATCAGCGCAATGGGCTTGTGCCCCGCCCGCTGCATATGGGCCATGGCCATAATCGGAATATAGTGTCCGATATGAAGGCTGTCCGCAGTAGGATCAAAGCCCACATAGAAGGTTGTCGGGGATTTGAGCTGCTCGTAGAGTTCGTCCTCGAAGGTGGTCTGGGCGATAAAGCCACGCTCCTTCAGAATGTCCAGAATGTGTTCCATGAGTAACCTCTCCTTTTCTTTTTGCTGCAAAAGGTTCCGGCGCCGGGAAACACGGTCCGGTTCCCTGGTTCTTTCCTGATTTAATGAAGTTCCCCGGAAATCAGGCTCCGGAGCGTATCCATTCCCTGATCGATCTGTGCCGGCGTGCTGGCGGAGAAATTCAGCCGGAGCGTGTTTTCATGCCCTCCGTCTGCAAAGAAATGTGTTCCGGGCACAAAGGCCACCTTTTTTTCAATCGCCTTCTTCAGCAGTTCCACAGCCGAGACGCCCTCGGGTAGCTCCGCCCAGAGGAAAAGGCCGCCCTCGGGCTTCGTATAGGAAACTCCGTCCGGAAATGCTGCCAGATGGGAGAGCATCCGGTCGCACTGCAGGGCATAGTCAGAGGAAATCCGCCGGATATGGTCGGGAAGGAGGTTCTTCCGAAGATACAGATCTACGATCGCCTGGTTCAGGTTCGCCGTATGAACGTCGGAGGACTGCTTGCCGATCGTGCATTTCCGGACGATTCCCGCGTCGCCGGCAAGGTAACCCACCCGGAGGCCTGGCGAAATGACCTTGCTGAAGGATCCGAGAAAGACCACCCAGCCTTCCTTGTCAAAGGTCTTGATGGGGGGAAGATCCGTGCCTCTGTATCTCAGATCCCGGTAAGGATCATCTTCGGCGACAACAACCCCGTATTGATTCGCCAGCTCCGCCACGCGTTTTCTGCGTTCCAGGGACAGGGTGCGCCCGGTCGGGTTCTGGAAGGTGGGAATGGTATAGAGCATCTTTGGATGCACTTCCCGGAAAAGCTGTTCCAGATGGTCCGGATCCAGACCGTCCCCATCGCTGCGAACCGGCACCAGTTCCGCCTCGTACAGTTTCATGCACTGCAGATTGCCCAGGAAGGAGGGATTTTCCACGACGATCCGGTCACCGGGATTGATCAGCGCCTTGCAGAGCAGATCCATCGCCTGGGTCGAACCGGTGACGGGCAGCATCGCCGGAACGTCCAGCCCCAGATGCTCCCGCAGGTAACCCCGCAGGCTTTCCACAAAGGGGGGATAGCCCTCCGTCGCCCCATACTGCAGCAGCGCCTTGCCGCTGGCGGAAAGGGCTTCCTGCGCCAGCACAGCCACTTGTTCATCCGGCAGCGCGGAAAGGGAAGGGTTGCCGCCCGCAAAGGAAATCATGCCGGGCTGCGCAATAACCTTGAAGATTTCCCGAATTGCGCTTCCGGAGACATGATCAAATCTTCGGGCAAAGGAAAGACTGTCCAGTTTCATACTCATTCCTCCCATCGTACAAAAAAAGCCGCCCGCCGGAAGGCGGGGGGCCGCGGTACCACTTCCATTCAGTCCGAAAGGCAGAAATGCCCTCCAAACTCTCAAACCGCTGTAACCGGCGGAACCGGACCGTTCCTACCCAGACCCAAAGGCCCTTCAGAACGGAAGCTACGGGGGGTATATCCGGTGAAATCCGGACTCCTCGCACCAGACGGAGCCTCTCTGAACGGATCTGCGCACCGGCTTCTTCCCATCAAACGCCTTGACAAGATTATATTTCTTCTTCCCGGTTTGTCAAGCGCAATTTGAAAATACTTGCCTAAAACCGGAATATCCTGTATAATCATCTGGTCCTGTGAGAACAGGCATCCCGGGAATTTCCCGGGCTGACAGGATCGGGAGGGATGATTTCGATGGAATGTAAAGTTCAGAATGAACACGGAATGGTCTATATCTCCGAGGATGTCATGATGAAGGTGGTCGGGTACGCGGCGCTGGAGTGCTACGGGATCGTGGCCATGTGCGGCAAGCGCGCAACGGACGGCCTTGTGGAATGGCTCGGGCGGGAAAACCTGTCCAAGGGGGTTCAGATTCGCAATGTCGGGGATATGCTGGATGTGGATCTGTTCATCATTGTGGAATACGGCGTCTCCATCGCGGAGGTCTGCAAAACCATCGTGGACACCGTTCGATACAAACTGGAAGCCATGACCGGCGTGAAGGTCCGAAAAGTCAGCATTTCGGTGGAGGGCATCCGGATCTGACGCCGCAATTTACTTTTCACAATGACTGAACGGAGGGACAATCCTTTGATACGTTTCAAGACGATCGACGGGCTGCTGCTGCGCGATATGGCAGTGGCTGGAACAACCCTGCTGGAGCGGAACCGGGAAGCGGTTGACGCGCTGAACGTGTTCCCCGTTCCTGACGGAGATACCGGAACGAACATGTCTCTGACCATGCAGAGCGCGATCCGGGAAATAAACAGCAAGGAATATCTCCGGGCCGATGAAGCCGCCAGTGCGCTGAGCAAGGGTGCGCTGAAAGGGGCCCGGGGGAACAGCGGAGTCATTACCAGCCAGCTGTTCCGCGGCTTTGCCAAGGCGCTGAAGGGCATCGAGAAGATCACGCCCCTGCAGTTTGCCCAGGCCCTTGGAAAAGGCGCTGAAGTGGCTTACAAGGCGGTCATGAAGCCCAAGGAGGGAACGATCCTGACCGTTGCCCGTGTGGTGGCGGAGGACGCGCTGAAGCAGGCGCAGAAGGATCCCGACGATTATGATGCGCTGATCGGCGTGATACTGAAGAGCGGCGAAGCCATTCTGAAGAAAACGCCGGAGATGCTTCCCGCGCTGAAACAGGCGGGAGTCGTGGATTCCGGCGGCCGGGGTCTGATGCTGATCTATCAGGGCTACGCCGCCGTTCTCCGCGGTGAGGATATCAGCCTGGCACAGCCCGATATGGCGGAGGATTCCTCTGCCGGCACGGATGACTGGCACGACCTGAGCCGGGATCTGACGCATACCTATTGTGTGAACTTTGATCTGTTCTCCTTCCGGGATGACTGCGATGAGCATGATCTGGACTCGTTCCGGCGCCGTCTCAACCGGATCGGAGACTGTGTTCAGGTGCAGGGTGACCTTTCCGGTGCCACGGTGCATGTACATACAGACAACCCCGGCAGCGCGCTGGAATACGGCGTGGAACTCGGCGAGGTACGGAACATTCGGATTGACAATCTTGCGGAGATGAAGCGCGCGCTGGAATCCGGCAGCGCTTCGTCCTCCGGCGAGCCCGAGCCCGATGCCGCCCCCGAAAAGGAATATGGCATGGTCGCCATCTCTGTCGGCGAAGGGTTTACCGGCTTTTTCCGCGATCTGAACGTGGACGAAGTCGTGGAAGGCGGCCAGACGATGAATCCCTCGGTGGACGATATTCTGCATGCGATGAGCCGGATCAACGCAGAGCATATCTTCATTCTGCCGAACAACGGAAATATCATTTTTGCCGCAAACCAGGCAGCGAAGATGAGCAAACGGGATGTAAAGGTTGTTCCCACCAAGAATGTCGCCATGGGAATTGCGGCTGCCATCGCCTTCCAGGGAGATCAGAATGTGGAGGAGAATCTGGCCCGGATGACGGAAGCCGCGGAGCATGTGAAAACCGCCACCGTGACCTATGCGATCCGGGACAGCGAGTACAATGGGATCACAATTCGGGAAGGGGATATCATCGGACTGCACAACGGTCAGATTGAATTCTCCGGGCATAGCGTGGAAGAGGTTGCGCTGGAGACCATGAAAAACGTGGTCACGGAAGAGGACGAACTGATCACCGTCTATTATGGCGCGGATGTTTCCGAGGCGGATGCGGAAGCGCTTGCGGCCCGCCTCAGTGAAGAATATGAGGATTGCGACGTGGAGTATCACAGCGGCGGTCAGCCCCTGTATTACTACCTGATCTCCGTGGAATAATAGCGGGAAGGACAGTTCAGCAGGAGAATGCAGGGTACATGAAGGAATTATCTGATCTGAAAGGGCTTGGCCCGACCAGACTCAATCGGATGCGCGCAATGGGCATTTGCTCATTGCGCGATTTATTGTACTTTTTTCCCGTTCGCTACGAGGATCAGACCCATGAGACCCCGATAAAGGATACGGGTACCGGGAATTATCTGGTGCGGGGACTTCTTTCGGAAGCGCCGAAGATTTCCTACTTTCACGGATCAAGCAGGGCAACGGCCATCGTTCGGGATGAAAGCGGATCGCTTCCGCTGTGCTGGTTCAACGAGCCCTGGGTTCGGCAGCAGATGCCCGTTGGAAGAGAGATCCTGCTCTATGGCAGGGTGAAGGAATCCAATCGGAGGAAAATCCTGTACAATCCCCGCCTCGTGACGGAAAAGGGCTGGGTTCCGGTCTATCGCGCCGTTCGGGGGCTTCCTGCCCGGACGATGCGCGAAATGATCCGTGAAGCCCTGAATGAAGCGGACCGGATCTGTCCTGAAACGCTGCCCCGGAACCTGCGGGAGCGGTATGGACTGGTGGAACTGAAGGAAGCGATCTGCCAGCTGCATTTTCCGCAAAGTCCGGATATGCTGAAAAATGCCCGGCGCAGAATCGATTTTGAAAACATGCTGATCTATCTGACAGGGGTTCGCCTGTTCCGGAACTGGAACCGACCCGGATGGGATATTCCGGCCAGCGCAGAAGACTGTGAATCCTTCTGGCGGAGTATGCCTTTTTCCCCCACGGCCGCCCAGAAGCGCGTTCTGAAAGAGATTGCCGGCGATCTGGGGAAGGAGCGGGCCATGAGCAGACTGGTGCAGGGGGATGTGGGCTGCGGAAAAACAGCGCTGGCCTTTGGCGCAATCTTCCTTGCGGCCCGGAAGGGCTTTCAGTCAGCCATGATGGCTCCGACCGAAATCCTGGCCAGGCAGCACTTTGAGAATGCCTCTGCTCAGCTGGAACCTCTCGGAATCCGCTGTGCGCTGCTGACCGGAAGCACCCGGGCTGCGGAACGCAGAAGGACACTTCAGGCCCTGGCCGCCGGAGAAATCCAGGCAGTTTTCGGAACGCACGCGCTGATCAGTGAAGGCGTTGTATATCATCGGCTGGGGTTGGTGATCACGGATGAACAGCACCGCTTCGGCGTCCGCCAGCGGAGCGCACTGCAGGAAAAAGGCGCGGAAAAGGCCGGCCAGGAGGGAAAGGCCCCCCATGTTCTGGTCATGTCTGCCACTCCCATTCCCAGGACGATGGCACTGATTCTATATGGAGATCTGGACCTGAGTATCGTGGACGAGCTTCCTCCGGGACGAAAGCCCGTCCAGACCAGAGTCGTTCCCAGCACGAAAAGGGAAGCCCTTTATACCTATCTTCGCAAGGAGGTACTTGCCGGACAGCAGGCCTATGTCGTCTGCCCCCTGGTGGAGGACAGCGAGGAGATGGATGATGTCGTCAGCGCGGAAAAACTGTTCGCGGAGCTTCAGCAGCGCCTTCTGCCTGAGGTCCGGATCGGGATGACCTGGGGATCCCAGAAAAGCGAAGAAAAAGCCCGGATCCTCCATGATTTTGCCTCCGGAGATCTGCGGGTTCTCGTCGCCACGACCGTCATTGAGGTGGGCGTGAATGTCCCCAGCGCCACGATCATGATCGTGGAAAATGCGGAGCGGTTTGGCCTCAGTCAGCTGCATCAGCTTCGGGGGCGCGTTGGCCGCGGGGACAGGGAGAGTTGGTGCTTCCTGTGTTCCGACAACAGCGGAAAGATCCGGATTCTCTGCGAGACCGGGGACGGCTTTGAGATCGCGAAAAAGGATCTGGCGATCCGCGGACCGGGTGATCTGATCGGAATACGGCAAAGCGGAGAAGCCGCCCTGAACGTCCCCGGCGGGGGGGATGTTCTCCTGCTGGATGAGGTGCAAAAGTGTGTTCGGGAACTGGCGGAAAGGGAGAGTCTGAAGGAAGAGCGGCTCCGGGTGGAACAGTTGGCCCGAAGCGTTCTTGATCGCAGGGATTTTCAGATTGCCCGGAACTGACTGCAGGTCTCCAAAGCTCCGGAACCATCATCTGAGAAGTTTCTCCTGTCCCAAACGGACGGATGGCTTCAGTCCATCAGTTCCACCAGCACGGAATTCTGCAGATCCATTCCTTTTCGGGTGCATTTCCATGCGCCGTCTCTGAAACAGACCAGGCCCTGTTCCTGCAGGATGTTCAGCTTTTCCCCATAGCAGGAGCGAAGGGAGCGGCGATGCATCCGCTCAAAGCATTCCTCGGATACTCCCCGGTTCATACGCAGGCCCAGCATCATTGTCTCAAACCTGGCTTCGGCGGGAGATATTTCTGTTTTCTCGGAAAACAGCGGCTTTTTTTCCCGAATTCCTCTCCGGTAAGCTTCCGGGTCCGCTGTGTTTGTGCTCCTGAGATAATGCATCCCGGCTTCATCCTGCGTCATGTTTCCCATGGAGGACGCGGAAGCGCCCAGGCCCAGATAGGGGACCTGGGACCAATAACCGATATTATGCCGGCAGGCATATCCCGGGAGGGCAAAATTCGATATCTCATATTGCAGAAAACCGTTTTTTGCCAGAACGGAGAGCAGCAGATCATACATATCCCGTTCGTCCTCCGGCTCCGGAAGGCTCAGCCTGCCGGACGCCAGATCCTCCGACAGCGGTGTTCCTTCCTCCGGAATCAGACCGTAGGCACTCAGATGCGTCGGAGAAAGGGACAGCGCCTTCTGAATCGTCTCCTGCCAGTCCTGACGCGTCTGCCCCGGCAGGCCGAAGATCAGATCCAGACTCAGATTCTCAAATCCGGCAGTCCGGGCCATCCGGACGCTCCGCTCCACCGCAGAAAAATCATGAATCCGGCCCAGTGTCTTCAGCAGGTGGGACTGGTATGCCTGCATGCCAAGGGACAGCCGGTTGACGCCAGCGTCCCGAACGGCCTGAAGCCACTCTTCGGTAAGCGTTCCCGGATTCGCCTCCACCGTCCACTCCTGCACGGAATCCAGGGGCAGCCGCTCCTTCAGTCCCAGCAGGCATGCCTCCATCAGCTCCGCAGGCAAAAGAGACGGGGTTCCTCCTCCCAGATAAACCGTCTGAATGGGAGAGGAAACCTCCTTCCTTCGCAGTTCCGCTTCCTCCAGCAGCGCGGAAACATAATCGGGCATGCTGTTTTCCAGACCCGGATAGGACGCGAAATCACAGTATCTGCATTTTTGACGGCAAAAGGGAAAGTGTACGTAAAGCTCCATATTTCACTCTTTTCAGTCCGCCAGATTCTGAATGTTCCGACCGCTGTCATAGGCGTAGGATACAGTATTCCAGGTTCCTCCCCGGCAGGACCGGAGAAAGCAGAGACAGGTATCCGCATGATCCACGAGAAAGCGGTTCCTTTTCTGCATGCATCCGGGGAAATACTCCTCCGAAACATAGATCACGCGATCCGCTTCCCGCAGCAGCATCTGATACATCTCCTGATCCGCCCTGCACCACCGGTCAGCCTGACTCCGGCAGGGAAGGGCCAGCACCAGCGTAACATCCGGATGGCTGTTCCGCAGAACCAGCACCGCCTGCGCAGCCAGCGTATCAAAGCCCAGTGCGCCACCGGACAGGAACACGCGCTTGCCTGTTGCGTAATATGATTCCAGCTCCGTCCGCAGCCGGATCCGGATCTTCGATGTCTCCCCGGGAGAAAGCGCCCTGTGCCCGGTAAAGCAGAGGCAGGACTCGGCGGGAAAACTCAGGAATCCATCTTCAGCACAGCGATAAATGCCTCGCTCGGAATCTGCACGGTTCCGAACTGGCGCATGCGTTTTTTCCCTTCCTTCTGCTTCTCCAACAACTTCTTTTTTCTGGTGATATCGCCGCCGTAACATTTGGCTAAAACATCCTTTCGCATGGCCTTGACCGTTTCGCGGGCGATCACTTTTCCGCCGATGGCCGCCTGAATCGGAATTTCAAACTGCTGACGCGGAATCACATCCTTCAGCTTTTCCGCGATGCTTCTTCCGCGGGCATAGGCTTTGTCCCGATGAACAATGATGGAAAACGCGTCGCAGAGTTCCCCGTTCAGCAGAAGATCCAGCTTCACAAGATCGCTGGTCCGATAATCCTTCAGCTCATAGTCAAAGGAGGCATATCCCCGGCTGCGGCTCTTCACCTGGTCAAAGAAATCAAAAATGATTTCGTTCAGAGGCAGTTCGTAGTTCAACCGGACCCGGTTTCCCTCGTATTGCATGTCGAGGAAGAGTCCTCTTTTTTCCTGACAAAGATCCATCAGCGACCCCACGGCATCCTGCGGCGTATAGATGGTCGCGTGGACATAGGGCTCCTCCATGCTGGCAATTTCCGTCGCGGGAGGGAGATTTGCCGGATTGTCGATTGTCAGCGTTTCCCCATTGGTTTTGTTGACCCGGTAGATAACACTTGGCGCTGTCGTAACCAGATTCAGATCAAATTCACGCTCCAGCCGGGATGTCAGGATATCCATATGCAGCAGTCCCAGAAAGCCGCACCGGAACCCGTAACCCAGCGCAACGGAGGTTTCCGGCTCAAAGGACAGCGAAGCGTCGTTCATCCGGAGCTTTTCCAGCGCATCCTTCAGCGCCGGGTAGTCCGCTCCGTCCGCGGGATAGATGCCGCAGTATACCATGGGCGTCACGTGCCGGTATCCGGGAAGCGGGCTGTCCGCAGGATTCTCTGCATCGGTGATGGTATCACCTACCCGGGTATCGCTGACGTCCTTGATGGAGGCTGCCACATAGCCCACGTCTCCGGCCTTCAGTTCCTCGCAGGGCGTATAGCCGGGGGAGAAGATCCCCACCTCCACCACATCAAACTCGCCGCCGGTCGCCATCAGACGCATGCGCATTCCCGGCCGGATCGTTCCTTCCTTGACTCGAATGAAGCAGATCGCTCCGCGGTAATTGTCATACATCGCATCAAAGATCAGCGCCTGCAGCTTCTCCTCGGCGTTTCCTTCCGGCGCGGGGATATGCTCCACGATGGCCTCCAGCACCTGATCCACATTCAGTCCGGTCTTGGCGGAGACGCAGGGGGCATAACTGGCGTCCAGTCCGATGACCTCCTCAATCTCCTGCCTGACCTCTTCCGGGCGGGCGGAAGGGAGATCGATCTTGTTGATTACGGGGATGATTTCCAGATTGTGCTCAAGAGCCAGGTAGACATTGGCCAGGGTCTGGGCTTCGATCCCCTGGGTCGCGTCGACGACAAGAAGTGCGCCTTCGCAGGCGGCAAGCGCCCGGGAGACCTCATAGGTAAAGTCCACATGCCCGGGGGTGTCAATCAGATTCAGGATATAGGTCTGTCCGTCCTTCGACCGGTACTTCATATGGACAGCCTTGCTCTTGATGGTGATGCCCCGCTCCCTCTCCAGCTCCATGCTGTCCAGCATCTGGTCCATCATTTCCCGCTGCTCAAAAACACCGGTAGTCTCCAGAATCCGATCCGCCAGCGTGCTTTTTCCATGATCAATATGCGCAATAATGCAGAAATTCCTTGTATGCTTCGCGTCAGACAAGGCCGGAATCCTCCTTCAATCTTTCCGTCTCGCCGAAAAGCCCGACTTTCCGGCATGCATTCTATTTCCTTTGGCCAAAGCGGTTCTCCGTACCGTTCAGGAGTCGCTCGATATTGGCCCTGTGCCGCAGGAGACAAAGCACCGCCAGCAAAACTGCCCACAGAATGATTCGATAATCGCCGGCACTGCAGAACACGGAAACCAGAATCGCGTACAGCACCAGCATACTCATGCTTGCCAGGGAGACATACTTCGTCAGCACAACGATCAGAATTCCCAGCACGTAGCAGCACAAAGCCGGCACGGGAAAGCAGAAAAGCATGACGCCCAGGCTGCTGGCGACCCCTTTGCCGCCTTTCAGCTGAAAGAAAATCGGCCAGTTATGTCCGATCACCACCGCTACGCCGCAGAACAGGGCTCCTAGATGGGATCCGGTGATCAGCTGCCCCAGATAGCAGGCCAGAACCGCCTTGAGGGCATCTCCCCAGAAGGTGATCAGCCCCGGAATCCACCCCATGGTACGCTGCACATTCGTCGCCCCGGTGTTTTTGCTTCCCACCGTACGCAGATCCGGGCCGTGCATATATCGGGAAACCAGAATTCCCGTGGAAATCGAACCAAGCGCATAGGCCAGAATACCTGCCAGAAGATAGAGTACTCCTCTGCTCATGACTGTCCATCCTCCTTCTTCCGGGGACGCAGGATAAAGCGAATGGGCGTCCCCGTAAAATCAAACGCTTTCCGGAAGCAGTTCTCCAGATACCGCTCATAGGCAAAGAACATCAACTTCTCATCGTTGACAAACAAGAGGAAGGAAGGCGGACAGACGCCCTGCTGGGTCGCGTAATAAATCTTCAGCCTGCGGCCGCCCTGCATCGGGGGCTGCAGCGCATTGGTGGCCTCGTTCAGCACATCGTTCAGCACGCCGGTCGTAATCCTCTTGCGGGCCATGGCATAGACCTGCCGAACCTGATCCAGCACCGTGTGAACCCGCTGTCCGGTCAGAGCGGAGACAAAAAGCACCGGACAGTAATCCATGAATTTCAGATCGGAAAGGATCTTCTTCCTGGTCTTCTCCAGGGTTCCGGTTTCCTTCTCCACCGCATCCCATTTGTTCACCAGAATCACGGCAGCCTTGCCTTCATCGTGAATCAGCCCTGCGATCTTCGTGTCCTGCTCCGTCACCCCGTCGGCGGCATCCAGCATCAGAACGGCCACATCGCACCTGCGAATCGCCGCGATGGAGCGGAGCACGCTGTATCGTTCGAGGGTTTCATCCTCCACCGCCCGCTTTCTGCGAATACCTGCCGTATCTATGATATTGACGCTGTTTCCTTCCTCATCCACATACAGGGTATCGATGGCATCCCGGGTCGTGCCGGCTATATCGGAAACCATGGTTCGCTTCTGGCCGAGAATCCGGTTCGCCAGGGAGCTTTTTCCCACGTTGGGCCGTCCCACAATCGCCATCTGCAGCGTATGCTCTTCCTCTTCATCCTGGGGAGGCAGTTCCGGAAGGCAGCGGAATATCTCATCCAGCAGATCTCCGAACCCCAGCATGTTCACTCCACTGATGCCGATGGGTTCCCCCAGGCCCAGTTCATAGAATTCATAGAGATGGTTCTGCATGCCGGGATGGTCCATCTTGTTGACCACCAGGATAACGGGCTTGCGGGTCCGGCGCAGCATATTGGCCACTTCCCGGTCATCATCCTTCAGTCCTTCCCGGGCATCGGTAAAAAAGCAGATCACATCCGCCGTGTCCATGGCAATCTGGGCCTGCTCCCGCATCTGGGAGAGCAGAACGTCGTCGCTGCGGGGATCGATCCCGCCGGTGTCAATCAGGGTCAGCCCTCTTCCCAGCCATTCCACATCCGCATAAATCCGGTCCCGGGTCACGCCGGGCAGATCATCCACGATACTGATCCGCTTTCCCGCCATCTTGTTGAAAAAGGTAGACTTTCCCACGTTGGGGCGCCCAATGATCGCTACCAAAGGCTTTGCCATTTCTTCCTCCTGCGCATCTCTGCCGCGCACTTTGTCAACACATCTGTGCATCGCGCACATTCATTTCAGCCCCCGTAGAGGGCCTGAAGAAAATCCTCCCCGTGATTCTGCACCACGCGGATGGGCATTCCTGCCCGGCCCTGCAGTTCCGACAGGGTCAGATCATCCAGAAAGGTATCCGAGTTTTCCCGCAGCATGCTGCAGGAGATCATCACCCGGTCTCCGCTGCGGCCCTGCAGGGCTGCCAGCAGATCCTGCCCGGTGATCAGCCCGGTCACCGTCACGGAGGGGCCGAAGAATCGATTGGGAACCGCGAAAACATCCACTGTATCCTGGGGTCTGGCATAGCGACGGGCCAATTCCTGAATATAGGGCAATGCGGAAACGCCGGTCGGAATCAGGATATGCCGCGGAGGAACATCCTTTTCGTCCATCCGCCTTTGCAGGGCGGGAAAGGCTTCCTCGCATTCCTCGGCCAGCAGGCGAAGCATTCCGATCCCGTTCTCAATCTGCGGATAACCCTCGTAACTGTCTTCCGGGGGAACGGGGAGGCCGGCCAGGCTGTAGAACTCATCCGCCGGAAAAATGAACCGGGTTCCAAGTTCCCGAAGGTAATAGGCCTGAATCAGTTCAAAATCCCGAATCAGCTCCCGGGCTTCATCCGGCTGAAAAAGCCGCAGCTGGTAAAGTCCCTCCCGGTGATCCGTCAGTCCGATCGGCACGATGGCAAGGCTTTGCGCGGCCGGATAGAGATTCGCCAGATCCACAATCGTACGATGCAGAATCGCGCCGTCATTCAGTCCGGGACAAAGCACGACCTGGCAGTGAAAATGAATGCCGGCCTCCTTCATTTTCTGAAGGCGTTCCAGCAAATTGCCTGCTGAGGGATTCCGCAGCATGCGGATCCGCGTTTCCGGATCCGTTGCGTGAACGGAGATATACAGCGGTGAAGCCTTTCTGCGGAGAATGCGCGAAAACTCGCGGTCGTCCACATTGGTCAGGGTGACAAAATTGCCCATCATCAGGCTCAGGCGCCAGTCGTCATCCTTGACATACAGCGTCTTCCGCATTCCGGCAGGCATCTGATCCACAAAGCAGAAAACGCAGTGATTCCGGCAGACCCTGGGTTCCAGAATGACACGTTCATCAAGCCGCAGGCCAAGGGGGGCTCCGGGAACCTTCCGGAGAAGCAGGGTACGCTCCGTGCCTGCTTCATCCTGCAGAACCATCTTCAGCCGGGACCCCTGGGAAAGCGCCTGATAATCGATCTCATCCAGGACTTCCTCCCCGTTGATCGCCAGCAAGGTCTCTCCGGCACGAATGCCAGCTCGGAAAGCCAGAGAGCCGCGGGAAACAGACAGGATCCGGATCGCCATGCAGCAATCTCCTTTCCGTAAAATATCACTATTTTATATTATGGCGATTGAGCCGGATTGTCAAGGAGCTTGAATTTCATGCCTGTTCATGTTATGATGAGCGCGCCGGAATGCCGGCTGTAAAGGGGATTATTGGCTTTATGGCACAGGTGAATGATATTGCCATCGATTTGGGAACCTCCCATGTGGTCATCTACATGAAAGGGCAGGGGATCGTTCTGCGGGAACCCTCCGCTGTTTCCGTCGATCAGGAGACGCGGCGGATCCTGGCTTTCGGAACGGAAGCCTGGCGCATGACGGGAAGAACCCCCGCGAACATTCAGGTGATTCGTCCCGTGGCCCAGGGGGAGATGACAGATTTTGATCTGACCGGGAGTATGCTTCGTTATTTTGTCTCCCAGGTGACGGGGAATCACCGTTTTTCCCGTCCCAGGGCAATTCTTTCGGTTCCTGCGGGCGTGAAGGAAATCGAGCGGAAGGCTCTGGTGACGACTCTGTTCGACGCCGGGGTCCGCAGGACGCAGCTGCTGGACCGGAACATCGCCTCCGCCCTGGGGGCGCAGCTTAACTTTCTCGGGGAATACGGCTGCATGATCGTGGACATCAGCGCCGGGGGGACGGATCTGGCCGTCCTGTACAACGGGACACCCACGGTCGTCAGCAGCCTTCATATGGGCGGAGATCAGTTTGACGACGCGATCATCCGCTTTCTCCGCCGGAAGTACAATATGCTGATCGGCGAGAGAACCGCAGAACAGGTCAAAATCACTCTGGGCAGTGCCATCCGGCGGGATCAGTTGATTTCCATGGATATCACCGGCCGGAACCTGATTTCCGGTCTGCCAAAGACCATGACGGTGGAATCGGATGAGATCTACGAATCCCTGATTGACTGCGTCAATGACCTGATCGAGGGGATCCAGGTGCTGATAGAAAAAACTCCGCCCCAGCTGGCCTCCGATATTTTTGAGGGCGGAATCACCCTGTGCGGCGGCGCCTCGCAGCTCTATGGCCTTTCCGAGGCAATCTCCGCCGTCATGAAGGTCCCCTGCCGGGTCGCGGATGAAGCCCGGGACTGCACGGTGCTCGGCTGTGCCCGGGTGCTGGAGGATCCCGCGCAGTACAGGTATTTGCTGAACATCTGAACGGCCGCGTGGAAAGCCTCCGCGACAAGCATGTTTCCCCTTGAAGAATCGCATGCCAAAGCCCCTGGAAATTGCTTTCCAGGGGCTTTCCTTGTGCAGGGAAGGACGTGTCCCTCCTATTGCTTTGATCCCGCGGTATCAATGCCGGCAGCATTGCGGAGATTCAGCCGTTCCATGGCCTCCTCCCGCATCTTGTATTTCAGGATTTTGCCGGCTGCATTCATGGGGAAGGAGGACACGAACTCAATGTACTGAGGCACCTTGTGCCTGGCCATGTGGCTTTGAATATACCCGGTCATTTCCTCCTTCGTAACCTGGCTTCCTTCCTTTACGATGATGCACGCCATGACCGCTTCGCCGTATTTTTTGTCCGGCACCCCGATGACCTGCACGTCCTCCACAGCCGGATGGGTATAGATAAACTCCTCAATCTCCTTGGGATAGATATTCTCGCCGCCCCGGATGATCATATCCTTCAGGCGGCCGGTGATGATATAGGTCCCGTCCGGATTGCGCCGGGCAATGTCTCCGGAGTGCAGCCAGCCATCCCTGTCAATCGCAGCCGCGGTCGCTTCGGGCATCTTGTAGTAGCCCTTCATGATATGGTATCCTCTGGAGCAGAATTCACCATCCTGACCGTCCGGGAGCTCCTCGCCGGTTTCGGGATCGATCACCTTGCACTCCACGTTCGGGAAGGCATATCCCACCGTCTCCGTACGCAGCATCAGATCATCCTCCCAGGCGGACATGGTGCTGCCGGGTGAGGATTCCGTCTGCCCGTAAACGCTGACGATGCCCCGCATGTTCATTTCATCCGGCTGCGCCGCCCTGCGCATCAGCTCGGGCGGACAGCCTGCCCCCGCCATAATGCCTGTCCGCATATGCGAAAAGTCCGTTTTCCGGTAATCCTCGTGATTAAACATCGCAATAAACATCGTCGGGACACCGTTGAAGCAGGTAATCCGCTCCTGATGAATGCAGGCCAGGGAATTCTTGGCCGAAAAATACGGCATGGGGCACAGGGTCGCGCCGTGCGTCATGGAGGCCGTCATGGAAAGCACCATGCCAAAGCAGTGGAACATGGGAACCTGAATCATCATCCGGTCCGCGGTGGAAAGACCCATGCGGTCCCCAATGCACTTCCCGTTGTTGACCACATTGTAGTGGGTCAGCATAACTCCCTTGGGGAATCCGGTGGTTCCTGATGTGTACTGCATGTTGCAGACATCATCCACCCGAACTCTGGACGCATATTCCTTCAGCTTCTCTGCAGGAACGCTGTCCGCCCGTTCCATTACTTCTTCAAACGTCAGGCAGCCCGGCTGGGTAAAGCCCACGGTAATGACGTTTCGGAGGAAGGGAAGGCGCTGGCAATGAAGAGGCTCGCCCGGCCGGGATTCCGCAATTTCCGGACACAGCTCATTGATGATCCCGCGGTAATCACTGTCCAGACAGGATTCAATCATGACAAGCGTATGGGTATCGCTCTGCCGCAGCAGGTATTCCGCCTCATGAATCTTATACGCTGTGTTCACAGTCACAAGCACGGCGCCAATTTTCGTGGAGGCCCAGAAGGTCAGATACCAGGCCGGCACATTCGTGGCCCAGATGGCTACCTTGCTGCCTGGCCGGACGCCCAGCGAGATCAGACCGCGGGCCAAACGGTCCACATCCTCCCGAAATTCCTCATAGGTTCGGGTATAGTCTAGCGTTGTGTACCGGAAAGCCGTCTGATCCGGAAACTCCTCTACAACCCGGTCCAGCACCTGCGGAAAGGTCAGGTCAATCAGTTCATCCTTTTTCCAGATAAACCGTCCGGTTCCGTCGTGATTTGGATAGAGCACCTTGCGTTTTCCCCGGGGGTTCTCGAAACGCTTCATGTAGTTGATAAAGAAGGGAAGGATGATCTCCCGGACCGGGAGTTCCGGCATCCAGTCCGGCTTCCATTCCATGGAAACAAAGCCCGCATAGTCGATGGATCCCAGGGCCCGGATCAGTTCCCGAAGGGGCAGCGTGCCTTCCCCGATCAGGTTGTATTCGCCCTGATCGTCCGAGTCCCGCAGATGAACATGACGAACATAGGCTCCCAGATTGCGGATGGTGATCTCCGGAGTCTCCTGAAAATCCCGGAAGGGATGATGCATATCCCACAGGGCTCCCAGTTCATCCCGGGCAAAGATATCCAGCAGCGCCCGCAGCCTTTCCGTATTTGCGTAGATGCCGACCGTTTTGATCAGCAGGCAAACATCCGTACCCTCCATCAGCGGAAGGATCCGCAGCAGGTTTTCGCGTACTGCGTCTTCCCTGTCCTGCAGCGCGCAAACTGCCACGTAGGGGGAACGCAGCAGGCCTGCCGCCTGAAACAGGGTCCGGAATTCCTCCGGATCAATTTCAGCATCGCTCAGGTCAATGGAAGTATCCAGGCAGGGAATCGTCAGGTGCTTTCCCTTCAATTCCCGGCTTGTTTCATTCAGGTGATAGGCATGAAAAGGGGAGGAACGTTCCGTCAGAGCGGGAACCCGGGTCAGGTTATACAGCTCAATTCCCTGAAAGTGATATTCCTCCGCGTCGTGAAGCTGATCCTCCCAGGGGAGATCATTCCAGCCGCGGGTGGAAAATGAGAGATTCATACCTCTTCCTCCTCATAGACGATTTTATTCAGCGCGCTGAGATACGCCATAATGCTGGACCCAACAATGTCCGTGGAAAGGCCTCTTCCGGAATACAGCCTGCCCTGGGAGCGGAGGCGGACAACCGTTTCACCCATGGCTTCCTTGCCTTCCGTCACCGCCTGAATCTGGAACTCATCCAGCTCAAAATGGCGTCCCACCGCTTTTTCCAGCGCCAGGAAGGCCGCGTCAATGACGCCATCGCCTGTGGATATTCCTTCCAGTACCTGATCCCGGTAAGCAAGCTTCATATGCGCCATGGCCCCGATTTCATTCCCGGAATTCACCACGAAGCGAATCAGCTGATAGGCGGCCGGAACCTGCATGGCTTCCGTCGCGATCAGAACATCCAGTTCCTTCAGAGAGATGCTTTCCTTCTTTTCCGTCACAGACAGGAACGCCTGGTAAACTTTCTCCTGATCCTCCTCCGTCAGCATATAGCCCATCTGTTCGACGGCGCGAAGAATGCTTTCCCTGCTGTCATGATAGCTGAGCCGGATCTCGCTGTCCTGTTGTGCTGCGTCCTCCGCAAAGCCCGGAAATGCTCCGGGCAGGTTGGCGCCGCAGAGACCTTCGATCTGTGCAACGACTCTGCGAATTTCTTCGAGGCGAACTCCTGAGGTCACCCCGAATTTTTCTCCCTTCAGCGCGAGGATCCGGGCCACATGGGGGAGGCTTGCGCAGGAAAGAGGAAAGGAGGCTGCCTTGATTTCCCGGATCCCGCAGTGTACTGCCTCGATCGCGCAGGCGTCCGCGAGGCTCAGGTCGTTTGAGCAGTCCACCCCGAACCGGACATTGTCCTTTCGCTCAATCCGGCTCAGCAGCTCTTCCAGAATCCCGCCCATCTCTTCCGGCAGCGTAGCTCCCGCAGCTTCCTGGAAGGTAATGATGCAGGCTCCCGCATCGATGGCTGCCTGGGCCAGGGCGATCAGGAAGCCCCGATCCCCCCGGAAGGCGTCCTCCGCGATGAATTCAACCCGGTCCGTCAGGTTCCGGCAGGCCTGAATCATTTCAACAACCCGGGCGGAAAGCGCCTGGGGCTTCAAATGATAGAGATATTCCATCTGAACGGAGCTCGCCGGCGCGACAACCTGCAGCCTGGCTTTCGGAGCTTCCCGCAGGGCTTTCCAGGCCGCCTCCGGGCCGGTACCGTCCAGCCGGATGGGAACCGCGATTTCCGCATGCTTTACCGCGGAGGCAACGGACTTGATCAGCAGGGGATCCACTCTTTGATTTTCAATGGCCGGAAGCTCAAGCGTGTCGACCTGCAGCCGATCAATGAGACGTGCCAGTTCAATCTTTTCCCGGAAACTCAGGGGCATCTGTCGTCCAGCCTGTTTCAACGTCCTGTCTGAGATCCAAACCTTTTCCATTGCGCTCTTTCCTCCGTTTCTATAATAAAACCCTGAAGCAGCCAGGCTGCCTCAGGGACGAAACACATGATTCCGCGGTACCACCCTTGTTACTTTTCTCCTTGCGGGAAAAATCATCTCGAGCTCCAACAAGCTCTCAGCCGATCACGGGGCGCCCGTGCCCTTTTACTGGCCATCCCGGCGTTCAGGGGGCAAACTCCGGAAGCAGTTACTTCCCAGCCCGGCACCGGCTCGCAGCAACCGCCGGCTCTCTGCAGCCTTCAGGGGAAGATGCCTTCCTTCATCGTCTTTCCGTATGAAATTGGACGAATAATAACACAGAATAATTGAATCGTCAACCTTTTCCTCAACTTTTTGGTGAATTTGGATCGATTGGCATTTGTTGACAAAAATCAGATTTTGAATATGATAGGTAACAACAGATGATGGAAGGACGGATGTTTGCCGTTGAATCGCAGGATTGATTTGTCCGCGCAGTCCATGGAGGCCTATATTGCCCTCTTTGGAATGAATGACCAGAATATCTCGATGGTCGAGCAGGAATGCGGCGTTCGCATTTCCCTGCATGAAAGCGCCCTGACCCTTTCCGGAGAAGAAGACGCCGTCCGCCTGGCGGAGGAAGCCCTGACCGCTCTGCTGGGCATGATCTCCAGGGGGGAGCCTGTCGACCGGATGCGAATCCGCTATGTTCTCCACATGGTTCGGGAAGGAAAAGCCTCCCTGCTGGAGGAGGACATCAGTTCCCTCGTGGCCATAACCCATCGCGGGAAGCAGATCCGCTGCAAAACGCTGGGCCAGATGCAATATGTCGATACGATTCGCCGACACGACCTGACTTTTGCCATCGGTCCTGCCGGCACGGGAAAAACCTATCTGGCCATGGCGCTGGCGGTGGTCGCGCTGAAGAACAAGGAAGTGGAGCGGATCATTCTGACCCGTCCTGCCGTGGAAGCCGGAGAAAAACTGGGCTTCCTGCCCGGCGATCTGACCCAGAAGGTGGATCCCTATCTGCGGCCGCTCTTTGACGCGCTATATGATTTCATGGGGCCGGACGCGGTTCCCCGGCTGATGGAGCGGGGAATCGTGGAGGTAGCGCCCCTGGCCTATATGCGGGGGCGGACGCTTTCCGATTCCTTCATCATTCTGGATGAAGCGCAGAATACGACGTCGGAGCAGATGAAAATGTTTCTGACCCGGATGGGATTCAGATCCCGCATGGTGGTCACGGGGGATATTACGCAGACGGACCTGCCCCTCCATGTACGTTCGGGGCTCGCCGAAGCGGTGGAACTGCTGCGTGGAATCGATGCCATCGGGATCGTGGAACTGACCCCGAACGATATTGTTCGCCATGAACTCGTCATGAAAATTATCCAGGCTTATGAATCCAGGGAAAAGACGCCCCGGTCCGTGCCGCGAAAGGAGAGTTAGCCTTGGCCAAGAAGAAAAAAACGGATCAGCTTTCGCTCTTTCAGAAAGCGGGTCTCTGGTTCCGGTCCTTTCATGCAAAAAACGCTCTGATCCTTGCCTGCACGTACTTCGTCCTCTTCGGTCTTTATTGCCTGGTCTGCGCTCCAAAGCAGTATGATCTTTCCGTGGGATCCATCTCGCGGGAGACGATCAACGCGACCAAGGACGTCGTCGATGAGGTCACTACGGAAGAAAAGCGCCAGGCGGCAGCCGCGGCGGTCGAACCTACCTATCGGTTTCAGGAAGGGGTCAAGGAGGAGGTTCTCGGATCCCTGAACGAGGTTTTCGGCGAGCTGCGCACGGTGGTTCAGTATGCCCAGACGCTTCAGGATGAGAACGGAAAACAGAAGACCGTCTTCACGGATACGGAAATCGAGTACGCCCAGGGGCTGGTGACTTCCCTCACGCTGAATCGATATCAGATCGGCACCCTGCTGAGGACTTCCTCCGATTCCTTCGAAGACATGGCCGCGACGGTCTCCACCGCTGTGGAGAACAGCCTGAACACCACCATCCGGGAGGGACAGCTGAGCCAGTCCATTCAGACCATTCTCCAGATTGTCGGTTTCCGGATCGACATCTCCCTGACCCAGAATATTGTTCCCGCAGTGCTTCGAAGCTGCCTGAAGCCCAACATGGTCATCGAGCAGGAAACCACGGAAATCGCCCGCAGCGCGGCCATGGATACCGTGGAGCCCATCATGTACCTTCAGGGACAGAATATCATCCGGGCCGGGGATCGGATTACGCGCAGTCAGCTGGCCATGCTGAAGGCACTCGGTCTGCTGAAGGACAACACGTATGATTTTTCCAGCTATCAGGGAGCCGCGCTGCTGGTGCTGGTCGCCATGGTCTGCTATTTTGTGTCCCTGCGGCTTCTGAACCGGGATCTGTTCAACGATCCCCGCAAGCTGCTGGTTGCCATGATCGTGTCCATTCTGGGCGTGGGAGCTTCCGTGCTTTGTCACCTGTATATCAATGCTTATTTTGTTCCCATGACCTTCGCGCCCATTCTGCTTTGCGTGCTGCTGGGCTCGCGGGTTGGGTACGCCAGCGTGATCCCCATGGCCCTTCTGATTTCCGGGATTGCAGCTGGCAACAATTCCACCTTCCTGTATGAAATGATCCTGATGCTGATCATGAGTCTGGCCGGCGGTGCCGTTTCCGTTCACTTTATGAAGTCCCACCCGCAGCGGATCCGGGTTCTTCTGTCCGGTTTTCTCTCCGCTGCCATGAACGCGCTGTCCATCTTTGCGATCCGCTGGATGACCTCCACGGAAACGACGGATCTGCTGGGCATGGTGCTCTGGGCCATGAGCGGCGGCCTGCTGAGCAGCGTGCTTGCCGTCGGCATGCAGCCCGTTCTGGAGTCCGCCTTTCATCTGGCTACCCCGAGCAAGCTGCTGGAAATGTGCAATCCGAACCAGCCCCTGCTGCGCCGGCTGCAGCTGGAAGCGCCGGGAACCTATCACCATTGCCTCATCGTGGCAAACCTGGCGGAAGCGGCGGCCGAACGGATCGGAGCCAATCCCTATCTTGCCCGCGCCGCCGGATACTATCACGACATTGGAAAGCTGAAGCGCCCCATGTATTTTAAGGAAAACCAGATGGGGGAGAACCTTCACAACAAGCTGGATCCCTATGTGTCCGCCGCAATTCTGACCAGTCATACCAAGGATGGATATCAGATGGCACTGCGGGAGCATATGCCCCATGAGGTGGCCAATATTATCCTGCAGCATCACGGAGACACCCCGGTGATGTACTTCTATCACAAAGCCCTGCAGATGTCCAACGGATCACCGGTGGATATCAGGGAATTCCGCTATGAAGGTCCCCGGCCGAACACCATCGAGGCGACCATCGTGATGCTTGCGGATACCATTGAGGCCGCAGTCCGCTCCATGCAGGATCCGACACCGAAGGCCATTGACCAGTTTATCGAGCGCCTGGTTCGGGGAAAGCTGGAGGACGGGCAGCTGAGCGAATCGCCCATTACCCTGCGAGATATTGATGAAATCTGTGCCGCGTTCTCCGGCGTCCTGCGGGGGGTATTCCATGAGCGAATCGAATACCCGGAGGTCAGCCATCACGTTCCCGCCCAGATGGTATCGCAGGCTGCCGCACCGTCCGCGCCTTCGGCTGGCGCTGCGCATGAATCCGGGAACAGAGATGCTCCTGCGAAGGAGGGGGAGATCCATGAAGCTTGAATGGAATCTGGACTTTCCGCTGGAAGCCTCGCTTCTCTCCCGAATGCAGGCAGCGGCGGATAAAACGCTGCAGGAGGAAGGAATTCCTTTTCCCTGCTATGCCTCCGTTCGGATCTGCGGGGATCCGGAAATCAGGGCGCTGAATGCGGCCTGGCGGAAACAGGATCACGCGACGGATGTGCTTTCCTTTCCCAGCGTGAGCTGGCCGAAGGGCACCACGGCGGGTTCCCGTCCAGGGCTTCTCCGGCGGGAATATGACGGGGAAATGGATGCGTGCTTTCTGGGAGATGTTGTCATCTCCCTCGATCATGTGAAGGCTCAGGCTGCAGAATACGGGCATTCGCTGGCCCGGGAGGCAGCTTATCTGTTGGTACATTCGCTGTGCCATCTGATGGGATATGATCATATGGAGGAAGATGAAAAGAGAACCATGAGAGAGATGGAAGAAAGAATCCTGTCCGGGGTGGGAATTTCCCGTGAAGAAAAGGGAAGCATTTCCGATGAAACCCTGCTGGAACTGGCCCGGGAAGCAATGACCCGCAGCTATTCGCCCTATTCCCATTTCGCCGTCGGCGCGGCGCTTCTGGCTGCAGACGGCCGGATCTTCCTGGGCTGCAATATTGAAAATTCTTCCTATGGTGCCACGATCTGTGCGGAGCGCACTGCTGCGGTGAAAGCCGTCAGCGAGGGCGCCCGGGAATTCAGCGCCATCGCGATTGCCACCCGGAATCTCGCCGGATGGCCCTGCGGCATCTGCAGACAGTTTCTGAGTGAATTTGCCCCCGATCTGCGGGTCCTGGTTACCTGGGACGATCCGGACGGCATTCACGTGGAGGAATCCACCCTGCAGACGCTGCTGCCTCATCAATTTGAACTGAAAGGATCCCAAAATGTCTGAAGAAAAGAAATTCCGCTCCGGTTTCATCCCGATTGTTGGCCGTCCCAATGTTGGGAAATCCTCCATCATGAATGCCCTGATCGGAGAAAAGGTTGCCATCGTATCCAACCGTCCCCAGACGACCCGAAACCGCATCATGGGCGTGGTCACCACGGCGGAAAGCCAGTTTGTCTTTCTGGATACGCCCGGTATTCATGAGCCGAAAACCCGTCTCGGGGAATACATGATGCACTCCGTAAAGGACGCCCTGGAGGGAATGGACTGTGTGCTGATGGTGGCGGATGTTACCTCCGTTCGGGAAAAGGAAATGGAGATTGCCGATTCCCTGAAGGATCGGAAAGTCCCCCGGATTCTCGCCATCAACAAGATCGACCTGGTCCATCCGGAGGAAATTCTGGCCGTCACGGCCCGCTTTTCCGGGAAGGGCTTCGATGATATCATTCCCGTCAGCGCGGTCTCCGGAAGCGGCCTGAAGGAACTGGCTGACTGCCTGACCTCCCATTTGCCTGAAGGTCCCCGCTATTTCCCGGACGACATGATGACCGATCAGCCCGAACGGCTTCTCTGCGCGGAAATCATCCGGGAAAAGGCGCTTCGTCACCTTCGCGATGAAATCCCGCATGGAATCGGCGTGGAAATGATGAAAATGGAACAGCTCAGCGAGGGGCTGACAGAAATCCATGCCACCCTGTACTGCGAAAAAGATTCCCATAAGCGGATTATTATCGGAAAGCAGGGAAGCATGCTGAAGGTGATCGGCTCGGAAGCCCGGGCGGATATCGAAAAGCTGCTGGACACCCACGTCAATCTGAAGCTCTGGGTCAAGATTCGGCCTGACTGGCGAAACAATCTGTATGACCTGCGAACTCTCGGATATGAAAGCAAATGACAGGGAAGGAACGACCATGAGCAAAGCCATTCTCATCCCCGGAAAAGAAAAGCGGGTCTATTCCCGTCATCCCTGGATCTTCAAAAGCGATATCGACCGACTGGAAGGGGAGTGCGCTCCCGGTGAAGTGGTCGATATCGTTTCCAGCCGGGGCCGTTTCCTGGCCCGCGGCTTCTATAATCCCTCCAGCCAGATCGCGCTTCGGATCATGACCTATCGGGAGGAACCGGTGGACCGGGCTTTTATTTTCCGTCGGGTACATGAGGCGGTGGAGTATCGCCGCGCCTTTGCGGATTTGCGCTCCTGCAGGCTGATCTTTGCGGAGAGCGACCGGCTTCCCGCGCTGATTGTCGATTCCTTTGGCGATGTGCTGGTGCTTCAGTGCCTGGCACTGGGGATGGAGCAGTTCAAGCAGGATGTGGTGGACGCGCTGGTGGAGGAACTTCACCCGGCGGGCATCTGGGAGCGGAATGATGTGCCCGTCCGCCGGCTGGAGGGGCTGGAAATGCAGACGGGTCTCCTGTACGGCAGCGTGCCGGACCGAGTGGAGATGACCGAAAACGGCATTCGTTTCCTGGTGGACGTCAAGGAGGGGCAAAAAACCGGCTTCTTTCTGGATCAGAAGGAAAACCGTGCCGCAATCGCTCCCTTTGTCCGGGGAAAACGTGTTCTGGACTGCTTTACCCATACCGGCTCCTTCGCCCTGCATGCGGGACATTACGGAGCTGCGGAGGTAACCGGCGTCGACATCAGCGATTACGCCTGCGCCTTTGCCGCGGAAAACGCACGCCTGAACGGATTGGAAGACCGGATCAGGTTCGTGACCGCCAATGCTTTTGATCTTTTGGCGGAGAAGAGCCGCGCCGGAGAAAAATATGATGTAATCATTCTGGATCCGCCGGCCTTTACCAAGTCCCGCACCACAGTCGAAAGCGCCAGGCGGGGATATAAGGAAATCAATCTGCGGGCCATGAAAATGCTTCCTCCCGGCGGATACCTGATCACCTGTTCCTGCAGCCAGCATATTCTGCCGTCTGTTTTCCAGGATATCGTTCGGGAGGCCGCCTCGGATGCCCGGGTTCTGCTGCGCCAGGTGGAATTCCGGACGCAGGGACGGGATCATCCCATTCTGCCATCGGCTCCGGAAACCCAATATCTGAAATGCGGAATCTATCAGGTATTTCCGGTATAATGATCAACGCGGCCGGCATGATTCAGCCGGCCGCGTTCTGTATGTATTGCAGGCATCCCGATCAGCGCTCCCGGCGGTCAAATTCCGGATCGCCCGGCAAATGCACATGCTCCGCAGCCATTCGGCGGCGGGCGTCCGTCATATCGGCGTAATGCTTCCGGGTTGTATCCACGGAAGTATGCCCCAGCACATCCGCCACGAGATAGATATCCCCGGTTTCATGGTAAAGATTGGTAGCGTAGGTACTCCGGAGCTTGTGCGGGCTGATTCTCGGCTTCAGCGGCGCCGCAACGGAGGCATATTTTTTTACCAGGTTCTGAACCGCCCGCTGAGTAATCCGTTTCCGCTGCAGGCTCAGGAAAAGGGCATCCTCATGTCCGGGAAGGGCCTCGATGTCTTTTCGCTCCTCCATGTAGTCTGCAAGGGCTTCCGCAACCTCCGGCGGGAAATAGAGCACCACCTGATTGCCGCCCTTCCGGGTTACCAGCACCGCATTGTTTTCCATATCAACATCATTCAGGTTGATACCCACGCACTCGCTGACCCGGATTCCGGTTCCCAGAAACAGGGACAGCATGGCAAAATCCCTTTTGGCCGTCAGCTTCTGGAATCGCTGCTGGCCCTTGCTCATTTCGTCTCCGGACTGGGCGGTGGACAGAATCTTTTCCATTTCATTCCGATTCAGCCGCAAAATCGGTTTTTCATGGATCTTGGGAAGAGCAACCAGCTCCGTCACGTTGGACGGGATGCGCTGATTCTTAAACAGATAATCGTAAAACGAACGGATCGAACAAAGCTTTCGCTTGATCGCCAGATCGTGGTTTACCAGGACGCGCTCCGGCTCCGTATGATTCTCGTCAGATTTCAAATAATACGTCAGGTATTCCGTATAGGCCGTCAGGTCCGACTGCGTCAGATTTGCCAGGTCAGAATCCGTAAGCAGGGGAATCGGCTTTTCCGCGAAGGAAAGCCGTTCCTGGTGCAGGAACTGAAAGAAGGTATTCAAATCGATCGCATATGCCAGCCGGGTCAGCGTACTGGTTGTGATGGCGATGGAGCGCAGAAAATCACCACAGGCCTGCGGAAGATTGCGGGAGATTTCGCGGATCTGCAGAATTCTTTTCGCGTCCACTTCATCACGATATTTATTTCGCGCAGAATCAGCCAAAATCAAAAACTCCTTTCCAAAGCCGGAGAATCCAGGCTCCGGCCCGAAAGAATGATAACACAATTGAAAAAGGGTGTCAACTATTCGTAAAACTGTGGTTTAGCGAATAGTTGCAAGGATATCTGCCCCTATCTTCCCCAGGCAGCGCTGCCTTCGAAAGACGTTTATATGCATGGTAGATTCACACGGATGTGAATGGAAGAGGGAGCAGGCTCAATGACCTGCTCCCTCTTTTTCATTCGTCTCCGGAATCGGAGGATTCAGCCGGCGGTATTCCTCAATGGCCGCCCGGGCCAGCTCGTCGCAGCGGTTGTTCTGCGGATGGTCCGCATGGCCCTTGACCTTGAAGAACTCCACATGGTGCTTTTTCGTCTGGGCCATCAGAATAAACCAGAGGTCCTGGTTCTCAACGGGTTCCCCGTCGCTCTTCTTCCAGCCCTTCCGTTTCCATGAGTCGATCCAGTGGTCGTTGAAGGCATTCACCAGGTATGCGCTGTCCGAATAAAGCAGCACATTGCAGGGCTCCTTCAGCGCTCCAAGTCCGCTGATTGCCGCGAACAGCTCCATACGGTTATTGGTGGTTCCGGCCATGTAACCGGATATTTCCTTGGTGTGGGGACCGAATTCCAGAATTGCCGCCCATCCCCCCGGGCCGGGATTTCCGCTGCAGGCTCCATCCGTATAGATCCTGACGGTTTTTCTGCTTTCTTCCATATGACTCAATCCTTATTTCGACATGTCGCGGCTCTTGTCGGCGCAGGCCTTCATGGCCTCCAGAATGGCGTTCCGGAATCCGTTTTTCTCCAGGGCGGCCACGGCCTCAATCGTAGTTCCGGCCGGGGAGCAGACAGCATCCTTCAGGGCTGCGGGATGGGTTCCGGAGGAAAGCACCATCAGCGCGCTGCCAAGAACGCTCTGAGCCGCCATCTCATAGGCATAGCTCCGGGGAAGCCCCTCCCGGACCCCCGCGTCCGCCATGGCCTCAATCATCATGTAAACATAGGCAGGGCTGCTTCCGCTGATCGCGATGACGCCGTCAAAAAGCCGTTCCGGAAGAACACGTGTCTTGCCGACCGCGTCAAAGATGCCCCGGGCGAAGTCGAAGTCCTCCTGGGAGAAGGTCGTATCGTCGCAGATAGCGGTCATGCCTTCCCCCACCATGGCGGGTGTGTTTGGCATGACCCGCAGCCAGGTTGCTCCGGTATCCCGAAGGGCTTTCTCCAGCATCCCGGTGGTCCATCCCGCGGCAATGCTGAGAACTGCCTTCCCCTGCAGTGCGTGACGCATATCGTCAATCACTTCCTGGATATAAAGGGGCTTCACGGCCAGAATGATCAGATCGGACCGCTGGGCCACTTCCGAACAGTCCGCCGCCGTATTCAGACCGGGGATGTCCTCACTGATCTCCCGCAGCTTTCTGCCGCTGACATCAAAAACGGTCAGCTGGCTCGCCTTCACATATCCCGCATCCACGATCCCCCGCAGAATGGCGGAGCCCATGTTTCCGGCTCCAATCATGCCAATATTTCGAATCATTGGAATCTCTCCCTTCTGACAGCATTCCCATCCTCAGATGATGAATTTCTTCAGATCCATGGGCTTGTTTTCATCCTTCAGATGCTCTTCCACATATTTCGCGTCAATGGTAAGGCTGAAGGTAGGCATGTTTTCATCCCCCGCGTTGAAGCTGATATCCTCAAGCAGCTGCTCAAAGACCGCGTGCAGCCGGCGGGCGCCGATGTCTTCCTCATTCTCATTGGCGTTGCAGGCGGCTTCCGCTATGGCCGTAATGGCGGAGGAATCAAAGTCCAGCAGCACCCTGTCCACCTCCAGCAGCGCATGATACTGACGGGTCAGCGCATTTTCCGGTTCGGTCAGAATCCGCTCAAAATCCTCCCTCTTCAGGCTGTTCAGCTGTACATGAACCGGGAAGCGTCCCTGCAGCTCCGGAATCAGATCGGAAACCTTGCTGACATGGAAGGCGCCGGCCGCAATGAAGAGCATATAGTCCGTCCGCACCGGGCCGTACTTGGTATTCACCGTGCTGCCCTCGACGATGGGAAGAATATCCCGCTGAACCCCCTCCCGGCTCACATCCGGTCCATGCCCGGAGCTGGAAGAGGCAATCTTGTCAATCTCATCAATGAAGACGATCCCGTTCTGTTCGGTGCGGCGGATGGCTTCCTCCTGAACCGCATCATTGTCGATCAGCTTGGCTGCTTCCTGCTCCGTAAGGATTTTCCGGGCTTCCTTAACCTTCACGCGACGGATCCGGGTTTTCCGGGGCATCATATTCCCCATCATGTCTCCCAGGGAGATGCTGTTTCCGCCCACTTCCAGGGTGGGCATTTCATCCTCTACCTCGATCTCGAGCTCATTGTCCTCGATCTCTCCGCGCATCAGCTGTTGGCGGATATCTTCCTTTTTCTTTGCCAGTACGGTTGTTTCTTCACTGCTGGGAGCCGTTTCCTTCTGCTTCCCCAGCAGATAGTCCAGGGGATTGGAGCCCATCAGTCCTCCGCCCTTTTTCGGCGGGTGCACCAGCAACTCCGCCAGCGCGTCCTCTGCCATCACCCGGGCACGGGGCATAACCCGCTCCTCGTGTTCCTTTCGCACCATGCGGATCGCGTTTTCCGTCAAATCCCGGATCATGCTCTCCACGTCCCGGCCAACGTAGCCGACTTCCGTGAATTTTGTTGCCTCCACTTTAATAAAAGGGGCGCTGACCAGCTTCGCCAGTCTGCGGGCGATTTCCGTTTTTCCCACGCCGGTGGGTCCAATCATCAGAATGTTTTTCGGGCTGATCTCATCCCGAAGTTCCTCGCTGACCCGGCTGCGGCGATAGCGGTTGCGCAGCGCAATGGCCACGGCCTTTTTCGCCTCATCCTGGCCCACGATAAACCGATCCAGTTCATGAACGATTTGTCTGGGCGTCAGTTCCATGGTTCCACTCCCCTTTCCTTACAGATCTTCCACGATGATATTGTCATTGGTATAGACGCAGATTTCCGCTGCGATATGCAGCGCCTTCTCCGCAATGTCATGCGCGCTGAGATCCGTGTTCTGCGCAAGGGCCTTGGCCGCGGCCAGGGCGTAGTTTCCGCCTGATCCGATGGCCGCGATGCCGCCGTCCGGATCCAGGACTTCTCCGGTTCCGCTCAGGATCAGCAGCCTTTCCCGGTTGGCGACAATCAGCATGGATTCCAGCTGCCGCATTGCCTGATCTCCCCGCCAGGTCTGGGCCAGGCCCACCGCGGCCTTTTCAAGGTTACCGCCGCACTGCTGAAGCTTCTCCTCGAACTTCTCACAGAGGGTAAAGGCGTCCACCACGCTTCCCGCAAACCCTGCCACCACTTCCCCGTGATACAGACGGCGCACTTTCCGCGCCGTTGCCTTGAAGATCGTATGCTCCCCCATGGTGACCTGTCCGTCTCCGGCAATGGCGATATGACCATCCTTCTGAACAGCGCAGATGGTCGTTCCCCTGAAAGGACTGCTCATGCTTTTATTCCCTCCTCTATCTGATCTGCGTGCTCCGCCCAGTAATTCAGCGCCCGGGCGGAAATCGCCTCGTACCGTTCCATCTTGTTCCGGATGCGCTTCCTTCCCTGCTCCGCAGGAAGCGCATCCAGGATGCCAAATGTGCAGTTCATCGGCTGGAAGCGGCTGTTGGGTGTTGCCACATAGCGGCCCATGGCCCCCAGCGCCGTCCATCCCGGGAAGTCCATCCGGGAAATGCCCAGCAGATCCCTGGCCAGACTGACGCCGGCCACCAGTCCGCTTGCCGCGCTCTCCACATAGCCTTCCACCCCGGTCATCTGTCCGGCAAAATAGGTTCCCGGACGGCTGATCATCTCAAATCGATCATTCAGGAATCCTGGACTGTTCAGGAACGTGTTCCGGTGCATAACTCCATACCGGGCAAATTCCGCGTGCTCCAGTCCAGGAATCATCCCGAAGACCCGTCGCTGTTCCGGAAAGCGGAGGCGCGTCTGGAAGCCGACCAGGTTGTACAGCGTATCCGCCGCATCGTCCTGACGCAGCTGCACCACCGCGAAGGGAGGTTTCTCGCCTTCCCGCCGCAGGCCCACCGGCTTCATGGGGCCAAACGCGGGCACCATGCGGCCCCGTTTCGCCATGCTTTCGATGGGCATGCATCCCTCGAAGACCCGCTTTTCCTCAAACCCATGAACTTCCGCTGTTTCCGCATTCACCAGCGCGTCCACAAACGCGTCGTACTCCTCCTCGGTCAGGGGACAGTTCAGATAATCGTCCCCTTTGCCATACCGGCTCATCCGGTATACCCGGGAAAGATCCAGGGATTCCTTGGTCACCACCGGAGCAGCGGCGTCATAGAAATTCAGGGTGGACAGGCCGGGAATCTCCGCGATCCGCTGCGCCAGGGCGTCGCTGGTCAGCGGACCCGTGGCAATAATCACGGGGCTTTCCGGTATATCCGCAACCTCCCCGTGAACGACCTCGATCAGGGGGTGCTCCTGTATTCTCCGGGTCACCTCCTGACTGAATCCCTCCCGGTCCACTGCCAGAGCTCCTCCTGCGGGCACACGATGCGCTTCCGCTGCAGAAAGGATCAGGCTGTGAAACCGGCGCATCTCCTCTTTCAGCAGGCCCACCGCATTGCTCAGCCGGTCACCCCGGAAGCTGTTGGAGCAGACCAGTTCCGCAAAGTTCCCGGAATGATGGGCCGGTGAGAAGGATTGAGGTTTCATTTCCCGCAGCGTCACCGAAACGCCCCGCCGAGCCAGCTGCCAGGCCGCTTCGCAGCCGGCAAGTCCGGCCCCGATCACCTGTACCTTATTCATCTTCCTCCCCAGCGGTTTTCACCGTCTCCCGATACCGGCATGTTTCATTGGCGCACAGATGAACCGTGCCCTGACGGCTGTTCCGCTTTTCCACCATATAGCTGCCACACTGGGGGCATTTTTCCGGAATCGGCTTATCCCAGCTGACAAAATCACATTCCGGATATCCTTCGCAGCCATAGAATTTCCGATTTTTCCGGCTCACCTTTTCCAGCAGCCGCTTTCCGCATTTGGGGCAGGGAGCGTCGATATAGGTCAGGATCGGTTTCGTGTTCCGGCAGGAAGGGAAATTCGGGCAGGCAAGGAATTTCCCATATCTCCCCATCTTGTAAACCATCATGGCGCCGCACTGATCGCAGGGCACGTCGCTGACCTCATCCCGGATTTCGATTTTTTCAATCTGTCTCTCCGCTTCCTTCAGCTCCGTCTCAAATCCCGGATAGAATTCACGCAGCACCTGTTTCCAGTTCAAAAGGCCTTCCTCAACCTCGTCCAGCCGGTTTTCCATCTCTGCGGTAAATTCCGTATCCACGATATCGCTGAAGTATTCCTCCATCAGCCCGGTCACCATGCTTCCCAGTTCCGTCGGGAAGATACGCTTCTTTTCCCGGGTCACGTAGCCCCGGCTGATAATCGTGGAAATCGTGGGAGCATATGTGCTCGGACGTCCGATCCCCTTTTCCTCCAGCGCGCGGACCAGGCTGGCCTCCGTATACCTGGACGGGGGCTGGGTAAAATGCTGCTCCGGATGAATGCTCTCCGCCGTCATGGACATTCCCTGCTGAATCTCCGGCAGCGTGGATTCCTTCTGCTGTTCCTGCTCGTCATCCGTGCTTTCCTCGTACAGGAAGGTGAACCCGGAAAAAGTTTTATGCTCCCCATAATACCGGAGGGATACCTTCCCATCCCCGATTTCCGCCGTCAGCGTCTCGTACACGGCAGGAGCCATCTGGCTCGCCACAAAGCGGTGATAGATCAGCCGGTAAAGCATATACTGGTCCCGGGAAAGAGATTCCCGAACCGATTCCGGCGTCCGGGTTACATCCGTAGGGCGGATCGCTTCATGGGCGTCCTGCGCATTCTTCCGTCCCCGGTAAATCATGGGCTCTTCCGGCAAATATTCCGGGCCGAATTTTTCCGGGATCCATGCCCGAACCGCCTGCAGCGCTTCCTCACTGATCCGGACAGAGTCCGTCCGGATATACGTCACCAGACCCTGAGTGCCCTCCCCGGCCAGGTCAATGCCTTCGTAGAGCTGCTGAACAACCTGCATGGTTCGGCTGGTTGTGAAGGAAAGCTTCCGGCTGGCCTCCTGCTGCAGGCTGGACGTGGTAAATGGCGGAGCGGGCATGCGCTTCTTCTCTTTCCGCTTCACATCCTGAATGCTCAGCTTCGCCTTTCTGATCCGGGCCGCGGCCGCTTCCGCTTCCTCCTGGCTGGTCAGCCGGACTTTCGCGCCGTCGATCGCCGCCAGGCGGGAGTCCAGGCGGAAGCAGCGTTTTCCTTCCTTTCCGGTGCAGGTCACATTGACATCCCAGAATTCCTCCGGAATGAAATCATTGATTTCCTGCTCCCGGTCCACCACCATCCGGGTGGCGACACTTTGCACGCGGCCTGCGGAAAGCCCTTTTTTCACCTTGGCCCACAGCAGCGGACTGATCTTGTATCCCACCAGGCGGTCCAGCGCCCGGCGGGCCTGCTGCGCATCCACGCGACCCATATCCAGCTTCCGCGGGTGCTTCACGGCGTTCTGAACTGCCTTTTTGGTCACCTCATGAAACTCGATCCGGCAGGCCTTGTCCTCGTCCACGCCCAGAACATGATACAGATGCCAGCTGATGGCTTCCCCCTCGCGGTCAGGGTCCGTCGCGAAGTAGATTTCCTTCGCGGATCTGGCTTCCTTCCGGATGCGGGCCAGGATATCGCCCCGTCCCCGGATCGTGATATATTTCATCTCGAAATCGTGATCAGGATCCACTCCCAGCTGGGATTTCGGAAGGTCACAGACATGCCCCTGCGATGCTTCCACCTTGTATCCCTTCCCCAGATAGCGGGTAATCGCTTTCGCCTTTGCGGGAGATTCCACGATCACCAGTTTCTTTTTGATTTCCGTCGTTGCCATTCTTCTGATATCCCTCTTCCTGATTTATCCCTGTATTTTTTCATACCGTTTCCCGGGCAGCGCCCGGATGAGACCCGAGATCTGCATCATGGACAGCGTGGCGCTCAGCAGCGCCGCATTCATATTCAGCTTCTCACAGAGCTGATCAAAGCTCAGCTCTCCCCGATCCAGGGCCAGGAGCACCTGCTTCTCCGCGGGAGAAGCATCGGGCCGATCCTCCGCCCGTAGTACGGTATTTTGCTCCACTTCAGCCGTCTTGTCAAGCCAGTTCATATCCTCCATCAGATCCGCGGCGCAGGTAAAGTAAATCGCCCCTTCCCGCAGCAGCTGATGGTTTCCCTCCGAACGCAGACTTCCGGGCTCTCCGGGATAGACAAAGATGTCCTTCCCCTGGTTCAGCGCGTGCTGCACCGTGGTCATGCTGCCGCTGCGGATCCGGGCTTCCATGACCGCGAGGCAGTCGCCGAGGCCGCTGATAATGCGGTTCCGCCAGGGGAAATGCCATCCCAGCGGTTTTTCTCCCGGCGTATATTCGCTGAGCACCAGTCCGCCCCGCTCAATGATCTGCCTTCGGAGTCCCGCGTGATCTGCGGGGTATTCCTGATCCAGCCCGCACCCAAGCACGGCGATCGTGGGGCTTTTCCCCTTCAGGCAGCCCTGATGGGCCGCCGCGTCGATTCCATAGGCCAGACCGCTGATCACCGCGATTCCATTGCGGCTCAACTCCTCCGCGATTTTCCGGCAGGCTTCCGTTCCTTTCGTTGATGCATTCCGGCTGCCCACCATGGAAACCGTCGGCTGATCCAGGGCGGACAGCGTCCCCTGATAAAAGAGGATCGCAGGCGCTTCCGGCATCCCCCTGAGCCGGGACGGATATGGATCTTCCGTGCACGTCACAGCATTGATGTCAAACCGATCGATCATCCTTCCCCATGTTTCCAGCATGCCTTTTTCAGCATGGTTCGTCAGAAGACGAAGCGCGGACTGGGGTATTTCTTCCCGGAAGGGCCGTTCTCCTTCCCGGCGAAAACGGGCCAGCAGCTGTTCCGGATCCGGCTCCTCCGCCAGCAGATGCTGCAGCGTGTCCGCAGGGATTCCCGCACTCGAGAGCCAGGCCAGGCTGATTTTCTGATTTCGGTTCACGGCCGTTTCTCCTTTCCGGGTCTATCCCCAATATTTATGATCCAGCTCCCGGTACTGAATTGCCTCCGCGATTTCCATCATGCCGATCCGGGGACTTCCCGCCAGATCCGCGATGGTGCGGGCAACCTTGATCACCCGGTGATACGCCCGCATGCTCAGGTTCATTCTGCGAAACGCGGTGTCGAGCATGGTTTCCGCTTCCGGAGAAAGCTCGCACCAGGTCCGGATTCCGGCGTTGTCCATCTGGGCGTTGCAGTAGATTCCCGTTCCCCGGTAACGGTTCCGCTGAATTTCCCGGGCAGCAGCAACCCGCCCGGCAACTGTTGCAGAGCTTTCTGCCGGCTCCGCGCTGCGGATCTCCTCCATCGGAACGGAGTCCACCTCCACCTGAATATCAATGCGGTCCAGCAGAGGGCCGGACACCTGATCCAGATACCTGCGGATTTCCTGCGGGGAGCAGCGGCATTCCCGCTGCCGGCTGCCATAATAGCCGCAGGGGCATGGATTCATGCCGGCAATCAGCATGAAGGAGGACTGATACTGCGCCTGATGGCGAACCCGGGTGACCGTAACCACCCCGTCCTCCAAGGGCTGCCGAAGGGATTCCAGAGCAGCCCGATTGAATTCCGGAAGCTCATCCAGAAACAGAACCCCGTTATGCGCCAGGGAAACCTCGCCCGGTCTGGCGTTTGCCCCGCCGCCAATCAGGGACGCAACGGAAGCGCTGTGGTGCGGAGCGCAGAAAGGCCGTTCCACCATCAGTCCGCTGCCGGGTTCCAGCTTTCCCGCGATCGAAAAGATCCGGGTGGTTTCAAGGCTTTCCTGAAAGCTGAGCGGCGGCAGAATGCCGGGAAGGCAGCGGGCCAGCATGGTTTTTCCGCTGCCCGGGGAGCCAATCATCAGCATATTGTGGCCGCCGGCCGCGGCGACCTCCAGGGCGCGCCGCGCTCCCTGCTGCCCCTTTACCTGGCTCAGATCCACGGCCGGCATCCGCCGGCGCTGCAGCTCCTCATAGCTCATCTGCGCCTGAGGTGGAATGGGACTGGTGCCTTCCAGATGATCCATCACTTCCCGCAGATGATGTACGGGATAAATATTCATTCCCTGAACACACGCCACCTCCAGCGCGTTTCCCGCAGGCAGAATCACATCGGTCAGACCGCATTCACTGGCGGAGATGACGATGGCCAGCGCCCCGTTCACCGGCTGAATCCGACCATCCAGCCCCAGTTCTCCGAACAGGACGGTCCGGCTCAGATTCAGGCCCTGCCGTAGTTGAATCTGACCATTGGCCGCCAGCAATCCCACCGCGATCGGCAAGTCAAAGGAGGGGCCCTCCTTCCGGGTATCCGCAGGCGCCAGATTGATGGTGATTCTCCGGGGCGGCATCTCCCGACCGCTGTTCAGAATCGCCGCGTTCACCCTTTCCCGGCTTTCCCGGACGGAGGCGTCCGGAAGACCGATGATCTCCATCCCCGGAATTCCTCCCGTGGAGAACACCTCCACCTGGACGGGAAAACCGCTCACCCCGCTGACGCCGAAGCTCAGCACCTGTGCCATGGCTTCACTCATGGGTCATAATCCTCATTTCTGATCGATCATCAATACCAGACGCGCAGGTATTCCCTACCCGCATCCAGCCACCTGACAGGAGAAAGAATGCCGCTGACATAGGGGAAGAACAGAATCATTGCCCCGAGGGCCAGCAGGAGGAAAACGATGCCTGCCGCCCGGGCAGTCCGCGGATACCGGAGGCGTACCTGGCCGAGGCACAGCGTCAGGGACAGAATCAGGAAGGGTACGCTGGCAAAGTAATGATAAATATAGGTTCCGCGGGGTACCAGCGTCCAGGGCAGGTACTGGGCCAGGAAACCCACCAGCAGGAAGACCAGATTCGTATCCAGGGAAGCAAAACCGCAGTCCGCCGTCATGGAATGGGGCAGATGTGCTTCACGGTTCCGGATCCACAGCCAGATACAGCAGATCATGGCCGGAAGAGCCGACCACCAGATCACCGGATTTCCGATGCAGAAAATACTGAAGGACAGCGCATCGTTGAAAATATACTGCTTCGTGGAATAGAACATCGGCTTTCCGATGACAGGCCACTCATACCAGGGAGAATAGAAGGGATGATCCATCCCCAGGCCCGGCGTGGAATGATAGCTCAGCATTCCCTGCTGACTGGATATCACCGCTTCCAGATAATCCCGGAAACTGGTCAGATGCCGATACGCAAAATAGGGCAGATAACTGAGCAGATAGATTCCAGCCGGAATCAGGACAAAAAACACCAGACACCAGAGGCAGATCCGGACAAACTTCCGCAGAGCCGTCCCTCCCCCAGCCTTCCGGACCGGAATATCATCCCGGGTCGTTTCAGCCCGGAGTGTCCGAATTCCATGCCAGAAAAAGAGCACCGCCAGCCCAGCGCCGGCATAGATTCCGATCCATTTGCTCGCGATGGCCAGCCCCATGCTGAACCCGGAGAGACCAAGATCTGTCAGCACACGGCGGCGCGGCGCGCTGCGCCAGTCCGTTTGCAGGAAGCGCAGCATGAAGAAGAAGGCCATCAGGATAAAGAGTACCGGAAAGCTGTCAATCGTCGCAATCTGCGTCTGTGTGAAATGCATGCAGTCCAGAGCAAGCAGCGCGCAGGCAAAGGCGGAAAGCGAGGTGCGCTTCGTCATCTGTTTTCCGATCAGGTAGATCACTGCCAGCATCGCCACCCCGGCCAGGGCACCCGCAAAGCGCCAGCCAAAGGGGGTCATTCCGAAAGCGGCCACACCCCAGCTCATCAGGATCTTGCCCAGCGGCGGATGGCTGGTTTCGTACGGCACCGATCCCTGCAGAAATTCCCAGGCGGTCCGGGCGTGATAGATCTCATCAAAATAGGTGGAATTCCACCAGGAGGGCTGGGCTATCCGGGGGTTCTCCTCTCCGTCCGCCTGATCCGCCTCCGTAGCAAAATAAACGGGCAAAGCCTCGAAGGTATCCTGCTCATCCCGCAGCGCTTCCGGATCGGAATACAGGACGGATTCCGGATCTCCCTCATGTCGCTCAACAGACCGAATGGGCAGGATCCTGCCGTTCTGATCCCGGAAGATCACCTCGCACAGCGCCAGGTTGATCTGATGGGCGATCAGCCGCACATACCGTCCTGAGAACCAGTGCCTGGCGCTGCCATAGCTCCGGCTTCCGTCCGCGGCTATCGTGCTGTCCGTGACATATTTCCATTTCCAGCACTGTCCCTGATCCATCTGGGCCCAGGTTTCCTCTTCCCAGTTTTCCCCGTCGGAACTGACGGAAACGCTGAAGTCATATCGGCTGACCCGGGCAAAATAGAGCATGAGGAAGCTGTCCTGCTCCTCGCCCAGATCCAGGACGACATTTTCCGTGAATTCGCTGGAGGTCCAGGCCGTCTGAGGCGCCTTCGTGCTTCCGAGCGTGGGAAAACACACGGCGGAATAAACCCCGAGAATCAGGCACAGAAGAAGGGTGTCCCATTTTTTCCAGTGCAGCCGGTTGTCCTGCGGAACTTCCTCCGGCCGGGGACGAAACGCCTCATCCTCCTCCCGCAGGGCGAGATCAAATCCCAGCCAGGCGGCATAACATGCATTCAGGCAGTTCACGGCCGACAGGAGGAGAGCGAGCACATGCGTATCCGGATTCAGGTGTCCCTGCGCGGAGCCCAGCCGGATGCTGTTGTCCAGCACGATTCCCTCGTTGATAAAGGCGGTGCAGGTCAGAACAATGAGCACGGTCAGGATGCGGCGATCCCGCCGGAGTCCCAGCGCCATCGACAGAAACAGGAAGGCCGGGAAGATATACCGCTCATGCATCTTGACTCCGAACACATACAGCAGGAGGAACAGCAGCCCTCCCAGATACGGCAGGAATTCAATTTTGCCCCGGCGAAGGTACAGGCTCAGCACGATGACAAAGGCGAACGCCATCGACCCCGTCCCCGCCAGAGACCAGGCGGCTCCGGAAAATGCACAGAACAGGAAGAAGGCGGAAAAAGCGCCGGAAAGAGCGCATTCAATCCAGGCGTGTTTCCAGGACTTCCTGGCCCGCAGGAAGAAGCACGCACCATAGGCGGCGCAAAGCGCAGCCAGCGTCAGGCCGACGGCCGGAGGCGCCTCCCCGGATATTTTCGCCCAGTTTCCATCAAAGAGATAATACAGGTTGGCTGTATTCAGCGTGGCATAGGGGTAGGATGACAGCGTGCCAGCGTACTGGTTTACAATCCAGAAGGGCTCCTGTCTCAGGCTGAAGGGCACTACCACGAGAAGCATCAGCGCCAGCGCAAAGCCGGTGCCGATCAGGATCTTCCTGCGTGATTTCGGTTTCCGGACCCACTCCGCAAGAATCGCAATCAGTCCCAGGAAACCCAGCAGCAGCGCCTGCGGCTTCACCAGAACCGCGAGCATATAGCTGGGCAGACAGAACTCCCATTTTTCATCGATGGCCCATACAGCCACAAGCAGGAGCAGAAGCGCCAGCGCGCTGTCCATCTGACCCCATGCGGCGGCATTCAGCACCGTCACCGGGTGGAAGGCAAGCAGGACCAGCATGATCCGGCGGGAAAAGGCGGAAACGGAAGGGGATCTCCGGGACAGGAAGCGGTCCAGCACCAGGCAGCTCAGAATATCACAAAGCGAGGGGCAAAAGCGGTATACGACGCGAACCAGGCCGGGGCTGTCGGAAAACAGGCGGCTGATCAGGGCATTCAGCCCGAGAATATAGGTATAGGCAGGCGGATAATCGCAGAAATTGGTTTCCGGATAGAAACCCGCAGGGCCGTGGGAAGCCATGGTATTCCCCCAGGCAGTGAAACAGTTCACGTCCACCATATACCCGGTCACATGGAAGGCAATCACCAGCCTCGTCAGAAACGCAGCTGCAAGCCCCGCCGCATAAAAGACCGCAGTCTGTTCCTGTCTGTCCAGGGAGCCGGACCGTCTGCGGCGGAGTGCCTGGAAAACCAGAACCGCAATCAAAGCCCAGGCAAGACTGCCGAGAATCAGCAGCGGCCAGGCGGGAGAAGCCGTACCTGTCTGCTGCGCATCTTCCTCCTCGTCATAATAGCTGAGGCTCTTCTGCTGATACCAGAGGGATGCGATTTCGTCCCCGGGCACCTCATTCACCTGCTCGAGCCTCAGATCGTCGAACCAGGCCTTTCCGAGGCTTTCCCCGCTGTAACCGCCAAGCCGGGCAAAAAGGGTAACCTCTGTCTGTTCCGGTCCGGTCTCCCCGTACCATTCCACATACTGCCATCCATCGCTTGTGCCGCTGACGCTTTCACTGAAAACGTACAGTCCTTCCACGGACAGGTTGGCGCCCCGTCCCTCCTCCACGTTCTCCGTGCGAAGATAGCCGCTGAAACGGTAGAGACTTTCCGGAGCCACGCTCACCTTCTGAAGAAACCTGGCGTCATTGGCGCCGATATTTCGGATAAAGGCAGTACGGTCCCCCTCCGCCGGGTCGGATTCCGAAGCGGAGAAAACCGTATAGCCTTCCTCCAGCCGATAGGCGTCAGTTGTCCATCCTGCAGGCAGCCCATCTGCTGCGATCTCCTCAAATCCTCCATTTATCAGCAGATTGTCCGCCAGTGCGGCGCTGCATCCAACAGTAAGCGCAAAGAGCAGAAAAAGGCTCCGGAGCAGCAAGTTCCGGCGCCCTTTCCCCTGGAAGTACCTTCTCCTGTTTCTCAAAACATCATGCCTCCCGGCTGAAACGCGTTGGGAATGTGCAGGATCTGATCCTGATTGATTTCCACCACGTCAAATCGAATGTCCCTCCGAAGCCAGTCATGCTTCATCAGATAAACCGTGGCCGCCTTTCCAATTCTTTTCTGCTTGGCGAAATTAACCGCCTGCAGGCCCTCCCCGGGGCGGGCGGAAAAACGGGCTTTCACTTCCACAAAGACAAGGGTTTCCCCTTCCTCCATGATCAGATCAATCTCGCCTGCCTTTTCACGGTGTCTCCGCTCCAGGCATCGCATGCCCTTCTGTTCTGTCAGGTAAGCTTCCGCGATTTCCTCGCCCTTTCGGCCGATCTCATATGTCTGTTTCATATTTCCACAAAATGCCCGATAAAGGATCTTCGGTGAAGCGGACAGGGGCCATATTTCCGAAGTGCCTCGATATGCTCCCGGGTACCGTACCCCTTGTTCCGGGCAAACCCGTAGCAGGGATATAACCGGTCCATTTCTCTCATCTCACGGTCCCGGGTCACCTTGGCGACTATGCTGGCCGCCGCGATGGCATAGGAAGCGGCATCCCCCCGGATCAGGGGGATTTCCCGTCCCTGAAGCCCTAGATTCTGAACCGCATCGATCAGATAGACGTCCGCCTCCACCTGGGAGGCCGCCTGCCGCATCGCCTTTCGGGTTGCCTCCAGGATATTCATCCGGTCAATCTCCTCCGGAGAGCATCTTCCGATTCCGATGCGGAGCGCGCAGGAAAGGATCTCTTCGTAAACCTTCTCCCGCCGGACTTCGCTGAGCTTTTTGCTGTCATCAATCCAGGGAAGGATTGGCTCCCGGGGCATTACGACGCAGGCCGTCACCACATCCCCGGCCAGCGGTCCACGGCCCACCTCATCCATGCCGGCCACGACGCCGGCATATTGCCCATCAAATTCCATCAGGGTCCGGGCATGGACAAGCCGATCCACCTTTGTCATGATCGGAAGCTCCTCTCTCCGGCGCTTCGAAAGTAATCCGTCCCAGCCTGCCGCCCCGGAATTCATCCAGCACGACAGCGCAGCACCGGTCATAATCGTATTCTCCGCCACGGAGCAGGAACCCCCGTCCCCGGCAGACAGCGTCCATCAGTTCCACCCCGCGGAGGGAGAGATCGCTTACATGGAACCGCTCCGACACCCGGTCCGGCACCGTATCCGCCAGGTCATTCAGGAGGCTCAGTGCCAGATCATCCAGATTCAGCACCTCGTCACGAATGGTGCCCAGATAGCTCAGTCTCCTTGCCGCAAGCTGATCGTCCAGGCGGGGCCAGAGCAGCCCCGGAGTATCCAGCAGCTCCAGATAGGGGCCGATCTTGATCCATTGGGTGCTCCGGGTTACCCCGGGCCGGTCTCCGGTTTTCGCGATGCTTCCCCCGTGAAGCCGGTTAATAAACGTGCTCTTTCCGACATTGGGAACACCCACAACGATGGCGCGCACCGTCTTTTTCACGCCCCTGGCCGCTGCCCGTTCCACCGCTTCGGCCGTGGCATTCTCAATGGCGCTCAGTATTTCCTTCGTCTTCAGTCCGGTAGCCTGAATGAGCCGGACATTCAGCTTCTGCTTTCGGAAATGCTCCATCCATCGGCTGCTCATGCCCTGATCCGCAAGATCCGCCTTATTCATGATCAAAATCCGCCTGCGGTTTCCAATCATATGATCCAGATCCGGATTCCTGCTGGAATGCGGCAGACGGGCATCGCAGATTTCCAGGATCAGATCCGCCTGTCGGATCTGATCCTGGAGCAGTCTCCGGGTTTTCGCCATGTGCCCGGGATACCAGTTGATTTCCATTCAGTTTCCTACGCCTCAATCGCTTTCTGCAGGGGAGTCAGATCGATGCCCCGGATCCCCTGCAGCGCCCGGTACAATTGCCCGAGCATGAACTTCACACCGCCGCGGACATCGCTTTCACAGTTCAGGGGGAGCACCGGATCATGCACGCTCATGCGCAGCAGGAACCATCCGCTGTCTCTCCCGGAACCCAAGTCAAAGGAGATCCGGATCCCCTCCCGGTTATCCGGAGCCACATGCCAGGAAGCATCCGTCTCCGCAGTCTTCAATACGCGGTCGATTGCCTCCTGTCCCTTTGTCCGGAAATCCGTCTCAGTAATATTCATCCGGATTTCGGTGCTTTCCACAGGCTCCTCCAGTCCGGAAATCATTTCACTCAGGTTCTTTCCCTGCTTTTTCATCTGCATGGCCTTGACCAGCAGCACCGTCACCAGATACATCCCGTCATCGAGGAAATAATTCTCCTTCAGCGCCGCGTGCCCGCTGGTTTCGATGGCCAGGGGGCAATGGAGGCCCTCCCCGTTCAGGCGGATTGCTTCATCGATCACATTGCGGTATCCGCGCTTGAAACGGTAATGCTGTCCACCGTGGCTTTCAATGAATTTCTTCAGCCCGCTGGAAGTCACGGAATCCGTCACGATCGTCAACCCCTGCTCGTGTTCCAGCAGAATGGCGCTGATCAGTGCGATGAGCCGGTTCCGGTTGATTTCCCGTCCCTCCCCGTCGGCAATGGCAGCCCGGTCGCAGTCCGTGTCAAAGATGATGCCCAGATCCGCGCCGCTCCTTCGAACCGCCGCACAGAGGCTTGCAATCGCTTCCGGATTTTCCGGATTCGGTATGTGATTCGGGAACATGCCGTCCGGATCCAGAAACTGGCTTCCGCTGATATTCGCCCCAAGGTTTTCCAGCATCGCGGCATAGAATCCACCCGCTCCGTTTCCGGCATCCACCGCAACGTGCAGTCCCTGCAGCGGCTTTTCCTCCGCTGTCCCGAGGCCAGAGCGGATCCGGTCCGCAAGCTGCTGCGTGTACACCGGAAGGAAATCCTTCTTCTCCAGCGCGCCGGTCACGGGATACTCCTCCGGCCGCAGGGTCTGGGCGTCCCGCAGCAGTTCCTCCACGTCCCTTCCTTCGATTCCGCCCCGCTCCGTGAAGAATTTCAGTCCGTTCCGGTCCCAGGGATGATGGCTGGCCGTCATCATAATGGATCCGTCCGGCTGAAAACCGGGCGTAACGATCGACATGAACATGGCCGGCGTGGTACACATGCCGAAGTCCAGCACCCGCGCGCCGGCTCGGCGGATCCCATCCGCTGTGGCCTCCAGCAGCTGAGCGCCGGTAATCCGGCTGTCACGCCCCAGCGCGATGGTAACCTCCGCAGGCGTTTTCCCTTTTTCGTCTGCCAGCCGGCGGGCAAAAGCCATGCCCAGGGCAGAGGCAACTTCACCTGTAATGACCGCATTTTCTCCGCAGGCCACTCCCCGCACGTCCGATCCGCTCTTCAGCTTCAGCCAGTCCATTCACGATTCCTCCTCCGCCGTGTTTTTGTTTGCTATCTATTCAGATCATCATAAATGCCCCGGAAAACCTGATACAGGGGGGCCAGCGTCAGAAAATCGGATTTGATTTCTTCCGCCAGCCGCGGGCTGAATGCCAGGCTGTAATCCGGTTCAGCCTTTCCCACGTAGATTTCCCGACCCGCGTACCAGCGTTTCATCCGCTCCGGAATCTGGAGCGGAATGGCCATTCGCTTGAAAAAGCTTCCCCCCAGGCCCAGGCCATGCTGATACAGATCCATATCGTCAATCAGGGCCGTCATTCCGCGCGGATTTGCCTCCATCCTCTTGCGAAAGATATCCATCAGTTCCCGATTCTCTCCCCAAATCCCGAAGCCCCATCCCAGGCGATCGGGGCCGAACTCACCGTACAAAAAAACCGACTTTTCCCGCGGTTCTCCTTCCCGGCGAAAGATGAACCACAGATGATCCCTGTACGGACTTTTATCCCGGGAAAAGCGGGTATCCCGGTGGATCCGGCTCAGGCACTTGTGCGGGCGAACTTCCATCAGGGGATCGATCTGTTTCGCCGTCGGCGCCAGTTCCTCAATCAGCCGGTAAAAGGGCTGCTGGACCTGTTCCACGTAACGGTCATGCTGTTCATGAAAATAATCCGTATAATTGTGAAATCTCAGGTCGAGAAAAAACTGAACCGTTTCATCCGTAAATCCGGTAAACATCCTTCACCTCCGTCAAAACCATACCTATTATATTCATTCGAAAGATGGATTGCAACTTGAAAAAAAAACCGCCTTTCGGCGGTTTTTTTCAGCACACTCAGACGCGCTTGACTTCCTTGATCTTGGCGGCCTTGCCCTGCCGGTCGCGAAGATAATACAGCTTCGCGCGGCGAACCTTGCCGTGCCGGATCAGTTCCACGTGATCTACGCGGGGAGAATGGATGGGGAACGTGCGCTCCACACCGATCCCATAGGAAACCCGGCGAACCGTGAAGGTTTCACGGATACCGCCGTTGCGCTTGGCAATCACAGTGCCCTCGAAAGCCTGAAGACGCTCGCGGGAACCTTCCACAACCTTAACCCAAACCCGGACAGTGTCGCCCACGTTGATCTGCGGAAGATCGCTGCGAATCTGCTTCGCCTCGATGGAACGGATGATCTCGTTCATGTTCATGTGCCTCCTTCCCTCTCAGACGTTCTTTCACCGGTCAATCCGCCCGAACGGACAGATCCAAACTTCACCCGGCCAGAGGACCGCCCACATACAGATAGATATATTACCGCAGATTAGTAAAAAATGCAAGAGGAAAAAGCATTCTGAAACAGCCTGCAAAAAAGCGGTCTGAAACGCCCCGTAAAAGCAGCGATCTGAGGCTCCTGCAAAGCCATTTTCCCGTTTCGGGATGGCTTATCTCATCGGAGGATCGTCATCGCCCGGTCGTATGCATCGCTCTCCAGGATGGAAAAGGCCTGCCGCAGCGGCTCCCGTCGCAGAAAGGTTCCCTGCCGCTTGGCATAATGCCGGGTGCCCTTCCGGATCTCGTCCGCGGTTTTCTCCAGATCCCAGACCCCGTCCAGATGGAGAATCATCTCCTTGTAGCCCAGCGCCTGCATGCTCTGGGCATTCCGGGGGACGCCCTCCTCCAGCAGCCGGCGCACCTCGTCCTTCAGCCCCTGCCGAATCATCTCATTCACGCGCAGATTGATCCGGTCATAAAGGACTTCCCGGGGCATCTCCGCGGCGGCGATCCGCCACTCAAAGGGGGAAGGCATCTCCCGGTCCGGCTGTCTGGAAAAGGGGATGCCGGTCGCCCGGGTTACCTCAATCGCTCGGATCGTCCTCCGAACATCGTTCAGGGGAAGCCGGGCGGCGGTCTCCGGATCCATCTCCCTCAGCACCTCATGCAGCTGAATCCTGCCCTCCGGCTGATCCGCCAGCGTATGCAGCTTCCTGCGAAGCTCTTCGTTCGCAGGAACAGAGCCCATCCCCAGGGGATGAACCAAAGCCTGAAGATAGAGCCCCGTTCCGCCGACGAACAGCAGTTCCTTCCCTTCCCGTTCCCATTTTTCCCGGATCAGCTTCTCCGCTCTTTCCCGGTACATCGCGACGCTGAAGCTTTCCCGCGGATCGCAGAGATCCAGCAGATGATGCGGTACCTGTCTCCGTTCCGCCGCGGTGGGCTTGGCCGTGCCGATCTCCATTCCGCGATAGATCTGCATGCTGTCCATGCAGGCAATCTCCCAGCCGTTCCGCCCGGCCAATTCCAGGCTCAGGGCAGTTTTTCCGCTGGCCGTGGGTCCGGTCAGTACCCGGCAAATGATTTTTGTCTCCATCGGGTTTCTCATGACTGAATTCGCCTGAACTTCCGATCCAGTTCCGTATGGCTGATGGAAACCACGAGCGGGCGCCCATGGGGACACGTAGGCGTTACCTTTCGATCAATCATCTCTTCCACCAAAGAGCGAAGCACGTCCTCCGTCAGTTTTTCTCCGCCCTTGACCGCGTGCTTGCAAGCCTGCTGCAGAATCGCAGCCCGCTTCTTGTCCGCACCGGGAAGACGTCCCCGCTCCAACTCGTCGATCGCCTCGTGGAGAAAGGCTGCGCTTTCGTTTCGGCCCAGCAGAACGGGTACGGAGCGGATTGCTACCTCTGTCTCGCTGAAGGGTTCCACCGTCAGACCCACCCCCTCCAGCAGCTCTCGGTTTTCCTCCAGGACGGACATCTCCGCCCTGGACACGGAAACGATGGACGGAACCAGCAGTTCCTGGCCTGCCCGCTGTTCCTCGCAGGCCTTCATCATCCGATCAAAAAGCAGCCTTTCATGAACGGCATGCTGATCCACCATCAGCAGATGATCGGCGTATTCAATCAGGATAAAGGTATCGAACAGGGCCCCGAAGATTCGCATGGGCCGGGGAAAGTTCTCCGGCAGCGCGCTGATCTGTTCCGTCTGTTCTGCCACTTCTTCCGGCTTCGCCCGCTCCTGCACCTCTTTCTCTGCCGGGATCGTTCTCGGCTCTTCCCCGGGGTTCTGGGATGGCAGGGATATTTCGGTTCTTCTTCCTTCCGTTTCCGGAGTATCCCGGACCGTGTCCGTCCTTGATCTTTCCGTCTCCGGCCGAGGAAGCAGATCCGGTTTCAAGGCCTCCGGACGGGACACGGGAACCTGCGTCCGACCTTCAATCGGGCGATACACCGGCTGCGGCTGCTCGTGGAGCATAATCTCCGGGATCACGCCTCCAATGGAGATTTCCGCCTTCCGTACAGGCTCCGGTTCCTTTGGGGCTGCCGGCTGCGGCCGGACATCCGGCACCGCATCCCGTGGCGAAGCAGGGGTCAGGGACATTTCCACCGGTCTTTCAAAGGCATCCCGGTCCTGCAGGGCATCGTAGACCAGGCTGAAAACAGCTTCCCGCACCTGCTGATCAAAGCGGAACCGAACCTCCATCTTGTTTGGATGAACATTGACATTCACATTCTCCGGTGCCATATCCAGATACAGGATGCAGAGGGGGTATTTTCCGATCATCACCCGTTCCCTGCAGGCATCCTCCGTCGCGCCGCTGAGCAGGGGGCTTCGAAGCATCCGGCGGTTGACAAAGAAGAATTCTCCGGACCGATTGTTCCGGGCGTTTTCTCCGATGCCCACAAATCCGCGAAGAAGCACGCCTCCCTCGTGTCCGTCGACCCTGCGGAGGGTCCGGACCACCTGGGGCCCATAGAGCGCCACGGCGGCGGATTCGATTTTTCCATCTCCCGGGGAATGATAGACCATCCGGTTTCCGTTCATGTACCGAAAGCTGACATCCGGGCGGCTCAGGATCAGATGCGCGATCAGATCCGTCACCGCATTTGCTTCCGTTACAGGCTTTTTCAGGAACCCTCTGCGAACCGGAACATTGAAAAACAGCTCGCGAACCAGAATGCTGGTACCCGGTGCACACGCAGCCTCCGAGATTTCCTGAATCAGTCCGCCCTCATTCCGGACCCGGATTCCGCTTTCCCGATCCGCTGTCCGGGTCGTCAGCGTCACCTTTCCCACTGCCGCAATGGAAGCCAGTGCTTCTCCCCGGAATCCCAGGGATTCCACTGTGTCCAGGTCCTCCACGCTGCGGATTTTACTGGTGGCATGGCGCTCAAAGGCCATGCGGATGTCGCTTTCATCGATGCCGCATCCGTCATCCGTCACCCGGAAGGAGTCGATCCCCCCTTCCGTGATTTCGACGGAGATATGCTTCGCGCCGGCATCCAGGCTGTTTTCAACCAGCTCCTTGATTGCGGCCGCGGGTCTTTCCACAACTTCACCCGCCGCAATCTTGCTGATCAGATCATCGCTGAGCATTCTGATTCTGGGCATATATTCCTCCAGTCTGCGTTCAAAGCCCTATCGGAATTTTCTACAATTTCCGCGCCTTTTCCCGAAGCAGGAAAAGTTTGTTGATGGCATCCATCGGCGTCAGCGCCATCACATCAATGGACTGAAGCTCATTGATTATTTCCGTTTTCTGATAATCAAAAAGATCCACCTGCTCATTCTTCCTGGGCTTTTCGTCCTCCCCAAGAATGTTCTGGCCAATGGTGTTCTGATTGATGTCGCTCACCTCCAGCCGGGCCTGAATCTCATGAGCCCGGACAATGACCGGGTGAGGGACCCCCGCCAGACGGGCAACATGGACACCAAAGCTTTTATCCGCACCGCCCCGGATGATTTTCCGGAGGAAGATCACGTCTTCCCCATGCTCCCGCACCGAGATGCAGTAATTCCGAACTCCGTCCAGATGCCCCTCCAGCTCGCTCAGTTCATGATAATGCGTGGCAAACAGGGTCTTCGCACCGATGTTTTCTTTCTGAACGATGTACTCCACGACCGCCCAGGCAATCGCCAGACCGTCAAAGGTACTGGTTCCCCTGCCAATCTCGTCCAGAATGATCAGGCTGTTGGCCGTCGCATTCCGGAGGATATAAGCCGTTTCACTCATCTCCACCATGAAGGTGCTCTGACCGCTGGCCAGATCATCGGAGGCGCCCACCCGGGTAAATATCCGGTCACAGACGGGAAGATGGGCCTCCGTAGCCGGAACAAAGCTGCCCACCTGCGCCATCAGGCAGATCAGAGCCACCTGTCGCATGTAGGTGCTCTTTCCGGCCATATTCGGTCCGGTAATAATCATCATTCGGTTCTGATCCAGATCCAGTTCCGTATCATTGGGGACAAATTCCCCGCTGGGCAGGCTCCGTTCCACCACCGGGTGACGTCCCTCCAGGATCTTCAGGCTGCCATCGGCGGTCATCTCCGGGCGTACGTATCGATTCTCCACGGCTGCTCTCGCAAGGCTCTGCAGCACGTCCAGCTGCTTGAGCGCTTCGCAGGTCCGCTGAATCCGGCCGATGCAGGAAGCCACCTGATCCCGAAGCTCTCCGAACAGGCGCAGTTCCAGGCGCACACTCTGTTCCTGAGCCCCGATGATCTTCTGCTCAATTTCCTTCAGCTCCGGAGTCATGTATCTTTCCGCATTGGCCAGCGTCTGCTTCCGGGTATACCGATCCGGAACCAGGCTGAGGTAGCTTTTCGTAACTTCGATATAGTATCCGAATACGCGGTTGTACTGGATTCGAAGGTTCTTGATGCCGGTTTCTTCCCGTTCCCGGGCCTCCATGTCCAGAATCCATTGTTTTCCGTTGGTTTGCGCTTCCCGATATTCATCCAGTTCCCGGGAATATCCGTCCCGGATGATTCCGCCCTCGGTAATAACCAGGGGAGCATCCGGATGAATCGCCCGTTCCAGCAGGTCTGTCAAATCCTCGAGGGGATCCAGTTCCGTCCGGATGCGCTGAATCAGCGTGGATTGTCCATCCGAAAGCAGATTCAGGACGCCGGGAATCTTCTGCAGGCTGTTGCACAGGGCCAGGCAGTCCCGGGCATTCAGATTCCGGTAGGCCACTTTGCTCAACAGCCGTTCCATATCGTAGACTCCGGTCAGTTCTTCCTGTACGGAGGTACAAAGGACCGGATTATTTGCCAGTTCCTCCACCGCATCATGCCGGGACTGAATATCTTCCCGGCGCAGCAGCGGCTGCTCCAGCCATTGTTTCAGCAGCCGGCCTCCCATCGCCGTCGCCGTCCGATCCAGAAGCGCCAGCAGGGTTCCCTTCCGGCCCTTTCCCCGCAGGCTTTCTGTCAGCTCCAGGTTTCGCCTTGTTCCCGGATCGAGCAGCATGACCCTTCCGTTTTCCACCAGGCGCAGAGTTCTCATATGCTCCAGCGAGTTTTTCTGGGTTTCCCTCAGATATCTCATCAGGGCGCCGGCCGCGCAGACCGCTACCGCTGCCTTGCTGTCCTCCAGGCCGACAGGCGTCAGCGAGGACAGGCGAAACTGCTCCATCAGCGTGTCCGCTGCATTTTTTCTCTGGAACCAGCTTTCCGCAATCCGGGCATTCGCCGGCAGATCGAGGCCGGTAAGTTCCCGAAGCCGGGATGGATCGTTGCAGATCATTTCCGATGCGCCGATCCGGTCGATTTCCGGGCGCAGCGTCGTTTCCATCGGTTCCTCCGCGTAGAATTCTCCCGTGGAAACATCCGCAAAGGCCAGCCCGATCTCCTTCCCTTTCAGATAGACGCAGATCAGGTAATTGTTGCTTTTTTCATCCAGCATGGCGCTGTCTGTCAGCGTTCCTGCGGTAATGACCCGCACAACATCCCGCTCCACCAGGCCCTTGGCCAGGGCGGGATCCTCCAGCTGTTCACAGATGGCAACCTTATAGCCTTTCTCGATCAGCTTTTCCACATAGGTATTTACCGCGTGGTAGGGCACCCCGCACATGGGAGCCCTTTCCTCCAGCCCGCAGTCCCTGCCGGTCAGCGTTAATTCCAGCTCCCGGGAGGCGGTCTTTGCATCCTCAAAAAACAGCTCGTAAAAATCCCCCAGACGGAACAGCAGCAGGCAGTCCGCATATTGCTCATGGATCTGCAGGTACTGCTGCATCATCGGTGAAAGCGCCATCTTCATTTCCCTCGTTCTGTCAGTTTCTCCGAAAATTCCGGAACAGGAGAGCCCTGGATTTCATCAGCCGCATCCGCTGCATCCGCTGCAGTCTCCGCTGCATCCTGAACCGCCGCCGAAATCTTCCTCCCGCAGTTCACCGGTGATTACAATCCGCAGAACCCGGTTCACGCTGTTCATCATCTCCGAAAATGCCTTGCGGGCTGCCTTCAGTTCCAGGACCTTTTCGTTGGCATTCATCTCCGCCTCCGCCTGCACCATTTCCCGGTTGGCCTGCTTCAGTTCTTCCGGATCCATTCCTTTTGCGGTCAGGAGGTCCTCCACCCGCTGCCGCTTCCGCATCAGACGGTTCACCGCCTCCGCGGCCGCCTCGTCCTCCTGAAGCTCCGCTTCCTTTTCCTTCATTCGATGATAGATATCGCTTGCTGCAATTGCATCCGCAAGCTCCTGCGCTTTCTGCATAACCTGCTTCATGGCTTACTTCTCCGTTCTTTCCGCGATCAGTGTATTGTTTTTGATGCCGGTGATCCGGCAGGGAACAATGCGGCCGATATCCTCCGATCTTCCCGGCAGGGTGATGGAGATTCCGTGCGTTCCTTTTCCGGATACTGCCTGATCGCTCCTCCGGCTCACGCTCTCCACCAGCACTTTCTCTTCCGATCCCAGGAACCGACTCAGGGTCTCACGCTGCAGTCCCTCCTGCAGGGAGATCAGCTCCTGAATCCGGCGGCTGGAAACCTCCTCCGGAATCTGATCCTCCATTGCTGCCGCACGTGTTCCGACCCTGGGCGAATAGATAAAGGTAAACGCCCCGTCATAGCGGATTTCCTCCACGAGGCTCATCGTATCCCGGAACTGGTCCTCCGTTTCCCCGGGAAAGCCCACGATGATATCCGTTGTCAGCCCGATTCCCGGAATCGCCTCCCGCAGCCTGGATACCCGGTTCAAATACTGTTCCCGGGTGTAATGCCGGTTCATTTTCCTCAGAATCTCATCGTTCCCGCTCTGAACGGGGAGATGGAACTGGGGAAGAATATGCCTGCTGTCCGCCATGGTCTCGATCAGCTCATCGCTCAGATCCCTGGGATGGCTCGTCATGAACCGGATCCGGGGGATCTCCATTCTGTCCAATTCCCGCAGCAGCCCGGCAAAGCTCATGGACTTCTCCAGGCCTTTGCCATAGCTGTTCACATTCTGTCCGAGCAGCATGATCTCCTTCACGCCGCTGTCCTGCAGCTGCCTGGCCTCCCGCAGAATATCCTCCGGCCTCCTGCTCCGCTCCCGTCCGCGGACGTAGGGCACAATGCAGAAGGAGCAGAAATTGTCACAGCCGTACATAATGGTGAGATAAGCCGCGTCCCTGCGCAGGCGATGAACGGGAAGCCCTTCGGCAATCACGTCCTCGTCCGTCACCCGGACCAGGCTTCCTGCGCTGTTCAGCGCCTCGTAAAGCAGTTCGGGAAGCCGGTGGAGATTGGATGTCCCGAAGGCCAGATCGATAAAGCGATACTGTTTCAGAATCTTCTCCGCCATGCCGGGTTCCTGAATCATGCAGCCGCAAACGGCAATCATCAGATTCGGATGGGTTTTCCGGACCTCCTTCAGCCAGGTCACGTTGCCCAGGGCCCGGCGTTCCGCATTGTCCCGGACGCAGCAGGTATTGAAGATAACGAACTCCGCGTCCTCCCGGTTTTCCGCCTCCGTCATTCCCATTTCCTGCAGCATGCCGGCAATCTTTTCGGAATCGTGGGCGTTCATCTGACATCCATAGGTTACTACGTGAAAAGTATTCGGACGCTGCGGCATTTCCCGGATCTCCCGAATAAATTCCCGTTGCCTTTCCATCTCCGCTTCGGTTACATGGGTCACTGTTCTTGCCATGAGGCTCTGCTCCTTTTTCTCGTCATTTCCATCAGGCCCAGGCGGGTGTATCCGTGAATCACCGTTTTGATGCGATCCTCCCGGAAGGCCGTAGCGAGCGCTTCCTGCACCCGGATCCGGTCCTCCTCCGCCTCCATATCAATCAGATCGATAATCAGAATTCCACCCAGATTGCGCAGCCTGGTCTGGATCATGATCTCCCGGCAGGCTTCCAGGTTCGTCCGCAGGGCGGTTTCCCGGCGGTTTCCCTCCCCGGAATCCGAAGCGCTGTTCACATCGATCACGGTCATCGCCTCGCATCGGTCGATGACGATGTTTCCCCCATGGGGAAGACGGATTCGGCGGTTTTCCGCCTCCTTCTTCTGGCGGACCAGGTCCGCCGGAAGTTCCTCCTCCCGGACAATCCGGGTAATGCCCCGGACGGCATAGTCCCGGATCAGCTCCTCTTCGGCGGAGGCCGGGGGCAACTCTCCCTGCCGGATGGCGTCCCAGCGTTCCTTCAGCTGCGTCAGCTCCTCCTGAAGCACCTCCCTCGCCGCGCCGAGGGATGCTTCCCGCATCACCAGGCCGGTATCGCCTCCGGAAAGCCGCCGTCCCGTATCCAGCAGTTCTTCCCGTCGGACGGGATCCGTAATTCTGGCGCTGACTCCGATATGCCGGTTCATGGGCATCAGGATCATCCGGCTTCCGGCAATGCTCAGGTCCCGGCTCAGATAGGCTCCCTTCTGCCCGGTTTCCTCCCGGCGGATCTGGACCAGAATCCGATCCCCGGAGTGAATCTCCCCGCCCTGAAAGCTGGAGCTGTTTTCCTTTATCGGAAGAAAGCCGTCCCTTTTCCGACCGATCTTTACAAAGGCGGCACCCAGGCCCGGCATGATTCGGTCCACCCGGCCTTCAAGGATCTGACCGGTCCGGTCTTCTTCCCGCTCCGGAATAAATTCGACCAGCCTGCCATCCTCAGACAGCGCACAGCAGGTCTTGTTTGCATACAGAATTCGTTCCATCTTCTCTTACAGGGTCTCCAGGGGCCGGAGGCCTCCATCTTCTCCCTCCCCCAGCAGCATCGTCCGGGTCACCAGAATCCGGACTTCCTCCTCCGGATCCATGCCAGCTTCTCTCTTCAGTCCCTCCAGGATCATGGAGGGCTTGCAGCTCTCCTTCTCCGTCAGCGTCAGCACCGCGTACAGCGTCTGCCCTTCTCCCCGCAGGGCATGGATCAGCGGCTTCATATCCACTTCCCGGATGCCGGATTTGCTTTTCCGGGAGACCGGGATTTCCTCCCGGGCCATCATGGAATCAACGGACCGGATCAGCCTGTTTGCCTGGATGGGATCATGAATCCGGATCTCATAGGAGGCCGCCTTCAGCAGGGCTGTCATGGCCGGATGACGGTCATCCACCGCCCGGGCCTCCTTCAGCCGCATTTCCGGCGGCATGGCGTCGTTCATTCGCCGCAGGAATTCCTCCGCCTTCGTCTCCTCCGCCATCTTTACATCCATGATTTCGCGTTCCCCGCAGGCACCGGTACTCAGCGCGCTGGCAAACGCTACCAGTATATGGGGATTAAACCCGTTGGAATAGGCTACAGGAAGGCCGCTGCGCCGCAGCCCGCGCTGCACGGCCCGCTGGATATCCAGATGTCCGATATGGCGAACCCGCTCGTTCTTTTCAAAGATCGCAATGATCCGCATTCTTATTTCTCCCCTCCTTCCGCTTCATAGGGAACCAGGGAGGGCGAGGGCGCCTTCGCCCGCTTCGGATCCGCGTAGGCGCACAGGCCCCGGATCCTTTGAATGCCGCAGCCATTGCAGCCCTGGCGGCAGTCCCGGGTAGTTTCCGCCCGGTCCGCCTTTTCCTTTTCCCGCCATAGGAATTCCTTCGTGATGCCGCAGTCCAGGAAATCCCAGGGAAGCAGTTCCTCCCGGCTTCTCTCCCGGTTGGCATAGAAGGCAGGATCCAGACCGCAATCCGCAAAGGCGGCCATCCATTCGTCAAATTTGAACTGATCGCTCCACCCGTCCAGCAGGCATCCGCGCTCCCACGCCCGCTTCAGCACGCGTCCGAGCCGACGGTCCCCCCGGCTGAAACAGGCTTCCAGGAAGCTGAGGTGAGGCGCATGCCAGTTAAAGTTGACGCCCTTGATTTTCAGCACTTCCCGCAGGTGCTCCTGCTTCTGATTGATGGTGGGGATGGTGTCCTGCGCCGCCCACTGGAAGGGTGTATGGGGCTTGGGAACAAAGGTGCTGCAGCTTACCGTCACCCGCAGGCCTTTCGCCCGTTCTCCCTTGGGAATTTTGAAGTATTCCGCGACCACCTTCCGGGCCAGATCGGCGATTCCATCCAGATCCTCGGTCGTTTCCGTGGGCAGGCCATCCATGAAGTAAAGCTTCATGCTGCTCCATCCGCCCGCAAAGGCATCCCGCACCTTTTCGATCAGGTCCTCTTCCGTCACGCCCTTATTGATCACGTCCCGCAGCCGCTGGGTGCCCGCCTCCGGCGCGAAGGTCAGGCTGCTCTTTTTCACCTGCTGAGTCTCCTCCAGGCTTTCCTTCAGCACGCTGTCGATCCGCAGGCTGGGGAGGCTGATGGATACCCGCCTGTCCTTCATTCTCTTCATCAGCTCCCGGATCAGCTCCGGCAGGCAGGTATAGTCCCCGCTGCTGAGGCTGCTCAGGCTGATTTCCTCGTATCCCGTGGCGGCCACCAGTTCCTCCGCCTGACGCACCAGGGTTTCCAGGCTGCGTTCGCGAACCGGCCGGTACAGCATTCCCGCCTGGCAGAACCGGCATCCCCGGGTGCAGCCCCGCATGATTTCCAGAGTGATTCGGTCAAACACGACTTCCGTATACGGTACCGCCACCTTCGTCGGAAAATACGCATGGTCAAAATCCGCCACAAAACGCTTTCTTACGCGTTCCGGTGCTTCCGGGCAGATGGGTGAAAAGCGCTTCAGCGTTCCGTCCCCGTTGTATTCCGCCTCGTACAGGCTGGGGACATAGACTCCTTCCAGCTTCGCCAGTTCCTTCAGGCAGACTTCCCGGGTCCACCCCTGCTTCTTTCGTTCCAGGATCACCCGGTTCACTTCCAGCATAACCTCTTCGCCGGCTCCGATCATGAATGCATCCACAAAATCGGAGATGGGCTCCGGATTGGAAGCGCATCCGCCTCCCGCCACAACGATGGGATCCGTTTCTCCCCGATCCCGCCGCTCCACGGGGATGCCTCCCATGTCCAGCATGGCCAGCACGTTGCTGTAGCTCATTTCGTACATCAGCGTAAAGCCCACCACGTCAAAATCCCGAAGCGGTCTGCGGCTTTCCAGACTGAAAAGAGGAACCCCTTCCTCCTTCATCAGCGCCATCATATCCACCCAGGGCATGAAGCACCTTTCGCTGAGGCTCCAGTCCTGATCGTTGATCAGTCCCGTCAGAATCTTCATCCCCAGATGGCTCATTCCCACCTCATAGGTATCCGGAAAGCAGAACACAAAATGAAGCGGCGCTTCCTCCCAGCCCTTGATCCGGGTGTTCATCTCGCCGCCCGTATACCGGGGCGCCTTCTGGACCTTTTCCAGCATGGCCTCGATCCGGTCGTTCATCTCCTGCCGGCTCATTGGGTTCCTGCCTTTATCCTGTTCCATCATAATCAGGCTAATCTGCTCCCTTCGTTTCATTCATTCCGATACTTCTCAGGGGATCAGTTCTTCGTTTTCCCCCTCCTGCTCTTCCGTCTCCGGTTCCGGCAGCGGGGGCAGATTTTCCAGGCTCTCGATTCCGAACCGGCTCAGAAACTCGTCCGTCGTGCCGAAGAGGATCGGCCTGCCGATGGTTTCCTTCCTCCCAACCTCCTGAATCAGCCCTTTCGCCATCAGGCTCTGAAGGCTGTAATCACATTTGACTCCCCGGATCTGTTCCACCTCCGCCCGGGTTACGGGCTGCTTGTAGGCCACCACCGCCAGGGTTTCCATGGCGGCCTGCCCCAGGCTCTGTTTCTGCACCGGCTGGAGCAGCCGAACCACGTCGTCCGCATACAGCGGGCGCGTTGCCAGCTGGACCTTCTCCCCGAAACGCTTGAGCTGGAACCCGCGCTGATTGTAATCGTAATCGCTTTCCAGTTCCTGCAGGGTTTTCCGAATGCTTTTCTCATCCTGTCCCAGGGCCCTGGCCAAATCCCGGATTTCAACCGCTTCTCCGGCCACGAACAGGATGGCCTCGATTCGGCCCTTCTCATTTCCCTCCACTGATTTCGATTCCTTTCTGTCAGTTTTCCCGCCGGAATGGGTTCCGGGTTTCGGGAAAAGCGATGCTCTTGCTGCTTACTCCTCCGCTTCAGGCGGCGTTTCCGGATCCAGGGCCAGCTGTAGCCCGTCTGCTGTCTCCGCCCGTTTTCTGCGCCGCTTTCTCCATTCCTGCGGACGTTCCTCCGGTTCCTCCACGATCCGGGCCTTCCCGCGGATCAGTTCGATTTCCCCATAGATTCCGGTCTGCTGAATGTGCATCTGCCCGAGCTTCAGCAGCTCCAGGACCGCCAGAAAGTAGGTCACCACCTCTTCCCGCGTCGGCGCATCGGAGAAAACATCCTCAAACCGAATCGTTTTCCTCATCTTCAGGGTTTTCATCAGATTCAGCATGCATTCCTGCACCGTATGCTGATCCCGGCGGATATTCCTGGCCCGGTAGCGGTTCTCCTCCTCTTCTTCCTCCCTGGGCTTCCGGGCCCAGATCCGAAGGAACGCCTCTGTCAGCCCCTGCAGGGTCAGTCCGGTCAGTTCCACCTCCTGGGGAGGAAGCGGATACTCCTCCGGCAGTTTGGTGAACACGTGCTTCGCGGCCTCCTCAAAATCACGCAGTTCTTCTGCCGATTCCTTGTAACGCCGGTACTCCTCCAGTCTGCGGATCAGCTCCGTCTCCGGATCCTCTTCCCCCTCCTCCGGTTCCGGCGGTCGGGGAAGCATTGCCCTGCTTTTGATCTCCACCAGGGTCGCCGCCATGACCAGGAAATCGCTGGCTTCGTCCATGTTCAGGTCCGGCGCATTACGGACCAGGCTCAGATACTGATCCGTAATGTCGCTGACAAAGATATCCCGGATATCGATCTGCGCCTTGCCGATCAGAGTCAGCAGCAGATCCAGCGGTCCATCGAAATCCTTCAGCCGAAAATTCATATCCATACGGTTTTACATTCCAAACAGCAGCCGGAAAAACAGCCCTGCCACATTCTGAAAGAAAAAATTGCACACGATGCTGAACGCCCTGCTGAGCACGCCGCTCAGGCAGATGAACAGAAACGCGAAATGAATCATCTGCATCGTCCGGGGATTCATCCGCCTGTCCAGCTCTCCCCGGAAAAAGATCTGATTCACCAGCCTGTACCCATCCAGGGGCGGTACGGGAACCAGGTTAAAGACCGCCAGGGAAATATTGTAGCTCAGGAGGATCATCAGGAACTGCTGCGCGTATTGCACCAGCATGCCATTTCCCCGGAAGCACAGCACCCAGAGAAAGGTGGAAAGCAGGAACAGGATCAGGTTCACGAAAATCCCCGCGAAGGAAACCAGAATCATATCCCGGTTCCGGTTTCGGAAATAGTAAGGATTAATGGGAACCGGCTTCGCCCAACCGATTCCCAGGAAGAACATGCAGATCATGCCGATGGGATCCAGATGCTTCCGGGGGTCCAGGCTCAGCCGGCCCGACATTTTGGCGGTCGGATCCCCGCATTTCAGCGCCACAAATCCATGCCCGATTTCATGAAGAATCAGGCTCAGCAGCAGCGCGACGATCATGAATACGATCTCAAGAATGGTTCCGAGCGGATCCTGTCGAAGGCTGCTGATCCATCCGCCGATATTTCTGAACAAAGCTGAATCGCTTCCTTTCCGTCAGAGGCCGGCCCTTCGAATCAGTTCCGCCTCATCAATTGTTTCAATGCCCAGGGTCTGCGCCTTCGCCAGCTTGCTTCCCGCATCTTCGCCCGCCACGACGAACGCGGTTTTTTTGCTGACGGAGCCCGCCGCGGTGCCGCCGCTCCGGCGGATCAGGTCCTCCGCCTGCCTGCGGGAGAGATTGGGCAGGGTGCCCGTGACCACGATGCTCATTCCGCGGAAGGGACCGTCCGCCTTTCCCTGGGCGTCCTTCGGAACCACGCCCGCCTCCAGCAGTTTGCGGATCAGGACGCGGTTCTCCTCAAAGCTGAAAAACTCCGTCACGCTTTGGGCAACTATTTCACCCACATCCGGAATGGCGGTCAGCTCCTCCGCCGTCGCCTGCTGAATGCGCTCCAGGGTACGGAAGTTTTCCGCCAGATCCCGGGCGGTCTTTCGTCCCACATTCGGAATGCCGATGGCGAAAAGAAAGGCATCCAGCTCGCAGCGTTTGCTTCTTTCCAGCGCATCCAGCAGATTCATGGCCTTCTTTTCCTTGAAGCCTTCCAGGGTAATCAGATCCATGGGCGTCAGTCCATACAGATCGGAGGGAACCCGAACGTGGCAGCTGTCGTAAAGCTGCTCCGCGGTTTTCTCGCTCAGGCCGTCGATATCCATCGCCTCGCGTCCCGCAAAATGGGCAATCCGGGCAACCGCCTGCGGCTTGCAGCTTTCCCGGTTCATGCAGAACAGGTGCGCTCCGCGCACGACCAGCGGCGCGCCGCAAGCAGGGCAGCATTCGGGCGGCTCGATGGGAATTTCCTCCGGCCGGGGTTTCCCGGCCCTGCCCATGATCTCCGGAATCACGTCATTGCTCCGCCGGATCCAGACGTCACAGCCGATCGCAACATCCTTCCGACGGATATCCCCCAGATTGTTGAGGGTCGCCCGGCGCACGGTCACCCCGTAGAAATCCACCGGAGCAACATGGGCAAGGGGCGTCAGCTTTCCGGTCCGCCCCAGCTCCCAGGTCACCTTCTCCAGCCGGGTAACGCACTCCTCCGCCTCAAACTTGTAGGCCACCGCCCAGCGGGGAAATTTTTCGGTGAAACCCAACTGTTCCCGCAGCTGCGTATCCCCGATCTTGATAACCACCCCGTCGATGAGCCAGTCCAGCGTCGGCCGCTGGGCCTCAATTTCCCGGATTCTCTTTTCCAGCTCCTCCCGGCCCACGCCGCTCCCCAGGTAGGGGCTGACCTGGAAGCCGTTTTCCCGGATAAAGTCGATCATCTCCGGCTGTGTTCGGTAGGGCGGGTTTTCTATCGTCCCAATCTGATAAAAGAAGGCGTCCAGATGCCGGCTGGCGGTCACAGCCGGGTCCAGATTCCGAAGGGCTCCCGCCGCCGCGTTCCGAGCATTTTTCAGCGGCACCTTCGCAGTTCGATTGTACTTTTCCAGCGTGCTCAACCGCATGATGCACTCGCCCTGAATCTCCATCAGTCCCTTGTAGGGAATCTCCCGGGGAATGGAATGGATTGTCATTGCCTGCGGAAGGATGGCTTCTCCGGTAATTCCGTTGCCGCGGGTCGCAGCCTGAACCAGTTTCCCGTCCCGATAGGTCAGGTTCAGCGTCAGCCCGTCGAACTTGTATTCCACAAAGTACTGCAGCCCTGTCCTTCCGCTCAGTTTCTCCGTCCGGGCAATCCAGGCGTCCAGTTCCTCCATGCTCTGCACCTTGTCCATGCTCCACAGCCGACTCAGGTGCCGGTGCTCCTCAAAGCCCTTCAGGGGTTCCCCGCCCACCTGCCTCGTGGGAGAATCAGGCAGAACCGTTCCGGTCCGGGTTTCCAGTTCCTTCAGTTCATCGTATAGCCGGTCCCACTGCATGTCGGAGATGATCGGATCATCCAGCACATAGTAGGCATAGCTGGTTTCCTTCAAACGGTCGATCAGCTCCCGCATGCGTTCCATGGGGTCCTTCATGTGCCTTCCTCCTCCAGTTTCACAATGGGCGCAATGCTCAGCGCGAATTCCTTCAGGCCGTAAGCGGTAAACTCAATGGCAATCCGGGCGTCCGAACCCGTCCCGGTGATGCTGCGAACCACACCCGCGCCAAATTTCCGGTGCAGAACCCGCTCCCCGGGCCGGAACAGACGGCTCATGGCGTTTTCCGATTGTTCCCGCGCCTTGCTGAGGGCAAAGCCCTTGGTAACTCCCGGAATCTGATCCAGATTCTTTCCCTGGAAGGTCAGCTTCGGTTTGCCGATCTGGCTGATCGGAATATTGGGCCGGCCGCTTCCCGAAAGGCTTCTTGCACCGAACCCGCTTCTTCCCGCCGCGGGCATGCCGGGCCGCTTTCCAAAGGCGCTTTCCCGCCGGTTGGAGGCGCCCCCATCCGTCAGCCGTTCCGGAATCTCCTTCAGGAAGCGGCTCGGGGGATTGTAACTGGTCTGGTTATACAGGCTCCTTGCCCGGGCTCGGGAAAGATACAGGCGCTGTCTGGCACGGGTGATGCCCACATACATCAGTCGCCTCTCTTCCTCCATCCGGGTTTCGCTTTCCTGGCTTCGGAAGCTTGGAAAAATATTCTCCTCCATGCCGGAGATAAAGACATTCCGGAACTCAAGCCCCTTGGCGCTGTGAAGCGTCATCAGCGTCACATATCCCCGGTCGTCCTCCGCCCGGTCCAGATCCGTAACCAGCGCCACATTTTCCAGGTAGCTCTCCAGCGTGGCATTTTCACTCATCTGGCTGAATTCCCGGACCGCGCCAAGGAATTCATCCATATTCTCCAGCCTTGTTCTTGCTTCGTCGCTGGTCTCCGTCATGTACTGCGCCCGCAGCCCGGTACGTTCGATCAGCTCCTCGACGAAATCCTCCAGGGGCTCAGAATCCTTTTTTGCGCTCAGTTCCGCCATCATGGCAAAGAATTCCGCCACGCACTTCCGGGGCCGGCTTCCCAGGGTTTCCGGAATGTCGCTGAGCGCCGCATACAGCGGCATTTCCTCCCGGGCCGCGTGGTCCACCAGTTCCTGCACGGTGGTATCCCCGATGGAACGCCGGGGGACATTGATGATGCGGCGCAGGCTGATATCATCCGTCGGGTTGGCAAGAACTCGAAGATAGGCGATGATATCCCGGATTTCCTTCCGGTCATAGAACTTCTGCCCTCCGAAGATCCGGTACGGAATGCCCGCCCGCATCAGCGTTTCTTCCAGCACACGGCTCTGGGCATTGGTCCGGTAAAGCACCGCCATATCCCCCATCCGATCCCCGTCCCGGGTCAGCCGCCGGATCGTGTCGGCGATCCACGCGGCCTCATCCCGCTCGTCCTCGGCGTCGAAAAGATGAATTTTCTCTCCCTCGCCCAGCTGGGTCCAGAGCTGCTTGTCCTTCCGGTCCGCGTTGTGGGCGATCACCTGATTGGCCGCGTCCAGAATCGTGGAGGTGCTGCGATAATTCTGCTCCAGCCGGATCACTTTCGCGTCGGGATAATCCTTTTCAAAATCAAGAATATTCCGGATGTCCGCGCCGCGCCATCCGTAGATGCTCTGGTCATCGTCCCCGACCACGCACAGATTCCGGCTTCGCTCGGTAATCAGGCGAATCAGTTCATACTGGGCCCGGTTCGTATCCTGGTACTCATCCACCAGAACATACTGAAACCGGTCCCGATAGCTTTCCAATACCGGCGGATGATCCGCCAGCAACTCCAGCGTTCTCACCAGCAGGTCGTCAAAATCCAGCGCGTTCAGGCTCTTCAGCCGCTTTTCGTATTCAACCATCACATCGTGAATCTGGCTGCAGCGGTGATCCCTCTGGCTGTGGGAGAACCATTCATCCGGGGAATACAGGCTGTTTTTCGCATCGCTGATCTTCCCCCGGATCTCCTTGACCGGAAGGTATTTCTCGTCAATATTCAGCTTTTTCAGAATTTCCTTCAGAACGGTTCCCTGATCGTCGTCATCATAGATCACAAAGGATCGGGTATAGCCGAGTTTCTCAATATCCCGCCGCAGGATCCGCGCACAGGTGGAATGGAATGTGCTGATCCAGGCGTCCTCCGCCGATTCCTGCCCCACCAGCGCTTCGATCCGTTCCTTCATTTCCTTCGCCGCCTTGTTGGTGAAGGTCAGCGCGAGGATTCTCCAGGCAGGCACGCCGCTGTCGATGAGGTTCGCCACCCGATAGGTCAGCGCTCTGGTTTTTCCGCTCCCCGCTCCTGCCAGAATCAGGACCGGGCCGTTGAGGGTCTCCACTGCCTGCCGCTGTTCCCTGTTCAGTCCGCTTAAATCCATGCGTTTTCTTTCCTTCTTTTCAGTTCATGGTTCTTTCCCGGATATCCGGCAAAGTCAGGTATCCGCGGGGCCGGAGAGGTCATCCGTCCGGATCTTGTCCAGCACCCGGTCGTATCCGTCCGCTCCGTAGCTCAGGGATCGCTTGACCCTGGAGATCGTGGCGCTGGAAGCGCCCGTTTCGTCCGCAATCTTCTGATAGGTTTCCTTTTTCCGCAGCAGAAAGGCCACCTCCAGCCGCTGGGCAATGCTCCGAATTTCCGGAATCGTGCACAGGTCCTCAAAAAACCGGTACGCATCCTCCTCGGTTTCCAGGGCCAGCACGGCGCGCATCAGCATATCCGTCTGCCTGTTCCTGATCTTCGGTTCAAACATCTTCGATCCCACACCCCTCTTCCAGGCAATTTCGCGCTTTACCTCGCGAATATATCATACACCAAAGGGCAGCCAAAAACAAATGAAAAAACTGTTTCGCGCCAGGATTCCGATTCCTCTGCAGGGCGACCTGCGGGCACGAAAAAGCGCCTTCCCGTTCGGGAGGACGCTTCCGAAAATCATACGTTAAAAAGCAGCTCATCATAGGTGGGGAACGGCCAGGCCTTCCGATCCATCAGAATTTCCAGGCCGTCTGCCGCCTCCCGCAGCTCCTTCATCCGGGGCATCACCTCATCGTGCATGTATCGGGCGCAGACGATGGGCTCGGTACCGGCCGGCTGGCGGTCCATCGCTTCAGCGAGCCGGTCAATGCCTTCATTCAGCCGCTCACACCCCTGGCACAGCTTTGCCAGCAACTCGTCCATGGCTGAATGCGGCAGCTTTGGGCCAAACTGCCGGACCCGGTTTCCCGCCTCCGCCATCTCTCCGGTGTAGCGAACCGCTGCAGGCAGAATCTCCCGCCGGGCCATCATCAGCATGGTTTTGGCTTCGATTCCCCGCATCTTGGCATACGCGTCCAGCCCGATATCACGGCGGCTGCGAAGTTCATTCTCGTTCAGCACCTTATGCTCCGCAAACAGCTTCACGTTCTTTTCCGCCGTATAGCAGGGCAGTGCGTCCACCGTGGAATCCAGCTTCAGAAGCCCTCTGGCAGCCGCCTCTTCAATCCATTCCGGGGAATAGTTATTCCCATTGAAGATGATCCGTTTGTGCTCCCGGATATTCCGAACAATCAGATCATGCAGCGCTTCCTGGAAGTTCTCCGCGTCTTCGAGCTCATCCGCGAACTGGCGCAGGCTTTCGGCAACGATCGTGTTGAGCACCACATTGGCCGTGCTGATGGAGGCGCTGGAACCCAGCATCCGGAATTCAAATTTGTTCCCCGTGAAGGCGAAGGGCGATGTCCGGTTCCGGTCCGTGGTGTCCCGCGGGAACTTCGGCAGCATATGAACGCCGATGGCCATTTCCGTCTTTTCCCGCCCATTGTAATCCATTCCGTTTTCCAGGGCTTCCAGAATCTCCGTCAGCTCGTCTCCCAGGAAAATCGAAATGATCGCCGGCGGAGCCTCATATCCACCCAGCCGCAGATCATTCCCCGCGCTGGCCACGCTGGCCCGCAGCATGTCCTGGTTTTCATCAACCGCCTTGATCACGCTCATCAGAAACAGCAGGAACTGTGCGCTCTCGTGGGGGCTGTCGCCCGGCTCCAGCAGATTGTATCCCGTGTTGGTGGTCAGGCTCCAGTTGTTATGCTTGCCGCTTCCGTTCACCCCTTCGAAGGGTTTCTCATTCAGCAGACAATACAGTCCGTGCCGATCCGCGACCTTCTTCATGATTTCCATGGTCAGCTGATTATGATCGCAGGCGACATTGACCGTGGAGTAGATCGGCGCCATTTCATGCTGGGCCGGGGCAGTTTCGTTATGCTCGGTCTTTGCCAGCACACCGACCTTCCAGAGCTCCTCATTCAGCTCCGTCATAAATGCCTGCACCCGGGGTTTGATCGTTCCGAAGAAATGATCTCCCAGTTCCTGCCCCTTGGGAGCAGGAGCTCCAAACAGCGTCCGGCCGGCAAAAATCAGATCACTACGCCGGTCATACAGCTTCCGGTCCACCAGGAAATATTCCTGCTCCGGGCCGACACTGGGCATCACCCGGGTCGCATCCATCCGGCCAAACAGCTTCAGAATACGAACCGCCTGCCTGCTGAGGGCCTCCATGGACCGCAGAAGGGGCGTCTTCTTGTCCAGTGCCTCTCCGCTGTAGGAACAGTAGGCCGTGGGAACGCACAGGGTATGCTCCTTAATAAAGGCATAGGAGGTCGGATCCCACGCCGTGTATCCGCGGGCCTCAAAGGTGGATCGGAGGCCTCCGCTGGGCAGGCTGCTGGCATCCGCTTCCCCGCGAACCAGTTCCTTCCCGCTGAATTCATTGATCACCTTGCCGCCGGCAGCGGGGGTAATGAAGGCGTCATGCTTTTCCGCAGTCACGCTGTTGAGCGGCTGGAACCAGTGCGTGTAATGCGTTGCGCCATGTTCAATGGCCCAGTCCTTCATCGCGCTTGCCACTACGCTGGCCACCTGCGCATCGAGGCGACGGCCGTTGTCGATGGTTCTGTGCAGCGCCTGGTAAGTCTCCTTCGGCAGGCGATTCCGCATTACCTCATCGTTGAAAACATTGATTCCAAAAAGGTCATTCACCACGCCCATGTATTCCTTCCCCCTTCCAGCCTCCGGATCCGTCCTTCTCTGGCGGAAAACCATCGTTTTTCTTCGTTGCCAGAGGTTCCCGGAAACGTTCCACAGTTTAGAGGAAACGCAGTCTTTTTGTCAAGATCTTCCTGTGTTTCCCGGTTCTTCCGCGCACTGCGGACGATTCCTCCCGGAGGTCCCGTATTTCCGGGATCCCATATCCATGCTGTCCGGGACAAAATCCGGTTGTTTCCGAAGCCGTTCTATGGTAAAATTACGGGAATGGAATCACTTGGAGGCGGGGGAAAGGATGCCTTTTCAGATTATTCGGAACGACATTGCCAGGGTGAAGGCGGATGTGATTGTCAACACCGCCAATCCGGAACCCGTCATCGGCCGGGGAACGGATTCCGCCATTTACGCTGCAGCCGGAGAGGAGAAACTTCTGGCCTGCCGGAAGGAAATCGGCCGCATCGCGCCTGGACAAGCCGCCGCTACCCCCGCCTTCCTTCTGCATGCCCGGTATATCCTTCACACGGTCGGGCCGGTCTGGGTGGACGGGAACCGGGGCGAGCGGGAGATCCTTCATGCCTGTTACACAAACTGCCTCTCCCTTGCCTTCGAACTGCGCGCGGAAAGCATCGCGTTTCCGCTGATTGCCACCGGCATTTACGGGTTCCCCCGGGAGGAGGCGCTGAGCATTGCCCTGGAGGAAATCAGCCGGTTCCTGCTGACCCATGAGATGCAGGTAATCCTGGTGGTTTTCGATCGGGACTCCTTTGAACTGTCCGCAAAACTGATTCGCGAAATCGATGAATATATCGATGACAATGGCGTGAAAGCCCTTCGGGCCGCGGAGTATCCTTTTCTGGGGACAGAGCGGGAGACGGATGCAGGAACCTTATCGGCCCTGTCGGAGCGAAGGGAGACGGACATCCTCCGCCCTGAAACGTACCGTAGGCAAAAACGCCCGCTGGCAAATTCCCGGCTTTCGGAATCCCTGCCGGATGCCCCTTCGGCGCTCTCCGCCGTTCGGTCTACGGAAGAGGAACCGATGTATGATTCCGCTCCCCTGCCGGATCTGAGCCCGGATTTTTCGGACGCCCCGCTGGAGGAACTGCTTGATCACACCGGGGAAACCTTTCAGCAGCGGCTGCTGCATCTGATCGACGAGAGCGGTATGACCAACGCGGAGGTCTATAAAAAAGCCAATATCGACCGGCGGGTTTTTTCCAGGATGCAGTCCCGAAAGGACTACCGGCCCAAAAAAGTGACCGCGGTCGCTTTTGCCATTGCCCTGCGGCTGGACATGGATTCGATGATGGATCTGCTCTCCCGTGCGGAAATCGCCCTCTCCCCCAGCAGCAAGTTTGATCTGATCATTTCCTATTTTGTTTCCCACAGAATCTATGATATCTTCGAGATCAACGCGGTACTCTTCAAATACGGTCAGCCCATTCTCGGAGAAGCCTAGGATTCCCCTTCGCCCGGTTTTCCGCGGCGGCATATCCTGAAACGGAGCAAAGATATGAGACGATTCAAGAACCTGGTAATCGGCGGAATCCAGAGCAAGGTTTTTAACCTGATTCTGATGACCGTTCTGCTGCTCGGCATTGCCTCCCTTGCTTTTTCCCTGTATCAGAACAGCGTCCTGACCCGGCTGGCCGATGATTCCAGGCTGCAGCAGCAGGAATCCATCGGAAATATCACCGGACAGGTTATGGACTCCGTGGTGGAAACGAGCCTCGCCCGCTCCGGCAGAACCGGAGCCGCGATCTTCGACAGCGTGTTCCGTGACGAGGCGAACCGGGTCAACTTTCTGGCCCGCCGTGCCGCCGAGCTGTTCGCGCATCCGGAAAATTATCCGGTCCGGGAATGGTCCGTTCCGGATCCGGAGAACGACGGAACGTGGACTGCGAAGGTTATTTTTTCGGAGGGCGTCCGACCTGAGGATCCGGCCATCGCCGCCAAACTGGGACTGGTTTTCAACCTTTCGGAGGACATGATCTCCCTCATGCGTTCCTACGACGCCGACGCGCTCTATATCGGCATGCCGGAGGGACTGCATCTGACCGTGGGCGATTCCTCTTCCGGATGGATAAAGGACGGAAGCCTCCTCCACTTTGATCCCCGAAGCCGCGGCTGGTATCAGGCGGCCGTTTCCGCGGGACAGACGGTCTTTTTCGATCGTGAGCAGGATGTCAACACCGGCGCCTATTGCATCGAATGTGCCTGTCCTGTCTTTGGGCCGGACGGAAGCCTGCAGGCGGTGGTCGGAGCGGATCTGTACCTGGATGACTTGCAGCAGGCCCTGGCGGATCTTTCCCTGGAAGGAGAACGCTATCTTCTGGTTAATCAGGACGGTCGGGTGGTTCCCGGTCCCCAGGCGGATACCTTTCCCCTTTCCGGGGACGATCGGGAAAGGGATCTGCGCGAAGCGAAGGACAGCCTGCTCTCTCAGGCGGTTTCCGCCGCGCTGCAGGGAAAGGAAACCCCGGTGATGCTGGGCGATCTGTCCGGCAGCAGCTATTATCTGACGGCCGCCCCCATTTCATCCACCGGATGGGTACTGCTCTCCGCCTTCCCGGAGGAAAAAGCCAAGGCACCCATCTCGATGCTGCAGGAGGGGAACGCCCGGATTCAGGCGGAATCCGTCGCTGCCTATCAGAGCTCCATGGACAGGCTCCACAGAAGGTTCCAGCTTCTGACCCTTCTGGTGGTGGTGCTCACCCTGTGCGCCTCCGTGATCCTGGGAAAACGGATCGTAAAGCCCCTGAACACGATTGTGGCCCGGATTTCGGAACTCCGGGAGGGCAATCTCGAATTCAAAATGGAGGATGTCTACCGCACCGGAGACGAAGTCGAGGAATTGGCAGAATCCTTCGCCGCGCTCTCGCACAAAACCGTGGAATATGTGGATACGGTTAAAAAAGTCACCGCAGAAAAGGAACGCATCGGTACGGAACTGTCCCTGGCCACCCGGATTCAGGCTGCCATGCTGCCCCATATCTTTCCGGCCTTCCCCGACCGAAAGGAATTCGATATCTATGCCAGCATGGATCCTGCCCGGGAGGTGGGCGGCGATTTCTATGATTATTTCCTGATTGATCCGGATCATCTTGGGATTGTGATTGCGGATGTTTCCGGCAAGGGGGTTCCTGCGGCGCTGTTCATGATGGCCAGCAAAATCATCCTGCAGAGTGTTGCCATGATGGGCAAATCACCGGCGGAGATTCTGACCCGAACCAATAATGCCGTCTGCTCCACCAACGACGCGGAGATGTTCGTCACTGTCTGGCTGGGCATTCTGGATCTGAAAACCGGCCGACTGACCGCAGCCAGCGCCGGTCATGAATATCCGATGGTCAAGCAGCCGAACGGACGGTTTGAACTGTTCAGGGATAAGCATGGCTTCGTCATCGGCGGCATGGAGGGCGTCCGGTATCAGGAATATGAGCTCCAGATGGAGCCGGGTTCCAAGCTGTTTGTATACACGGACGGCGTCCCGGAGGCGACCAACGCTGACGAAGAACCGTTCGGCACAACCCGTCTACAGGACGCCCTGAATGTCTGTCCGGACGCCTCGCCTGCCGATGTGCTGAAGAACGTGCGCGCGGCGGTGGACAGCTTTGTCAGGGATGCAGAGCAATTTGATGATCTGACCATGCTCTGCGTGGAATACAGAGGAAACCAGGGGCTCCCGCCCGCTTGCGGAGAGGATGCCTCTGCGATCGGATAAAAAAAATTTCCGGGAGGGAAACAAACATGGTTCAGCAAACAGATGTCCTGATCATCGGGGGCGGCGTCATCGGTTGCGCCGTGGCCAGGGAACTCAGCCGATACGATGTGTCCATCACCGTGCTCGATCGCGCCTGGGATGTCGCGGAGGGAGCCTCCAAGGCCAACAGCGGAATTGTTCACGCAGGATACGACGCAGTTCCGGGGACGCTGAAGGCAAAATACAATGTGGAAGGCGCGCAAATGCTCCCCGCGCTGTGTGAGGAACTGGGGGTTCCCTACCGTCAGTGCGGGGCACTCGTGGTGGGCTTCTCGGAAGAGGACCGGGGCACGCTGGAAACCCTGCTTGCCCGGGGAGAAGCCAATGGCGTTCCCGCCCTGCGGATCATCGGGAAAGAGGAACTGCTTTCCCTGGAGCCCCATCTGAATCCCCAGGCCTGCTGCGCTCTGCTGGTGCCCACCAGCGGCATTGTCAGTCCCTATGAACTGACCTTTGCCTTTGCGGACGACGCAGCGCTGAACGGAGTCCGCTTTCGTTTCGGCGCGGAGGTAAAATCCGTTGAGCGCCTTTCTGACGGGAGCTTTGAGGCAAAAACGGAACATGACACCTGGCGGTGCCGGATTCTGGTAAACTGCGCAGGCGCTTCCTCCGCCGATCTTCATAACCAGCTGTCCCCTGAAAAGAAAAAGATCATTCATCGCCGCGGCCAGTACTATCTGCTGGACAGGCCAGTTTCCGCGCCCTTTGAACGGACCATTTTCCAATGTCCCTCCGCCATGGGAAAAGGCGTTCTGGTCTCTCCCACCGTGCATGGCAATGTGCTGCTCGGGCCCAGCGCGGAGGATATCGATGATCCGCTGGATACGGAAACGACCCAGTCCGGTCTCGATTCCGTGATGGACCGGGTGCGCCTGACCTGGCCGGATGTCTCCCTGCGGACCAACATCACGAATTTCAGTGGTGTCCGGGCCCACGAAGAGGGCGGCGATTTCATCATCGGTCCGGTGGCCGGCAGTCCCGGCGCCTATGAGGCCACAGGCATTGAAAGTCCCGGCCTTTCCTCCGCCCCCGCCATCGGTCGTGCGCTGGCAGAGATGATCTCCCATGAACAGGAGCTCGTACGGAAGGAGCGGATCCGGCCCTATGAAAAGCCGCCCATCCCCTTCCGGGAGATGACCCCAGCCCAGCAGCAGGAAGCCCTGGAAGCAAATCCGCTGTACGGCAGCATTATCTGCCGCTGCGAGGTCATCACCGAGGCGGAAATCGTCGCCGCCATTCATCGTCCCGTCCCCGCAACCCATATTGATGCGGTCAAGCGCCGCACCCGGGCCGGCATGGGGCGGTGCCAGGGCGGGTTCTGCTCTCCCCGGGTGGCCTCCATTCTCTCCCGGGAAACGGGAATTCCCCTGACCGAAGTCACCAAGAACGGCGGGAACAGCTATCTGCTGACCGGAACGCTGACTGAAAATGCCGAGAGGAGTGATCGGACATGAATCGGGAACATGTGGATATTCTGATTATAGGCGCCGGTCCGGCGGGGCTGGCCTCTGCGATCGCCGCCCGGGAGGACGGAATCGAATCCCTGCTGGTTCTGGAACGGGAATCCCAGCCTGGCGGCATTCTTCGCCAGTGCATTCATAATGGTTTCGGACTGCACCGCTTCAGCGAAGAACTGACCGGTCCGGAATACGCCCAGCGGGACATTGACCGGGCCAGGGAACTGAAGATCCCGATCGAGTGCGATACGACGGTTCTTTCCGTATCTCCGGATCGGGTGGTGACCTGCATCTCCCGGGAGAATGGACTGCGTCAGATTGAGGCCGGCGCAGTGATTCTGGCCATGGGATGCCGGGAACGGCCCCGTGGCGCCCTCTGTACGCCGGGAACCCGCTGCGCCGGAATCTATTCCGCCGGAACGGCCCAGCGTTTCGTAAATCTGGAAGGCTTCATGCCCGGCCAGCGAGTCGTCATCCTCGGTTCCGGAGATATCGGGCTCATCATGGCCCGCCGAATGACCCTGCAGGGTGCGAAAGTGCTGGCATGCGTGGAAATCATGCCCTATTCCTCCGGACTGAACCGGAACATCGTGCAGTGCCTTCAGGATTATGATATTCCGCTTTATCTTTCCCATACGGTCACCGATATCAAGGGCCGGGAGCGTCTCGAAAGCGTCACGGTTTCCCGGGTGGATGAGCGCCGCCGCCCCATTCCCGGGACGGAAATGGAATTCGAATGCGACACGCTGCTTCTCTCCGTCGGCCTGATTCCGGAAAACGAACTGAGCGAAGGGGCGGGAGTCAGCATCTCTCCCGCCACCTCCGGCGCTGTGGTGTCCGATTCCTTCGAAACCTCCGTTCCCGGCATCTTTGCCTGCGGAAATGTGCTGCATGTGCATGACCTGGTCGATCACGTATCCAGCGAAAGCTTCCGGGCCGGACACGCGGCCGCGGCCTTTGTCCGATCGGAGAAAAGGGAATCCGTATTCCTTTTCGTGCAGGACGGGGAAGGGGTCCGTGGCACGGTTCCCCAGAAAATCCAGCTGCCCCCTGCGCAGGATGTAACCCTGATGTTCCGTCCCTCCGGGGTATTCCGCAACGCTTCCGCTGTGATCAGCTGCGGAGGAAAGGAGCTGTTCCGCAGGAAAGCCATGATTTTTACTCCCGGCGAAATGGCTTCCTATACCCTGAAGGCGGATTCCTTCGCCGGACTGGACGGCTCCGAGCCGCTGACCGTCCGCATTGAGAAAGGAGCGGAATAAGCAATGGAACAGATGATTACCTGTATTAACTGCCCGGTAGGCTGCCGCATGAAGGTCACCCTGAACGAAGCGAAGGAAGTTGTTTCCGTAGAAGGGAACACCTGTCCCCGGGGCCGGAAGTATGCCATGCAGGAATGCACGCTGCCCCTGCGGATGATCACCGCGGTCATTCCCGCGGAGCATAGCGCGACGCCGCTTTCCGTGAAGACCGCAGCGCCGGTTCCGAAGCACCTGATCCCCCAGATCATGAAGCAGCTGCGGCAGCTCCGCGTCTCTGCGCCGGTTCAGATGGGTCAGGTGATCCTTCCCGATATCTGCGGCACCGGCGTCAATCTGATTGCCACCCGGCCGCTTCCGGCGGATCAGTGAATCCAAGGCTTGTTTCCAATCCCGTTTTCTGGTATAATCCCAGAGAACCAAACGAAACGTAAAGGAGTTTTGTGAAAATGCTGATTGAAAAGATTCTGGGAATTACGTCCGCGGTCGCGGAGGGAAATGCCGCTGCGGGCACCACGGCCGGCGCTGCCGCGACGGCTGCCGCCGAACAGGCAGGCGAGGTGAATCCCGTAGCTGCCCTGCTGGGAACCTTCCTGCCCATGATTCTCATCTTTGTCGTGTTCTATTTCTTCCTGATCCGTCCCCAGCGCAAGAAAGACAAGCAGGTTAAGGAAATGCTGAACAACCTGAAGGCCGGCGATCGGGTCTGCACCATCGGCGGCATTTACGGTACCATTGTGGGCATCCGGGATGATACCGTGACGCTCTCCGTGGGGCGCGACAATCTGAGCATGGTCGTCGCCCGCTGGGGCATTCGCAGCGTGGAAGAGGTCACCATCGAGAATGACGCGGAAGCGCTAAACTGATGATCTGAAGAAAAAGGGAGGCCGGGGATGATTTCCCCGGCTCTCTTTTATTTCACAGTTTTTCCTGCGCCGTTCCGCAATTCCCGTAGAATCTGCGGCAGCGCTGCGATCGTGTCTCCGGCCGTCATGGAAACATCCCCCGTGCGTTCCTGGGCAAGTTCGCCGGCTCGGCCATTTATCCACGTCCCGGCGGCCGCCGCCCGAATCAGGCTTTCGTTTCCCGCGCATACCGCCGCCAGAATACCGCTCAGCACGTCCCCGCTGCCTGCCGTGGCCATGCCCGGGCAGCCCCGGTCACACAGCAGGGTCTCCTTTCCGTCCGAAAGGATGGTTGTCGGTCCCTTCAGCAGTACGGTAATTCCATGGGTTCCGGCGAAACTCTCCGCCAGCTGGATGCCCTCGGCCTGCACCTGCGGGATCGGCTTTCCGGTCAGCCGGGAAAACTCGCCCGGATGCGGAGTCAGCAGGATCCGGGCATGACTCTTTCGCAGAATCTCCGGCTCCTCCCGCAGCAGCTCCGCCAGAGCGTTCAGCCCGTCCGCGTCCAGGATCAGGGTTCCCTCATAGCGCCGCAGCAAGAAGGCAACGCCTTCCCGGGTGTCTTCGCTGTTCCCCAGGCCCATTCCGACGGCAATCACCCGGAGCCCGCGGATCAGTTCCTCCCATTCTGACGGAACAAACCGGATCGTCTGGTTCGCCTCGCTCAGGGGAAACAGCGTGCTCTCCAGCATCAGGGGCATCAGCGGCTCCGCGAGGGAGCGGGGCACGGCGGCTTTCACCACTCCCGCCCCCGCCCGCATGGCGGCATTGGCGGCAGCCGCCATGCGAATGGCTCCGCTGTAGCGCAGGCTCCCGCCAATCAGGCCCAGGTACCCGTAGGTTCCCTTGTTCGCAAAGTGCTTCCGTTTCGGAAACAGCGCCGCCGCGTCCTCTTTTTCGATCAGATGGCAGTTCCCTCCGCAGGGAACAATCCCGATATCGCAGTTCACTTTTCTTTCCATCAGGTCCATGGCCTGGTTCAGAAAGTGCCCTGGCTGAAAAAAACCGATCGAGGCGGTGAGGTCACTCTGAACTGCGGGGCCGGAAGCAAGCCCATTGTCGCCATTCAGTCCGCTGTTGATGTCCGCGCTGACCACGAAGGCTCCGCTGTCATTGATCAGGCCGATCATGCGGGCGGCCTCCCCTTCTGCCTTTCCCCGAAACCCGGTGCCGAAAATGCAGTCCGCTACGGTCCGGAAATCTCTCAGATCCTCCGTGTCCGCCCACAGGCGGGCAGGAACCCCCTTCTCCCGGCTTTTCTGAAACCAGTATTCGCCGTCGGGGCTGAAGCTTCCATCCTGCAGAAGGAGTTCGCAGTCAATTCCCGCCTCCGCCAGCTTCACTGCCAGCACATACCCATCGCCGGCGTTGTTGCCTTTTCCGCACACAATCGCCACGGGAGCCTGCCATTCTGCCGCCCGGAAGATCCCCTCTCCAGCCCGCTCCATCAGTTCGCGTCCCGGAGTCCCCGCCGCGATGGTGGCTGCATCGCTTTCCCGCATGGATGCCACATCCAGAATCCGTATCATCGTTTCCCCGCTTCGCATCTTGTTCAGAATATGGAAAAAGCCGACGTGCCAATCATAACACACGCCGGCGGGAATGTCCATGGCGGAACAGCCGCCCTCTTATCGATAAAGCACGAAATTGGCAACATCGTAAAGCAGCCCGTCCACAAAGAACTGGAACTGATATCTTCCGGTGGGGATTTCCCTGTAATCATCCTCCACGTCCTTCAGCCAGTCCGTCATCATGGAATAGGTCATATACTTATAGGAAAACCGGTTTTCAAAGGTGAAGGAATCCCAGGACACAACCTTTCCGCAGTACCCCTGCGGCGTTTTGAGCGCCAGCTTTGCCGCATAATCCCGATTGTATTTCAGGCGGGGCCAGTATACCTGCACTTCGAACGTCTTGTTTGGCCAGTCCTCCAGTTCGCTGATGGAGAAGGATGTCTCCGTCAGCCGCAGCCGGTTCCCCGTAGTATATTCCTTGAACACCCCATAGGGAACCGTGTAGTAGGTGGAACTGCTGGAAGATCCGCTTTCCACGGTGATCTTATAGGTCAGCCCTGGGATCAGGTGAATCAGCGTAGCATTCGTATTCCGGCTTGTCTGATAATAGCTGTAATTCGGCTTCCAGTCATCGAGACGGTACTTGATGTCGTAGGATGTGGCGTAGGAGGAATCGTCCCAGCGGACCTTCGCGTTCCCGTCCCTGGTCGCAGTGACGGTGACATTGGAGATCCCCGCCAGCGCCGGGAACGCGAGAAGGGAAAGCAGGAAAACCATGATCAGGAAAACCGCAAATCCACGTTTTTTCATCCGAACAACCTCCGTTCAATATGTATTTCAGAATACCACCCTCAGAACGTTTTTTCTCTCCCGTTCTTTTTCTGTATCATATCAGACGCCTTTCCGGTTTTACAAGAAAGGAGCCCGGATTCTGATCCGTTTTACAGGGGTAGTTTTGGGATGGGTGAATGAAATCAACGGTTTCCGGCTTCTCAGCAGGATTGTCCCGCTCTTTCAGATTTCTGCCTCCTGCGGGTAAAGAACAAAAAAGGAGCGGCTCCGAACGGAGCCGCCCCATGGAACAGAATTACTTGAAATACCGATCCAGCAGGCCCTGGAAGCCCTTGCCGTGACGGGCCTCGTCCCGTCCGATCTCGTGCACGATGTCGTGGATGGCATCCAGGTTCAGCGCCTTGGCCTTCTTTGCCAGGTCAGCGCGGCCTTGGGTGGCGCCGTATTCCGCGTCCGCACGGAGCTCCAGATTCTTCTTGGTGCTGTCCGTCACAACTTCACCCAGCAGCTCCGCAAAATGCGCCGCGTGCCAGGCTTCTTCCATGGCGGCCTTCTCAAAGAAAGCGCCGGCTTCCGGATACCCCTCCCGGATGGCTACCCTGCTCATGGCCAGGTACATGCCCACTTCGGAGCACTCGCCGTTGAACATCTCGCGCAGGCCGTTCTTGATCTCTTCCGGAGCATCGCTGGCCACGCCGACGACATGCTCAGCAGCCCATACTTTCTCGCTCTCCTGCTTGATGAACTTGCTGGCCGGAGCCTTGCACACCGGGCACTTTTCCGGTGCTTCCGGTCCTTCGTACACATAACCGCAGACGCTGCAAACCCATTTCATTTTTCATGCACCTCCGAATGATATTATGATATTCCAAGGACAGAATGATTATAACATCACCCGTCCGGAAATGCAAATCCCGGGTGTTTTCACGGTGCCCAGGCCGCGGGAAGTCCGGCGGCGAAGGCCCGGGCCGCTCAGTCACTGAAGTTGTTGTCGAAATTGATATCCGCACGGTAGCCCGGCAGATATTCGTGAATATGGCCCTCCAGATCCTCCCGCAGGGCGGCCCGATCCACCTGGAAATCCGTGATCACATCGATCGTAATATACTTTTCCTGATCGTCGACATAGATGGCGTGAGTGCCCAGAACTCCCTCGTGCTCCATGGCTACCTTATGAATGCTTTCCCGCAGCTCCTGATGCGTGTTGTCAATGGCATAAATCCCGATCGTCAGGATCACGTGATACTTTTCCATCACTTCCTGGGAAATGTGCCTGGTCAGCTTATGAATCTCGTCCGCTGTCATGTCGGAGGGAATCTCGATATGCACGGAACCGATGGCGTAATCCGGGCCGTAATCGTGGAGCACCAGATCATAGGCTCCGAGGATCCCGTCGTGCTCGCAGACCGTTTCCCGGATAGCGCGGGAAACCTCGCTGTCCGGACGGTTTCCGATCACGCTGGAAACGGAATCCATCAGCATCTCCCAGCCCGCTTTGATAATGTACAGCGCGATCAGCGTACCGATCCATCCGTCCAGCGTAATGTGGAAGATCAGCGTGATGCCAATGCCCAGCAGCGTGGAGGCGGACAGGATCGCGTCCAGGCTTGCGTCCGAACCGGAAGCAACCAGCGCTTCCGACTGGTATTTTTCTCCCTGGCCCTTCACATACCTGCCCAGGAAAACCTTGACCAGCACAGCGACCGCCACAATGATAACGCTGGCTGTGGAGTAATCCGGCATTTCCGGCGCGAGGATTTTCTGGATGGATTCATACAGGGAGGTAACGCCGGCAACGATCACTATGCCCGCAACAATAATCGCGCTGAAATACTCAATCCGGCCGTGGCCGAAGGGATGCTTTTCGTCCGGCTTGCGGCGGGCCAGCTTGATGCCGATAATCGTCACAATGGACGAGACAGCGTCCGTCAGGTTGTTCACCGCGTCCAGCACGATGGAGATGGAGCCCGAAATCAACCCCACCAGAGCCTTGAAACCGCTGAGCAGCACGTTCACAATCACGCCGATCACACTGGTTCGGGTAATTCCCTGCTCTCTGGTCAGATTTGACATTTTCTTTCGCCTTCCTTGTTTGATTGCACGTTCTCTGCCTGTCCGTTCCCCGCGATGGCTTATTCGCCGGAAAGCCTTTTCGGCTCCGGCGTCCATCGCAGAATCAGGTCATACATGCTGGGTTCGATATGAACATAGTTGGGGCGGAAGCACGCATCGTATCCCTGCGCCTCATACAGCTCAATAAAGCGCTGCTGATGTCTCGCGGCATAGCTCCGGGCGGAGAAGCGGACCTTCACTTCATACTGGCCCCGTTCCACCGCTTCCTCAATCTTCTGATTGATGATCCCGCAGACCCAGGTTTCCGCCAGAAAATTTTTGCTCCTGCCGGCAGTTTGTGCCCGCTGTTCAGCTTCTTCCCGAATCATGGCAGCAGCTCCTTCCCGCTTCGTTTATCCGGAAACTGTTATTTCTGTAATATTCGTCCCGGATTTCCTTTTTCCTCTTTCAGAAAAGCTCCGTTCCTTCCGGAACGGAGCCTGACCTTTTTCCCTGTCTTTTCTGACAGAAATCAGTAGAACGTGGCCACCGGATCCTCCGGCTCGATCGCCGGTTTCACGGAGATCACATCCAGAACGGGAACCTTCTCGCTGAAAATCCGATTCCGCTGCAGCCGCACCTTTCCCCGCACCGTAAACCAGGAGCCGGGAGAAGGCCGGTCCGCCTTTCCGCGATAGCAGGCCATTCCGGCGAACTGGGTATCCGCCGCGCAGCAGTTCATCAGCATGCGTCCCGCGGCAAAAACGCTGTCCGGCATGGGCTTGGTGGTTTGCGGGAACATGCCCTTGAATTCCACCGTCTTCCCCTCATAATTCTCGCTGTTTTCCATCAGATCAGAGAAGAAGTAGGCGTAATCCCGATCCTCAATCTGAACCACCGGCGCATTGATATCAAAGGGCAGCGGATCCACGGTTTCATCCATCACGCTGCGCCCGTCCGGATACTCATAGAAAATATTGCATCTGCGATTGGCCTGACGGACAATTCTATGAAGCCCGTTCAGATCGGAGCCTTCGCTGCAGCGGTTGAAGACAACGACATCACAGGTCTGCAGCTTATCGAACACCAGGTTCCGCATATTCATGTTGAACACGGAGAAGGTATTGCTGTCCGCAAAGCAGATCTCCTGAGCAACGATCCATCCGTCCGGAATGTTGTCAAACAGCGTCTGCATGGGCCACATGCCGTTGTATTCAATAATCACGCGTTCACAGTGGGTCTCCTCCGCAGCAGCCTGCAGGGCAGATTCGTTAAAATCTTCCTCTTCCTCCAGGGTTCGAAGGAATACATTTTCCCCGCTGAAGGAAGAAAAATCGTATTCGACTTCCCCTTCCTCGCACCGAAGCAGCAGGGTCTTCTCTCCGCTGTTAAAGCGCCGGTCCTCCAGCGTGCTCTGGATGAAGGTGCTCTTTCCTCCGTCCAGGAAGCCGGTAAAAAGGTACACAGGGATTTCTCTGGCAGCCATCTTCTTACACTCCAAACAGGGTCTTCAGATTATCCTCATCAATTTTGGAACCGATCACGCACAGCCGTCCAGTAACCTCCGCGCTGCCCCGGCGCACATCCATCTCACCGGGTGTGTAGTCGAAGTGGATCCAGCCGCCGTCCTCTGCGGGAACAATTCCCTTCGCGCGCAGGATCACGCCGTAGGAAAGCGCGTCCGTAAGCTGGCCCAGCATACCCTTCAGGCCCTCCTCAGTAAACTTCTTCGGGGTTTCCATGCCCCAGCTGGTAAACACTTCGTCTGCGTGATGATGGTGGTGATGATGATGCTCATGGTCGTGATCGTGATGATGCTCATGCTCTTCATCATGATCATGATGATGCTCATGCTCTTCTTCATGATCGTGATCGCGGTGATGATGCCCATGTTCTTCTTCATGATCGTGGTCGTGATGATGATGGCATTCGCACTCGGGATCATCACACTCGTCATCATCCTCTTCTACTTCGGAAAGGATATGCGCCATCTCCTGCTCCAGGGTATCTGACTTTTCCATGGCGGCAAAGATCTGCTTTCCGTCCAGCTCATTCATGGGCGTTGTGATGATGGTCGCGGTCTGGTTGTGCTCGCGGATCAGCTTCACCGCTTCCTCAATCTTCTGCTGGCTGGCGATATCCGTCCGGCTCAGGATAATGGTTGCAGCGTGCTCAATCTGGTTCAGGAAGAACTCGCCAAAGTTCTTCACGTAAATCTTGCATTTCCCGGCATCCACAACGGCAACCAGGGAACCGATCTGGCAGTTCTCCCCGCAGACGGCGCTGGCTGCACGAACCACATCACTCAACTTGCCGACGCCGCTGGGCTCGATCAGGATCCGGTCCGGATGATACTCATCCAGCACCTTCTGCAGCGCTTCGCCGAAATCACCCACCAGGCTGCAGCAGATGCAGCCGCTGTTCATTTCGGTCACCTGAATTCCGGCTTCCTTCATAAAGCCGCCATCAATGCCGATTTCACCGAATTCGTTTTCAATCAGGACCACTTTCTGCCCCGCATACGCATCCTTCAGCAGCTTCTTGATCAGCGTCGTTTTTCCGGCTCCGAGGAATCCGGAGAATACATCAATCTTGGTCATGGCAAAATTCCCTTCCTTCTTCCGATTACTGCCGACCGGTATTGTACTCCGTCCACCTTTTCCGGTCAAGCGTTTTTATGGATCCGGCGATTTACCGCATGGCATTGAGGATCGCCAGCAGACACACGCCGACATCCGAGAATACAGCGAGCCACAGCGGCACCAGTCCAACTGCGCCAAAAATCATCACTCCCACCTTCACCGCGATGGAGAAGATGATATTCTGCTTCACGATCCGCTGGGTTTTGCGGGCCAGGCGGATCCCCTCCGCCACCTTCATCGGGTCGTCATCGATCAGAACCATATCCGCCGCTTCCACCGCGGCATCTGATCCGGCAGCCCCCATGGCGACGCCGATGTCCGCTGTAGCCAGCACGGGAGCATCGTTGATGCCGTCTCCGACAAAGAGGATCTTTTCTTCCTGTCCGGAGCGCTGCGCCTGCAGCCGGTAAATATGGTTCACCTTTTCCTCAGGCTTCAGCTCCGCGTAAACCTCATCGACCCCGATTTTCCGTCCGATGGCCTCCGCGGAGCTCTTCCGGTCTCCGGTCAGCATGACAGTCCGCTGGATTCCCAGCGCTTTCAGCTGCCGGATCGCTTCCTCCGCGTTTTCCTTGACCACGTCGGCTATCACCAGATGGCCTTCGTAGATACCGTCCACGGCAATATGCACGATCGTTCCGGTCAGATGGCAGTCATGGCAGTCTGCTCCTTCGGAAGCCATCAGCCGCTCATTTCCTGCCGCAACCCGACACCCGTTCACCCGGGCGATGACTCCCTGTCCGGCAATTTCCTGATAATCCGATATTTCCAGGTTTTCCCAGCCTATATAGCTTTCCCGGATGGCGTCTGCAATGGGATGTGTGCTGTATTTTTCCGCCGAGGCCGCATACTGAATCAGCTCTTCCTCCGGCATCTCGCGCGGGTGTACGGCAACCACCTCAAATACGCCCTTTGTCACGGTTCCGGTCTTGTCAAAGGCAACCACCGCTGCCCGGCTCAAATCTTCCAGAATATTGCTTCCCTTCACCAGAATGCCGCGCTTGCTGGCCCGGCCGATTCCGTTGTAATAGCTCAGCGGCACGGAAATCACCAACGCGCAGGGACAGCTGATCACCAGGAAGGTCAGGCTCCGGCGCAGCCATTCGCCCCAGTTTCCGGTGAGGATGCCGGCAATCAGGAACAGCGCGAGCGCGGACCCGACCACCACAGGCGTATAGATCCGGGCAAACCGGGTGATAAACTTATCCGCATGGCTCTTGTGCTCCGTCGCATTTTCCACCAGCTCCAGAATCCGGCTGACCGCAGAATCATGTGCCAGCCGTTCCACCCGGATCTTCAGCAGCCCCCGCTGATTCACACATCCGCTCAGGGCTTCCTCTCCCACGCGCACAGCCCGGGGAACGCTTTCACCGGTGAGTGCCACGGTGTCCAGAAAGCTTTCTCCTTCCACCACGGTTCCATCCAGCGGGATGCGCTCTCCCGGTTTCACCAGGATGATTTCGCCGATTTCCACGTTCTCCGGCCGGGTCACGGTCTCCGCCCCGTTCCGGATCACGGTGGCTTCCTCCGGTCGGATCTTCATCAGGGAGGAGATGGATTTCCGGCTGCGATCCACTGCATAGTCCTGCAGGAACTCACCCAGCTGGAAAAGCAGGAGCACCATCGCGCCTTCCGTGTATTCTCCCAGCACGAAGGCACCGATCGCCGCCAGGGACATCAGGAAGGTTTCGTCCAGAAGTTCCCTGTGAAGCAGGTTCTTTCCGGCGCTGAGGAAGATTTCATAGCCGATTGTCACCGCGGACATCAGGGAAAACAGCAGCCGAAACAGGCTCTGTTCCGGAAACAGGAGACCGATCACCAGCAGCGCGGCAGAGGTAATCAGCCGCCCGAGCATGATGCGGGGATTCTCCTCACCCTGCTCATGTTCATGATGATCGTGTCCGCACCCGCAGCTCAGACCGTCATGATGATGTTCGTGTCCGCAGGAATCGTGCCCATGTTGATGCTCCCCGTGCTCCCCATGTCCGTGATGGTGCCCTTCATGACCGTGATGGCCGTGGAGTTCTTCCGGATCCGAATGGTGCTGTTCATGATCATGCTCCCGCACTGTTTCGCCGGCCGGGATTGCTTTTTCCATTTCCTGCATCATGGCATTGTCCTCCCCGTTCTTCTCATTTTTCCGTTTCGGTTACCGTCTTTCCTCCTCCAGGTGCTCCACTCCCATATCCAGAATTGTCCGGACGTGCTCGTCCGCCAGGGAGTACAGGATTCCCTTTCCGTCTCTCCGGGAGCGAATCAGCCGTGCATCCTTCAGGATGCGCAGCTGATGGGAAATCGCGGAGGTTGTCATCCCGAGGCTGTTCGCCAGCTCCGTCACGCCTACCTCGCGGCTGCGCAGCTCGTTCAGCACCCGCACACGGGTGCTGTCCGCGAACATGCGAAAGAGATCCGCCAGGTCATACAGCATTTCATCGTCATGGCTGAACTCGATCATGGGGCACCTCCGGAATAATTTATTTTCATTTGATCAATTGTTCAAATGAAACACTTGAATTATACTCCCGCCTGCTCTGTTGTCAAGACCCTTCTGAAAAAAATCAAGAAAAACCGCCGGAGGGCCGGAACAATTCCGGAGAACATACCATGCCATTCCATTCCCTTCCCGGGCCAAAAAACGCGCAGGCTTTCAGCAAAGCCTGCGCGCGGAGAATTGCCTTTTATTTCCGGATCTCGATCGGTTTGAGTCCCGTCAGCCGGACGCTCAGTTCATCCGGCTGATACAGCCCGGCATAGAGAGTCCCGCCGGTTGCCTCCCGGCGTTCTCCGTCCTCATCCACCACCGTCCAGGTAAGGGGATCCAGCTTCACGGTGATTTCCTTTTCCTCGCCCGCTTCCAGCCGCAGCCTGCGGAACCCGCAGAGCCGGGGATGCAGGGGGGCCAGGGGACTGTCGCACCGGACATATACCTGGGCAACGGTTTCCCCGGCACGGTCGCCCGCGTTGCGGATCACCATTTTCACCGTGTCGCCGTCCAAGCTTGCCCGAACGGTTTCAAAGCGGGTGTAGCTCAGTCCAAAACCGAAGGGATACAGCGGAGTTCCCTCGAAATACCGGTAGGTCCGGTTCTTCATCCGATAGTCCTCAAAATCCGGAAGCTCGGAGATATCATGATAGAAGGTCAGGGGCAGGCGGCCGCTGGGATTGACCTCTCCGAAAAGGATCCGGGCCAGGGCCTTTCCTCCGGCCTGCCCGGGATACCAGGCAAAAATACAGGCATTTCCCTCCGGAACATTCAGGCTCGATCCGGCGGCAACGACGGTTACCAGTTTCTTCGCCTTCCTTTCCAGATGCGCCAGCAGCTTCCGCTGGCTTTCCGGAATCAGCAGATCCTGCTTGTCTCCGCTGAAATATTCATTCCCGGTATCCCCTTCTTCGCCTTCCAGGCCCGCGTCCAGGCCCACGCAGGCGATGGTCACATCCGCAATTTCGGCATACATTTCTGCCTCGGCCAGCCGGTCGTCCGCCTGGGCCAGGCCGGATGTCCGATCCTTGAACAGGTGGCACCCCAGGCTGTAAAGCACCCGGATGCCATGCTGCGCCGCATAGTCCCGGATTCCTTTCAGGAAGGTAATATACCGGCTGCTGGTGCCGTTATAGTTGCCCTCCAGGGCGGGAACACTGTCTGCATTGGGACCGATCACGGCGATCGTCTTCACCTTCTCCGGAGAGAGGGGCAGCGTTCCGTCGTTCTTCAGCAGCACCATGCTCTTTTCCGCCGCGCGGAGCGCCAGGGCATCATGTTCATCCGTATCGCAGGCCGTCACCGGGATTCGGTTATACTCACAGTTCTCATCAAACAGCCCCAGCAGCACCCGGGTGGTCATCAGCCGGGTGCAGGCCTCGGTGATCTGTTCCTCAGAAACCAGGCCTTCCTTCAGCGCCTCCAGCAGATGAAGATAGACATTGCCGCAGTTCAGGTCGCAGCCGTTTTCCATCGCCAGGGCAGCGCTTTCCGGAGCCGTGGCCGTCACCATGTGGTGCGTATGGAAATCCGCGATCGCCCAGCAGTCGCTGACCACATGTCCCTGGAAGCCCCATTTTCCCCGGAGAATCTCCTTCAGCAGCGTTCTGGATCCGCACGCCGGTTCGCCGTTCACCCGGTTATACGCCCCCATGACGCTCTCGACGCCCGCGTCCTTCACCGTCGCCTCGAAGGCAGGCAGATAAGTTTCGAACATATCCTTTTTGCTCGCCTTTGCGTCAAAATGATGCCGCAGGGCCTCGGGACCGGAATGAACGGCAAAATGCTTGCTGCACGCCGCTGTCTTCAGATATTTCCCATCCCCCTGCAGGCCGCGGATAAAGCGAACGCCCAGTCGGGTGGTCAGATAGGGATCTTCTCCGTAGGTCTCGTGTCCCCGGCCCCAGCGGGGATCCCGGAAGATGTTGATATTCGGACTCCAGACCGTCAGCCCCTTGTAGATATCCCGGTCCCCATGAGCGCTCTGCCCATTGTACTTGGCTCTGGCCTCCTCCGAGATAACGGAAGCGATCTCCTCCTGCATCTCCTCGTCGAACATGGCGGCCAGGCCAATGGCCTGCGGAAAAACGGTTGCTGTTCCGGCGCGTGCGACCCCGTGCAGCACTTCATTCCACCAGTTGTAGGCCGGGATTCCCAGCCGGGGGATCGCCGGAGCATCATATTTCAGCTGGCTTGCCTTTTCCTCCAGGGTCATCCGGGATACCAGTTCCTCCGCCTGCCTGCGGGCTTCCTTCCTGTCGCGCATTCCTTTTCCTCCTTCAGTCCGTTTCCCTGTTCTGCTCCGTTGATTTTCTCACCCGATAGACGGCTGCTTCACGGTTTTCAAAAATCTTTTCTCCCACCTTCGCGAGCCCGTCCGAATCCACCTCATAATCCCCCCGTTCGTAGGAGGATACATAGATATAATCCACGCCGTATTTTTCCAGGATATCGGCGTTTCCCTCCGGATTTTCAAAAAACAGTGCCAGATCCTGTTTCCTTTCGCTGGTATTGAATCCATGCCAGTACAGCCACAGATCCGGTCCGCACACCACGGTCCGCCCGGCAATCGCGAAAACCGGATTCAGGTGCTGTGTCCCCGTCAGGAAGACCGCATCCCTTTCCGTTTCCTTCCGCACAAACTCCCCGGCCTCGACCGCATCGCGGGAGAAGGCCTGATAGCTGGAAACACATTCCCGGGCAATGGTCAGCGCCGGGCTCAGGAACAGCATGACCGCCATGCCGCCCGCCATGACGCGCCGGCCCCGCAGTTCCTTCAGCATCCGCCAGACCTTCGCTGCCCAGTTGCTGACAATCATGCATCCATACATCCACGCGATATACAGCAGCTTGTTGTTGTCATACTCGTTGGGCTGAAAGCGGATCAGCTCGGCGGCCAGGACGATCAGGATCATTCCGCTGAACAGCCGCCGCTGCTTCGCATCCTTTTCCAGCGCTGCCAGCAGAAGCATCAGGAAGGGCAGCCCGATGTTCTTTACATAAAACCAGATGTAGAAATCCCGCATCCCGTGTCCGGAGGGATTGTTCACCCAGTTGAACTGGAAGCGGACAAATCCGGCGTTTCCCGTCTGCTGCTGAAAGGTCTGCGCAAAGGTGAATCCGATCAGCTGCGGCAAGGCAATGATCGCGGCGATCCCCCCATAGATCAGATACCTCTGAAGAATCCGGATCCCGGAACGATCCGTTTCCGCCGGTCCGGTTCCGGCGGATCCGCCTTCATTCCATCTCCGGCCCGCGTGAATCAGGTCATACCCCATGACGCCGAGGGAACTGAGCCCCAGCGCGAGGAAGGTATGGGTATGAATCAGCGGAAGCATCCCGGCCCAGAAGCCAAGAAGAATCTGTCCTCGGGGCTGCTCTCCCCGATCCCGGATGTCCGGCCGGAAAAGCGTTTCCAGCAGATAAAAGCAGGGCAGTCCCGCGGCCCATCCGCCCAGCAGCGTCCGTTGGGGAACCATCAGGTCACAGATCACGTTGCTCCAGCGAAGGTTGTTCGGCTCGGGCTGATTGGTGGGCGTTTTGTAATAGCCCTCCAGAATGTTCCGAAGCCGGTCCAGAACGGTCAGGCCTCCATCGGGATTAAAGCCGGCAGCCTGGTCAAAGTCATACAGAAAACCGAGCCCGCCATTGAAGAAAAACAGCGCAGCTGCCAGCAGCACAGTCTTCTTTCCGGTCGTCATCTGTCTTCCGAGGATCAGGATGCCCAGATAGCAGAGCATCATCATGAAGGTCCCCGGAAAAATGATGGCCGCCTGCAGGCTGCAGCCCATGAGACAAAAGGTGGAGCTCAGGCTGTCCGCCAGAAAGGGATAGCTGAGCCGGTGCCCGGGATAGAAGGGATAATCCGCGGGAAAATGCTTTCCCACCAGCCCCGTAATAAAACCCATATGCATGGGAAGGTCCCCGTAGGTGCTCTGTCCCACATTCCAGTTTCCCGCCTCGTCCACCCGCAGCACATGCGTATACTGCAGGTATCCGCCCAGCACGGTCAGGGGAACGATAAAAAACAGCATCCGGCGGGCTGTCCGGGTTTCCTCCCCGTCCCAGGGACGGACGGGCCGCCGGTCCCGCACACACCAGAAGAAAGCTCCGATTCCCACGCCAAGGAGCAGCGCCAGCAGGTGGGCCGCGATATCAAAGGACAGCAGGAACGCGAAGCCCGCCGGAAGCACCATTTCCTCCAGCAGCCCCAGGCTCATGCCCATCCAGATCCGGTCCAGGGCTTTTCTCCGCGGCAGCAGGCATCGGGCCGAAAAAAGCCCCAGCCCCTGGAACGCCAGAAAGTAAGCGATCGCAAGCAGCATGACTAAGTCAGTTCCTCCGCAATTTCCATCAGCCGTCTCATTCGATGATTTACCGCGCTTTTGCTCAGGGGCGGATCCATGCCTTCCCCCAGCTCCGTCAGGCTCAGATCCGGATTCTCCATTCGCTTCCGGGCGATTTCCCGGAGAGCGGGCGGAAGGGTGAACAGCCCCAACCGCAGACTGATATTCCGGCAGGCCTCCGCCTGCTTCTGCGCCGCATCCAGCATCCGTTCGCTGTTATGCTCATCGCAGTTGGAAGCACGCGTCGCCCGTAGCCGGGTCTGCCTGCGGACGCGGATGCTCTCCAGGCGCAGCACGCTGCCGGAGGCTCCCATCAGCGCCAGCGTGGCGGCAATCTGATCCGCTCCCTTGAGATAAAGCACCCGGATTCCCTTCCGCTGATATTCACGGCAGGGCAGTTCGCTCTTCTCCATCAGCTTCCGAAGCGTATCGCCCAGGCTGGGATCCTCCGCCTTCCATTCGAGGTGGTACGCCTTCTCCGGGGTGCTCATCGTGCCCGCCCCGAGAAAAGCTCCGCGCAGAAAGGCCCGACGGCAGCACTGGCGGGTCATCGGATGCCGCGGGACGGTTCTCTTCAGCGTGATCCCCTCCTGCTCATCCCGCTCCATCATATGCAGCGCGGTCAACAGGGTCCGGGAGTCCTCCTCCCCAAGGCTCAGCACCCAGGTGCGCCGTCCTCCCAGCTGCGAAGTCTGCGTATAGTGAAGGGTCGGGCTCAGGCTCAGCCGCACCTTCAGCAGCTGAAACAGTCGCCGCACCGCGCCGATGTTCTCCATCCGGTACTGTACGAAAATCCGCCCCCTGCCCCGAAAGGACAGATGCCCGGAGGTCTGGGTCAGCGCACCGATCTCGCTCAGCTGACAGCAGCTTTTCCCCAGGGGCAGCCGAACCAGCTCCTCCTTGACCCGGGCGGAAAAGCTGGGCCCGTCTTCCGTATGTTTCACGCCAGTTATCCCCCGCCCTTATTCATCCGTCGGGGTCGTCCATCTGGCCTGCTCCAGCTTCAGATCCCGATGGCTGACCTCTGTCGGCAGGCCCAGCTCCCGCAGGAAAGCGCCGATCTCCTCCGCGATCGCCACGGAACGATGCGCGCCGCCGGTACATCCGACCGCAATCACCAGGCGATGCTTTCCCTCTTCCTGATAATGCGGAATCAGGAATCGAAGCATATCCCGCCATTTTTCAAGAAATTCGCGGGTATTCGGATGCTCCAGCACAAAGTTCCTGACATCCTCGTCCAGCCCGCTGTGCGTCCGAAGCTCCTCCATATAAAACGGATTCGGCAAAAAGCGCACATCCATGACAAGATCCGCCTGCCGGGGAAGTCCCCGCTTGAAACCGAAGCTCATGACCTCCGCCCGGATCGGCGGCGTCTCCTCGCTGAGCCCGCCCAGCTGCTTCTTCAGGAGGCTTGTAAGCGCCCGGGGCCGGAGGCCGGTGGTATCAATCACATAATTCGCCGCCTCCCGCAGCGGCTGGAGGCGAACGCGTTCCTCCATGATCGCCTCCGTCAGCGTCAGGCCCTCCCGGGTCAGCGGATGCTCCCGCCGGCTTTCCTTGTACCGGTCCAGAAGCGTCTCATCGCTGGCTTCCAGAAAAATGATATCGATCCGATGCCCCAGATTCCGCAGTTCGCTGATCATCCGGGCGGCCGCATCCGCATCGAAAAATTCTCCGCTTCGGACGTCCATCCCCACGGTCACCGTGTTCTGCCGGATCGTCGTGGCGGAAAAGGCTTCAATCAAACGGGGCAGCATCACCGGAGGCATGTTGTCCATGCAGAAGCTTCCCTGATCCTCAAGAAAATGGACGCAGGCCGTCTTTCCCGCCCCGCTCTGTCCGGTAACAATCAGGTATCTCATGCTTCCCGCTCCTCTCCGAGTATCCGGATCTCCGGCTCCAGGAATATGCCCGTCCGCTCCAGGACGATCTGCTGCACCCGCTGGATCAGGGAAAGATAGTCCGCCGCGCTGTCTCCCCGATTCACCAGAAATCCCGCGTGCTTTTCACTGACGCGCGCACCGCCGACGGTGTATCCCTTCAGTCCGCACTGATCGATCAGCGCCGCCGCAAAGGCGCCTTCCGGCCGCTTGAAGGTACTGCCTGCACTGGGAATATCCAGGGGCTGCTTTTCCGCCCGCTGGCGGTTCAGCGCGTTCATGCGCTCCCGGATTTGCTCCGGATTTCCTTCCTGCAGACGAAGCACAACCTGAAGAACCGTTTCACCGGTATCCTGCAGTGCGCTGCGGCGATATCCGAAGGCAAGCCATTCCGCACTTCTCGTCTCTGCCGTGCCGCTCTCCGTCAAAACCGTCACTTTCTCAACCGTCTGGCACATTTCGCCGCCATAGGCCCCGGCGTTCATGATCACGCCGCCCCCGACGGTCCCCGGAATTCCCGAGGCAAACTCCAATCCAGTCAGACCGTTCTCTGCTGCCAGATTGGCCGCCGCGCCCATCATCACACCCGCTTCGGCAACCAGACGGGTTCCTTCCACCCGGCACTCCCGGAGGCCCCCCGCGGTCCGGATGACCAGACCGCGAATTCCTCCGTCCAGCACCAGCAGATTGCTTCCATGCCCGATCACTGTCACCGGAAGGTCATGCTCCCGGGCTTCCTCCACGGCCAGCGCCATTTCCCGGGCGGTATGCGGCGTAACCAGCCAGTCCGCAGGTCCTCCGAGGCGAAGGGTGGTAAATTCCCGCATCGGCGCATTCCGGAGGGTCTGAAATCTTTCGAACAATCGCTCCTCCCCTTACTGTTCCGGCCCTTTCGGCTTCCGGCCGGCCCCTTGCAATCCTTTTTATTATACAACAGTTTGCGTACCCGCTCAAGACCCGCGCCGCGGCGCAGGGCCGAAAGGCATAAAAAAACCTCCCCGAAGGGAGGCAGAAACGCAACAGATGATTATTTCACCACAAGCATGAGCAGGCACAGCACCACAAATACGCCGGCCGCAATCTTCGTTCCCAGCGCCAGGCGGGCCTCCATCGTCTTGGCTTTGCTCTTGCTGAAATAGCTGTCGTTGGAACGACCGGAAAGCGCACCCATGCCGTCATCGTCCGAGCTCTGCATCAGAACCGTCACGATCATGAACAGCGCATCAATAATCAACAGGATGGAAAGAACCGTACTCATCGTCATCAAACCTCCTCGTCATTAGCCTGAACAGTCTACCACACCCCATGGCAAAAAGCAAGCTTCCTCCCCAATTTTTTCGGCAGTTCAGAGCTCCCGGTTCTGCTTCTGGGCAGCAAGCGCAGCCAGGCAGTTCTCCATGCTGCGCTCGATATGTTTCCGGGTCAGCTCCGTAAACCGTTCCAGATCCTTCTCCTCCACCAGATCGACCAGCAGATGGTGCTCCTGGTGCGCCGCGGTTCTCCGGTCCTCCTGCCGGATCGCCATGGCGGAAAAACGGCGGATATACTCGTCCTGCCCCTCAATCACCCGCAGAATCCGCTTTTGCTGGCTCAGGGAGGTCAGCTGCCAGTGGAACTCCCTGGCCAGGGGGCTCAGTCCCTCCACATCGTCCTTCTCCTGCAGGCGGTCCATTTCAGCCAGCTTCTCCCGCAGGGAGGCGATATCTTCCGGTGTCGCGTTTTCAATAATGCTGGGAAGCGTCAGCATCTCCAGCGCATTGCGAATGGTGTAGATTTCCCGGACATCCTCGATCGTAAACGCCCGGACTACCACACCCCTGCGCATCACATATTCCACCAGGCCATCCCGTTCCAGCTTCCGCAGCGCTTCGCGCAGCGGAGTCCGGGAAATATGAAGCCGTTCCGCATATTCCGTTTCCACGATCCGTTCCCCGGCGGGAATCTCCCCCGTGATAATTGCCTTCTTCAAAACCTCGTAGGCAATTTCCCGGATCGGACGGCTCTCCATCATCGGCTGAAAGGTTAATGACATTGCATATTCCTCCTTCGAAGCAGATGCAGCTGCATTTGTCCTGCACTTTGGATACAAATACAACAAAAATACAAAATTGTCAATCCCTTGATTCTGGTTGTCATTGTACCATTCCAGCCATCCGGAAAAAGAAAGGCTGCAGTCTCCGGAAGCATTCCGCGCCGATAGAAGAAAACTTCTTTTCCTATTCCTCGATGCCGTTGATTTTGAAGCGCAGCCTTCTGGCCGGAATCCCCTTCTCCGCTCCGAGATTATACATTTTCTCCATCAGCCGGGCCTTCGCCACCCGTTCGGTGACCTCCTCCGAGCTGATGCTGACCTGAAGATCCGGATAATTGGGATCCTGACAGATCAGCATGTATTCGCAGGGCTCCCTGGTTCGGTCCACATGCCACCGAATCCGGATCAGTTCCTCCTCCGTCGTCATGCGCATCGCTTCCTTTCTCTATCTGTTTCTCCAGTTTCTTCCCTTTCCTTCCGTAACCAGGATCTTCCGGGCAACTTCCGCGCACTGGGGAATTCCCGCTCCGCTGGCCATTTCCGGCTTTCCGCCTCCCCGGGCGACCCGCCGGATCAGCTCATTCATGTCCGCATTCACATCCCGGCTCCGGGCAAAGGTAAGCCGTTCGCCCACGCTCAGCAGCAGGATCCGGCCGTCCTGCGCGATATACCGGCTCGCCGCTTCCGCCACCGGTTTCGCATCCGTCTCCTCCAGCGCGGTCACGCTGAGAACAATTCCCTTCAGGCTGTCCGGATCCTCATTCTCATGAATTCTTGCCAGCACCCGCTCTGTTTCAAACCGGTTCAGCCGCCGCTCCGCATCCGCCAGCCGCGCCTTCAGCTCTCCCGCGCAGGAGGAGAGCTTCCCGACGGGGCAGGAAAGCACGTTTCCCGCCTTCCGGGCACTGCGCATATACTCCTGAAACAGTTTTTCAGCCCGTCTTCCGCAAACAAAGGTGACCCGGACCTTCCCCTTGCTCGGAACTGCGCTGAGGATCTTGATCTGACCAATGCGGCCGGTGGAACTGGGATGGGTTCCCCCGCAGGCCACCATCTCAAAATCCCCCATGGCAACGATTCGTACATGGGCGGTCACCGTCGGAGGTTTCCGGAGCGGCAGTCCCGCCAACTCCTCCTCCCCGGGAAACCAGCAGCGAATGGGGGCATCCTGCCGGATTCGGGCATTCACCCGGTCCTCCAGGGCCTGAATCTCCTCCTCCGTCAGATGGGTTCTCCCCTCCGGGAGGGAAACATCGATGCTGCTGTCCTCCGCGCCAAGGTGCAGGCCGATCGTCGTTCCGCCCAGCATTTCCCAGATTGCCCCAGCCAGCATATGCTCGCCGCCGTGCTGCTCCATATGGTCGGTCCGCCGGTCTCCATCGATGGTGCCGCGCACCTCCGTTCCAGGGGTCAGGGGTGTCTCCGTCCGATGCCAGACTTCTCCGTACCGATCCGCCTGCACCTCCAGCACGCGGGTGCAGCCGCCGGTCCAGGAAAGGGTGCCGGTATCATAGGGCTGTCCGCCGGAGGTGGGATAAAACGCGGATCGGTCGAGCACCGCCCAGTGGCTTCCCCCTTCCTCCCGGATCTGAAGCACCCTGCCTTCAAATTCCCACAGATAGGAGTCCTCATAATAGAGTCTGTCCGTCATGTTTCCTTCCCCCGTTCCCGGTCAGCCTCCTTCAGCAGGGCTTCCCTCGTGTTATCGATCCTTCCGTCCATGACCCGGCCAAGCAGTATCTCCAGCATTTCCCCGATTTCCCTTCCCCGCAGGCCGCGGTCCAACAGATCCCGTCCGTTGATTTTCAGGTCTTTCAGCGTGTAGCACGGTCTTTCAGCCAGCACGCTGTCCAACGCCCGGTTCAGTTCCTCCAGATGCGCCCGGGCATGCTCCGGGTTTCGGGTTCCGGTGGCAATCCGGTCCGCACAGTGAATCACAAACAGGGCCCGGAGATCTTCTTCTCCGTATTTGTTCAGCCGGCGCAGCAGAAGCCGTTTTTCCGTGCTCAGGGGAATATCATGCGCCTCCACCAGCCGGACAATCCGTTCCGATTGAGCCCGGTCGAACCGAAGTTTTTCGAGGACTTCCGCAGCCATTCGGGCGGAGAAGGCCTGATGGCCCGCGTAGTGTCCGATTCCCTGCCCATCCGTGGTGCGCACGTAGGGCTTCCCGCTGTCGTGCAGCAGCATCGTCATCCGGAGTGCCGGATCCTGCGGTACGCCTTCCATCGCACGGATCGTATGCTCCCACACGGTATACCGATGATGGGGATTCTGCTGATCGTATCCCACGGCCGGCTTCAGGCAGGGAATCAGAAAGGTAATCACCTCCGGATAACCCCGGAGGATCCGTCCCATTCCGGCGCCGCATATCAGCTTCATCAGCTCCGTCCGGATGCGTTCCGCCGCCACGCGTTCCAGCGTGGGATACAGCGTCCGGATCGCCCGCTCCGTCTCTCCTTCGATTTCGAAATCCAGCACCGAGGCGAAGCGAAGGGCACGGAGAATTCGCAGGGCGTCCTCCTCAAAGCGCTGTTCCGGCTCTCCCACGCATCGGATCAGCCGGCGGCCGAGATCCGCCCGTCCTTCAAAGGGATCCAGAATCCGACCCAGGTCATCGCAGGCCATGGCATTGATCGTAAAATCCCGCCGGCTCAGATCCAGATCGATTCTGTCCACAAAGGAAACGGAGTCCGGATGACGGTGATCTGTGTAGGTTCCGTCAATCCGATAGGTCGTCACCTCATAGGGAACGTGATTCCGTACCACCGTCAGCGTTCCGTGACGCAGTCCGGTTTCCACGAGATGCTCTCCCGCGAAAACCGTTTTCATCTCTTCCGGAAGCGCGGATGTGCAGAGATCCCAGTCCCCGGGTGTCCGGCCGAGCAGCGAATCCCGCACACAGCCTCCCACCGCATACGCCGAATAGCCGGCAGACCGCAGACAGGAAATCAGGTCTTTCACTTCTTCCGGAATCTGCATGGGATCTCCTTTCTCCAGACGGATTGAGAAAACCGCTCTCCATTGTGCGGATGAAGAGCGGTTTCTGATTGCTTGATGTGGTTTCCAATTAATGTAGTCAGGCTGCAGAGCAGCCCTCTGGTTTACACCAGCTCCAGCACCACCATCTCGGCGGCATCGCCGCGGCGCGGACCCAGCTTGTAGATGCGGGTATAGCCGCCGGCGCAGTTCTTCTCAGCGTTCCGGGCCTTGTACTTCGGGCCGATTTCACGGAACAGCTTCTCCACGACGGGATGCTTGTTGTCCTTGGTACGCTCCCTGTATTCGGCCTTGTTCTCGTCGTCCTTCTTGGACTCCTTCAGGTCATACAGGTACGCCATCATGATCCGACGGGCATGCAGCTTGCTCGGTGCATCGTTCTGCACTTCCAGCGTTACCAGCTGTCCCTTGTCGTTATGGGTTTCCTTGGTGGCCGAGACCGTGTTCTCACACTCACGGATCGCCAGGGTAATCATCTTGTCGGCAATGCGACGGACTTCCTTGGCCTTGCTCTCCGTGGTCTCAATCCGGCCATACCAGATCAGATTGGTCACCTGGTTGCGCAGCAGCGCCTTGCGCTGATCAGCCGTGCGACCCAGCTTGCGTTGGTTAGCCATGGGATGTTCCTCCTTCTGGTGATGCGATTCGGGAATAACCCGACTCGCCTGTCAAACTTATTCTTCAATGGGACGCAGGCCGAGGCCAAGCGCTTCCAGCTTCTGCTCCACTTCCTCCAGGCTCTTCCGGCCCAGGTTGCGAACCTTCATCATGTCGTCTTCGTTCTTCTGAACGAGTTCTGCGACGGAGTTGATGCCGGCCCGCTTCAGGCAATTGTACGCGCGGACGGAAAGATCCAGTTCCTCGATGGTCATCTCCAGAACCTTGTCCTTCTTGTCTTCCTCCGGCTGCACCATGCTGACGGGAATCACCTGATCGGTCAGCCCGACGAACATTTCCAGGTGCTCCATCAGGATCTTCGCGGCGCCGCTGATGGCCTCCTCCGGCTTCAGCGTTCCGTTGGTCCAGAGCTCCAGCGTCAGCTTGTCGTAGTCCGTGATCTGACCGACACGGGTGTCTTCCACCGTGTAGTTCACTTTCTTCACCGGAGTGAAGATGGAATCAATCGGAATCACGCCGATCGGCATGCTGGGATTTTTGTTCTTCTCCGCGCTCACATATCCGCGTCCCCGCTCCAGGGTCAGCTGCATCTGCAGATGAGCGTCCTCGTTCAGGGTGGCAATATGCAGTTCCGGATTGACGATTTCCACCTCATCATCCGTCTGAATATCCCCGGCGGTCAGTTCCATCGGGCCCTTGAAGTCGATATTCAGCTGCTTCGGACCTTCACAAAACATCCGGCAGGCCATCGTCTTCAGGTTCAGGATGATTTCGGTCACATCCTCCTTGACGCCCGGAATCGTGGAAAACTCATGCTGAACCCCTTCAATATGGACAGAGGATACAGCCACGCCCGGCAGGGAGGAAAGAAGAACACGGCGCAGGGAGTTGCCCAGCGTATGGCCAAATCCGCGCTCCAGGGGTTCGATGGCAAACTTGCCATACAGCCCGTTCTGCCCGACTTCGACGCATTCAATCCGTGCCTTTTCGATTTCAACGATCATTGGTACCCTCCTCAATAGGTTTCTGACCCGGCGGCCAAAGCCGCCTGTCATTAACGGCTGTAGTACTCGACGATCATGTTCTCGGCCACCTCAAGGTCAATATCCTCCCGGGTGGGCAGAGCGGCGACATTGCCGGTCAGATTGGGAGCGTCAAAGCTGAGCCACTTGGGGGTCAGCACGGTGGTGCCTTCCCGGAGGCTCTTGAAAATCTCACTCTCGGCGGAACGGGGACGCAGGGTGATCACATCCCCCACCTTGACCTGGTAGGAAGGGATATCCACCTTCTGTCCGTTGACGCGGATGTGTCCATGTCCGACCACCTGGCGAGCCATCCGGCGGGTCTTGGCCAGGCCCAGACGGAACACCACGTTATCCAGACGCAGCTCCAGCAGGCGCAGCATATTGTCACCGGTGATGCCCTTCATGTTGGAGGCCTTCAGGTAATACTTGTGGAACTGCTTCTCCTGGACGCCGTAAACAAACTTAACCTTCTGCTTTTCCTTCAGCTGCGCGCCGTATTCGGAAACCTTTTTCCGACGGTTGCCGCCAGGATTCCGGGTGGATTTCTTGTTGCCATAGCCCATGACAGCCGGGGAAATCCCGAAGCTGCGGCACTTCTTGGCAATGGGTTCTTTATTGACAGCCATTCTTGCTTGTCCTCCTTCACATTACACGCGACGGCGCTTGGGCGGACGGCATCCATTGTGGGGAATGGGCGTGACGTCCTTGATCATGTTCACATCCAGACCAGCGGCCTGCAGGGAACGAATCGCGGCTTCGCGGCCGGAGCCGGGGCCATTCACGTAAACTTCGACGGTCTTCAGACCATATTCCATCGCAGCCTTGGCAGCGGTCTCCGCAGCCATCTGGGCGGCGAAGGGGGTGCTCTTCTTGCTTCCGCGGAAGCCCAGTCCGCCGGCGCTGGCCCAGCTCAGGGCATTGCCCTGGGTGTCCGTAATGGTGACGATGGTATTGTTGAAAGAAGACTTGATATGCGCGGCGCCGCGCTCCACAACCTTGCGCTCACGGCGTTTCCGCGAAACCTTCTTCAGCTTTTGCTTAGGTGCCATGAAATAATCTCCCTCCGTGCCCCATCCCATCGGATGGGCTCATTCGAATTACTTGGTAGCTTTCTTCTTGCCGGCAATGGTCTTCTTCGGGCCCTTGCGGGTACGGGCGTTCTGCTTGGTGTTCTGCCCGCGGACGGGAAGGCCATGACGATGACGAACGCCACGGTAGCAGCCGATTTCGATCAGCCGCTTGATATTGAGAGACACCTCGCGGCGGAGGTCGCCTTCCACCTTCAGGTGATGCTCAATATACTCACGCAGCTTGCTGATTTCGGTCTCGGAGAGATCCTTCACCCGGGTGTCCGGATTGATGCCGACTTCCGTCAGCAGCTTCTGCGACGTGGTCAGGCCGATGCCATAGATATAGGTCAGGCCGATCTCCACGCGCTTTTCTCTGGGCAGGTCAACACCTGCAATGCGTGCCATGTGTGTCTAACACCTCCATCAATTCTTGACCTGTGGTCAAATGGGGAAACAGTGCGGAGCCTTGTCCGCGAAAGGGATCTCTCCGTCAGCCCCGTGAAGGATCCCCGCTTCGTTGGCCCCTGGTGAAAGCAGGCGCACAACAACACGATCCGGCCGCTATGGAAGGCGCGGCAGGAAAGCGTTCTCCAAGAGACGTAGAGGTCAGCCGCCGGAACACCCGCGGAATCCGCGCGTGCAGCCGCCCGACAGCCAACCGGGCTAACTTCCAAATCTTATCATATCCTGATTCCAAACGCAAGAATTTTTCCGGCAAAATTCTTAAATTTTTGTTACGCTGAAGTGAAAAGTTTGCTTCCAGTACCGGGGGCAGCATCTGGACGTAAGTCTTACATGAGAATCCAGTTCATTCGATATGGAAATAAGTCCTTCATT
>ONCV01000036.1 GCA_900316415.1 uncultured Eubacteriales bacterium
AGGATGGCTTCCGCGCCGAACAGCAGGATGCCCGTGGCAATGTGATAATCGCTGGAGATGATGGCGATCTGCTTCACCTGCGGATGCCGCTCAGACAGCAGATCAAAGGTATAGATCGCGTTCTGCGCCGTGGTCAGGGAATGATCCTCGATGACCAGACGCGCGGGATCCACCCCCTGCGCTTCCAGCCACTCGGCCATGCGGCCCGCCTCCGTGGCCGTTGGGTCATTTGCCGCGGTTCCGCCGCCCGTGCAGACGAGGATGGCATTCGGGTACCTCTGAGAGGCCTCCAGCAGGACCTTCAGCCGCTCAATCAGCTCCTCCCTCATCGTTCCGTCCGGGTTCAGCTGAAACCCGAGCGCAACGAGGCACAGCGTGTCGTCCTCGGGCAGGCCGTCCGGGAGCATCTCACGGACAATCACAGGCGTTTCCCAGAGATCCATGATGCGTGTCCATTTCTCTCCGAGCGTCGGGTCCAGCGCGGCCAGACTCTCCAGCGCTTCCTCATCTCTCGTCCCCGTGGACGCATAGGATACCACAACGCGCTCAATCCGGGACTGCGCCTCCTCGGCACCGGCAGGAACCGCCATTCCCACGGCCAGGCACAGCAGCAGAACCAGTCCAACCAGTCTCAGCTTCATTTTTCCGCACACTTCCTCTGTCTCAAATACGTCGATTCTGACGTCAGCGTTTGCACTCGTCCAGGGAAATAATACCACATCGTTCCGCAAAAATAAACAAACTGTTTGTTTTTTCACAGCCCAGCAAGGCACGGTGCAAGACACGGTGACGGTTCTTCCGTCCTGCTCCCCTGCCTGCGCGCCCGCCGGAAGCGCTGCGAAAAAACCGCCGGCGCTCCATTTTGGTACTGGTTTTTTTACCGCAAATATGATACCTTAAGCTGAACGATGATCGCAGCCTTTGACCCTTCAACTGAGGAAGACCGTATACCCCGCACCGCCACCTGATTCATTCCGTGGGAGGCCAACCGGCATGATAGGAAGAAACTTTGAGCTGAATGAGGACACGCTGTCCTTTATTGAAGAAATCGGTGATCACATGCCCGGCGGATTCTTTATCTACAGAGCGGCCGGGCAGGAGGAACTGATATATACGAACAAAGCCGTTTATGCGATCTACGGGTGCAGCGGCCCGGAGGAGTTCAAAAGCCTGACGGGCTATACCTTCCGCGGGATGGTGCATCCGGATGACTATGACCGGATTTCCTCTTCCGTCCTCCGGCAGGTCACCGCCGGCGACGAGCAGATGGATCACGCCGAATACCGCATCGTCCGGCAGGACGGCTCGGTCCGCTGGGTGGATGATTACGGGCATTACGCGGAAACCAAAGCCTACGGCGGCGTCTACGTCGTCTTTATTTCCGACATCACGGAAAAGAAGCTTCAGCAGGAAAGCGACACCGCCACGAGGGACGCGGTGATTTCAACCCTGACGACAACGTATAACACCGTATACCTCATCAATGATGTGGTCACGGAGGAGATGTCTCTTTATCATTCCGATCTGGATCAGACGCACGATGAGGCCATCCGCAATGCCCTGAGCCATCCCCGGTATACGGAGACCAAAACCGAATACGTGAACACCATGGTCGCGGAGGAAGACCGTGAACGGATGCAGGAGCAGATGAGCCTGCCGTATATTCTGGAACAGTTCAAAACCCGCGACCGTTTTTCCCTGAATTTCATCCGTGCGCTGAAGTCCGGCCCGCGGCATTATCGGATCGACTTTGGCAAGATCCATATGCCCGGGGGACGGATCGGCGTCATGATGGGTTTCCGGGATGTGGATGACGAGGTTCTGCAGGGGCGCGCCTATCAGAAGGCGCTCGATGACGCCCGGAAGGCCGAGGCCGAAAACCGCAGGCTGAATGAGGAGGTTCAGTCCGCGGCCAGGCTGGCCGAGCTGATGGGTTCCGTCTCCTCGCTGCTGACCAACATGCCCGCCATGAGCTTCTCCAAGGAGGTCTCCACGGGCAGGTACCTGGCCTGCAATCAGGCCTTTGCGGAATATGCCGGCAAGAAAGGACCCGAGGAGGTCATCGGCCTGACGGACCATGAGATTTTCGATCAGGACACGGCGGATCATTTTGTGGAGGATGACCGCAAGGCCGTGGCCATGGACAAGGCCTATGTCTTTTTTGAGGATGTGCCGGATGCGGTGGGAACCTCCTTCCGCAACCTGCAGACGACCAAGATCACCTTCCGGGAGCCCACGGGGCGGCTCTGTCTGCTGGGGATGTGCGTGGATGTGACCGAGATGACCCGGATCAAGACCGCCGAGGCGGAGGCGCGCACAAAGCAGCAGGAGCTGGAAGAAAAGCTGGCCCTGCACGAGCAGCTGATGGCGCAGGAAGACCGGCAGAAGGAACTGGACAACATGATCACGGCGATGGCGTCCGACTATCGGAGCGTCTATCATGTCGACGTGGACGCGGATGACGCGGTCTGCTACCGGGCGGATCCCAACGATCCGGATCATATGCAGGAGGGCGTCCACTTCCCCTACTACGCGCGTTTCGCCGAGTACGGCCGGCTGTATGTGGATCCGGAATACAGAGACGGCTTCCTTCACTTCATCGATCCGGAGAATATCCGGCAGACGCTGAAAACGAAATCCATCATGGCCTACCGTTACCTGGCCAGAAGAAACGCGACGGAGTACTACGAGATGCTTCGCATGGCCGGCGTGCGCCATCCGGGAGAGCGGGACGACAACCTCGTGCACAAGATCGGCGTGGGCTTCACCGTCATTGACGCGGAAATGCGCGAATCCATGGCAAAGAATCACGCGCTGGCGGAAGCGCTGGCTGCGGCGGAGGAAGCCAGCAAGGCCAAAACCGCCTTCCTCTCCAACATGAGCCACGAGATCCGCACGCCAATGAATGCCATTATCGGCCTGAACAATATCGCTATGAATGAACCGTCCGCCAGCGAGAAGGTCAGGGAATACCTGGCCAGAATCGGCACCTCCGCCAACCACCTGCTGAGCATCATCAACGATATCCTGGATATGAGCCGGATCGAGTCGGGACGGATGGCGATCCGGAACGAGGAATTCTCCTTCGCCAGGGTGCTGGAGCAGGTGAACACCATCATCAGCGGCCAGTGCCGGGACAAGGGCCTGACGTATGACTGCCGGATGAGCGGAGATGTGCGGGATTACTATATCGGGGACGATATGAAGCTGCGCCAGGTGATGATCAACATTCTGGGCAACTCGGTCAAGTTTACGCCGGAAGGCGGGACGGTATCCCTGCTGATCGAAGCCATCGCGCGGTTTGACGGGAAAACCACGCTCCGGTTCACCTTCCGGGACAACGGAATCGGCATGAGCAGGGATTACCTGCCCCGGCTCTTTGACGCGTTCTCCCAGGAGGATTCCTCCTCCACCAGCAAGTACGGCAGCACCGGGCTGGGCCTGCCCATCACGAAGAGCATCGTCGAACTGATGAACGGAAACATTGCCGTGGAAAGCGAGAAGGGAAAGGGCACGACGTTCACCGTGACCGTCACCCTGATTGATTCGGACCGGACCTCGGAGCTCGGGAAGGACGGTCTGATCCATCCCGATGACATGTCCGTCCTGGTGATCGACGATGATCCCGTCGCCTGCGAGCATGCGCAGATCGTGCTCGGACAGATCGGGATCCGGTGCGAAACAGCCCTGTCCGGGATCGACGGGATCGAAATGGTCCGGCTCCGCCACGCCCGGCGGGAGCCCTACAATCTGATCCTGGTGGACTGGCGGATGCCGGAGCTGGACGGTCTCGAAACGACAAGGCAGATCCGGAAGGCTGTCGGAAATGAAACGCCTGTTATCATTCTGACCTCCTACAACTGGGAGGATATTGCCGAGGAGGCCAAAGCCGCCGGGGTGGATACTTTTGTAGCCAAGCCGCTGTTTGCGGGAACGGTGATGGATGAATTCCGGGAGGCCTTCAAGAAAAAGAACACCCGCCTGGAAGCGGCGACGGCCGACCTGAAGGGGCGCCGCGTGCTGCTGGCGGAGGATGTGGCGGTCAACGCGGAGATCATGATGATGGTGCTCTCCATGCGCGAAATCCAGGTCGAGCACGCCGAGAACGGGCGAATCGCCGTCGAGATGTTTGCCGGCCATGAGCCCGGCTACTATGACGCAATCCTGATGGATATGCGCATGCCCGAGATGGACGGTCTGGAAGCGACCCGGGTGATCCGGTCCATGGACAGACCGGACGCGGCCGCCATTCCGATCATCGCTCTGACGGCCAACGCCTTTGACGAGGATGTGCAGCGCAGCATGCAGGCCGGCCTGAATGCGCACCTGTCCAAGCCCGTGGAACCGGAGTCCCTCTTCAATACCCTGGAAAGCCTCATCCCCGCATGAAGACAAGAGGAAGACACGGTGACGGTTCTTTAAGACACGGTGACGGTTCTTTTGTCTTGATCCCCAGCCCTCACGGGCGGTGCTTCCGCATATATTCAATGGTCCCCCATCTCCCCTATTCCTCGGTTTTCAGGGCAGCGACCATATCGATATGCCTGTTTTTTCGGGCGACCATCCATCCGACGATCAGGGACACGCCGAAGGTCAGCGCGATGCCTGTCAGGTAGGTGACCGGGCCGATAACCAGCTTCAGCTCGTATTCTCCCGCCAGGGCATCCAGCAGATATTTCAGCACGCCCCACCCTGCGGGAATGCCGATCAGGATCCCGGCAACCGTCAGCCACAGGTTCTGACTGATCAGCAGTCTTCCGATCTTCCGGTCCTTGAAGCCAAGCACCTTCAGCGTAGCCATCTCGCGGTACCTTTCCGTGTAGCTCATGACCCCCAGGTTGTACAGCACAACGATTCCCAGCACGATGGCCGCGGCGACCAGCAGAAATACCATGACATTCATCAGCTCCATGAACGTGTCGAAGGAGTCCATGATCGCCTGCTTGCTCTGAACGTTCAGGATGCCGGCATAGGCGGGAATGTCCGTCCTCCGGGTATAGATCGTGTTGATCCGGTAGTCAAAGCCAATGGACTCCGCGTACTTTTCCGTCATGACAATGCTTTCCGTCATGGACCGGATCACGCCGCTCACCTTCACGGTGTAGCTGCCGTCCTGGCCGTAAGGCTGAAAGGTCAGGCTGTCGCCGGCCCGCAGTCCGTACTTTTTCGCGATCCGGGCACAGATCCACGCCCCGTCCTCCCCGGGCACGGCAAATCCGTTTCCTTCATCGGGGAACCGTACCAGATCCCGGGTGATGTGATAGATCTCCAGGCTGACCGGCGCATCGTGCAGCTGCACGCTGCTGACGGCGCTCCAGTCCCCCTCCAGCTCCTCCGCCAGCGTGAGGGCTTCCTCGTTTTTCATGTTTTCCGCGTCCAGGTTCACGCGGTTTTCATACCGGATCGCCTGGTTGTAAAAGGATTCGATGAAGGCATCCATGGTGTCCTTCATGCCCAGTCCGCCCACCAGCAGAATCATGCACCCGATTACGCCGAACAGCGTCATGGCGGAGCGTGCCTTGTGGCGCAGCGTGTCCCGCAGATTCCATTTTGTTCCGAAGTCCAGGCGCTTGAACATCCTGGTTTCTTCGATCCGCATGTGGCGCATCTTCTTCGGCGTATAGGGGCGCAGCGCGTCCGCGGCTGTTCCGGCCAGCATCTTCCGCACGGAGAGGAACCCGATCAGCGTCAGGAAAACCAGGATTCCCGCCAGCACAAACCAGCAGAACGGCGGCATATGCAGCGCCCAGGAGGGAATATCGATATAGGTCGACATGGCACCGCCGGGGCTCAGGATGTACCATCCCAGCAGGTATCCCAGCCCGATACCCAGGATGGACCCGATGATGCCGATGGTCAGCGCGTAAACCGCGTAATGCCGGATAATCCGGCGATTATGAAATCCCAGGGCCTTCAGCGTACCGATCTGTGTCTTTTCGTTGGCGCAGATCCGGTGCATGGTGGTCACCATGGTCAGCACGGCAATGGCCAGGAACAGCACGGGCAGGATGGACCCCATGGTTTTCCCTTCCGTGATTTCTCCCTGCGTTTCCGCCCAGGAAACGGTTTCATCCCTGCCCAGGATCAGCGTCGTCCGATTCAGCGCTGCATCCGCCTCCGCAACAAAGTCCGCCTTGTCCAGCTTCGTCTTCACGTTGATCTGGGGGAAGAATTCAATGAAAATCGCGTTTTTCAGCATCCGGGGAGAGATGAACGCAAATCCGTAGGAGCTGTAGTCCGGCATCATCTGCGTCTCATCCGGAATACAGATCATGTATTCGCTGGACTTCACCAGCCCCTTCACGGTTCCCTTCAGGGAAAACATTTTATAGACGAGCGTCATCTGATCTCCCAGCCGGATTCCGTTTTTCTCCGCGTACTGGTCCGAAAGCCAGATGCCGTCCGGGCTTTCCGCGTCATAGGCTTCCCCGCCCATCAGCAGCATTCCGGATACGTTCGTGTTCTCGTTCACCGTCAGAGCGATCACATCCGTGTCATCCTTCACCGAAGTATTGACGGACAGGTATCTCGCGGCGTCCTCGACGCCCCCGATCGCCCGGATCTTCTCCAGATCTTCCGGCGAAAAGCCTTTTTCGGAAATAATCCGGTAATCCGCAAAGCCGGTGGATTCGAATACCTCGCCGGTATCCACCTCCAGGCTGTACCATTCCAGGTTGAACCCGATAAATACCCCGATTCCCAGCGCAATCATGATGATCATGGATATGAACTGGGCCTTGTACCGCAGCATGGTGCGGAGCAGCTTTCTGCGCAGCATCTTACCACTCCACCTCTTCCGCAGTCAGGGGATGATCCTGATTTTCACAGGTGACGATCTTTCCGTTCTTCACCCGCACCACCGTATCCGCCATTTTAGCAATCTGCTGATTATGCGTAACGATGATAATCGTCTTTCCCATCTCCCGGGCCATGCTCAGCAGCAGTTTCAGCACCATGACGCCGGTTTCGCTGTCCAGCGCTCCGGTGGGCTCGTCGCACAGCAGGATCTTCGGATTCTTCGCCAGAGCCCGCGCGATGGATACCCGCTGCTGCTCGCCGCCGGAAAGCTCGGAGGGAAAATGATGTACATGATCCGCAAGTCCGACCGCGGCGATCATTTCATGGCTGGACAGCGGGTGCGGAGATATTTCCTTCACCAGCGCAACGTTCTCCTGAACCGTCAGGGTGGGGATCAGGTTATAGCTCTGAAACACGAAGCCCACCGTGGCCGCGCGGTAGTCCGCCAGTTCGTCGTCCTTCAGCGCGGTAATGTCCTTCCCGTCCACCCGGATCGTGCCACTGGTGGGGTTGTCAAGCCCGCCCAGCAGATTCAGCAGCGTGCTTTTCCCGGCGCCGCTGGGTCCCAGCACGACGACAAACTTCCCTTCCTCCAGGCTCAGATCCACGTGGTCCAGCGCGTATTGCTCGTGCTCGCCGTTCCGATAAACCCGGGTAACATCCTTCAGTTCTACGATTGCCATCTTTGTGTCCTCTCGTTCGCTTCCATTTGTTAGCATGTGCTAACATCGCACAGTATATCCGCTTCTAACGGATTTGTCAACCCCGACTTCTGAAATGCAAATACCATACGGCTTCCGAAATGCAAAAAGACGCTGCCGATTCGAATGAATCGGCGGCGTCTTTCTGTTTTTGCGGAGCGGAATCGGGTCCGGCCTGCGCGGGATCGCTTCTTACTTCTGTCCCTTTTCGATGGCTTCCCAGAGTCCGTTGATATAGGCGGCGCCCAGCGCGCGGTCATACAGACCGTATCCGGGTCTTCCCTGCTCGTCCCAGATCATGCGTCCGTGATCCGGACGGATGTACGTGTCCGGGCAGGTATCATGGATCGCCTTCATGATCTCATACAGATCCAGATCGCCGGTAGAGGACAGGTGCGCTGCTTCCCGGAAATGATGATGGCCCAGATATTTGACGTTCCGGACGTGCATGGCGCCGATGCGGTTCATCGCGCCGAAGTGCCGGATGATGGCCGGAATATCATTCTCCGGATTGCTTCCCAGGCTGCCGGTGCACAGGCACAGGGTATTGGCGGGGCTGTCATGCAGCTTCACCATTTTGTCGAAATCCTCCTGGCTGTGGGTGATCCGGGGCAGTCCGAAGATGGGCCAGGCCGGATCATCCGGGTGGCAGGCCATCCGGACGCCCACTTCCTCGCAGACGGGAATCACCGCGTCCAGGAAGTATTTGAAGTTCTTCCGCAGGTCATCGGGGCCGATGTTTTCGTACTGCTTCAGCGTCGTCTCCAGCAGAGCCAGCCGTTCCGGCTCCCATCCGGGAAGCGTGAAGCCATGGCTGTCCTCCGCGGTTTTCCGGACGATCTCCAGCGGGCCCATCTCGCCAAGATCCTTCTCGTCGAAATACAGGCTGTTGCTGCCGTCCTCCGGAATCACGCGGGCCAGATCTGTACGCAGCCAGTCGAACACGGGCATGAAGTTGTAAACGATCACCTTCACCCCATGCTTTGCCAGCATCCGGATGGTGGAAATATAGTTGGCGATGTACTCCTCTCGGGTGGGCAGGCCCATCTTGATGTCCTCATGGACATTGACGGACTCAATCACCTCAATTTCCAGCCCCGCATCGTTTACTTCCTTCTTCAGGGCGACAAACTCGTCCTCCGGCCAGTCCACCCCTGCGGGCTTGTCCAGCAGACCCATCAGTCCGGTCATGCCGGGAATCTGCTTCACATACTTCAGCGGGATCGGATCAATGGCGCTGCCATACCAGCGAAAAGTCATCTTCATGGTCAGTCTTCCCCTTTCTCCTGGTCCTGTTTTCCCTGGGTTTTCATGGTCGGGAACAGCAGCACGTCCCGGATGGCCGCGGAATCCGTCAGCAGCATGCACATCCGGTCGATGCCGTATCCAATGCCTCCCGTGGGCGGCATGCCGATTTCCAGCGCGTTCAGGAAGTCCTCGTCCGTGTGGTTCGCTTCCTCATCGCCCTGGGCGAACTGCTCCTCCTGGGCCGCGAAGCGGGCACGCTGGTCAATGGGATCGTTCAGCTCGGAATAGGCGTTCGCCATCTCCCAGCCGTTCATGAAGAACTCGAACCGCTCCACGTAATCCGGATCCTCAGGCTTCCGCTTGGTCAGCGGCGAAATCTCCACCGGGTGATCCATGACGAAGGTGGGCTGGATCAGATGCTCCTCCACATAGGCTTCGAAGAACAGGTTCAGGATATCACCCTTCTTGTGCCGCTCCTCAAACTCGATATGGTGCTCCTTCGCCGCGGCGCGCGCCTGCTCCAGCGTCCGGATCTGATCGAAGTCCACCCCGGAATACTGCTTCACCGCGTCCTTCATGGTGATCCGGGCAAAGGGCTTGCCCAGGTCCATCTCCACGTCGTTGTAGACGATGGTGGTGGTTCCCAGCACCTCCTGCGCCACGGTCCGATACATGTTCTCCGTCAGATCCATCATGCCGTGATAGTCGGTATAGGCCTGATAGAGCTCCATCAGGGTGAACTCCGGATTGTGCCGCGTGTCCAGGCCCTCGTTCCGGAAGACCCGGCCAATCTCGTAAACCCGTTCCAGCCCGCCGACGATGAGGCGCTTCAGATACAGCTCCAGGCTGATCCGCAGCTTGAAATCCTCGTCCAGCGCGTTGAAATGCGTCTCAAAGGGACGGGCCGCCGCACCGCCGGCATTGGCGACCAGCATGGGGGTTTCCACCTCCATGAAGCCCTGGCTGTCCAGGAAGCGGCGAATGGCGGAAATAATCCTGGAGCGCTTGATAAAGGTATCCTTGCTTTCCGGATTCATGATCAGGTCCACGTACCGCTGGCGATACCGCAGATCCACGTTCGTCAGTCCGTGGAATTTTTCCGGCAGGGGCTTCAGGGATTTGGAGAGCAGCCGGAATTCGACCGCGTGAACGGAAACCTCGCCGGTTTTGGTTTTGAACACCGTGCCCCGGACGCCGACGATATCCCCGATATCATCCTTCTTGAATTCCGCATAGGCTTCCTCGCCGATGGCGTCCCGGGCCACATAAACCTGCATCATTCCCTGCAGATCCTGCAAATGGCAGAAGGAGGCCTTGCCCATGATTCGCTTGGACATCAGGCGGCCGGCAATCGCTACTTCCTGCCCTTCCAGGGCATCAAACTGCGTCCGGATCTCCTCGGAGTGATGGGTCACATCGTATTTCCGGATCTGATAGGGATCCTTTCCACTCTGCTGCAGCGCCGCCAGCTTCTCCCGGCGGATCTGCTCCTGCTCGCTTAAATCCTGAATCGTACGGTTCTCAGCCATCCTGTTCCCCCTGTATCAGACCCCGCCGGTTTCTTCCCGGGACGGATGTCCGCCTTTTTCTTGTTGTTTCGCTCTTCCCTTACATCTTGCGGATGCTCAGGATCTTGTACCGAACCGTGCCCGCCGGAATCGTGATGGTCACGGTCTGGTTCTTTTTCGCGCCCTGCAGGCCCTGGCCCACCGGGCTCTCCACAGAAATCTTGTCGCTGAAGGGATCCGCCTCGTTTGCGCCGACGATGGCGTATTCATAGGTTTCACCTTCATCCAGATCCTTCACCTTCACGATGGTTCCGATGGAAACCTTCTCCGTGGTGATCTCGTCGTCCGCCACGACGGTGGCGGTCCGGATGGTGGTCTGCAGACGGGTAATCTCCGCCTCGACCTTGGCCTGTTCCTTCTTGGCCTCGTCATATTCCGCGTTTTCACTCAGATCGCCGAAGCCGCGGGCGATGGCGATCTGCTCGCTGACCTCGTTGCGCCGTACGGAAATCAGATAATCCAGCTGTTCCTCCAGCTTCTTCAGGCCACTCTCTGTCAGGATGGTTGTTTTCTCTTCTGCCATTGTCTTTTCACTCCGTTTCATAATCAAGGCGCACCCCGGCCAGAACCGCCTCAGGTGCGCTCAGAATGTCACTTCGGACGCGTTGAATTATACTGTCTGCGCCTTTTCATGTCAAGATATTATTGATTCTTCTGCCTTCTGTCGCACTTTTTGGCCAGCCAGGTTCCGAAAGTCTGTAGAATCTGAACCAGGATGACCAGAATCACCAGCGCCGCCAGCAGCACCGCGTGGTTTGAGCGTTGCTGCCCCTGGGCGATGGCCAGGTTTCCCAGTCCACCTCCGCCCACGGCGCCGCTCATGGCAGTATATCCCAGGATCGTCGTGATGGCGGTGGTGAAGGATGTGATCAGCGAGGGAACGCTCTCCGGCAGCATCACATGGAAAACAATCTGCCAGGTGTTGGCACCGGAGGACTGGGCCATCTCAATAATATTCGGATTCAGCTCCCGAAGGGAGCCTTCCACCAGCCTGGCCACGAAGGGAAAGGCCGCAATGACCAGCGGAACGATCACTCCTCCGTCGCCCACAGCGGAGCCCAGCAGGAGCCTGGTAAAGGGCATCAGCAGCACGATCAGGATGATGAAGGGGGCGGAACGCAGCAGATTGATCACCCAGTTCAGGAATGTCATCAGCCACCTGGGCAGCGGGCGAATTCCCTTGCTGTCCCCCGTCACCAGAATAATCCCCAGCGGCAGGCCGATCAGGATGGCGAAAAGGGTGGACATCAGCGTGATATACAGCGTGGAGAGCGTCGCCTGGAAGAAGTCTTCCTGGATCAGCACCCAGGCGTCCGCCATTTTCTTTTCACTGAAAAATCTTGCGATATACTCTGCCATCACGCATTCACCTCCTCTTCCATCCGGCTCTCCGCTTCATCCGTCCCGTCTCCGGAACTCCCGTCCCGGCGGAGGCTCTCATACTCGCTTTCCACCTGCACCCGCACATCCGGCGTTCCGCTCAGGTATTGCACGGCCTTCGCCAGTTCCTCCGGCCCGCCGGGGATGTTCAGCAGCATCGTGCCGTACACCTTCCCGTCCAGGGTGCGGGTGGTCGCGGAAAGAATGTTCGCCGCGATCCGGCAGTCTATCGCCATGGAGGCCAGAAGCGGCCTGGCCGCGGCTCCAGCACCCTGGAACACCAGCCGAACCATCTGCTGATGCGGGGCGCCGAGGGATTCAAATCCCGCGGACATGTCCGGATACACCAGCCGCTTGGTTGCCCGGGCTTTGGGATTGGAGAAAACCTCACTCACGTCTCCCTCCTCCACCACGGTGCCGTTTTCCAGAATCGCCACCCGGTTGCAGATCTCCTGCACCACGCTCATCTGGTGCGTGATGACGATCACGGTAATGCCCATCTTCTGGTTGATCTCCTGGATCAGGGACAGAATATCGTGCGTCGTCTTCGGATCCAGGGCGGAGGTCGCCTCATCGCAGAGCAGCACCTTCGGATCCGTGGCCAGCGCGCGCGCAATGGCCACGCGCTGCTGCTGGCCGCCGGAAAGCTGGGCCGGGTAGGCCCGGGCCTTGTCCTCCATTCCAACCGTCCGCAGCAGTTCCGTCGCCCGGGCCACCGCCTGTTCCCGGGGCATATGAATCAGTTTCAGGGGAAGCATGATATTCTGCAGGCAGTTCCGCTGCATCAGCAGATTGAAGGACTGGAAGATCATCGTCACATGGTGCCGCATCTCCTGCATTTCCTTCTTCTTCAGCGTTCCCAGATTCACGCCGTCCAGCACCACCGACCCCTCCGTGGGGCGCTCCAGCATGTTGATGCAGCGGACCAGGGTGCTTTTTCCCGCTCCGCTCATGCCGATAATGCCGTAGATGTCTCCGTCCCGGATCGTCAGATTCACGTTCCGCAGCGCGTCCACCGTGCCCCCGGCCGTCGTAAAGGCTTTGGACAGGTTACTGATTTCAATCATGGGCAAACCTCCGAGGTAAAAACGTCAAAATGACACCGGCCGGGTTTCTCGGCCGGTGTCGAATGCGTTCATTCGTTCTTTCTGAATTATTTGCCGGTCAGCACAGCCAGATCAGCCGTCTTTCCGCCGTAGATCGCCATGGGCTCCACATGAATGGGGGCAACGATCGCGATATGGGTGCCGTTCTCCTCGTTGAAATTCTCCTGGTACGGGATGTGCGCAAAGTAGTTCGCGTAAACATCGCCCGCTTCCAGCATATCGTTGGGGGTCACGTAATCCGTCACCTCGATCACTTCCAGCTCGATGCCTTTCTCCGCCAGAATCGGCTTCACCAGATCGGCAATCAGCTCATGGGGAACGGGGGTCACGGCAATGCTGACCTTCGTGCCCTTCAGCGCCTCATAATCCACGGAAGCATCATAGCCGTCGGTGGGCTCGCTCACCACGGAGACCACGGAACCATCCGGATAGGTTTCCGCAATGAAATCCACCACCTGCTGGGAGGAGAACGCCGCCACCAGCGCCTTGGTCAGATCCGCATCCTTATTGTCTTCCTTCACGCAGACCACGTTGCTGTAGGGAGAATCGGAGCTCTCGATGGCCAGGCCTTCCTTGGCGGGATTCAGGCCGTTGTCCAGCGCGTAGTTATTGTTGATGATGGCGAAATCCACATCCTGCAGCACCGTCGGCACGGTCGCCGCCTGCATCTCCACAAAATCGATCTCGGCGACGGAGGATTCGATATCCTTCGTGGTTGCGGTAATGCCGGCATCATCCTTCAGCTTGATGGCTCCGATGGATTCGAGCAGCAGCAGCGCGCGGCCCTCATTTGTCGCGTCGTCCGGAATCGCCACCTTGTAGGCGTCCGCCATCGCGAAGGATCCCAGCGAGCAAACCAGCAGCGCAACCGCGCACAGCCAAAGAGCAATCTTCTTCATTTTCTTCTTCCTCCTCTTCCTGTCTTCCCCGGCGCTGTCTCCGCCGGGCGCCCCCGTTCCTTCCAGGGAATGTCGGAATCATATCACCAGATAAGCCATTTGTCCAATATGAAATGATAATGAAATGTCATAGCCTTTTCCTATGGGTCCGCATCATTTCTTCAGCAGTTTCAGCGCCGTTTCCATCAGGTCGCCCACCGTCCGGGACTTCCGCAGAACCGCCTTGATCGCTTCCTTTTCCAGAAAGCTCATTTCATGATCCCTGTTCTTATCAAACCAGTCCATCAGAATCTGCAGATCTTCCTTTTCCATAACGTCCTCCTCTGCTCCTTTCAAATTACATCGGTTCCAGCCGAAGAATAATCAGCTCACAGGGATTGTTGATCCGGGGCATGCGTGTTCCGTTGGTCATTCCCCGGGAAATGATCATTTTGCCATGGTCATGCAGCCCATGGGTCAGCCGGGGAAAGAAGCCCTGGCCCGGAGCGTACAGCCCCCGTCCGAACAGCTGAACCTGCCCGCCATGCGCATGGCCGCAGACCGTGAAATCGATTTTCCGTCCCCGGACATAATCCCGCCACATTTCGGGGTGGTGGCACATCAGCAGCTTGAATTCCTCCTGCCTTTCAAATTCATCCAGAAAGGTCAGGTTCGCCGCCCCCTCCCGCTGGCTGGACAGCCCGCCGATTCGGATTCCCTGAAACAGGACGCTTTCATCGTCGAGCCAGGTCACCTCACTCTCCCGGACCAGCCGCATCCATTCGTCCCGATAGGCGCATTTTCTTTCGTGGTTTCCCTTGGAATAGAAGACCGGAGCGGCCTTCGGGGCTTCCCGGAGGAATCGGGCGGCCTCCTCGTAGCTGTGACGGTGCCGGTTGACCAGATCGCCGGGAACCAGAATCGCATCCGCGCTCCGGAAATCCGGAAGGACGTCGTCGAAATCCTCCGAATGAAGATCCGCCGCTACGGCCAGCGTAAGCGGCCGGGGGATCCGGGGACTCCGGACGGTGTGATACACGCGAACCCGTTTCTTACTCATAGCGGCGGTATTCGCGCCTGGCCAGGGCCATCAGCACGCCTCCCAGAAGCATCAGCCCCGCGGCCAGGGCGAAGCCGCTCCCCGTCAGGAATTGGGTCAGGCTCGCAAACTGGATTTCCAGGGCGGCCGATGCCTCCGCAATCATGCCCCGCAGGTTCAGCGCCCAGGTCAGCGCCATGACCACGATCCACAGCAAACCGCACGCGCTGATCGAAGCGCCGATATATTTCCCGGCTATGATCAGGTTCCGGCTCATCAGCAGCGCGATCAGGCCCGCCAGCAGCAGGCAGGCGGCACAGCCGATCAGCGGCACCTTCTGCATGGCGGCCATCAGATCCGGCAGATCCACCTTTTCGCCCGCAAAGGACAGCGCCATCTGAACCAGAACATCCCGGAACAGCATGGCGGATTTCAACACGATCTGGCCGGCCCGGCGTGAAATCGTGCTGAGGGTGGTCGCCTGAACCATCGGATCGAGGCCGTCAATGAAGTTCTGATCCGCCAGCAGGGTATCCTCCACGCCTTCCGGCTCGTAAACCGGTTCCTCCGTCATCTCCCCGGTTCTCAGAACGGAGGTCCACCAGGCCGCGACCTCCTGATCCAGGATCTCGACGGAATCCCGGTCAATCAGGTCGATCAGCGGTTCCGGGTCGAAGCCATATTCCGCCCCGAGCTTTTCCATTCCGGTCCGGATCTTCTGCATCTGCAGATCCACGGCTTCCCGGTTCTGCGCCGCCCGGACATGAAGGCTTTGATTCGTCATGAGATATACGCCGGTTCCGCCCAGCAGCGTGATAAGCAGCGCTCCCGTCAGCAGCAGGGCTGCAATCACGGCCGGAATGGAGGTCCACCGGGCAGGCAGCCTCCGCGTTTTCTTTTCTGCGCTCATTTTATCACCACCAGCTTGATCGCCACATGGATCAGATTCTGTACCTGGCCGCCATATTTCATCGCCGCAAAAATCATGGCCGCGGCGAAGGGAATGGCCAGCAACACCGGCAGCAGCCACATTCCGTTCCCTCCGGAAACCTTCTGTTCACCTTTCACTTTTTCTCGTCCGCTCCCTTCTTCTGTGCCGTTTCTGCTGCGTGTCATCCTGCATGGGCGCTTCTCCGCGCAGTTCCAGCAGGCGGTCCCGCAGCTTCGCAGCCCGTTCAAACTCCAGATCCTTCGCCGCGCCGAGCATCTCCTCTTCCAGCTGACGGGCCAGGGCATCCCGCTCTTCCTCCGTCATCGGCCGTTCCGAGGTCTCCTCCACCTTCTTCGTGATCTCCAGCACGTTCCGGATGGCGGAACGCACACTTTCCGGCGTAATGCCGTGGGCTTCGTTGTAGGCCTCCTGCAGCGCTCTCCGCCGGTTGGTCTCTCCCATGGCCTTCTCCATGCTTTCGGTCAGGACATCCCCGTACAGGATGACCCGTCCGTCCGCGTTCCGGGCCGCGCGGCCGATGGTCTGAACAAGGGAGGTTTCAGACCGAAGGAAGCCCTCCTTGTCCGCGTCCAGAATGGCAACCAGCGCCACCTCGGGCAGATCCAGTCCCTCGCGCAGCAGGTTGATTCCGACCAGCACGTCGAATTCGCCCAGCCGCAGATCCCGCAGCAGCTGCATCCGTTCAATGGTCAGGATGTCGCTGTGCAGGTACCGGACCTTGATTTCCAGATCCTTCAGGTATTCCGTCAGGCTTTCCGCCATCCGCTTGGTCAGCGTAGTCACCAGCACCCGCTCTCCCCGGGCCGTCACCTGGCGGATTTCACCGACCAGGTCATCCACCTGACCGGTCGCCGGCCGCAGGATCACCTTCGGATCCAGCAGTCCCGTCGGGCGGATAATCTGCTCCACCACCTGCTCCGCCCGTTCCCGCTCATAGGGACCGGGAGTCGCGGAGACGAAAATGGTCTGCCCGATGCGTTCCTCGAATTCTGAAAACAGCAGCGGCCGGTTGTCGAAGGCCGAGGGCAGGCGGAAGCCGTATTCCACCAGAATCTCCTTCCGCGCCCGATCTCCGTTGTACATGGCCCGGATCTGGGGAATCGACTGATGGCTCTCGTCGATGATGGTCAGGAACTCCCCGGGGAAGTAATCCAGCAGCGTGTACGGCGCGTCCCCCGGCTTGCGTCCGTCAAAATACCGGCTGTAATTCTCAATGCCCTGGCAATACCCGATCTCCCGCATCATCTCGATGTCGTACCGGGTTCGCTGGGCAATGCGCTGCGCCTCGAGCAGTCTCCCCTTCCCTTCAAATTCCGCAATCTGCTTCTGCAGATCCTCCTCGATCTGGCCGATATGCTCCTCCATATGCGCCGGATCCGTGGCATAATGGGTCGCCGGGAAGAGGGCCGCGTGCTCCAGCACGGAAAGGACATGCCCGCTCACCGCGTCGATTTCGCAGATGCGGTCGATCTCATCCCCGAAGAGCTCGATCCGGATGGCCTTCTCATGCTCCCCGGCGGGAATGATTTCAATCGTATCTCCCTTCACCCGGAAGGTTCCCCGGGCAAACTCAAGCTCGTTCCGCTCGTACTGGATGTCGATCAGCGCCCTGACCAGTCTGCTTCGCTCGATGTGCATCCCCGGCCGCAGGGAAAGCATCTGACCCTCGTATTCGCTGGGGTCACCCATGGAGTAGATGCAGCTGACCGAAGCCACGATGATGACGTCCTTCCGCTCCCGCAGCGCCGCGGTGGCGCTGTGGCGCATCCGGTCGATCTCATCGTTGATGGAGGCATCCTTCTCGATATAGGTATCGGAGGAAGCGATGTAGGCCTCCGGCTGATAATAATCATAGTAGCTGACGAAGTATTCCACCCGGCTGTCCGGAAAGAACGCCTTCAGTTCGGAGCAGAGCTGAGCCGCCAGCGTCTTGTTGTGCGCAATGACCAGCGTGGGCTTCTGCACCTTCTCGATCACCGATGCCATGGTGAAGGTCTTTCCGCTTCCGGTCACGCCCAGCAGAACCTGATTCTTCATTCCCTGCTGCACGCCCCGGGCCAGCGCCTCAATCGCCTCCGGCTGGTCCCCCGACGCCTGGTACGGCGCCTTCAATACGAATCGATCCATCTCGCCGCGCTATCCCCGTTCCCCTCAAATCGGTTTTCAGTCCCCGGTCTCCTCCGCAGTTCCCACAGGAGCGGCATCCGGCTCCGCCGTCCATCCGTCCCCCCGGCTCAGTTTGATGCCGGCGGGTTCCCGCTCCTTCGGATAATTCAGACGAATGATCATCCCGTCCTGTCCGCAGACCGCGTTCGGAAACACCTCCGTCGCCGCCGTCAGCCCATCCTCCGGATTCTCCAGGCTAGTGCTGAAATGCGTCAGGATCAGACGTTCCGCCCCGCCGTCCCGCGCGGCCTGCGCCGCCTCCCGGAACAGCATATGATGGTTCCGGACCGCCAGCGGCTCCTTCTCCTCCGAAGCGTACATTCCCTCGAGGATGGCCAGATCCACGCCGGCGATATACCTGCTCAGCGTTTCGCAGGGCCGGGTGTCCGTGGAAAAGACAACGGTGATTCCCTTTCGTGCCGGGCCCATCACATCCTCCGGCCGGACTTTCCGCAGGCCGATCCGGACGCTTTCTCCCCCCTGCAGCTTTTTCCATTCCGCCATGGGAACCTTCAGCGCCCTGGCCTTCTCCGGATCGAAAGCTCCCTTTCGGGGAAGCTCCATCCGGTATCCATAGCAGGGAATGCCGTGGTTCACGGGAAAGGATCGGATCTCCAGGCCGATCATCTCCAGGCTGCGCCCTTCCGGGGGAAATTCATGCAGCCGCACCGCATAGCTCAGCCGGGGCACGATCACGCAAAGGCCTTCCACGACCCGCTTCAGTCCGGAGGGTCCGTAAATGTCAAAGGGCTCATCCCGCCCCGCCTTCTCCAGGCTCAGCAGAAGCCCGGGAAGCCCCGTGCAGTGGTCTCCGTGAAAATGGGTCAGCACCAGCCCTTCCAGGCAGCGGAAGCCCCATCCCAGGCGCCGGATTCCGACCTGGGTTCCCTCGCCGCAGTCAATCAGCATCGCGCGGCCGTTCACCCGGACGTACGCGGAAGAAAGGGCCCGGTTCGCCAGCGGCAGCGTGCCGCCCGTCCCCAGCAGGCAGATTTCCATCATGCCCCCTTCCCCCTTTCCGCGAAATCCGTACCTTCTATTCTATGAACTTTTGCGGGGAAAGTCAATTCCCCGGATTTCATTCGCCTTCTTTATGAGATATTCATTATTTATGCATATATGCATGCTGCATGTATGGCTTTTGCCTGTTTTTCCATCATTTTCCGCTTGACAGAAGTGTATAGTCGGTGTATATTCTCCCCCGGACCCAAGAAGTTGAAGGAGGTTTTTCCCCGATGAACAAAGCGGACATCAAAAAGGTCGTTCTGGCCTATTCCGGCGGACTGGATACATCCATCATCATTCCCTGGCTGAAGGAGAATTACAACAATCCGGAGATCATCGCCGTTTCCGGAGACGTGGGTCAGGGGACGGAGCTGGACGGTCTGGAGGAAAAGGCGCTGAAAACCGGCGCCTCCAAGCTGTATGTGCTGGACCTGACGGAAGAGTATGTGGATGATTACATTATCCCGACCATGAAGGCCGGTGCCGTTTATGAAGATTATCTGCTGGGCACCAGCCACGCCCGGCCCTGCATCGCGAAGGGCCTGGTCGAGATCGCCCGGAAGGAAGGCGCCGATGCGATCTGCCACGGCTGCACCGGCAAGGGAAACGATCAGGTGCGCTTCGAGCTGGCCGTGAAGCATTTCGCTCCGGATATGCCGATCATTGCCCCCTGGCGGGAATGGGATATCCAGAGCCGGGACGAGGAGATCGATTATGCGGAAGCCCATCACATTCCGCTGAAGATTACCCGGGAGACCAATTATTCCAAGGACAAGAACCTGTGGCATCTGAGCCACGAGGGGCTTGACCTGGAGGATACGGGAAATGAGCCCCAGTATGAGAAGCCCGGTTTCCTCGAAATGGGTGTCTCCCCCCTGGATGCGCCGGATGAGCCCACTTACGTGACCCTGGACTTTGAGAAAGGGATTCCCGTGGCGCTGGACGGCGAAAAGATGTCCGCGAAGAACATCATCCTGAAGCTGAACGAACTGGGCGGAAAGAACGGCATCGGCATTATCGACATCGTGGAGAACCGGCTGGTGGGCATGAAGTGCCGCGGCGTCTACGAGACTCCCGGCGGAACGATCCTGTACAAAGCCCATGAAGCCCTGGAATCCATCTGCCTGGACAAGCTGACCATGCACGAGAAGCAGAAGCTGTCCATCACCTTCGCCGAGCTGGTCTATAACGGACTCTGGTTCTCCCCCCTGCGGGAAGCGCTCTCCGCATTCGTGGACAAGACGCAGGAGCATGTGACCGGCAAGGTTCGGCTGAAGCTGTACAAGGGAAACATCATCAAGGCGGGGCTCTGGAGCGATTATTCCCTGTACTCCGAAGATATTGCCACCTTCGGCGCCAGCGATTACAACCAGAAGGATGCTGCCGGCTTCATCACGCTCTTCGGCCTGCCCACGAAGGTTCAGGCCCTGGTGGACGCTCAGCACAGCAAGTAATCAAATCTGCAAATACAGCTCCGGAAATCCGGAGCTGTATTAGTGTGAAAACATCTTTTACGAACGGAGCAGGGCCGCCGAACAAAGAAGTGTATGGCAAACAAGCCTCTGAGAGGCGAAGATTGTAGAAGTTTTCT
>ONCV01000020.1 GCA_900316415.1 uncultured Eubacteriales bacterium
CATTTCCTCGGGGGTCTTGTCAGTGATGTGTCCCAGCCGGGTATAGGCCCAGGAGTTGCTGCCGTAGAACACCACCAGCTGATTGCTGGAATACAGCACGATGTCTCCGGAAGAAGTGCTGGTCTGCACATCACTGCTGGGCAAGCGCTGACCGATGGAGCCGACCTGCTCAAAACCGCCGTACATGGACATCTGAATGGTCAGGTCGTTCGCTGCCAGTTTCTTCAGCGCGGAAACGGATTCGTTGTCTTCCCAGGCCACGGTGACCGGAGTATCGTTGATCTTCATCTGCATCATGGGTTCCTCCTCCTCTTCGCTTCCGTCAAGCTCGATCAGCACGTCATAGCTTCCGTCCAGAGCCGCGATGTCCGCCAGCGGGCAGGTGATCACGCCGATGTTCACCTGACTGCCGTAGATCTCGGATTCGTCCTGATCCTCAAACAGGATCGTAAAGTAAGGCGCATCGGTGGCATAGTCGATATCGCCGTTCAGCCAGCCGTAATGCTCTTCTTCTTCATTGTAGGGCAGATCCTCGGTCACGCCGCAGAAGTCATGGGAATAGCGGCTCATGTGCTGGGTATAGGGCAGCTTGGCGATCAGGGCCTGGGCGGTTTCGCTGTCGTTCAGGACGCCGGGGATCACGGTGTCTCCAAAGTGCAGCAGGATCTTCGTACCGTTTTCCGGCGGCAGGCGGGTCGGCATAGTGGGATCGTCGGTCTGCATCTGCGCCTCGTCTTTTGCCACACGCTTTTCGCCTTCGGCAGAAGCGGTCATGCACACAGACAGCATCATCAGGATCGCCAAAAGGATCATCATGGTACGCTTCATTTTTATTTCCTCCTCATTTTATCGTGCTTCGCACATATTCTCTCACTTCAGTTTCAGAGCTGCCGGGGTCAAATCCGGAAACCGCCACGCCTTGAACCACGGTGGCGTTCGGCTGAAACTGTTGAATCTTCTCCACGGTATCCGCAAACCGGCTCCCACAATGCGTGGTCATGACATAAACCGTTTTGCCGGAGAGATCGGTCTCCTCCAGGAAAGCCCGCAGGGGTGTGCATACGGTGTAATGCCAGATGGGAGCAACCAGCCATACTGTGTCATATCCGCTGACATCCTCCAGATGAGAAGCCAGCGCCAGATCCACGTAATCGATATCCTGCCCTTCGCCTACCTGCACGGTCTGATCATAATCCGAAGGGTAGGTATATGCGGTCTGGATTTGGAACACATCCGCTTTCGTTTCTTCAGTGATCCAGCCGGCGATCATCTGGGCATTGCCGACCAGTGCGCCATCTTTGCCGAGGTTCAGGGTCGCACTGGAAACTACATCCACATCCGGATCAAACAGGGTATTCCCGACCCGTGAGAACCAGACGACCAGTGTTCTGTGATTCTCTCCGGGGATCAGGCCGACAGGCTCCGCGGCCTGCGGGATATAATCTGCATACCGGGTGTAGTTACTGATCTCATCGTCACTTTCCGCAAATGCGCCTGTCTGGAGTATTGCCAGCATCGCTGTCACCAGAATTGCGATCCATCTTTTCAATGCTTTCCCTCCTCTGCCGAAGAACCGTTTGTTTTTACGGTCCAAACCAAATAATCCAGCAGATCCAATTTCTTCTGTTCCGCGTGGATTCTCTCCAGCAGGAGGCGGCGGTAATCCGCAAGCAGTCGCATCTGATCCTTCTGACTTCCGGAATGCTGACACGCTTCGAACTGTTTGATCAGCTCCTTGCCGCAGCCCGCTTCCGCCAGGCATTCATAAACCTGCTCCTCGCTCATGGCAATCACATGCCCACCTCCCGGATCATATTATAAAGAACACCATTCAAGATAGCAAATACTTAAAAGACAATATGATTTTTGCTTTTCAGGCAATAATAAATGTGGTATGATGAAATGGGAGGGATGGATATGGAACTGAGGGTGCTCAATTATTTTCTGACGGTAGCGCGGGAAGGCGGGCTGACCGGAGCCAGCGAAGTGCTCCACGTGACCCAGCCCACCATGTCCCGGCAGATCCAGGAGCTGGAGGAGGAACTGGGGCAGAAACTGTTTATCCGCACGACCCGCTCCATGGTGCTGACGCCGGAGGGCATGCTGCTCCGCAAGCGTGCCGAAGAAATCCTGGAGATGGCGGAACGGACGAAAGCGGAGTTTTCCTCCATGGGCACCGCCGTGGCCGGGGATGTTTTCGTCGGCAGCGGTGAAACCTTCGCATTGAAAAAAGTGACTGACCTGATGGCACAGATCAGGGAGGATCATCCGGGCATCCGTTTCCAGATCTACAGCGGCAACGCGGAAGATGTGATGGAACGGCTGGAAAGGGGCTTGCTCGACTTCGGCGTTCTGGTGGAACCGGCGGATGTGTCTCGCTACAACAGCCTTCGGCTTCCCGCAAAAGACACCTGGGGCCTGGTCTTGCGCCGGGATCATCCGCTTGCTCAGAAAAAGCATATCCGGAGAGAAGATCTGACCGGCATTCCCCTGATCATGTCCCGCCAGGATATGGCATCACAAAAAGCCGGCAACGACTACCTCGACTGGTTCGGGAAAACCTATGAGTCGCTGAACATCGTTGCCGGTTACAGCCTGATGTATAACGGCGCGCTGATGGTCAAGTCCGGCATCGGCTGTGCGGTCGGCCTGGATCAGGTCGTCAACACCACGGAGACCTCCGACCTCTGCTTCCGTCCCTTCGATCCGCCGCTTGAAGCAGGCATTGTGGTCATTTGGAAGAAGTATCAGGTGTTTTCCAAGCCTTCTGAAGTGCTGCTGGAGAGGATGATGGCTGCGTTCGGAGAATAAAAAAGGCCTGTAGTCCGGAATCGAACCTGACTACAGGCCAAACGTTATTCTCAAGATTCCCGGCCCCGGCGCCTGTTATTTGGTGAGATCGTTCAGATCCAGCACGACCTCCGACAGCATGTTCGCGCCGTACGCGAGGAACCTGGAGGGAGCCGGGAGCCTCATCACCTGGGAGAAGCCGTTTTCCGCCGCGTTCCGGACCGCCCGGTCCATGTGATAATCGCTGCTGATCATCACCACCGGATCCCCCGCCGGGACGATTTCGGAGATGTTGCGGAAGTTCTCCTTCGTCGTGGTGGCCTGATCCTCAAGGATCAGCCGATCCTCCGGCACGCCCTGCTCCGTCAGCACATCCCGCATGACGGCGGCTTCCGTCCGGCCGGTTCCCTCCGCGTTCCCGCCGGTCAGGATCAGCTTCGCTTCGGGATATTTCTCCAGATAGTTCCGGGCGGTGTCCAGCCGGGCCAGCAGGTCCGGCGCGGGTTCCCCGTTTTCCAGCGCCAGCCCCAGCACGATGGCGTAATCCGCCTGCCCCGCGTTTTGGATCATGCCGCCGGCGATCACCTTTCCGCAGAAGAAGAGGATCACCGCGCTGAACAGCACGAGGCCGGTCCGCAGGATCCATCCGATCACCCGGAGCACGACGGGCTTCCAACGGGTCAGGAGATTGAACCGGACATCCAGCGCGCACAGCAGCAGAATCACGCAGAGGATGATCTCATATGTGAAAACTTCCTGATAATCCGCCTTCAGCACGACCGCATCGATTCGGGCCGGCATCACAAACAAGGCGTCGGCAAGCAGAAGAACCGCCAAAGCCAGCAGAATATCGCCGATGATCCTCCGGGCGAGCGGGGTCCGTTTCCCTTTTCCCATTTCCCGTTTCCTCCGTATCGCGTAATGCCCGGCTTTGGATCCGCCGGGCCCGGTTTTCCTTCTCCCATGATACCACAGCCCCGTCATTTTACAAGCTTTTCCCCGCCGGGAACAGTCCCCTGATTCACAGAAGCACTTCGCTGTTTTACCCGGGGAAGCGCACGCATCGCTGCTTTGCAGAGCGGCGGTCGCTTTTTTCATTGCGATCTTTTGACCCTGCCGACGGATTTCCCGGAGGGAGTAAACCGCCGGCGGATTCCCGGAAGGGGCTTGAAATATCGGGAAAAACATGATACAATCTTCAAAGTCAAAGAAAGTCAATTGGCTTTCCCGACAAAAGGGGGTTCTGGAAATGCGTATCAGTGACTCGATTGAACAGTTTATCAAGGAGATGCTGGGAGAGGACAGCCCCCAGGTGGAGCTGCGGCGGAACGAGCTGGCCGAGTATTTCGGCTGTGCCCCCAGCCAGATCAATTACGTGCTGGCCACGCGGTTCTCCCCTTCCCAGGGATATCTGACCGAAAGCCACCGGGGCGGCGGCGGATACATCCGGATCGTCCGGGTGGTGGAATCCGGCCCGCAGAAGATGGCCTACCTGGTGCGGGACCGGATCGGGGACAGCATCAGCGAGGAGGAGGCGCTGCGCATCGTGGCGCACCTGAAGGAAACCCGCATGGCTTCCCCGGAGGAGGCGTCCCTGATGGCCGCGGCCGTCAGCGGAAAGGCGATGGCGGTGCCCCTGACGCCGGAAATGAAGGGAACGCTGCGGGCGCGGATCCTCAAATCCATGATCCTCGCCCTGGCGAACAAGGACGCGGCGCGGGCCTGAACCGCGCCGGAGAAAACGGGACCCCCGCGGTCCCGGAGAGAGGAGGCAGAGCGCCATGCTGTGCGATGAATGCCACCGGAACGAAGCGAGCTTTACCGTCTCCGTGCTGACCGGAGAGGAAACCACCACCCGTCATCTCTGCGCCGACTGTATGAGCCGGATGAACGCGGATCTGATGAAGGGAAATCTGCAGAGCATTCTGAGCACGGTGCTCGGGGCGCTGCGGTCGGGACAGAAAAAAGAGGAGAGAAAGGAATTTTCCATGCCAATTTTCGGACGTTTTACCCAGAAGGCCCAGCAGACCATGCAGCTGGCCCAGCGCATCGCCTCCGAGCTTCAGATGCCCTACGTCGGCACCGAGCACATCCTGCTCGCCCTGCTGAAGGCCGGCTTCTCCGTGCCGCAGGCGGTTTCCAACCGGATCAGCTTTGACAGCGCCGTGGCGGAGATCCGGGAGAAGATCCAGACCGAGGGCCTGGAGCCCCCGACCGGCGGCCGGATCGAGCTGAGCCCCCGGGCGAAGAAGCTGCTGGAGACCTGCACGGTGGAATCCCGGAAGCTGGGACAGACCTACGTGACCGTGGATCATCTGTGGCTGGCGCTGCTGGGCAGCGACGACGGGGTCGCCGGCGCGCTGCTGCGCAAGGCCGGCGTGGATCTTTCCGCCGCCCGGGAAGAACTGCTGCAGCAGATGCGGAAGAACGCCTCCGCCCCGGAGGGAGAGCCCCGGGTGCCGAACTTCGTGCCCTTCTTTGCCCAGTTCCGGCAGGCGGGCGGCGAGCCGCCGCAGCAGGAAAAGCGCTCCGCGCTGGATCTGTACTGCCGGGATCTGACCCAGGCGGCCGAAAAGAACGAGCTGGATCCGGTCATCGGCCGGGAGGAGGAGATCCAGCGAATCATCCAGATTCTGATCCGGCGGACCAAGAACAACCCCGTGCTGATCGGTGAGCCCGGCGTGGGCAAGAGCGCGGTGGTGGAGGGCCTGGCCCAGCGCATCGTGCGGGGCTGCGTGCCGGAGATGCTGACGGGAAAGCGGGTGCTGAGCCTGGACATGGGCTCCCTGGTGGCGGGCACCAAGTACCGCGGAGAGTTCGAGGAGCGGCTGAAGAACGTCATGGACGAGCTGAAAAAGGCCGGCAACGCCCTGCTCTTCATGGACGAACTGCACACGATCATCGGCGCGGGCAGCAGCGAGGGCAGCCTGGATGCCGCCAATCTGCTGAAGCCGGCCCTGAGCCGGGGCGAGCTGCAGTGCATCGGCGCCACCACCCTGGAGGAATACCGGAAGCACATCGAGAAAGATTCGGCCCTGGAGCGCCGCTTCCAGCCCGTGACAGTGGGCGAGCCCACCGCGGAGGAAGCGCTGCGCATCCTGTACGGCCTGCGCGACAAATACGAGGCGCACCATAAGGTCCGGATCACGGACGAGGCGCTGGCGGCGGCGGTGAAGCTGAGCGACCGCTACATTTCGGACCGGTTCCTGCCGGACAAGGCAGTGGATCTGATGGACGAGGCGGCCAGCCGGGTCCGGATCCAGGCCTGCACCGCGCCGGCGGACCTGCTGGAGCAGGAGCAGAAGCTGGAGGCCCTCCGCATCGAGAAGAACGAGGCCATCGCCCATCAGGATTACGAAAAGGCGGCCACCCTGCGGGATCAGGAGGCGTCCCTGACGAAGGAAATCGGAAACCGGCGGAATGCCTGGAACCGGGCCCAGTCCACGGCCCGGGACGTGGTCACCGAGGAGGACATCGCCCAGGTGGTGTCCGTCTGGACCGGCATTCCCGTCCAGAAGATGACCGAAAAGGAAGCGCACCGGCTGATGAAGCTGGAGGAGACGCTGCATAAGCGCCTGGTGGGCCAGGACGAGGCCATCTCGGCCGTCAGCCGGGCGATCCGGCGGGCCCGGGCCGGCCTGAAGGATCCGAAGCGGCCCATCGGCAGCTTCATCTTCCTGGGGCCCACCGGCGTGGGCAAAACCGAGCTGTGCCGCGCCCTGGGCGAAGCCATGTTCGGCGACGAGGACGCGGTGATCCGGCTGGATATGAGCGAATACATGGAAAAGCATACGGTCTCCCGGCTGGTGGGCTCCCCGCCCGGCTACGTGGGCTTCGAGGAGGGCGGCCAGCTGACGGAGGCGGTCCGGCGCAAGCCGTACAGCGTGGTGCTGCTGGATGAGGTGGAAAAGGCGCACCCGGATGTGTTCAACATCCTGCTGCAGATCCTGGAGGACGGGCGCCTGACGGACAACACCGGGCGGGTGGTTTCCTTCAAGAACACCATCGTGGTCATGACTTCCAACGCCGGCGCGCATACCATCGCCACCAGCCGCTCCATGGGCTTCGGCTCCGCGGGCGAAAAGAGCCTGCAGGACTACGAGGCCATGAAGGACGCGGTCATGCGGGAGGTGAAGGAGCTGTTCCGGCCGGAATTCATCAACCGGGTGGATGAGCTGATCGTGTTCCACGCCCTGTCGGAGGAGGACATCCTGCAGATCACGGAGATGATGCTGCGCCAGGTGGCCGCCCGGCTGAAGGAGCGGGACGTGAAGCTGACCTGGGACAAGAACGTCCGGGAGAAGCTGAGCCGCGAGGGCTACGACCCGAAGTTCGGCGCCAGGCCGCTGCGCCGGCTGATCCAGCGCACCGTGGAGGACACCCTGTCTGAGGCGCTGCTGGAGGGCCGAATCGCCCTGGGCGAGCCGGTGCGCCTGTGCGTGAAGGGCGGGGAAATCCGCATCCGCGAGCCCCGGAAGCCGGAGGGGGAAAAGAGCGGACCCCGGCGGATTCCCGCCGGAGCCCGGGTCCGGGCATCGAAAGCCGAATAATCCGGAAGCCGTACAAAACGGGCCCCGGCGGAATCTCCGCCGGGGCCCGGGCTATTTTGGGGGAACCGGATCAGTCCTGAATGTCCTCGCCGGTGATTGATTTCCAGAAGGAGCGGATCGTCCGCTGGTTGGAAACGCCGTAGTTCGGATCGTGCTCCAGGGCTTCGCTCATCGTGCGCAGGAAATGGACGCACAGATGGCCGTCAAAATTGTTGTCCTTGACGCGGCCGGACATGTGGGGCATGTCGTGGGTCGCCCCGATGGTCCAGGTGCCGTTCGGCAGCCGGACGTAGACCGCCTTCTGGTTCCAGGTGTTCTTTCCGCCGAAGGCCCGCAGCATGCTGGCCGTGTCCTCGGCCGTGCAGGGCTCCGCGTCGCAGTGCCGGCCGCAGGAGTAGATCATCAGGTTCCATCCCTCCCCGGAGGAGGGCTCATAGATATACATGATCTGCTTGGTTTTCAGGCTGGGCTTGACCTGGTCGAACCAGTGCAGCAGCTTCACCTCCCCGCCGGAGGGCGCCGTGGCGGTCCGGGTGGGGGTCGGAACGCCCGGGGCGGCCGCCGCCTGGGCGGACGCGTCCGCGGGGACCGTGTTCGCGGGGCTCTCCCCCGCCGGGGCGGAGCTCCCGGCAGCGGGCGCCGCGTCGCTCTCCAGGGCCTGCAGGGTCTTCTTCCCCGCCAGCCCGTCCGCCTTCAGGCCGCTCTTCTTCTGGAAGGCCTGCACGGCCTTTTTGGTCGCGCCGCCGAATTTCCCGTCCGCGCTTCCCGAAAGGTATCCCAGGGCGATCAGCCGCTGCTGCAGCGCCGTGACCCGGGGCCCGGAGCTTCCCTGCCGCAGGGTGGTATAGGTGCCGCCGAAGAGCCCGGAGGCCTGCGCGTTCTGCGCCGGCTGAGCTGACTGCGTCTGTTGGGTCTGCTGGGCCGGCTGTGCGGACGTTTCGTTCTGCGGCGCCGCCCCGCCGGCCTTTTTGTAAATCAGCTCCAGGGTCTTCGCCCCGGCCACGCCGTCGGCCTTCAGCCCGTTGCCGCGCTGAAACTTCTTCACCGCGTTTTCCGTATTGGTGCCGAAAATGCCGTCCGGCGTCCCGCCCAGGTATCCCAGCTGGATCAGGGCGGTCTGCATCTCCTTCACGGCCTCGCTGTGCACACCGGAATACAGGGTTCCCTCCCGGTAGGCCAGCGCGGGGGATGCGCCTCCCAGCGCCAGCAGCAGCGCCGCCAGGGCGGCCATTCCCCTTCTGCCGATTTCGCGCGGGTGTCTCCTGTTCACCTTCCGTATACCCCCTTCCGGAAAAACCTTCTTCCGGAAGTGTACCACAGAATGACGAAATTGTAAATTATGCATTTCGAAATTGTTACAAAAAGGCCGGGACGGATTTCCGTCCCGGCGCCGGCCCTGCCGGTCAGTATTCGCCGTAGATCGTCCGGTACTGCGTGGGCGTGCAGCCCTTGCTGTCGCGGAACACCCGGTTGAAGGTGGCAATGGAGCCGAAGCCGCTCTCCTCGGCCACCTCGTGCATGGGCTTCTTCGTGTGCATCAGCAGCTCCATCGCCGCCTGAACCCGCTTCTGGGACAGATAGTCCTTGAAGGTGTATCCCGTCTGGATCTTGAAGGAGCGGGAGAAATAATACCGGTTAAAGCCGACGAAATTCGCCACCTCGTCCAGCGTCAGCTCCCGCTGGTAATGGGTGTTGATGTAGTTCATGGCCGTGGAGATCACCTGGGTCTCGATCACGTTCTCCTGCCGGCGCTCCCGCAGGCTCCGCTGGGAAACGTATTCCTGCCCCAGCAGCGCGTAGATCTGCAGCATGCAGCTGAAGCACACGGTGTTCCACATGGCCTCCTGGGACCGGTAGCTCTCCGCCGCCTTCTCCAGCAGCTCCCGGATCCGCGTGTGGGTTTCGGAGAAATCATGCAGGTAAAACACGCGGCTGAAGCTGTGGGACGCGGCCCGGATATCCCGCATCTCGTCGAGAATCTGGGGCTCGAAAAGAAACAGCAGGCGGCTGCTGCCCTGCTCCATGCTCAGGCCGTGGGGCACCTGGGGCGGCACGATCAGCACCTCGTCCTTGTGCACGTGATACAGCTGGTCCTGCACGGTGTAATCCACCCATCCGGACTGGGGCAGCACGATCTCCACCGCGGAATGATAATGGTTTTCATACCGCCACGGTACATCGGAATACCACATCCGAAAGGACGAATTCTCCTGATAGGTGACAAATTCCAGATTTCCCTGCAGCACGCGGAAGCCATCCTCGTACCGGCTGGCCCGCACGCTGTCCGGCTGGCTGTGGTGCTCTCCCTCCGCCGCCGGGATGCTCAGTTTCTTCATTCGGGGCATCGCCGCGTCCCCTCCTTCCCTGTGTCCGGGCGTGTTTCCTTCCGCCGGGGAGGTTTTCCCTTCCCCCGCCGGCGTTCCGGCTCTGCCGTCCGCGGAGCCGCCTGCGTCTTATCCCTTCACGGAGCCCAGCGCCATGCCGGTCACGAAATACTTCTGCAGGAAGGGATAAACCACCAGGATCGGCACCGCGGAAACCACGGTGATCGCGGAGCGAACCGTGATCGGCGCCACCTTGGAGGTGTTCGACAGGGCGTCCGCCGTCGCGTTGGCGGCTCCCGCGCTGTTCTGGGTGGTGGCCAGCTTCATCTTCAGCAGATACTGCAGGGTGTACAGATCCTTCTTGCTGCCGTTGTAGAGGTAGGTGTCAAACCAGGAGTTCCAGCTGCCCACGGCCACGAACAGCGCCACCGTCGCCATGACGGGCAGGCACAGGGGCAGGATGATCTGGAAAAAGGCCCGCAGGTCCCCGGCGCCGTCGATGTGGGCGCTTTCCACCAGCGCGTCCGGCAGCCCCGCGATATAGGTCCGGATCACGATCATGTTGAAGCAGGAGAACATCGTGGGAATGATGTAAACCCAATAGCTCTTGCTGAGCCCCAGGGTCCGGGAAATCAGCAGATAGTTCGGGATCAGCCCGGCGTTGACGTACATGGTCAGCACCATGACCGTCGTGATGAACCTCCGCAGCACGTATTCCTTCCGGCTCAGGGCGAAGGCCAGCATGGAGGTAAAGAACAGGTTCAGCAGCGTGATGATCACGGTCTTGGAAAGGGAAATCCAGAAGGCCTGGTACACCGCGCTGTCCCGCAGCAGGGAGTGGTACGCCTCCGTGGAGAACACCCGGGGCCAGATGCCGATGTTGCCCTTCACCGCGTCCATGCCGTCGTTGAAGGAATAGGCCACCGTGTTCAGCACGGGATAGAGGGTAATGAACATCAGCAGGCAGAGCACCAGCCCGTTGAAGATCGGAAACCGAAGCTCCTTCCAGCGCCTGCCCAGGCTCTTTTTCGGAAGCTTTTTCAGAGTGGCTGAGGTCGTCATGGCTCTTTCCTCCCTTCCTCAGATCAGCGTCTCTTCGTCCAGGGCCCGGGCGATCCGGTTGGCGCCGAAGAGCAGGATGATGCCCACGACGCTCTTGAACATGCCCGCCGCGGTGCCGTAGGCGTAGTGGGGCTTGCTGGAGCCGAAGCTGTACAGGATGGCGAAGACGTCGATGGTGTCGGAATACTTCATGGTCATTCCGGAGCGCATCAGGTACTGGATCTCGAAGCCCGCTTCCATCAGGTGGCCGATGTTCATGATCAGCAGCACCATGAAGGTGGACCGGATGCCGGGCAGGGTCACGTGCAGGATCTTCTGGAACCGCCCCGCCCCGTCGATGGACGCCGCCTCATAGAGGCTGGGATCGATGGAGGTCATGGCGGCGATGTAGATGATCGTGTTCCAGCCGACTTCCTTCCAGACGTTGATCACGCCCACCAGCCACCAGAAGTATTCGCCCTTGCCCAGGAAGAAGACCGGCTCCTTCACCAGGCCCAGGGACAGCAGCAGCTGGTTCACCGACCCGTTGCTGGAGAAAATGTTCTGCGCCATGCCGACGACGATGACCATGCTCAGGAAGTGGGGCAGGTAGGTCACGGTCTGCACGGTGCGCTTGAAGGTCCGGTTCCGCACCTCGTTGAGCAGCACCGCCAGCACCACGGCGCTCACCGTGCCGAAGACCAGGTTGATGACGCTCATGGCCAGGGTGTTCCGGATGGAAAGCAGGAAATCCTCCCGCCCGAACAGGAAGCGGAAGTTCTCGAGACCCACCCATTTGCTGCCCAGCAGGCCCTTCTTCGGCACATAGTCCTGGAAGGCGGTCAGCCAGCCCCACATGGGTGCGTAGTTGAACAGCAGCACATACAGCAGCATCGGCACGGACATGATCATCAGCTGATACTGCTTCCCCAGCGTGTACCAGAATCCGCGCTTCTTTCCGGGGGTTCCCGGCGCTTTTTGACGGATCGCAGTCATTTTCCTTTCCCTCCGTTTCCTCCTGGCTCTCCGGTGCTGTGCGGCGAAACCGCCGGACCATCCGCCCGGCGTTCTCCCCGGCGGCTTTGCCACGCAGACCGGTGAAAAAAGCTTTCCTTTTGGAAAAATCCGGGGGGAGAGATGAACTCTCCCCCCGGGTCGGAATCTGTCGGATCAGTTCGTCGCCTGCTCCACCAGCTTCAGCACTTCTTCCTGCATGAAGTTGCTGTAGATTTCCGCGGAGGGCGTGATCTCGGCCACGAAGGCATCCCAGTTCGCGTCAACCTCGGAAGGATCGCAGGTGATGATCGTGGGCAGCCAGCGGTCCTGGATGGGCAGGAAGCCGTTGTTGTAATCCACGTCGATGGGCGCCTTGTCGATCTGCCAGGCTTCTCCGTAGGGAGCCAGCTCGATCGGCGGGTTGAAGAACTCAGCGGGGGTCTTCTTGCCGCAGGCGGTCAGGAATTCCTTGTCATAGTCGGACATCTGATCGAAGTAGATTTCCGGCTGCTGGCCGGGATCCCAGGCGTTGCCGTCATCCATGGTGCCCTGCTTCTTCGGGCAGGATTCCCAGATGGCCAGGGCCCGGTTCGCCCGCTTCCACTCGGCGTCGGAGCGCTGCTCATACTGTTCCTTGGTCATCAGCATGCGGCCGTTCTCCACGTAGTAGTCCTCGCCCTCGATGCCCCACTGCAGGGTCTTCTGCCACTCGTCGGACAGCAGGGTCTCGAACAGCTGCACCATCCGCTCCGGATACTTGCAGTTGACGGAGATGCCGAAGCCGCGGTCCTTGTTCATGACGGCGCCGTTCAGGTAGTGCTCCTCGATGACCTTTCCGTCGACGTATTCGGGATCGTACACCAGGGGCAGGGCCAGGTAGGTGTTCTCATACATCTTGGAGGCCCGCAGGGAATCGGTCGCGGTGCCGAAGTCCCAGGTCTGGTCGAACATGCCCAGGACCACGCCGCTGGACAGGGCCGCGATGTACTGGTCATAGTTCATGACGAAGGTGTCCTTGCTGATCAGGCCCTTCTGGAACTCTTCGTTCAGCTTGGCGTAGTAGGGCTTGGCATAGGGCTTGTCGATGAAGGTTTCGGTATGGTAGCCGGGATCATTCACATCGATCAGCACTTCGCCGTCGTTGGGCCGGCCCATCAGATGCTGCACGGGGTTGATCAGGCAGAAGTGCCGCCAGCCTTCGCAGAGGATCGCGAAGCCCTGATAGGGGGTGCCGTCCTTGTTGGTGGGATTCTCGGCCAGGAACCGCTCGATCAGGTCGAAGTACTCGTTCAGGGTCTTCGGCACCTGATAGTTGTTCCACGCAATGACCTGCTTCTGGATGAAGAAGGCGGGTCCGTTGCACTCGTTCTGGATCTGGTCATTGTAGTTGATGCCGTAGTTCGGGATGATGAACAGCTCGCCGTCGTCGTTCAGCAGCTGCTTGATCCGGTCATTGGTGTAAATGTGCTTGTACAGGTTCGGGGTCTTCTCCTCGCTGATGTAGGGCATCAGGTCGATCAGGGCGCCCGCGTTCTCCAGCGTCTCGGCGCTGTTGCCGCCGTCGAACAGGTCCGGATAATCCTCGCCCGCGATCTTCAGGCCCAGGGTCTCGTCCAGGTTGCCCGCCAGGAACTCGATCTCGAACTTGATCCCCAGCTCCTCTTCGATCTTCTTGTAGATCTTGTTGTCCTCCGTGGGCTGATCCCCGGGATCGCCGCGGAACACGGTCACCGTGATGGGTTCCTGCGCACCCTCCGCCATGGCAGCGGGGGCCAGCGACAGGATCATGGCCAGCGCCAGCATCAGAGCCAACAGTTTCTTCATCTTCGTTTCCTCCCTTTTTCATTTCGGCGTCTCGCGCCCTGTGCCCCTATTATCGCAGGACGCAGTCCGTTCAGCAATGGGCGGGATGGTGATACCTGCTCATCTTTTGCCGGGTTTTTGCTCAAAAGTTTGCTTCGCATTTCTCATCTCATTGAGGAACAGCATGTATAATTCGGGCGATTTCAGGTCGAATCATGCTATTTTTGACCTTATTCGCCCTTCATTCCTCATTTCCCTGCTTATTTTCCGCAAATCGTCCTTCTCATTTTTTATTCCATTTTGCCCTTTTCCCGCGCATTCCGTGCGGCGCCTTCCGCCCGGGGCGGGAACGGGAGCCGGCGGGAAATCCTTCCGCGGATTCTCCCCCGGGCGGGACTTTGTTTCTTCTTTTTTATATGAATTTGGTTTTTTCTTCGACGAATTTGGTTTTTCTCTTTCTTCCGGCAGAAATTTGTGTTAAACTGTGCGGGGTGGAGCGGCCGGACGACGGGCCGCGACCGATCCCGGAAGGAGCGTTTCATTGCGATGAGAAAGATTGGCGTATTGACCAGCGGCGGGGACAGCCCCGGAATGAACGCGGCCGTGATGGCCGTCGCGCGCAGCGCCGCGCTGTACGGGATGCCGCTGATCGGCATCAAGCATGGATACAACGGCCTGCTGCGGAAGAGCACGAACATCCGCGACGATATGCAGGAGCTTTACCTGGACACGGTGCTGGATATCGCCGACGAGCCCGGCACCTATCTGCGCACCGCCCGCTGCGTGGAGTTCATGGATCCCACCTATCGGGAGCTGGCGGTCAAGACGCTGGAGGCCATGGAGATTGACGGCCTGGTGGTGCTGGGCGGCGACGGAAGCTTCCAGGGCGCCCAGCGCCTGTGCGAGCTGGGAGTTCCCTGCATCGGCATTCCCGCGACCATCGACAACGACCTGGGCTATACGGAGATGACCCTGGGCTTCGATACCGCGGTGAACGTCTGCGTCGACGCGGTGCGGGCCATCCGGGCCACCAGCCGCAGCCATGACCGGCCCGCCGTGGTCGAGGTCATGGGGCGGCACTGCGGGGACATCGCCCTGACCACCGCGGTTTCCACCGGCAGCGAGATCGTCGTGGTGCCGGAGGTGCCGTGGACCGTGGAGGGCGTGGCCGAGCAGCTGCGCAAGCAGCTGGCCAAGGGGAACACCCGGGCCACCATCATCCTGGCCGAGGGCTGCTACGACGCCATGGCGCCCTTCGACCTGTATGGATACCTGACCACCCACGGCAAGCCCTGCTACGAAGGGGAGCCCATGAGCGCGGTCCGCTTCGCCTCCGTCATGAAGCGCATGTGCGGCATGGTGGAAGCCCGGGCCACGACCATCGGATACACCCAGCGCGGCGCCGAGCCCACCGCCCGGGACAGCGCCTTCGCCTTCGAGGCCGGCAACCTGGCCGTGAAGCTGCTGCGGGACGGCGTGGCCAATCAGGTGATCGGCATGAAGAACGGCCGCGTGACCTATATGCCCATCGACGAGGCCCTGTCCGCGGATCGGCATTTCAACCGGCCCCTGTTCGACCTGGTCAACTCCCTGTAACCCCTCCCCCTGCGCCGCGGAAAGCCGGCCCGGCGGAAAAGCATCCAGATTTGGAAGGAGAAACGGAAATCATGGAAGTCAATGAGAAAACCCTGATCGGGGAAATCGTCATGAATCACCCGGAAGCGGTGGACGTGCTGATGTCCATCGGAATGCACTGCCTGGGCTGCCCGGCCAGCCAGATGGAAAGCCTGGAGGAGGCCTGCATGGTGCACGGCTTTGACCCGGCCCCCGTGGTGGAAGCGATCAACAGCCGCATCGCCGCCGCCAACTGATTCTCCCTGAAAGGAAAAGAGAAAACGCATGAATATTCGCAGAGCAAGAAAAGAAGACATCCCGGTGGTGCTGAATCTGCTGAGCCAGGTGCTGGAGGTCCACGCGGTCATTCGGCCGGACCTGTTCATCAGCGGAACCCGGAAGTATACCGCGGCGGAGCTGGAGCGGATTTTCGTCGATGAGAACCGCCCCGTTTTTGTGGCGGAGGACGCGGAGGGCCGGGTGATCGGCTACTGCTTCTGTATCCTGCAGACCGTGGAGCATTCCAACGACCTGCGGGATTCCCTTTCCCTGTATATCGACGATATCTGCGTGGACGAGTCTTCCCGCCGGCAGCAGGTGGGCCGCATGCTGAGCGACTACGTGTTCGCCTGGGCCCGGGAGAAGGGCTGCTACGATGTGACCCTGAACGTCTGGGAGGGCAACGACGCCGCCCAGGCCTTCTATCGGAAGCTGGGCTTCACCCCCCGGAAGACCGTGATGGAGAAATTGCTCTGATTTTTTCAGCGGCACCGGCCCTGTCAGGAAAAAACGCTTGACAGGGCCTTTCTTTTGTGTATAATGATCCCTTGTCATGGGTTTTCCCCTGACAGAAGGAGGGGATCCCCCTGGCGAGGGAAGATCTGGACAGGAAGGTGGATCTGGCCTTCCTGGCGGCCTTCTACGGGGGCCTGCTGACGGAGAATCAGCGCCGCATCCTCTCCCTGCACTGCGAGGAGGATTATTCCCTGGCCGAGATTGCCGCGGAAATGGGCATCTCCCGCCAGGCGGCGCACGAAACGCTCTCCCGGGCCTCCGCCCGGCTGTTCGGCATGGAGGAGGCGCTGGGCATGGCGGACCGGTTTCAGAAGATGGAATCCGGGCTGGAGGCCGCGCTTGCAGCCCTGAGGAATAAGGATTTCGCCCGGACGGAGCGGCTCCTGGAGGAGCTGCTGCGCCTGGATCAGGAGGAGAAAGATGGCCTTTGAGGGCTTGAGTGAAAAGCTGCAGGGCGCCCTGCGGAAGATGACGGGCCGGGGGAAGCTCACGGAGCAGGCTGTGAAGGAGGGCATGCGCGAGGTGCGCATGGCGCTGCTGGAGGCCGACGTGAACTACGCCGTCGCCAAGGATTTCATCCGGAAGGTGACGGAACGCTGCGTGGGTCAGGAGGTGCTTTCCTCCCTGACGCCCTCCCAGCAGGTGCTCCGGATCGTTCAGGAAGAGATGACCGAGCTCATGGGCTCCACCAATGCCCGGCTCACCTGGTCCTCCTCCGTTCCCTCGGTGATCATGCTCTGCGGCCTGCAGGGCGCCGGCAAGACCACGATGTGCGCCAAGCTGGCGGGGTATCTGGCCAAGCAGGGAAAGAAGCCCATGCTGGCCGCCTGCGATATCTACCGCCCCGCCGCCATCCGCCAGCTGCAGGTCGTCGGCGAGCAGGTGGGCGTTCCCGTCTTTGAGAAGGGGACGCAGGATCCGGTCAAAACCGCGAAGGAAGCGGTGGAGAACGCCCGGTATTACGGGCGGGATGTGCTGATCATCGACACCGCCGGCCGCCTGCACATTGACGAGGCCCTGATGGACGAGCTGGCCCGCATCCGGGAAGCGGTTCACCCCTCCGAGATCCTGCTGACGGTGGACGCCATGACCGGTCAGGACGCGGTCAACGTGGCCAAGGCCTTCGATGAAAAGCTGGACGTGACCGGCGTGATCCTGACCAAGCTGGACGGCGACACCCGCGGCGGCGCGGCCCTGAGCATCAAGGCGGTCACCGGCAAGCCCATCAAGTTCAGCGGCATCGGCGAGAAGCTTTCCGATATCGAGCCCTTCCATCCGGACCGGATGGCCAGCCGGATTCTCGGCATGGGCGACGTCATGACCCTGATCGACAAGGCCGCCGAGGCCTTCGATGAGCACGACGCGGAGAAGTTCGCCCGCAAGGGCATGAGCGACCGGCTCACCCTCGAGGATTTCCTCGAGCAGATGCAGAGCATGAAGAAGATGGGCGGCCTCAAGAGCATGCTGAACATGCTGCCCGGCATGAGCGGCCGGGACATCGAGGTGGACGACAACGCCATGAAGAAGCCCGAGGCCATCATCCGCTCCATGACCCCGGCGGAGCGCCGGAACCCCGGAATCCTCAACGCCTCCCGCCGCCGGCGCATCGCCGCCGGCTCCGGCACGACGGTGCAGGATGTGAACCAGCTGATCCGCCAGTTCGAGCAGGCCCAGCAGATGATGAAGCAGATGATGGGCGCCAAGGGGCGGGGACGCCTCGGCCGCCTGGGGAAGATGAAGTTTCCGGGCATGTGATCCGCGGCCGCGCGGCGCGGCCGGAACCCGTGATTGGTCTCATATACTTCCGTATATGATTTCCATAAAATACTTTTTATTCACCAAGAGGAGGAAAATCCAGATGTCCGTTAAAATTCGCCTGAAGAGAATGGGAATGAAGAAGAAGCCCTTCTACCGCGTCGTGGTGGCCGACATCCGCAGCCCCCGGGACGGCCGTTTCATCGAGGAAATCGGCTATTACAATCCCATGACCAAGCCCGCCGAGATCAAGGTGGACAACGAGCGCGCGCAGTACTGGCTGGGCGTCGGCGCGCAGCCCACGGATACCGTTCGTATTCTGCTGAAGAAGACCGGCGCTATCGAGGAAAAGTGAGGATGCTTTCCCTTAGGATAGCCGTCTGACAGAAAGGATGTCTCCATGCAGGAATTGCTTACTTTTGTGGCGCAATCTTTGGTCGAGCACCCGGAACAGGTGACTGTCACCGAAACGGAAGGCCCGGAAGCCATCATCCTCGAGCTTCACGTGGCGGAGGATGACATGGGAAAGGTCATCGGCAGGCAGGGCCGGATCGCGCGGGCCATCCGCACGGTGATCAAGGCGGCCACGGCAAAGAACGCCAAGCCCGTTTTTGTCGAAATTCAATAACGCAGGGCGGAATCCGCGGACTTTCCGCGGATTCCGTTCTTTTTCAGGGCGCTTCCGCGCCGAATTCCACCTCACAGGAGAATCCGCATGACCGAATATCTTCAGATCGGGGAAGTGCTCCGGCCCCAGGGGCTCCGGGGCGAATGCAAGATCCGGCCCTGGGCGTCGGATCCTTCCCTTTTCGAAACCTGGACCACCCTTTACACGGAGGAGAAGGGGGAATACCATCCCCTGGCCTTCGATTTTCACCGCCTGCATGACGGCTTCGTCTATGCCCGGCTGGGAACCTGCGCCACCCTGGAGGACGCGGAGCGTCTCCGGGGCACGCGGCTGTTCATCGACCGGGCCCACGCCGCTCCCCTGGAGGAGGGCGCGGTGTACATCGCGGATCTGATCGGCTGCCGCGCGGTGGACGAGGCCGGGCAGGAGCTCGGCGTCCTCTCGGACGTGCTGCAGCACGGCACCGTGGACACCTGGGTCTTCTCCGGCCCCCGGCCCTTCATGGCCCCCGCCCTGCGCCAGGTCTTCCCGGAGGTGGACCCGGAGGAAAAGCGGATCCGCGTGGTGCGGGAGAAGCTGGAAGAGGTGGCCGTCTTTGAAGATTAAGATCCTCACGATCTTTCCGGAGATGTTCGAAAGCGTCCTCTCCGCCAGCATTCTGGGCCGGGCCCGGGCCCAGGGCCTGCTGGAGGTGGAGCCGGTGGATATCCGCCCGTTCTCGGACCGGAAGCACCGGAACACCGATGATTATCCCTTCGGCGGCGGGGCGGGCATGGTGATGCTGGCCCAGCCCATTCACGACGCCATGGCGTATGCCATGGGGCCGGATTTTCACGGCCGCCGCATCTATCTCGGGCCCCGGGGGGCGACCCTCACGACGGAGAAGGCCCGCGCCCTCGCCCGGGAGGAGGAGCTGATCCTGCTCTGCGGGCACTATGAGGGCGTGGATCAGCGGGCCCTCGACACCTGCGTGGACGAGGAAATCAGCATCGGGGATTATATCCTGACCGGCGGCGAGCTGGCCGCCATGGTGCTGACGGACTGCGTCGCCCGCTTCCTGCCCGGCGTCCTGGGCAGCGCGGAAAGCCCGGAGGAGGAATCCTTCTCCGACGGGCTGCTGGAATATCCCCAGTATACCCGCCCCCGGGTCTGGCAGGGGATGGAGGTGCCGGAGCCCCTGCTGAACGGGGATCACGCGAAAATCCGCGTCTGGCGCAGGCGGGAAAGCCTGCGGGCCACGCTGCGCTTCCGGCCGGATCTGCTGGAGAAGGCGGAGCTGAGCCCCGCGGATCAGAAGATGCTGAAGGAGTTGAAGGAAGCATGTTCCTGCGAAAGCTGACGGTCATCGTCCTCCCCCTGGGGATGCTGCTGCTGATCTGCCTGCTGCTCTCCCCGCTCTCGGCGCTGGGGCCCTTCTTCGGCAGCCTGGCGCTGGGGGTTCTGCTGGGCACGGCCCTGAGCCTGCTGCTGCCCCTGGCGGGCGCGACGCGGCTGCGGGAGCCCTTTGCCCATCTGCTGTGGATTCCCGCCGCCCTGACGCTGGCGGTGCTGCTGTATCAGTATCTGGCTTCCATGGGCACGGAGGTGCCCCTGCTGCGGCTGCTGTCCACCCGGGATTCCCGGGTCATCACCGTGGAGGGCGCCTTCGCCGCGTATATGATCGCCTTTTCCGTCCGCACGGGAAAGGGAATATGAGAAGGAAAGGAACCTGTCGCCATGCAAACGATCTGTCTTTTCGCCTCGGATTATGATTCTCCCCGGGCGCTGCACGCCGCGCTGAAGAGCCTGCTCGCCCTGCCGGATTATTACGGAATGAACGCGGACGCACTGAACGACTGCCTGTCCGAGCGGGCGTCCTGCCCCGCCCTGTGGTATTCCGCGGAGGGATCCGCGGAGGTGGCCTCCGCGCTGAAGCTCGCGGCCCGCGTCTTTGCGGCCAACGGCGGCGAAACAAAGGAGATCTGATCATGCGCCTGCATCTGCTGGGAATCAACGGGCCCTTCCCCGCCGCGGAGGGGGCCACCTCCGGGTATCTGCTGGAGGCCGGAAGCCTGCGGCTGCAGCTGGATCTCGGCTCCGGGGTGCTGTCCCGGCTGACCGGCGTGTTTCCGCCGGAGGAGCTGGACGCCCTGCTGCTGTCCCACTGGCATTTCGATCACGCCTGCGACCTGCTGCCGCTGATTTACCGGCTGGAGGCCGCGGGCCGGGTGCTGCCCGTCTACGCGCCGGCGGATGATTCCTCCGCCCTGCGGCGCATCGCGGCCGGGGCCGCCTGCCTGGATCTGCATTCCGTTTCCGCCGGGGACGAGATCGCCCTCGGGGAGGTCCGGATCGCCGTCGGGCCCGCCCGGCACCCCGTGCCCGGGGTGGGCTTCCGGATCGCGGCGGAGGGCCGCATCCTCGGCTACACCGGGGATACGAACACCCTGCCCGGCCTGCGGGAGTTTTACCGGGGCTGCGATCTGCTGCTGGCGGACGGGCTCTTCCCCGCCGACGCCTGGGGGGAGGGCAAGCCCCATCTCTCCGCCGCGCTGGCCGCGGAGCTGGCCCGGGACGCGGGAGCCCGCCGCCTGGTGATTACCCATCTGAATCCGAACTTCTCCCCCGCCCTGCTCCTGCGGGAGGCCCGGGAAATCTTCCCGGAGGCTTCCGTCGCCCGGGCCGGGGATCGGATTTCCCTGTGAACGCCCGGCTCCGGGGCTGGCTGCTTCCCGCCCTGGCGGCGGCGTTCCCGGCGGGCATCCTGCTGGGCCGCGCCGCCCCCTCCTGGGTTCCCGGCGCCGCCGGCGCGCTGCTGGCCCTCTGCGCCCTCCTTCTCCTGCGGGATCGGGGGCGCTTCTGCGCGTGGCTGGTTCTGGCCCTGACGCTGGGCTGCCTGCGGGGTTGGTTCGCCTATCATCCCGCCCTGCCGGAGGAGGGCGTCTGTCAGATCTCCGGCGTCGTGACGGAGGATGTGGAGCTCCGGTCCGGCATTCAGGTGCGGACCGCGCTCTCCGGCGTCACGCTGGACGGGGCGCCGCTGGCCGGCGGAGCCTACTGGAGCTTCCATGCCCCGGAGATCCCGGAAGGGCTGGTTCCCGGGACGGAGGTTTCCTTCCGGGGCCGGGTCTATCATCCCTCCGGCCCCGCGAATCCGGACGGCTATGATTTCCGGGAGGAACTGCTCCGCCGGGGCATCCGGATCGGCGTTTACGGCGCGGAGGAGCTGGAAACCCGCGCGCCGGCGTCCTTCTCCCTGCCCGGCTTCGCCGCCTCCCTGCGCCATCGGCTCACGGAGCGGCTGTGCGCCTCCCCCCTGGGGGAGGAAGCCGGTGCGTACGCCGCGGCCCTGCTGCTGGGCAACCGGTCCCTCCTTCCCCGGGCGGACCGGCAGGCCTTTTCCCGCCTCGGCATCGCGCACATCCTGTCCGTCAGCGGATTCCATGTGGGCGTGCTGATCGCGGTGCTGGCGCTGTTTTTCCGGCTGCTGCGCCTCCCCCAGGGGGTGCGGCTCGCCCTGTACGCGGCGCTGCTGGGCTTTTACGCGCTGCTCTGCGGCGGCGCCCCGCCCGTGGTCCGGGCGTCCCTGCTGCTGCTCCTGGCCCATCGGGGCCGGATGCTGGCCCGGCCCCGGAGCCTGCTGCATCTGCTCTGCGCGGCGCTGCTGATCCAGCTGGCGCTGTCCCCGGTGCAGCTGACCGGGCTTTCCTTCCAGCTGTCCTTCGGGGCGGTGTTCGGCCTGGCCCTGATCACGCCGTATCTCTCCGGCCTCATCCCGCCGCGGCGCCGGATCCTCCGGCGCCTGGGGGACGCGCTTTCCGCGGGGATCGGCGCCCAGCTGGGCATTCTACTGCCCCAGCTGTATGCCTTCCAGGAGCTGCCCCTGCTCTCCCTGCTGCTGAATCTGCCCGTGCTGGCCTTTGCCGCCGGGCTCATCCTGCTGGACTGGGCGGCGCTGCTGTCCCTGGCCGTTCCCGCGGTGTCCGGGCCCGTCTGCGGCGCGGCCAGGTGGGCCACGGAGGGGCTGCTTTCGGCCGTCCGGACCCTGGGCGGCCTCCCGGGCATCGCCCTGTGGACCCGGGCGGCGGATGCTTTCACCGCCGCCGGGGTGCTGCTGCTCTTTGCGGGGCTCTGCTGCCTCCTGCGGTGGAAGAGGCGCTCCCGCCTGCTGCTCTCCTGCGGCGGGCTCCTGCTGCTGGCTCTGTCCCTGCTGCCCCGCCCCCACGGAACCACGGAATACTTGCAGTTCAGCGTCGGGGACGCGGACGCCGCCCTGCTCTGGGACCGGGATCAGGCCCTGGTGCTGGATACGGGCTATGAGGACGGGGCGGTCAGCGATTATCTGCGCCGCCGCCGGCTGACGCCTTCCGCGGTGATCCTGACCCATCTGCACGCCGATCACGCCGGGGGGCTCCGGGCCCTGCGGGAGGACCGGATTCCCGTCCCGGTGATTTATCTGCCCGTCGGCGCGGAGGAGGCGGACATCCATCCGGATATGCGGCTGCTCCTGGAAGAATACCGGGCCGCGGGCACCGAGATCCGCCATCTGGCCGCCGGGGACGTGCTTCCCCTGCCCTCCGGGGAGATCCGGGTGCTCTGGCCGGAGGCCGGCGGTCCCCGCCCGGGCCAGGACGCCAACGAATCCTCCCTGGCGCTGCTGCTCCGGCTGCAGGGGACGACCCTGCTGCAGGCCGGGGATCTGGACGGGCGCTATGAGATGTATGCCGCCGTCCCCGCGGATATCCTGAAGGTGGCCCATCACGGCTCCGCCCGCTCCTCCTCGGAAGCCTTCCTGCGGGCGGTGGCTCCCCGGGTTGTCCTGCTCTCCGGCGGGGATCCGGACCGGGCGGAAGCCTTTGCCGCCCGCCTTCCGGAAACCGCGGACCTGTATGCCACCGCGCGGCAGGGGATGCTGACGCTGCGCTTCGGGGCGGCGGGGCAGTATTCCGTCGAAACCTTTCTGTCCCCCCGAAAGGAGGAAACCCCTTGACTCATTCCGAATTTTCCCGGCTGCTGGCCGGGGGCGGCCTTCCCTCCGTCCTGTTCTTCGAGGGGCCGGAGGAGCATCTGAAGCAGCAGGCCCTGGCGGACCTGCGGAAGGCCCTGCTGCCCGAAGGCCTGGAGGAGATGAATGAAACCCGGCTGGATTCCCCGGAGACGGACGCGCTGATCGCCGCGGCGGAAACCCTGCCCTTCCTGGCGGACCGCCGCCTGATCCTTCTGCGGGATCCCGCCGCCGTGGTGGGCCGGGCCGAGGCGGACGACCGCCTGCTGGAATATCTTCCGAAGGTGCCCCCCACCGCGGTGATCGTCTTCTATATCGTCCAGCCCGTGAAGCAGAAGAAGATCAAAAACGCCGTCACGAAGCTGGGCGGGCTCGTGCAGTTCAAGCCCCTGGCCGGGGCGGAGCTGACCTCCTTCGTCACCTCCGCCTTCCATGACCTGGGGCGGGAATGCGACGCGCGCACCGCGGACTATCTGATCTTCACCTGCGGCGCCGACTCCGGCCGGCTGCTGACCGAGATCGCCAAGATCGCCGCCCTCCATCCGGAGGAGCCCCGGGTGTGCCCGGAGGATGTGCAGGCCCTGGCCACCCCCTCCACGGAGAGCACGGTCTTCCGCATCACGGACGCGGTGGTCGCCGGGAAGGACGCGGAGGCCTTCCGCCTGCTGCGGTTCCTGCTGCAGGGCGGGGAGCAGCGCATGATGGTGCTGGCCATGCTGATGCGCCAGTTTCGCCTGCTCCAGCATGTGAAGATCATGCAGTACGAGCGCCTCTCCCCCGCCCGGATCGCCCAGGCCCTGGGCCTGAGCTCCTATTCCGCCCAGCAGTACATCCGCCAGGCCGCCCTCTTCACCGGCGGCCAGGTCAAGCAGGCCGTCTCCCTCTGCCTGGACACCGATCTGGCGGTGAAATCCGGCCAGCTCCGGGACGAGGGCGCCCTGGAGGCCCTCATGCTGAAGCTGCTGCAGCTCCGGAAAAATGAAAAAGATTTGCTGAAATAATGTCGGAACGATTGCATTTGTTACAATTCTGTGTTATTATGAAACAAGTTTTAACAGGGAGGTTCATTGGGATGAAAAAGATCGTATCCTTGCTTGCAGTTCTTTGTCTGCTGCTCGGCTGCGTGAGCGTTGCCTCCGCCGCCATCCAGATCACGCAGCAGCCGGAAACCCAGACGGTCAAGGCCGGCGGCAATGTGACCTTCACGGTCAAGGCCAAGGGCGTCAACGGCTCCGCCATCACCTGGTATTTCACCAATCCGGAAACCGGCGAGACCACGACCGGCAAGAAGCTTTCCTCCGTGGTGAAGGGCGTAAAGGTTCAGAATCCGAATTCGCTGAAGATCACCCTGAAGAAGGTTCCCGAAGCCATGCACGGCTGGACCATGCACGCCCACATCGGCCGGAAGACCGGCGGCGTGGACACGGACGAGGTCATGATCCTGATCGCGGGCCTGGAGCCGCCGGAAGACGTGCCGGCCGCCGCCCCGAAGGATGAGGAGGATACGAAGGAAACCGCGGACACGAAGAACGAGGATTCCAAGGACACCAAGGACACCGCGAAGAACACCGGAAAGAATTCCGGCAAGAACTCCGGCAGCAAAGGTTCCGATGAGCCCGCCGTGACTCCCGAACCCCAGATCGTGTATGTGACCCCCGAACCTCCGGGACCCATTGTCATCACGGCCAACGGCAAGGCGACGGAGCTGTATCTGATGGACTCCAAGGGCCAGGTGGTCGGAGACGCGGTTTCCGAGCTGACCTTTGAGGCCGGCAAGCCCGCCAACTTCTACGTCAAGATGGCCGAGGGCACCGAGGGCACCCTGGCCTATGTCACCGTCGGCAACACCCGCCTGATCCCCGAAGGGGAAGTCACCGGCATGAGCGTCCGCGGCTGGGAAACCTCCGCGACGGTGAAGATCAAGGTCAACAAGGGCGATGAGGAGCCCATGGCCACCCGCGTTCCCGTGGTGGAAGAGGATGTGGACGAGTCCCAGCTGGTCACGGTCACCTGCACCAACTGCCGCTTCACCGGCTGGCACAACACCTATGCCACCACCGGCAAGGTTCCGGTGGGATCGACCATCATGGTCTTCGCCGACAGCGGGCTGATCCGCAAGGGCTACACCATCAACGGCCAGGACAAGCAGTTCAAGAATCAGGCTTCCTTCGAATTCGTGGTGGAAGAGGATACCGAGATCTCCCTGGAGAAGCAGTAATCCCCTCCCCCGGATCCCCGGACACATAAAAAGGAAAGGGCATCGCCGCGATGGCGATGCCCTTTTTCGAAGGCGCGCCGGTCAGCGGGCCGCCCCTCCGTCCCCATCAAAAAAATTCCGGAGCCTTCTCCGGAATTTTTTTGCCCTTCCCGGGCCTTACAGCTTTTCGCGGATCAGGCCGATCAGCTGATCGTATTCCTCCTGCGGCAGCAGCACCCGCTGGGGATTCATGGCGAACACCCCGCCCCACTCGAAGCCGTCCCTGTATTTCGGAACCAGGTGGAAATGCAGGTGATGCATCGTGTCCCCGTAGGCGCCGAAGTTGATCTTGTCCGGATGGAACAGCTCATGCAGGATCGCCGCCACATGGTTCACGTCCTCCATGTACTGCCGCCGCTCCTCCTCCGTCAGCATCGTGATGTCGTCCACATGCTTTTTGCACGCGACGATGACCCGGCCGCGGTGGCTCTGCTCCCTGAACAGGATCACCTTGGACATCGGCAGCTCGCCGATCTTGATGCCGAACGCGTCCAGCAGTTTCCCCTCCGCGCAGTAGGAGCAGTTCTTCATTTCTTCCGTCATGGGGATCTCCTTCCGTTCCTCCGTTCAGTAGGTTTCTCTTCGCTGTCCCGGGGCGGGAGAGCGGGCTCCGGCCCCTTCTCCCCTCCCCCGGGCAGTTCCTTTCGGTTCTCAGTAGGTCAGCTTCCAGGGATTCTTCAGGCTCCCGTCGCCGCCGGTCAGCCGCAGCTGGCTCAGATCCACCCGGGTGGCCGGCCGCACGCCGATCTGCACGGAGTCCATCGCCCGCCAGCTCAGATGCCCGTTCCCGCCCACGATGCCGGCCATGTAGTAGTTCTTCCGGCGCTTGATGCACCAGTAGGGGGAGGTGCCGTTGTATTCCTGCATCACGGTCAGCCGCAGCTTCTGCTTCCACTGGGGATAGAGCATTTTGTTCTTCGCGTAGGGGGTGGGCCAGGTCTTCCGCCGTCCCGCCTCCGGCACCGCGATTTCGCCCGGCTGCTCAATGGCGTCGCCGGAAAGGGTGGGCGGGAAGCCGTACCAGGATTTCTTCATGTCCCCGTAGGTCATGATGTAGAACAGATCCTTCCCGTAGGGGAACTTCTCCGGATCCGTCTCTCCGCTGTCGGCGGCGCTGTTGTCCGGCCATTCGGGAACCGGCTCATCCGGCTCGCCCTTGTATCCCTCCACCACCTTGTGGGGCAGGATGGCCTTGCTGAAATCCGTTTCCGAGAAGATGGTTTCCGCCATTTCCCCGTTCAGCCAGAAGTAGATGCCCAGCTCCTCGTAGGGATCGTTGAAGTGGCTCTTGTATTTCTTCTTTTCGGTCCGGGCATAGTAGGTGTCCGTCTCGAACATCTGGTGCACGTCGATGACGTATTCCGTGATCAGCGTCAGCTTGTTGTCCTCCCGGTACAGCACCCGCCACAGCAGCGGCTGCCTGCCGCCGTTCTCGGAATAGGGGTAGGTGCCCAGCTCCAGGAACTGATACTCCTGCGCACCATCCTCCTGGTTTCTCCGGTACTGAAATTCCTTTTCAGCGTCCTCCTGGAAGCCCCGGATCTCCGGATACACCAGGGCTTCGGAGGTCCCGCTGCCCGCTCCGGCGGCCGTCTCCGGCACCCCGGCGTCGGCTTCCGGCTCCGCCTCCTCATCCCCGGATTCGTTGGCCGGCTCTTCCTCTTCGGTCCCGGATTCGTCGGCCTGCTCTTCCTCTTCGGTCCCGGATTCGTCGGCCGGCTCTTCCTCTTCGGTCCCGGATTCGTCCGCCGGCTCCGCTTCCCCGTCCCCGGCTTCTTCCGGCTCCGTCTCCGCGCCGCCGTCCGCTTCCTCCGCCTGCGCATCCATGCCTTCAATCAGCAGCTGCGCCTCCTCGGAGTCCACGCCGGCGCCGGCCTTGCCGATATGGCAGTACACGGTCCAGCCGTGCATCTCCTCCGGCACCTTCTGCAGGGTGATCTTCAGTGTGTTGGGAGCCTGCACCTTCAGCCCCCTGAACCGGGCTTCCAGCTTCCGGCCCGTCACGTCCTCCGTGCCGTCCGGGCTCACGAAATGCCAGGTGATGCCGCTGTTCCCGGCGCCGGTGGCCTTCAGCGAGAAGGAGACCTTTCCGCCGGCCTCCACCGTCTGCGTCTCCGGCTGCTCCGTGATCGTGACCGCCGCCAGGGCGACGGACGCGCAGCACAGAAGTATTCCCAGCAGCACCAGCATTCGCTTTCTCATGCGCATCTCATCCTTTCGCTTCCTCGTCGGGCGGAGGGACCCCCGCGGGGCCGTCCCGCCTCAAAAGTTCTTCGTCAGGTCGTACCGCTCGTAGAACTCCTTCCGGTAGTCCAGCAGCCGATCCTCGGCGATGGCCTGGCGGATCTCCTCCATCATCCGCAGCAGGAACCGCAGATTGTGGATGGAGGCCAGCCGGCCCCCGGTGATTTCCTTCGCGTTGAACAGATGCCGGATATACGCCCGGCTGAAATGGGTGCAGGCATAGCAGTCGCAGGCCTCGTCCAGGGGCGAGAAGTCATGGGCGTATTTCCCGTTCTTCACCACCACCCGGCCCCGGCTGGTAAACACGGATCCGTTCCGGGCGATGCGGGTTGCCAGCACGCAGTCGAACATGTCGATGCCGCGGATCACGCCCTCGATCAGGCAGTCCGGCGATCCCACGCCCATCAGGTAGCGGGGCTTGTTCTCCGGCAGGTAGGGCCGGATCTTCTCCAGCAGGTCATACATCACGGGCTTGGGCTCGCCCACGCTGAGGCCGCCGATGCCGTATCCGATGAAGTCCATGTCCGCCAGGGTCCTGGCGCTCTCGATCCGCAGATCCTCCTCGAACGCCCCCTGCACGATGCCGAACAGGGCCTGATCCTCCCGGGTGTGGTGCGCCTTGCACCGCTCCGCCCACCGGTGGGTCCGCTCCATGGCCTCCTTCGCCGTCTTGTAATCGCAGGGATAGGGGGAGCAGACATCGAAGGCCATGGCGATGTCGGAGCCCAGGGCCTCCTGGATGTCCATGCTCACCTCCGGCGAGATGAACTGCCGGCTGCCGTCCAGATGGCTCTGGAAGGTCACGCCCTCTTCCTTAATCTTCCGGATGCCGGCCAGGGAAAAGACCTGGAAACCGCCGCTGTCCGTCAGAATCGGGTGATTCCAGTCCATGAATTTGTGCAGGCCCCCCGCCTCCCGGATCAGGTTCTCCCCGGGGCGCAGGTGCAGGTGGTAGGTGTTGGAGAGCAGGATCTTCGTCCCGATCTCCTCCATCTCCCGGCTGGTCATGGCCTTCACGCAGGCCGAGGTGCCCACGGGCATGTAGATCGGCGTGGGGATATCCCCGTGGGGCGTGTGCAGCACGCCCAGCCGCGCGCCGGACTGCCGGCAGACATGGGTCACTTCGTAGCTGAAATTCGGATTCACGTCTCTTCGGTTTCCTCTCTCGTTTCTTCGCCTTCCGCTTCGGCTTCCCGGGCTCTTGCTTCCGCCTCCGGGGAATCCGCATCCTGGATGTACAGCCGGCCGTTGTAGGCCTGGATCCGCTGGATCACCTGGGGCGCCAGCGTCATCTCCCGGGGATCCCGCTTCGGCTCGATGTTCTCCGGCACGGAGAGCAGGTCCCCGTACAGGTTCCAGACATTGCCCTCCGGCATGGAATAGAAGCGCATCAGCTTTCCCGTCGTCGGGTGCCGGAAGGTCAGTTTGTAGCCCCACAGGGCGATCTGCTGGCCGGGGATGCCGCCGCCGTAGCGGTTGTCCCCCCACAGGGGCGTGCCCGCGTGGCTCATCTGGGCGCGGATCTGGTGCTTCCGCCCGGTTTCCAGCCGCAGCGCGCACAGGCTGGTGCCCTCGCGCCGCGCCAGGGTTCGCCCGTGCAGCACCGCCCGCTGGGCTCCCTTCTGGTCGGCCTCGCAGACGACGGTCTTGTTCTGGATCGGGTCCTTCCACAGGTAATCCATCAGGGTGAAGCTGTCCTCCGTCTCCCCCACGGCGATGCACAGGTATTCCCGGCCCATCTCGTGCCGGCGCATCTGTTCCGAAAGCCGGGAGGCGGCCTTGCTGGTCCGGGCGAACACCATCAGCCCGCCCACCGGCCGGTCCAGCCGGTGCACCAGCCCCAGGTAGACATTCCCCGGCTTGTGATATTCCTCCCGGATGTATTCCTTCAGTTCGCCCAGCAGATCCGTATCCCCGGTCCGGTCCGCCTGGCTCAGCATGTTCGGCGGCTTCAGCGCCACCAGCACATGGTTGTCCTCATACAGTATGGCCGGCAATCAGGTTCTCCTTTCTTCCCCGCTGCTCCATCTTCCGCTGGCGCCGCAGGGCAGCACGCCCCCGGCAGTCACCGGCAGGCACAGCTCCTGGCTGTCCGTCCGTCCGCCGAAGCGGGCGGCGACGCATTTTTCAATCATGTTGCTCAGCACGCTGGCCTGGAAGCCCGTGGTATAGCTGTTCATCAGGAAGAAGACCGGCCGCTCGCTCAGCAGGCGGCTGCTGGTTTCCACCAGGCTGTACAGCTCGTTTTCCAGCTTCCAGACCTCCCCGGAGGGGCCCCGGCCGTAGCTGGGCGGATCCATCAGGATGCCGTCGTAATGGTTTCCCCGGCGGATCTCCCGCTGGATGAAGCGCATCGCGTCCTCCACGATCCACCGGCAGCTGGTCTCCGGCAGGCGGCTCAGCTCCCGGTTCTCCTTCGCCCAGCTCACCATGCCCTTCGCCGCGTCGACATGGGTCACGTGGGCCCCCGCCGCCGCGCAGGCCAGCGTGGCGCCGCCGGTGTAGCCGAACAGGTTCAGCACCTTCAGGTCCCCCCGCCCGTCCGCGCGGATCCGCTCCGCCATCCAGTTCCAGTTCGCCCCCTGCTCGGGGAAGAGCCCCGTGTGCTTGAACCCGGTGGGGCGCACATAAAACTTCAGCGCCCCGTGGCTCACCGTCCACCTTTCCGGCAGGCTCCGGCGGAATTCCCACTGGCCGCCGCCCCGCTCGCTGCGGTGATACACGGCGTCCGCCCGGTCCCACAGGGCCGGGTCAGCCTTGGGCCAGATGGTCTGGGGATCCGGGCGCCGCAGGATGACCTCCCCCCAGCGCTCCAGCTTTTCCCCGTCCCCGGTGTCCAGCACCTCGTAGTCCTTCCACGTGTCGCAAAGGAACATTGATTCCCTCTCCTTATCCGTCCGTTTCCTCCGCGTACAGCGGAAGCATGTCCGCGTGCATCCGGATCAGCCGGTCCACCACGTCCAGGCAGTACAGCCGGTCCAGCCCCGCCAGGGCCGGATCCGTCTCCACGTATTCCCGCAGGGCCTCCCGGTCCCCCATCGCGGCCCGGGCCGCCAGCCGGTTCGTGGCGTCGATTTCCGTCATGACCTCCGCCAGCGCCGGTGTCACCCGGAAGCCCTGGGGTTTCTGCTCCCCGGCCTCCAGCCGCAGCGTGGTTTCCACCACGGCCTCCCGGGGCAGCTGGGGCATGTCCCCGCCGTTCCGGTGCGTCACCGCCGGCAGCGCCGCGTTCTCCCCGCGCAGCACGGCCAGCGCCAGCTGCACCGGCCGCACCGGCGGCACCCGGCTCAGCAGCAGCAGCTGGGCCATGGCGCCCTCCCGGGCGTCGGCCCCCTGCTCCCGCACCGTGTTCATGTACAGGATCCGCTCCTTGCGCCGCTCCACGGTTTCGCCGAACTCCGGCTTTTCCTCCGGGATGAAGTCCGGCTGCGCGGGCAGGAATTCCGCGTGATCCGTCACGTCCCCGATCGCCAGCGCGTCCCACCAGTCCAGCCACCGCCGGGTCAGCTGGCCCAGCTCGTTCTCCCGCGCGGCCTTCTTCAGCCGGGGCAGCCAGTCCTTGCCGCTCTCCCGGTCCTCCAGCTTCATCAGGAAGCTGAAGCCCGGCAGCCCGGCGATTTCCCAGTCCTGATCCTCCGCCCGAACCTTCAGCCGCTTCGTCAGCGTATCCAGCCCGTTGGCCCCCTTCAGGGGGGTCCGGCCCAGGCCGTAGCACCGGAAGCCCCGGCGCAGGAAGATCTCCGTCGTCCTCGCCACGGGCTGGCCCAGGTTGATCACCAGCGCCTCCGGGCAGGCCTCCGCCATCTCGTCGCACAGCTCGGTCACCGCCTGCCCCGCCCGCAGGGCGTGCAGCAGGCCCTCGATGCCGCCGTTGACCCGGGCCTGATCCGTCAGGCCCAGGTTCTCCGCCCGCAGCAGGGGTTCCAGGGGGCTGGTCTCCCCGCCCGCCTCCGGGGCCGGCGCCGGCTTTTCCTCCGGCTCCTCCCCCTCCAGGGCGCTCCGGTCCATGAAGAACCGGCTCGCCGCCTGGGGATCGCCGGCGTAGATCACACAGTCCGCGCCCCGCAGGGCCTCCCGCCGGTCGGCATACGCCCGCAGGGTGCCTCCCAGCCCGGCCTTTTTCAGGATCGCTTCGCCGTATCCCGTCAGCACCTCCGCCATGGCGGGATTCCGTTCCTCCAGGGCGATCTCCGCCCCCGGCTCCTTCCCGGCGAAAAGAAGGTCAGCCAAAAGGGTGGGCAGGAGCATCGGAATGTCCTGCCCAGTCAGTGTGAATTTCATCTTATGCCTTCCGGACCGCCAGGGTCGCCTTCCGGTCATTGATATCCCATTCCTTGGCGATGAAGCCCTCGCCGGCTTCCCGCCGCTCCAGGCTCACCGCCAGCGTGCCCTTGCGGATCATTTCGCCGCAGGCCTCCAGGGCCTCCGCCAGCGCGTCCTCCGCGGCGTAGGCGATCTCGATCCGGTCCGTCACCTCGAAACCGGCTTCCTTCCGCATGGTCTGGATCTTGCTGATGACCTCCCGGGCGTATCCCTCCCGGATCAGCGCCTCGGTCAGGTTCGTGTCCAGCACCACGGTCACGCCCCGGTCCTCCAGGGCCGTGAAACCGGGCTTCTGCATCGGGCTGGTCAGCACGTCGTCCTTCGCCAGGGTCACCGCGGTTCCGTCGATCTCGAAGGAGACCTCTTCGCCCCGGGCAAAGGCATCCACCACGTCGTTCCCGTCCATCTGCGCCAGCTGCTGGCCGATCCTGCCCAGCAGCTTTCCGTATTTCGGACCCAGGGTCCGCATCTGGGGCTTCAGCTGATAGGTCGTGAAGGCCCGGGCGTCCTCCGTGAAGACGACCTCCTTCACGTTCAGCTCATCCTCGCACAGCGCCTGATAGTCCGCGCCGAATTCCGCGCCCTTGACGTACAGCCGCTGCAGGGGCTGGCGCACCTTCAGGTTCGCCGCGTTCCGGCAGGCCCGGCCCAGCTGGATGACCTCCAGCAGCGCCGCCATCTGCCGCTCCATCTCCGGATCGATCCGCGCCGCGTCCGCCGCCGGGAAATCGCACAGGTGCACGCTCTCCGGCGCGCCGGGCACGTTGTTGACCACCAGGTTCTGATAGATTTCCTCGCTCAGGAAGGGGATGAACGGCGCGCACAGCTTCGCCAGCGTCACCAGCACATGATACAGGGTGGCGAAGGCCGCTTCCTTCTCCCCGGCCATGCCCTTGCCCCAGAAGCGTTCCCGCCCCCGGCGCACGTACCAGTTGCTCAGGTCGTCCACGAATTCGGCGATGGCCGCCGCGGGCTCGCTGACCCGGTAGGCGCTCAGGTCGTCGTCCACCCGGGCGATCAGGCTGTTCAGCCGGCTCAGGATCCACCTGTCCATCAGGGTCAGCTCCGCCTGCTCCAGGGGATGCTTCACCGGATCGAACCCGTCGATCTGGGCGTACATGGTGAAGAAGGCGTAGGTGTTCTGCAGCGTCGCCAGGAACTTGCGCTGTCCCTCCTGCACCGCCTCCTCGCTGAAGCGCTTGGGCAGCCACGGGGCGCTGGTGGTGTAGAAATACCACCGCAGCGCGTCCGCGCCGAACTTGTCCAGCATCGTGAAGGGATCCACCACGTTTCCGAGGTGCTTGCTCATCTTCCGGCCCTCGGCGTCCTGCACATGGCCCATGACGATGCAGTTCCGGAAGGGCGCCCGGTCAAACAGCAGCGTGCTGATGGCCTCCAGGGTGTAGAACCATCCCCGGGTCTGGTCCACCGCCTCGCTGATGAAATCCGCCGGGAAGTTCCGCTCGAACTCCTCCTTGTGCTCGAAGGGATAGTGCCACTGGGCGAAGGGCATGCTGCCGGAATCGTACCAGCAGTCGATCACTTCCTTCACGCGGTGCATGTTCCCGCCGCACTGCGGGCATTTCAGCTCCACCGCGTCGATGAAGGGCCGGTGCAGCTCCACGTCCTCGCCGGGATCCTTCACCGCCATCCGGCGCAGCTCCGCCCGGCTGCCGACCACGTGCATGGCGCCGCATTCGCATTTCCACACGGGCAGGGGCGTTCCCCAGTATCTTTCGCGGCTCAGGCCCCAGTCGATGACGTTCTCCAGGAAGTTGCCCATCCGGCCTTCCTTGATGTTGTCCGGCATCCAGTTGACGGTCCGGTTGTTGCGCACCAGGTTGTCCCGCAGCTCGGTCATCCGGATGAACCAGGTCGGCCGCGCGTAGTACAGCAGGGGCGTGTCGCACCGCCAGCAGAAGGGATAATCATGCGCGAAGGGCACCGCCGCGAACAGCAGTCCCCGCTCCTTCAGATCCTTCAGGATCAGGGGATCCGCGTCCTTGACGAAGGTGCCGGCCCAGTCCGTCCCCTCGACGAAGCGGCCCTGGGTGTCCACCAGGTTGATGAAGGGCACCCCGTTCTCCCGGCACACGCGGTTGTCGTCCTCGCCGAAGGCCGGGGCGATGTGCACGATGCCGGAGCCGTCCTCCATCGTGACGTAATTGTCGCAGACCACGAACCAGGCCTTCCCGTCCGGCTCCCGGAAGCGGTACAGCGGCTCATATTCCTTCCCCTTCAGCGCGGAGCCCGGGAACTCATCCAGGAATTCGACTTCCTTCCCCGCGAACACCTTTTCCACCAGGGCCTTTGCCATGTAATAGCAGTCCCCGTCCACGCGGATCTTGCAGTAGGTGTCCGTGGGATTGACGCACAGCGCCAGGTTGCTCGGCAGCGTCCAGGGCGTCGTGGTCCAGGCCAGCAGGTAGGTGTTCTCCTCCCCCTTCGCCCGGAAGCGGACGAAGGCCGAGGTCTCCTTCACGTTCTTGTATCCCTGGGCCACCTCGTGGCTGGACAGGGCCGTGCCGCAGCGGGGGCAGTAGGGCACGATCTTGTGGCCCTGATACAGCAGGCCCTTCTCATGGATCTGCTTCAGGCTCCACCATTCGCTCTCGATGTAGTTGTTTTCGTAGGTGATGTAGGGATGCTCCATGTCCGCCCAGTAGCCGACCTGGTCGCTCATCTTCTCCCACTCATGCAGGTATTTCCAGACGCTCTTCTTGCATTCGGCGATGAAGGGCTCGATGCCGTATTCCTCGATCTGGGGCTTGCCGTCCAGGCCCAGGCTCTTCTCGACCTCCAGCTCCACCGGCAGGCCGTGGGTATCCCATCCGGCGATGCGCAGGGCGCTCTTCCCCTTCATGGTCTGATACCGGGGGAACAGATCCTTGATGACCCGGGTCTCGATATGCCCGATGTGGGGCTTGCCGTTGGCCGTGGGCGGCCCGTCGAAGAAGGTAAACTGGGGCGCGCCGTCCCGCAGGTGGAAGGATTTGCGGATGATGTCCTTCTCCTTCCACATCTTCGTCACTTCCTGCTCCCGGGCCACAAAATTCATATCCGTCGCGACTTTATTGTACATGGGGGTTTTCCATTCCTTTCTCTCCCGGCGCCCTTCCGCCCCGCGGCCCGCGCCGCCGGAGCCCTCCGGGCCGGTTCCTGATTACAGCTTGCCTTCCTGATACCGCTTCTCCGCCTCGGCCATGATCTTCTCCGTGGCGCTGACGCCGCAGCGGCTGGCCCCGGCTTCCCGGGCCGCCAGCACGGTGTCCAGATCCCGGATGCCGCCGGAGCCCTTCACCCGCACCTTCGCGGAAACGCTGGCCCGCATCAGCTTCAGATCGTCGATCGTGCAACCCGCGCTGCCGTATCCCGTGCTGGTCTTGACGAAGTCGGCCCCCGCCTGCTCGCTCAGATGGCACGCGGTCACCTTTTCCTCCTCCGTCAGATAGCAGGTTTCCAGAATCACCTTCACGATGGCGCCGGCCTCATGAGCCGTCGCCGCGATCATTCGGATCTCGTTCCCGACGTACTCATAGTCCCCGCCCTTCAGCTTACCGATGTTCAGCACCATGTCCAGCTCCTCGCAGCCCTGGGCCAGAGCCAGCTGGGCCTCCGCCAGCTTGATGGCGGTCTCGTTGGTCCCGTGGGGGAAGCCGATCACCGTGCAGACCTTCACGCCGCTGCCCTCCAGCATCTCCGCCAGAATCGGCACGTCGCACGGCCGGGCGCAGACGCTGGCCGTATGGTATTTCAGGGCAATCTCGCAGCCGTGGCGGATGTCCGCCTCGGTCAGCCAGGGCTGCAGCGTGGAATGATCCAGCATGGAAGCAATATCCTTGGGGGTCAGTGCCATGGTCTTTTCCTCCTGAAAGCGTCAAAAATCAAAGCATACACAGTTTGTAATTATACCCGTTTTTCCGCGGGATTTGAAGCCCCTTCGCAAAAAAAACCGGGGAACCCGGGCCCCGGCCCGGAATTCCCCGTCTCCCGCCCCGCAGGCGGTGAAAATCAGCGCAGCGGCACGTATCCCGCCTGGGCGATGCAGGCCTGCCCCTCGTCCGAGGCCATCCACTGCGCAAAGCGCTCCGCCGTTTCGTTTCCCTTCGCGTACACCGCGTAGTAATACACCGTGAAGGGATAGGCGCCGCTCTGCAGGTTTTCCGCCGTGGGGGCGATGCCGTCCACCGCCAGCACCTTCAGGCTGCCGCTCCGGTACAGGCTGTCCACGTAGTACAGGTAGGAGTATCCGATGGCGTTCCGGCTGTTGTCGTAGTTGCCAATCTGCGCCACCAGGTCCGCCATGCCGTCGGAAATGTAGTTCGGCTCCGCGTGGCTGATCTCGTATCCGTCCATGACCAGCTCCTCCATGGCGGTCTGGCTGCCGGATCCGTGGGGCCGCTGATACGCCGCGATCAGGGTGTCCGCGGGGCCGCCGACCTCCTCCCACCGGGTGATCCGGCCGGTATAGATCCCGCGGATCTGGTCCGCGGTCAGGCTTTCCGCCGGGTTTCCGCTGTTCACCAGGAACACGAACGCGTCCAGGCACACGGGAACCAGGACCAGCTCAACCCCCGCCTCCTCCGCGGCCTTCCGCTCGTCCGCGTTGGGCCCGGTGCCCAGCACCAGGTCCACGGGATGGGTGTCGTCCATCATGATGCCCCGGGAGGCGATGGTCACCGTGGGGTTGGCCAGCCCCCGGGTCAGCCGGTCATACGCGTAGGGCGTGGTGGAGAAGCTGACGAACCCGTTCAGGTCCTCCTCGGGCAGATCCAGCCACTGTCGCGCCAGCTCCATGGCCAGCGGCACGCACACCGTGGATCCGTCGATGGAGGGATATTCGCCCCATTCGCAGACGGACAGGCCCTCATAGCCCTCCAGCGGCGCCGCCTCCCCCAGCTGGAAGTCCGCCGGTTCCGAAACATGGCGCTGCCAGTCCGCCCCCCGGGTGATGGACTGGTTGATCTGGCTCCAGGAGCCGTTTTCCGCCGCGGCCGCGCCGGACAATGCCAGCGCCGCGCTCAGCAGCACGCAGAGGATTTTCCGCAGGTTCTTCATGTTCCCGTCCTTTCTCCGGCTTCTCCGGAATCCGTTTCGCCGCCCCCGGGCTCCTGTTCCGCGATCATCAGGTTTTCCGTCCGGATCCATCCGGTCAGGGCGATGGTCCGGATCCGGGCCCATTCCTCCCGGGTTTCCAGCACTTCCGCCTGCTCTCCCCGGTAGGTCCAGCCCAGGCAGGCGCCCTCCGGCGCGTCCAGCAGGCGAATGGGCTGCCCCGCCTCCTCCGTCACCAGCATTCCCAGCACCCGGCTGTCCCCGGTGCGGGGCCGGTAAAGCCTCACCAGGCGGAAGGGCAGCTCGGCCTCCGGGTCTTCCTCCCCCGGGGCCCCCGCCCGCCCGTAGAAGCGGCCCACCAGGTCGTTCTCGTCGTCGAAGTACGCCTCGCTGTACTGCTCCAGGCCCTTCCGCCGCAGCTCCTCCAGGCCCTCCTCCGTGGGCACCACCCGGCTGATCTCAAAGAACGGCTCGGATCCCGCGGGCAGCAGCCGGTCCAGGTCGATCCAGGAGATGTCTCCATAGTCCCAGATCCTCGCCCGGCCGCCGGAGCAGGCGAAATAGGTGACCCGGGTACCGGACTGCTTCCGCCGCGCGGGCGTTTCCGCCGCCGGGGAGTCGTAGACCGCCACCGGCCCCTCCCCGTCTTCTCCCGAAAGCCAGGCCGCCGCGGTCACCCGGGTCTCCGTCCGCACCTGGTCGAAGTTATCCGTCTCCCGGAGCTCCGTCAGCGTGCCCCCGTTGTCGCCCATGTAGCGGCTCGGATCCTCGTGCAGCGCGTAATCCTCGCCCCAGGAGGCGGTCATGCCCGGCGGCAGCGAAAGCCGCTCCAGGCTGACGCAGTTGGCGAAGGCGCTTGGGTCCAGCTCCGTCACCGTCAGCGGCACGGTCAGGCTGTGCAGCCGGCCGCATCCGGCAAAGGCGTACGCCTCGATGCGCCGCAGCCCGATGGGCAGGGAGATCGTCTGCAGGGGGATCCCCATGTCTTCGTCGTTGAAGGCGCCGTCGCCGATGGTTTTCGTGCCCGCCGGAACGTCATAATGCAGCGCGTCGCTGCCCGCCGCGTAGGCGATCAGGGTTTCCCCGTCCGCGCTGAAGAGTACGCCGTCCCGGCTGGAATACCGCGGATTTCCCTCCTCCGCCTCCCATTCCCGGATGCTGCAGTTGTACAGCCCCGGCAGGTTCCCCGTGTAGTCCCTTCCCAGGATCAGCCGCCGGATCCATCCGTTGCAGAATGCCTCCTCGCTGACATATTCCACCGGGCCGTTCAGCACGACGTCCTGGCCGGTCAGCTCGCACAGGGATTCCATCTCGATCACCCGCAGGGTGGAGGGCAGCACAATTTCCCGGATCCCGGACGGGAAGTCCTCCTGAAGATACAGGCTGGGGCAATAAAGATCCTCCTCCGGAATCCCGGGGTCCATGTCCTCTTCCGTCCAGCCCTCCTCGTGGATGCCTCCCAGCGTGCGGACTCCCTCCCGGATGATCAGCCGGTCCCCCTCCACGGTCCAGGGCTTCTCCTCCTCCCCGCTGTCGGCGGCCGCCGCGGCGGCCAGGATCGCCAGCAGCAGGCAGCACAGCAGGGCGATTTTTCGCTTCATGTTCCGTCCTCCCCTTCCTTTCCCGAAAAGGTAAAATGCGGCAGTTCTGTCATTTCTTTCCTTCATTATATCAGATCATTCCGTTCCTGCCAATCTTCCGCGCCGTCCCCCGACGGCTCAGTCCGCGGTCCAGGCGATGCGCCGGCATTCCCGGAGGGGAAACGCAGTCATCTCCTGCCCCATCACCCGGAAGTATCCGTATTCCCGGCCCCAGGGCGCGGCGCGCCGGTGCGGGGCATCCTCCGCCCCGTTCACCAGGATCGACACCGTGACCCCTCCGTCCGGCGGGGTCACGCGGACGCGCCGGGTTTCGCCCCCCCGGAGGTATTCCGCGAAGCGGTCATACACAAAGGGGTCCTCCCCGCAGTGGATCATCATCGGCGCATCCAGCCATTCCGCCAGCTCCGGCGCGTTTTCCCCCGTGATTCCGTACTGCCGCGGGATTCCGAGGTAGATCCCGACATGCAGGCTCCCGTGGTCAAAGGCCAGCAGGTCGCCCGGCTGCAGCATCCAGTGCCACTGTCCCGGGTCCATGCCCCGCATCGGAAAGCCGGCGCTCCGGTCCGTGATGACCTCCTCCAGGGAGGCCATCTGCGTCCTGCCCGCCTTCTCCTGCGCCCACCGGATGAACCCGATGCAGTCAAACCCGCCCAGGTAGTATTTCCCTTCCCGGTAATAGCTGGAGCTCTGGTCCGGGGTGAACACCCGCAGCACGTTCTCCTCCAGGTGTCCGCCGAAATAGTACGGGGCTCCGGTCTCCGGCCAGGCCGGGATCACGATGGCCTCCGTCGTCTCCCGGTATCGCTCCAGCACCCAGTGATTCGCCGGCAGGGCGGTCAGGGCGCTGTCCAGCAGGTCCTCCTCCCCGACCGGGCTGCCCCGGCTTCCGTCCCCGGTCCGGATCCGGACGTCGATCCAGCTGTTTTCAAGATCAAAGTCCGCACCGTAGCTCCGGCTCCCGTCCGCCGCCATCAGCCGCAGGGACAGAGGTTCCCCGCTCCGTCCCGCTTCCGCGATCAGGGGCCGCACGTCCCACAGATTCCATCCGTCCTCCATCCGGGCGGTCAGGGTGGCCTTTTCATTGCCCCGGGGCCACAGCGCGTACCGGCCGTTTCCGTCCCCCCGGATCCCCGACACGCGCAGGCGCCACCGGGCGCTGACGATCTCGCCGCCCTCCGCCCCCAGCGCGTCCGTCCACCCCGTTCCCCCGTTCCGGAGGCGGGCCTCCGCGGGATCGATCCGGATCTGCGCGCTCCGGCTCCGGCTTCCGGTTTTCCCGATCCGGGTCATCCCGTCCGCCGCCTGCTCCTGCCATTCCACCCGGACCGGAATCCGGTATTCGAGGATCCGGCCCTCCGCCCGTCCCGCGCCGATCAGGGCAAGAATCAGCAGCATCAGTCCTCCGCCGATTGCGATTCTCCTCCGTCTTCCGTCCATCCCGTGCTCCTCCGCTTCTTCCGTCCGCGCAGCCCGCAAATTTGCCTGAAAAAATGCTTGCCTTTTTCATTTCCGTGTGCTATACTACCATCCGTTCCGGTTGGAACGCAAGGGGCATTGGCACAGTTGGTAGGACGAACTCCTCCGACTGCAACGCCCGCCGGTCGAAATTGTGACCAGACCGGCCAATGTAAAAAACGGTCACAAAACTTACCAGATGCTCCACCACCACCCTTGAGGCCAGACGCTTCAAGGGTTTTCTTTTGCCTATAAGGCCCAAATTCGACTTTTGCTCTCCGGGGCGGCACTAAGGTCGCCTGACGGTAAGCGGTAGATAAACAACGCATTCAAAACAGACTGCCGACATGAGATAATTCTCCAAGGGCCACATAATCTCAGGGAATCTCCGAGATTCTCAGAGAATATATGAGACACGGAGGAGATCATGGACGTAAGGGAAATATGTCACACAGCACGGTTAACTGAATGGCAGGAGCGCATCCGGGCGTGCCGATTCAGTGGGAAAAATGTTACTACCTGGTGTGCGGAAAACGGAATCAGCCCAAAGACATACTACAGATGGGAACGTACTTGTCTGGGAGAAGCCGCCAAACGCTTAGGATATGCCAGTGAAAACCAGGGACTCATCAAAGTCAATCCAGATCAGCTACCAACGGGATACACAAATTCCGTAGAGCCAAATACTGCGGGAATCGAATGCATCATCCGGTATGGGCAGGTTTCCATTGAAATCAATTCTGAAATGTCAGTCAGCAAGATAGCGGATCTTGTAGGAGCTCTGAATAGCCATGTTTGACTTCAGCAGAATTCAGAATTACTACATTCAGACTGGCTATACGGATATGCGGCTCCATATTGACGGATTAGTTGCCAAGGTTCAGCTGGAATACGGCCGTCAATTGGAAGAGACATCCATATTCATTTTTTGCGGACGGAAAGCAGATAGAATCAAAGCAATTTACTGGGACGGCACAGGATACATCCTCCTATACAAGCGTCTGGATGAATTGCGATTCCAGTGGCCGCGGAATGAGAATGAATTAAAACTGCTAACAAAGCAACAATTTCGCTGGCTCATGGAAGGTCTTTCCATAGCGCCAAAGAATGCCTTCAAGCCTGGAAAACCCGGTACAGTTTTTTAAGGGAAAATGTTGAAAAATAAGGTTTTTTCAGCATTTTCCAAAAGGATTTTACACGCCGCCTGTCGAATATATATAACAGAAAGGCGGTGGGCAGTGTGGAACAGGAAATGGTACCGAAAGCCATGCTTGACATGGTACTGGATCAGCTCTCCATGCTGCGTGAACAAGTCGCCAAGATGCAGGAAACTATTGAGAAGCTTGTCGAAGATAACCGCAAAAAAGATGCCATCATCGAGGAAAAGAATCAAATCATCCTGAATGCAAACCGGGCCAGATTCGGACAGAGCAGTGAACAGAGGAAATATGTTCTGAGTGACGGCCAGCTCAGCATGTTTGAGATAACCGGGGACGGAAATATCCAGCGGGAAGCAGAATCGGAGAAAGCGACAGAAGAAAACAATACAGTGACGGTCGCAGCTCATACACGAAAGGCGAAACGGACCATGGAAGAACTCTGTGCCAATCTTCCGGTAGAGGAGATTGTGACAGATCTTCCGGAAGACGAGAAGGTTAACGCTCAGGGCGAACCGCTTAAGTGTATTGGCAAAACAGAAGTCCGGTCAGAACTCATTAAAGAACCGCAAAAAGCATATGTCCGGAAGTATTACATCATGGTATATGCCGATCCGAAAGCAGAGGAAAGAACCGGAGAAGCAGATATACGGAGAGCGCCGACACCTGCGCCGCTTATTCCGCACAGTTACGCTTCGGCATCAGTGGTGACAGACGTCATTGTCAGCAAATACATGGATGCGATTCCGCTATACCGACAGGAACAGATCTGGAAACGGTACGGTGTGGATCTTAAACGCGGAACCATGTCAAAGTGGGTAATCACGGTAGCCCAGATGTACCTGAAGATCATATGGAAGAAGATGAAAGAATACCTGCTAAAGCTTCCGGTGATCCACGCGGACGAAACCGCATTGCAGGTAAACAAGGAACCAGGACGAACGCCACAGCAGGAATCCCGAATATGGGCGTATTCCTCATCGAAGAGAGCACCATACCAGATGCGGCTCTTCCAATATGAACAAAGCCGGAAGGGAGCCTGCGCAACAAACTTCCTGGAGGGATTCGCCGGAATCCTGGTCACAGACGGATACAGTGGCTATGGAGTAATCGGCGAAATCATTCGGGCAGGATGTTGGGCACATATGCGCAGGAAATGGCTCGAAGCGATGCCCAAAGGAGCGACGACAGAAAATTCAGCAGCAGCCAAAGGCTATGAGTTCTGTGGCCGGATCTTTGACGTGGAAAGAATGATCGAAGATCTTCCCGACAAGGAACGTGCAGCAAAGCGTCAGAAAATGACCAAACCCATTATCGACGAGTATTACGCCTGGATCGAGACGATCTTCAAGCCCAGCGGCAAGCTGAAAGAAGCCGTGACTTACGCTATAAACCAGAAGGAATATCTTTGCACTTTCCTTTATCACGGTGAAATTGAAGCCAGTAACAATACCGTTGAGAATGCCCAGCGCGGCGTGGTACTTGGCAGAAAGAATTGGCTTTTCTGTGATACACCGGACGGAGCACAAGCCAGCGTTATTGCTGATTCAATCCTTGAATCTGCAAAAGCTAATGGGCTGAATCCTGAGAAGTATATGAATCATATCCTCACAGTCCTGCCGGATCGATTCGCGAAAGAGCCGAATGCAGATATCGAAGATCTGCTGCCCTGGAATGATCAGATCAAAGAAATCTGCAAACTTGGGGTGTAGATTATCTACCGCTTACAAAAGATCAGACGAAATGCTCATCCAGCGATGATCCTTCCGGCGATCATTCTATTCTCCGTGTTTTTTCTCTTTCCGCTTGTCAGAGGTGTAGGTATCAGTATGACAAATTGGAAAGGATACGGGGAAGCGAAGTTCGTGGGTCTTACAAATTTCATCAGTTTCTTTTCCGATAAGCGGGCTGTTAATGATATGCTGCATACTTTGCAGTTTGGTTTATTAACACCATTGTTAATGAATATACTTGGCTTGGCATATGCTCTCCTATTGGATGAAAAGCTAAAAGGCCGTGGCATCGCGCGAGTCATAGTTTATTTACCGGCCATTATCAGCCCGCTTATCATCGGTTATGTCTGGCTTATTGTTTTGCGGAAGGATGGCGGCGCATTGCATGATATCATGAAAGCAATGGGATTAGGAGCATATTTTAAGCAATGGCTCAGTTCCCCCAAAAATGCAATGACAGTTGTCATTCTCGTTAATGTTTGGCAGAAGGTCGGCTCGGTAATGATTATATATCTGGCTGGAATGCAATCAATACCGCAGGAATTATATGAAGTTGCAAACATGGATGGTGCAAGTGGTCAACAGCGTTTCAGATATATCACTTTACCACTGCTCATTCCTTCCATAAAAATAAATGTAATAACAAATATGATTAGCTTCCTTTGCGCGATGGACAGTATCGTAGCTTTGACAGATGGCGGCCCCGGTTATTCGACAGAAACCTTGTCTCTGTTTATCTACCGTATGACATATGGCAGTAATACCGGATATGCCACAGCAGTAGCTTTAACGCAAAAAAAGAAGCTATGAAGAAGAGGATTAATAATCCTATGCTCCATAGCTTCTTTTTCTTCACATTCCCGTTTTTGAGTCCCATAATGACTGTTTTATGTCCTTTCTATGAAGCAGGACTTCGTGTTAGTATTTTATTGTCAAAGTGTGTGACAGTATCGCAGAAACAGTTTTCTCAAATGTAATTACATCAAGGAGGCATCGTATGTTTACATCAGAACAGAAAGCCGTTTTTCAAGGGTTGGGAGCATTGGTAATTACCCCATTTAAAGAAGATCTCTCTGTTGATTATGACGCTATTGGTTTTAACATGCGCGATATGCAAGCAAAGGGTCTTAATCCTAACAATGGTTTCTTTGTGGCAGGAGGAACAATGGGTGAATGCGGGTCAATGAGTCTGGACGAAAGAAAAAAAGTCATCTGTAAAGTGTGCGAGTCCGCTGGAGATATGGCTGTAGTAGCTGGGATCAACGATAATTCTGTTATCAATATAGTCGAATTGGCTGATGTCGCAAAAAAGGCTGGTGCTTCAGCCATGTTGCTGACTCCGCCTTACTATATTCCATATGACGATGAACAGATCTTTCAATTCTACAAGTATGTTAATGACCATACTGAGTTACCGATCATGATCTATAATAATCCCGCCGTTGCAGGCCGCGACCTGAGCACAAAAATGCTGAGAAGGCTCTCTGAATTGGATCATATATTCGCTGTAAAGCAAGCTACGTCATCTATTATGACTTTTGTCCATACGGGAATGCTGAAGGAAAAACTCCTGATATTTACTGCTTCCTCCTCCCATATGCCGATGGGAAGTGTTTTAGGCGCCAACGGTTTTATTTCCTTCATCAGCAGCGTGAACACCCCTCTCCAGGTTAATCTGTGGGAAGCTGTTAAAGCAAAAGACTGGGAATTGGCCTGCAAGTATCATGAAGAAGAGATGATTCTCTACGATTATTGGTGGTCTGGCGGTATGAAGCAGAATGCCGGCACCATTGTACACATGAAGAAAATGATGAGCATGATCGGGCGCAAAGGCGGTCATGTCCGCCCCCCTCTCATCGATAATATTTCTTTGGAGGAGGAAAACGAGCTTAAGAAAATTCTGTACAAGTGGAATTTGCTCGAAGAGGAACGTTAAATGAATGCTGATTGCTTGGAATCGTCTGATTCACTCAGAAACTGCACCTTAAAACCAGGTCTTTTAAAAAGCAGACAGGATGCTGTGATTAATCACGCACTGCCTTATCACTTGCTGATTCTGAATGATCAAGTTCATGGTACTGTCAAGTCTGGCGCTATGAGCAACTTTAGAATTGCCGCCGGATTAGTTCCGGGAGAGTTCTATGGACGACCGTTTCAAGACAGCGATGTATATAAATGGCTCGAAGCTGTTTCCTATTCTCTTGTTGTTCGCCCGGATGATCAACTGAAACAGCAGGCAATTAGCGTGGTCGATTTAATCGCACAGGCGCAACAGCGTGATGGGTATATTTACACTCCCAAAACGATATCAAAAGATAAAAGTGCAAGATATTCAAATCTCTGTGATGATCATGAACTTTACTGTGCCGGTCATTTGATTGAAGCTTGTTCATCATTTTATGCTGCAACCAGGTATGAAAAGTCTCTGCAGATAGCAACGAAACTTGCCAATCATTTAGTGACTACCTTTGGTGCTGGTGAAAACCAAATCCACGGATATCCAGGGCATCCGGAGATTGAACTCGCGTTAATCAGGCTGTTCAGAATAACAGGTAAAACCGAATACCTTAGACTTACTGAATTCTTTTTGTCAGAAAGGGGCGCCTCCCCTAACTACTTTATCAAGGAAGCAATGGCGAGAGGTGAACAGGAACCCTATGGGCCATGGCATGGAAAGTATGATTATTCATACAATCAGTCACATATCCCCTTCCCGCACCAGCACAAAGCTGCAGGTCATGCCGTAAGGGCCATCTATTTGTATCGGGCTCTGACTGACTTCGTATCTGCTTCACATGACGCACAGCTTTTTGCCCAGGCAAAAGACCTCTGGAACGATGTTGTTCAGACTAAAATGTATATCACTGGCGGAGTAGGATCATCTCATCATGGTGAATCCATAACAGCATCATATGATCTTCCAAACGAATCTGCATATGCAGAAACCTGTGCTTCCGTTGCCCTTGCACTATGGGCACAAAGCATGTTCAATTATGATCACAATTCAGAATATATTGATGTGATGGAGCGGGCTATTTACAATACAGTTTTTGCAAGTATGTCTTTCGATGGAACAAAGTATTTTTATGTCAATCCCTTGGAACTGCATCCAAATATGATTGAAGGACATAGGGAGCGACATCGCTTATTTGCAAATCGTCAACCATGGTTTGCCAGTTCCTGTTGTCCGACAAACGTAGCACGACTTCTTACGCAGATCAATCAATACCTTTATTATGAAGATACTGAGGATATTTACGTAAATCATTATACAGCCAACACAGCAACACTCGCAAATGGCGCTTTCCATATTGATGTTTCAACCGAATATCCATTAAATGGAGAGATCTTTATCCGCATTCATGCCGAGAACGTTAAAAAAAGAGTATGGCTGCGCATCCCTGCTTGGTGCAGAAACTATTGTTTGAAGCTTAACGATCAAGAAATAAATCTGGAAAGGAAAAACGGGTATATTTGTCTTGGCGATAATTGGAATACCGCGCAAATTTCGCTGAATCTGGAGCTGATCCCCACAGCTTACTATGCTCCTCTGATTCCTGACTGTGCTGGAAAAGTCGCCTACATGGTGGGCCCATTGGTTTATTGTGCTGAAGAATACGATAATGGAGCAGCCCTGCAAGAGCTTATATTGAATGATGATGTAAAGTTAGGCGAAACAGAACAGTATTCTTTTGGCGTTTTCCGTCCTGTTACAGTATCCGGTATAAGGATCCATGGCTGCCAGTTGTATTGCCGCGAGACCAGCTGTTCCAGCACGTCAGTACGACTGATTCCTTATTATCTGTGGAATTACAGGGGGAGTGGCGAAATGGCTGTCTGGCTCGGAAAGCGAGTATGAAAGACTTTGAAGCAGAAGAAAGGGTGAAAACACACATGTTATACCGGCATGTAGGAAAATGTGGGCTTCAGGTATCAGAGGTTGGACTTGGCACCATGACATTTGGTGCTCAGGTTTCTGAAAAAAACGCGTTCCTGATGATGGACCAGGCTTTCTTCTCCGGTGTCAATCTGTTTGATTGTGCCGATATTTACCCTCTTAATGGGGGCATTGAAAAGGCTGGAATTACAGAAAAAATTGTCGGTAAGTGGATGAAAACAAAAAAGCGTGATGAAATAATTGTCACAAGCAAGTGCTTTGCGAAAGTTCAGGATCACGTGAATGGACTAGGCCTTAGCAGAGCACATATTCTGTCCGCTATAAATCAGTCACTGAAAAACCTTCAGACAGATTATGTGGACATCTACATGGCACATTCTTTTGACGAAACTGTGCCTTTGGAAGAAACGCTCCGTGCCTTCGAAGATATCGTTTCACAAGGGAAAGTCAGATACATAGGTGTCAGCAATTGGTCGTCGTGGCAGATGGAAAAAGCACTGCGTATAGCAGAGACCAAGAATTATTTGCCTGTTTGTGCTGATGAACTGCGATATAACATATTATTCAGACGACCTGAAACAGAGATAATGCCAATGCTGCAAAGCGAAGGCCTGGGAGCTTTTTCTTATAACCCACTGGCTGGCGGCCTGCTGACAGGTCGATATAGCTTTCATAAAATGCCAGATGGAAATGACCGGTTTAACGTTGATGTGGGTGGCCCCCTTTATCACGTAAGATATTGGAATGAACAGTGCTTCAGCGCAGTCGAAAAGTATCTTGGGCTGTGTAAGCAGTGGGAACTGGATCCTGTACAAGCTGCAATCAAATGGGTGCTTTCAAAGCCCGGCATTTCCAGTGTTTTGCTTGGGGCAAGCAATCCGGAACAACTGACAGGAACCCTTTGTGCACCAAATTTACTGTTAAGTGATGAGCAGGTTAATATGTTCGATGAACTATGGTATCTGTTGCCACGGTATAAGCAAGAGCCAGTTCATTGAACAAACATCATTTATTCTTTATCGCTCATAAGACAGAGCATGTGGTTTTCAGATCAGCATGCGCTGTCTTTTTTTATGCGTCAAATAACGTAAATCAGCACTACAATAGCTGTTTTCTGCTCTTTTATATTTTAGGGAAGATGATATTATAATTCATGAAACCGAACAGGATAAGGAATTGAACATATATAGTGTTGGAGGGGTCTATCGTGTTCAGATGGGGAATTATTGCGGACGACCTGACGGGCGCCAATGATACCGGTGTCCAGTTTGCCAGATTCGGATACAAAACTACGGTTTTTCTGGACAAAAAAATGCACTATAACTATTCGGATATTCTAGTCCTTGATACTGACAGTCGGCAACGGGATTATAAAAGCGCAAAAGCGCATGTTGCTTCTGCAACAAAGGAACTGATAAATGCCGGAGTGGATCGAATCTATAAAAAAATAGATTCTGTAATGCGTGGAAACGTAGGCGCTGAATTGGACGCTGTATGCGAAGCCAGCGAATGCAAAACCGTGTTTGTTTGCCCGGCGTTTCCAAGTCTCGGAAGAATCGTGTCCAACGGTCAGGTTATTGTGAATGGAACACTGTTGCATGAATCCCAGTTAATTAATGAAAAGATAACGCCTGTATCTTCTTCCAGAATAGAGGATATCATTCGCCTGCAGAGCAGTAGGGAAATAATGAATCTTTCCCCGGAATCGCAGGATGTTAATTCATTGAAAGATTCATTCTCGCAGCTTATTGGCAAAGATGTAATTGTAGTCCTGGATGCGGAAAGCGAAGAGGATATGGCGCTTTATGCAAATGTATTCCTTCAGCTTAACGGGCCTTATATCGTCAGTGGATCCGGTGGTTTAGCCAGAGCAATTGCATGCTCTATGGGTGAAATAGCTACGCCTTTTAATTATCTTGATAAGTCCTGTAAGCGTATTCTCGTTGTCTCCGGCACACCAAACTCAATGGCAAGACAACAGATAGACTACCTGGATGAAAACTATTTCCCGGTTACGAGATTCAGTTATCAGGAGCTAATCGATGGCAGCAGCGATGCTTCCCCAGTGATTTCGCATTTGTTAAAAAATGGCGTTGCAGGGATTGCCATAAAGGATACGTGTTTTCATGGAAATGTATACGCAAACAGTCTTATTATCAGAGAACGTATTGCTGACCTGGTTAATCAGGTTTGCCGTGCCAATCTTCCGGACGCATTAATTATTTGCGGCGGCGACACCGCTCTTTCGATCTGTCAGAAATTTGGAGCCTGGGGTCTGGATCTGATTGGAGAGATCGAGGTTGGCATGCCATATGGACTTCTTCAGAACAACTGGGGGCAGAATTTAGCGGTTGTTACGAAGTCCGGAAGCTTTGGCAATAAGCAGACCCTGGCTCATGCGGTTTTATCGCTTATAGGCAATGAGCATAAATATATCTCTGAAAGTCGCAGCGTCAGAGCAGGAGGTGAAAACGTAAATGCTGCGATATGAGCCAAATTGTTCGTCCACCGTATACCCACCGCACAACTGATCAGAAAGGATGTATACAATGAAAAAATTATTTTCGATCATTCTGGCCCTGGTTATGTGCCTGTCCGTTCTCAGCTTTGCTGTGGCAGACGAAGAAATCAAGCTGGTTTACTGGTCTCCTGAAGATGACGAGTCCGCTATCGCTGTAGATAATGCGATCATTGAAAAATTTGTTGCGGCGCATCCGGGCGTGAGCATCGAACTCCAGCACGGAAGCCTGAGCGATATCCTGGCTAAGATTTCCGCCATGGCTATTGCGGGTACAACACCAGATTTCGCTTTCTTCTCTCCCAGATATGTAGCCGCCATGGTTGAGGGCGGATATCTCGAAGAGCTCACGGATCTTTATAAAGAGATCGGTGACATCCCCGCCAGCTTTGTAACCCCCACCAGTTCCGAGGCGATCTATGACATCCCCTGCGTTATGGATTCCATCTGCCTCTATTACCGGACCGATCTGTTCGAAGCAGCCGGCATTACTCCTCCCACCAACTGGGATGAATGGCTCGCCGCTGCAGAGAAGCTCACGCAGGATACGGATGGCGATGGTGTCAATGATATCTTTGGCATGACGCTGATGGGCGGTATCCCGGATGACTATTTCGGATTTACGCCGATCCTGTGGGCTAATGGCGCTGAATTCTTTAATGCTGATGGAAGCGCCGCAATTGACTCTCCTGCGGCTATCGAAGCGCTTGATTTTGCCAAAAAGCTTGCCCCGTTCTGCCCGCCTGGCATGGAGAACGTGAACTACTCTGATAATCTGGTCCTGTTCGCTTCCGGAAAGACCGCGATGGTTCTGGCTCCTGGCCGTGTTATGCTGAGCATCGAAGAGTATTCCCCCGATCTGCTTGACAAGATTGACATGGTTGCCGTCCCCGCAGGTCCCTCTGGCGACAAGCCTGTAACCAAAGTTTCCATTAATGACTTCGTTGTGTTCAATAACACGAAGCATCCCGAGCTGTGCAAGGAATTCATCAAATTCTATATGAGTGATGAATCCTACGAACTCTTCCTCACGAATTCCGCTCCTGGCCATATGCTTCCGACCCGGAACGCCTACCTGGAGGATGAAGCATATTTGAACAGCGAAAAGATCGCTTACAAGGCGGACAAAGTTAAGAAGTCCCTTGGGCTGGCCTTTGATTACGGCTCTGACTACGTCCTCCGCAACGGCGGCGCTTATAACCCCAACCTGAGCGAAGGCCTTGCCAGCACTGTCATGGCCCAGCAGATTAACAAGATGTATCTGGGTGAGGTAACGGCTGCTGAATGTGCAAAAACAATTGCCGATACCTGGAGAGAGGATTTCGGTATCAACTGATTTGAGATTCATCCTGGGAGAGGGATCTCCCCTCTCCCAGGAGTCTGATTCTGGAGGAATTATGCTTAACCGAAATAATAAAATAGGAATACTGATGTTATTGCCTGCGTTGGTATTACTCCTGTTTTTAATTGTGTACCCATTTGTGAGAACTGTCGAATTAAGCTTCATGCAGCAAAAGATGACGCAGGCAACCGGTAAATTTATCGGCTTCAAAAACTACAGTCGTCTGCTGGGTTCCTCTGAATTCTGGACTTCCTTTGGTCTGAGCGTTACTTGGACAGTGACAAACGTGATTGGCCAGGTAGTATTCGGTGTAATCATTTCACTTTTGCTGAATCGGACCTTTTTTTGCAGAACCATTGCCCGCGGAGTTTCTCTTCTTCCTTTCTTCATGCCCATGGTTTCCATGATGCTCATGTGGAGATGGATGTTCAACGAGAATTACGGAATCATAAACTCTTTATTGTATTCTCTTGGAATTACCAAAGAACCTGTCGGCTGGTTAAGCACCACCGCGCTGGCTTTTCCATCCGTTATTCTTGTCTCAACCTGGCGCTATACGCCCTTCGTAACCATGAATATTCTTTCAAAGCTTCAGACTATTCCGACTGAGCATTACGAGGCAGCAGCGATTGATGGTGCGTCCGGATGGAAAGCTTTCTGGCATATTACGCTTCCCGAAATAAGGGATGTTCTTCAGATTGTAATCGTTTTAAGAGTTATTTTCATGTTCAAAAAAGTGGATGAGGTCATGATCCTGACAAATGGCGGCCCCGGAACTTCAACCATGATTCTTCCTCTATATACCTATAAAAATACCTTCGAATCTCTCCAGCTTGGTCGAGGCGCTGCAAGCGCTGTTCTGCTGATGCTGTTTGTATTTATCCTGATGGTATTTTATTTCCGCATGTTTGAGAAGGAGGATGATGTCAGATGAAAGCTCGTCTTCCTGTCAGAATATTTTGTGGTCTGGCTACCATCCTCTTCAGCCTGATTGCACTTCTCCCCATTCTCTGGATGCTTCTATCCTCTCTGCGTCCCGTATCTGAGTTTTTCAAGATGCCGCAGACCGTCCTTCCCGATATCTGGACCTTTGAAAACTATGTAAACCTTTTCAAAAAAACAAACTTTACGACATGGGTCGGAAACAGCCTGCTTGTTTCTGTCGGAACAGTAGGGATATGCATACTTGCTGCCACCCTGGCTGCATATTCCCTTTCCAGGTTTTCCTATCCGGGACGAAAGGCCTTTGTTATCTTTTCCATGATTGGATATATGATGCCCGCTGTGCTCATTGTGATCCCCGTTTATCTCATCTTCGCCCAATTGCGTCTTGTAAATACGCTTCTTGGGTTGATTATCTCCTATATAGCTCTGACGCTTCCATATAGCATCTGGTTGCTGCGCGCTTTCTTCAAGTCTCTGCCCATTTCCATTGAAGAGTCAGCAACAATGGATGGAGCCGGAACACTGGTGATCCTGTTCAGAATTGTTTTGCCCATCAGCTTGCCGGGGATTATTTCGACCTCGATTTACGCATTCAGCTATGTTTGGAATGAATACTTGTTCGCTGCCATATTGCTGTCTTCCGACTCCATGAGAACATTCCCGGTCGGGTTAAAGAGCTTTGTCAACGATTTGTACATTCAATGGGAGTATATCATGGCCGGCGGCATCATGGTCAGCATTCCCGCCATGATTCTCTTCCTGGTTTCTCAGAAACAATTAATACAGGGCATGTCAGCTGGAGCTGTAAAAGGATAGTTATCTGCTATTACTGGCACTGAAGGAGGCATCTCATGGAAGATAAGCTCCCATTTGTTTTTGAAAAAAACACGATAGTAATAAACAGTGGCATTTTCTTATCTTCCGGAACTGGCCACCACCCGAAGCGTCTGATTTCTTCCTATGAACTGATCTTCATTCGCTCGGGAACCCTGTCGATCGCAGAGGAAGACGAGTACTTTGAATTAAATGAAGGCGATTATTTGATCCTGTATCCCGGAAGAGTACATTATGGAACCAGGGATTTTGACAAAACCCTCAGCTTTTACTGGGTGAATTTTGATATTCTGGAAAAGGCTGATATGAGCATGGAATTTCACCTTGAGCGCTTTGGGCATTCTTCACGCCCGACCGTTATCATCGATTTATTTAATATGCTGCAGTCCAACCAGGAATCCGGATACAGTTATGAGCCGGTAAAGCAGATGCTGTTCGCACTGATTATATGCGAAATGACACGTCCAAAGCAGGATGATGAAAGTATCGGCCAATCGATTGTGTGGGCATCCCGCGCCCAGGCATTTATCAGGACCCACTTCAGTGAGCAGATTACACGAAACTCAATTGCTTTTTCGATTGGTTGCAGCGCGGATTATCTTGGACGCATTTTTCAGAAAGTATATCACAAGAAAATCAGTGATATGATTCATGATAACCGGATTAAGCGTGCGGGTGAACTGCTGACGTCCTCCGCAAGAAGCGTTTCAGATATTGCCGAGGAGTGCGGCTACCTTGATATCAGATCTTTCAGATTGCAGTTTAAGCTCCGGTATGGAATTACTCCGCAGCAATACAGGAGCCGGAACACGCGATGAAAAGCCGGTCATTGAATGATTGTTTTCATGGAAATATATAGATATTGATGAGGTGACTGAGATGAGACCCGCTTTAGCTCTGACAATGGGCGATCCTTCCGGTATCGGGCCTGAGATTATTGCAAGAACCTTTACTCACAAGGATATTGTTGAAAAAGCCAGGCTGATCGTTCTTGGGGATCCGAATATGATGCAGCTTGCCATTGAAGGCATACGCGCTGAATTGAAACTCGAATTGATCCGGGATCCGGAAGAATCATCCGGTGAGTTCGGCATAATCAGCCTTATTCCCGTAACAGATATTAAGCCTGATACCTTCCGGTACGGTCAGGTCGATGCTGAATATGGTAAGGCAGCTTTCTCCTACATAGAGAAAAGTATTGATTTGGCAAAAAAGGGGAAAGTGCTTGGAGTCGTAACGGCCCCGATTAACAAAGAGTCGCTCCATCTTGCAGGCTATCAGTATTCTGGGCACACGGAAATCTTTGCGGATAAAACAGGCTGCAGCCAGTATGCCATGGTTCTTTGCAATCAGAATCTGAGGGTCATACATGTCACAACCCATGTAGCCATGCGGAACGCTTGTGACATGATTACGGAATCCCGTGTCTATCAGGTGATAGAACTGGCAGACAGGGTTCTGAAGGAGCTAGGTATATCTCACGCTAAAATCGCTGTTGCCGGTTTGAATGCTCACGCGTCTGAAAATGGGCTGTTCGGTCACGAGGAACAGAGCTCCATTTTACCTGCCATTGAAAAAGCCCAAAAGAAAGGAATCTCTGTGGAAGGGCCGGTTCCTCCGGATACTGTATTCGTGAAGGCCCTGGCAGGGCAATACGATATGGTCGTTGCTATGTATCATGACCAGGGGCATATCCCGGTAAAATTAAGCGGGTTCAGATTGAATCCTGAAACGGGTAAATTTGATTCATGCAGTGGTGTCAATTTTACTGCTGGCCTTCCGATTATCCGAACCTCCGTTGACCACGGAACGGCCTTTGATAAAGCCGGTAAGTTCATTTCAAACGAGGAAAGCATGATTGATGCGATAGATATCGCCGTAAAAATGGCAGTTCACAAGTTAAGCACGAAAGAGGGGTGTCCGATATGAGCGGCAAAATTCGTTTCGCAATGGTTGGCGCAGGTTGGCGCGGGGAATTTTATGCAAGAATTGCAAAAGAGCTTCCGGACCTTTTTGAGTTGACTGGCACCTGGCTTCACAGCCCGGAAAAAGCAGATGCCTGACAGAAGAAATTTGGGGGACGCATTGCAGCTGCTCCTGAAGATCTGCTTCAGGATAAGCCTGATTTTATTGTTCAAGCCGTTGCAAAATCAGCTTTAACTGAAACCCTGATGAACCTGATAGACCTGGATGTCCCTATTCTTTGTGAAACGACACCTTTCATTAATTATGATGCAGGTCTGAAGCTGTGGGACAAGGCTTCCCGAAAGAAATCCGTGATACAGATTGCGGAGCAGTATCCATATCATCCTGTCTGCCAGACATGGAAAAAGATCATTGACGATGGAATCATTGGAAATGTTTCCAACATGTCTATCTCCATGGTCCACAGCTACCACGCTGCAAGCCTGATCCGCTTCTTTCTGGGCACCGGCTTTCAGAATATTAAAATCAGCGGAAAACGCTTCTTCTTCCCTGTTCAGGCGTCAGATTCAAGAAAAGGGGTTATTCTGAATGGCGAAGTCAAACCGGAAAAAAGAGATCTGGTGACATTCGAGTTTGAGGATGGGAAAGTCGCCTTTTTTGACTGGGGCAATATTCAATACTATAGTTTCATCCGCTCCAAGCGAATCAATATACAAGGAGATCGTGGAGAAATAGACGGTCTGAATGTACACTACCTGAACGAGGATACCTATTCGATCCGTTGGTACTGCCGGACATGAACTCCGATGATGGTAGCAACCTGCTGCTGCGAATAGCCCATTGCTTTGCGGGCACTATGAATGATCCGCACCTGACGCGGATACTTTGTTTTCATGGCTGTTTTCCTTTCTGCCTGCGATTGCAGGTACGGGGATACAGCCATACGGTCGTGGGAAAGTCAAGGGCAGGAAACGAGAGTTATCTGTTTTGTAAGAGAAAAGAAAAAAGCGGGGCATTAACCCCGCCGGGAACCATTATTAAGATATGTACTTACTCATACAGTGCACACTGAATCCTGCGGCTGATTTCTTCGCCGATAAAAATGCCCTCATTGCTTCCAGCACTGTGTTTCCATCCCTTGTAAGTGATATAACCTTGTTCGCCGAAATACAGAGTGGCTCCATTCTTTGTCTTCCCGGAATGGGAGGGGTATACGACATGTACGATGCCGGGTTCTTCAAACCAGCAATCGATTATGTTTGAATGGTTTGAAAGGACTTCATGGCAGATGCTCTCAAACTCTGCCTGGGAGATCGATTGACGCCGTTCG
>ONCV01000037.1 GCA_900316415.1 uncultured Eubacteriales bacterium
CTCAAGGCAGAACAGCCCATGGAATGGGTAGGCAGGATGAACAATATTCGCAGCCGAGCCGAAGAGATCGTCATGGAAGAAGTCATCAATACCCTGTAACAAAACAGCCGCTGGTATGATCATACAGATCATACCAGCGGCTATTGTCGTTTGGAGACTCATTTAAGCAGAAGCAAAGTTCTTACTGACAGTAGGAAATATTATATCTTTTTAATACGAATAGTCTGTTCCCTTTCTTGCATTGATGGCTTATAATCATTTATAGAACGCAAAGGAGGCGGGCAGATGAAGATGATGCTGGCGGAAAACATCCGCGCTTTCCGCAAGGAACGGTCGTTGACCCAGGAGCAGCTTGCCGAGGCCTTGGGGGTGACATCCGGCGCGGTCTACAAGTGGGAAGCCAAGCTGTCGATCCCGGAGCTGGAGCTGGTCATTCAGATGGCTGACTTTTTCGATACCTCTGTGGACGTACTGCTGGGCTATGAAGTAAAGGACAATCGCCTGGAAGCGACGGTAACGCGTTTACAGGAATACCGCCGCAGCAAGGATTGGGACGGGCTTGCAGAGGTGGAAAAGGCGCTCAAGAAGTATCCGCACTCCTTTCAGATCGTCACTGAGAGCGCCGCACTGTACCGCGCGTTCGGCATTGAGGCTGGAGACAAAAAGCTGCTTCGTCGTGCACTGGAGCTTCTGGAGCAGTCCCGTCTGCTGCTGAGCCAAAACAAAGATCCCCAGATCAGCGAGCAAACGATCTACGGTAACATCGCGCAAACGTATCTGGGGCTGGACGAAATGGACAAGGCCATAGCGCTTTGGAAAGCCCACAATGCGGGCGGGGTGTACAACTCCCGGATCGGTTCGATTCTGGCCCAGAACGATCAGATAGAGGAGGCGGTACCGTATCTATCGGAGGCCCTTGCGAATCTGCTCGCCGATCTGATCACCACGATCAACGGCTATGTGAACGTATATCTGAACCATGGTGATCATGCTTCCGCCCAGGCGATTCTGCACTGGGGGATCAGTCTTCTGCAAGGGTTGCGGAAAGGGGACAAGCCAAACTACTTCGACAGAGTCAGCGCTGTGCTACTCGTCGTTCTGGCAGGGTCACAGCACCTGTCGGGGCAGGGTGACGAGGCGCGCGATACCCTGATCAAGGCCATAGAGCTTGCCACCTTCTTTGACGCTTCTCCCAGCTATGACGAAAGCGACATCCGCTTTATCAACCGCATCGAAGGAGCCAGCGTCTATGACGACTTAGGCGCAACGGCAATGGACGGCGCCCGAAACGTGGTCAGCCAATTTCAAAATGAAGCGTTTACCGCGCTTTGGAACTCTCTCAGCGCACAGGAGGAGCATCATGAATAAGAAAGAAATCCAGGCGCTACGGCGCCCCTTCGTCACAGAATTGTTCCGGAACAACAAGTTCAATCTCGTGATGACCGTGCTCGCGGCGTTTCTCGCAGCGGTGTCGGAGCTCGTGATCTCATGGACGATCAAGGGAATCTCCGATCTGATCTCCGGCGATACCACGATCCGTTTCGGCGCGCTGCTGTTCATCGCGGGCATCGGCTTTGCGCTGATGCTGATCGCCTGGGTGCTGGACCGGACCTTCCTCTCCGCCTTCCGCGCCAGGGCGATGCAGCAATACCGCAAATACGCCTTTGACCGGCTGATGGAAAAGGGCATTCAGGCTTTCTCCGGAGAGAACAGCGCACGTTACCTATCCGCTCTGTCCAACGACGCGAACACCATCGAGCAGGACTACGTCAGAATGCTGCAAAACACGATCCAGGTCGGCATCACCTTTGTCGGCGCGCTGGGACTGATGCTGTGGTACAGCCCGCTGCTGACGCTGATCGCCATCGGTTTCTCGCTATTGCCGATCATGGTGTCCGTTGTGCTCGGCAACAAGGCGGCCGTGGCTGAAAAGGACGTGTCCGACAGGAAAGAACGTTACACCGGCATGCTCAAGGACGTGCTCTCGGGCTTCGCGGTGATCAAAAGCTTCAAGGCGGAGAAAAGTATTTCTTCCCTCCACGACGAGAGCAACAACAGCCTTGCTGGCGCGGTCCAAAACCGGGAGAAGGTCAAGCTCCACGTCTCCTATGCCTCCGGCCTCGCGGGCGGCGTATTGCAGTTCGGCGTGTTCTTTGTGGCCGCAGCCCTGGCGCTTTCCGGCAAAGGCGGCATCACCGCCGGTACGGCGATCGTCTTTGTGCAGCTTCTGAACTACGTGCTTGCGCCGATTCAGGTCTTCCCGACGTTCTACGCCGGTAAGAAGTCTGCCTACTCGCTGATTGATAAGCTGGCGGAGGCGCTCAGCAAGAACGTCTCCGACCAGGGGGAACACATTGCCCCGCGGCTCAGCGAGGGGATCTCGGTCAGGGATCTTGCGTTTGCCTATGAAGAAGGAAAGCCTGTGCTGCGCGGCGTGGACATGGAGCTGCGCGCCGGCGGCTGCTACGCCCTGGTGGGCGGCTCCGGCAGCGGCAAATCGACGATCCTGAACCTCTTGATGGCATCCTCGAAAAACTACCAGGGCGAGATCCTCTATGACGGGAAAGAGCTCAAAACCGTATCCGCCGGCTCGCTCTATGACCTGGTGTCTATCATTCAGCAGAACGTGTTTGTATTCAACAGCACCATTCGCGACAACATCACCATGTTCTCCCAGTTTCCGGAAGAGGAGATTGACCGCGCCGTGCGCTTGTCCGGGCTGAAAAAGCTCATCGAGGAAAAAGGCGCGGACTATCTCTGCGGCGAAAACGGCTCCGGTCTCTCCGGCGGCGAGCGCCAGCGCATTTCAATCGCCCGTGCCCTGCTTCGCAAGACTCCCGTGCTTTTTGTGGATGAGGCCACGGCAAGCCTGGATGCGGAAACCTCCTTTGAGGTGCTGGACGCCATCCTGAAGCTGGACGGCTACACCCGCGTGATCGTCACCCACGACCTGGACGAAAACATCCTCCGCCGCTGCACCGGCCTGTTTGCGCTGAAAAACGGCGCGGTTTCGGAACAAGGGACCTTTGATGATCTCATGGCCCAGAAGGGTTACTTCTATTCGCTGTTCACTGTCTCCCAGCGTTGATCATGATTCGCAATACGTAGTTCTGTACACATACAAATGATTTCCGCTTCCGTAATGATCATACAAGAATATTGTGTGCCCCCGGCTTCTCGTAGGCCATTCGGGGATCCCGATCCTCATAGACGTAAATGGTGCCGCAGTGCCGGAAGCCCAGCTTCGTCAGCAGCCCCTGCATCACCCGGTTATCCCCGTGGGTGTCCATGCGCAGATGCCCGCAGCGGTCGTAGGCCCACTGGATGCAAAAGGTGCCAACGCCCTTCTCCGATCCGTCGGAGGCGATCCGGTGAATCACCCCGTAGGGGGAATCATCCAACCACGCGCCGTCCGTGATCTCCCGGTAGGTGGGTTCCACGTCCGGCCCCTGGGTGAAGAAGAAGGTTCCGATGACCCGGCCCTGATCGTTCAGGCACACATGGCTCAGCCCCTGCTGAATATCCTGCAGGATCAGCTCCCGGGGCGGCCAGCAGGTCGGCCCCCACTGGTTCGGGTTCCCGTTCGCGGCCATGAAGGCCCGGGCCCGGGCGTAGATCTCCATCATCCGGTCCACGTCCTGCAGCGTCGATTTTCGGATCTGCATGCGTTCTCCTCCCGCCGGCTGCGGTTTTCCCCGCGCCGGCTCCAAGCATACCACAGCCTTCCCTTCCGGACAACTGAAAAACCGGCTGGAATCCAGCCAATGAAAAAACCGGGTGGAATCCAGCCAATGAAAAAACCGGCTGGAATCCAGCCGGTCAGAATTAGGAAATCCTGTTGGAACCGTTTCACCCCAGGGGATGGGCCTCCGCGGTGATCGTAATGGGGGCGTCCGCTGCGAAGGTGATGCCGTCCGCCTCCATGGGCGTGGGAATCAGGGAGGTCACGACCCGCTCGCCCCCGTTGATGAACAGCTCCACGCTCTCCCGGTCCATCAGCAGGCGCAGGGTCAGCTTCCCCTCCCGCACCTCGGCCTTCACGTGGCGGGTATGGGCGATATCCCGGTGGGATCCGCCGTGGCTGCGGTCGAAAACCAGCTCGCCCCGGGCCAGCTCGCACCGGATCAGGATGTAGTGCTCCGCGTCCCGGGCGACCCGCAGGGTGAACCGGCGGCAGGCCGAGCCTTCGGCGTTCAGCGTCACGGTCATGTCCAGCAGCCGGCCCCGGATGCCCTCCAGACTTTGTTCCCCGGAGATTTCCGCGTTTTCGTGCCGGATGGTCCCCCGCCACAGGGTTTCGATCTCCCGGACCGGCTGCTGCATCAGCCGCCCGTCCTGAATCCGCAGCTCCCGGGGAACGCTCATCTGCGCGTACCAGGGATGCCGCCGCGGGGCCTCCTTGCAGGTCTCCCAGTTGTCCATCCACCCGATCATGATCCGCCGCCCGTCCGGCGCCATCGTGGTCTGGGAGGCGTAATAGTTCAGACCTTGATCCACGGGCTGCAGGCTCTCCCGGATGAACCGGTTCTCCTTCGCGTCATAGCTGCCGAGGATCGCCACGGTGCCGTAGCCCGCGTGGAATTCCTCCCGGGCGTGCATCTCCTGCGGGCTGACCAGCAGCACCTGCTTTCCGTCCAGCGGGAAGAAGTCCGGGCATTCCCACATGCGGCCATATTCCCGGCGGCTGGCGTCGATCTCCCCCCGGAAGTGCCATTCCAGCCCGTCCTCGCTGGAGAAGAGCACGATCGCCCCCTGGCGCTCCTCGTGCCGGTTCGCCACGACCATCCGGAAGGTGCCGTCCGGCTCCATCCAGGCCTTCGGATCCCGGAAGTCAAACTCGCTGTATCCCTCGGGCAGGTGGGCATGGCGCACCACCGGGTTCAGCAGGGATTTCTCGAAATCGGTTCCGTCCCCGAAGGCGACGCACTGGGCCTGGGTCTCCCGGCGGAAGGTGCCGGCCGGCTGCACGCCGGTGTAGACCAGCATCAGCCGCCCATCGGGCAGGGGCACGGCGCTGCCGGAGAAGCATCCTCCCGCGTCCGCCGCGGTGTCCGGCGCCAGGGCGCAGGGCAGATAGGTCCAGTGCAGCAGGTCCTCGCTGACCGCGTGCCCCCAGTGCATGGGGCCCCACTGGCGGGAAAAGGGATGATACTGATAGAACAGATGATATCTGCCCTGATAGTGGCAGAAGCCGTTGGGGTCATTCATCCATCCCACCAGCGGCGTCAGATGGAACAGGGGCCTTTCCTCCGCGGAAATCCGCATGGCCTGTTCCCGTTCGAAGGCCCGAACCCGGTCCAGCGGCGTGGGGTTCTTGCTCATGGGCACCCTCCTGTTGTTTTTTTCCTGCGGGCGGCGCTCCCGCCCGGCCGCGGTCCCGCCGTTCATGCGCGGCGCTTCCGCATATACGCAGGCCGGGAGCCGGTGAACCGGCTCCCGGCGATGGAATAACCGGGATTACTTGGCCGCCAGGTAGCGGTCATACGCGTTCTGGTAGATCTCCAGCATGGTGCTCATGCCGCAGCGCTCCAGGAAGCTCTTGTACTCTTCCCATTCCGCGTCGGTGGGGCCGCCGTTCTTGATCCAGTTGGATTCGTACTCGGACACGGCGCGCTCGAAGTCTCCGCGGTAGTAGTCCAGGTCGTCCAGCTCCGCTTCGGTGAACACGCAGTCCATCGGATACACGGTGTCGTCCTTCACGTACTGCATCCAGAAGTCGTAGATGTCCGCCAGGCGCTGCATGGCGCGGTCTTCCATGTAGAAGTACTCGTTGTAGTATTCGGACAGGATCAGCTTCGGTCCCTGCACTTCGCTCTGGGCCTTCAGCTCACCCGCGGACTTGTTGTACTTCTCCCGGGCTTCGTCGTCCGTGATGGATTTCCACATGCCCTTCTCGTCCTGCTCGGTGAAGTAGACGCCGATGGGGCCGTACTGCAGCTGCATCACGATCTCGCCGTTGTACCACTGGTCGTAGAAGCCCAGCAGCTTCGCGGGATCCTTGCACTGGGCGGTGATGGACAGGGCGCCCGCGTTGGTGGCGCCGCCGGTGCGCAGGGTCACGTTGCAGGTTCCGTCCGGGCCGGTCAGCACGGGCAGGTACACATAGTCCGCGGCGTGCTCGCCCATGATCTCGTTGATTTCCCACCAGGTGGCGACGCCTACGCGGCCGCCGGTGCACTTGGCGATCAGCTGGTTGGTATCCTGGGAGAACATTTCCAGATCCATCAGTCCCTCGGCATACCAGTCATGGAAATAGGTCACCGCCGCCCGGTATCCGTCGTCATCGCTGACGAAGTTCACCTTGCCGTCCGCGCCGACCATCAGGTCCATGCACACGTCGTTGGGCCAGTTGGTGAAGCCGAATCCGGCGTAGAAGATGTTCTGGCCCCAGCACCACTCGTCAAATCCGGTGCTCATGGGGATGGTGCTGCCGGCCTCGTTGCCGTAGATCTTCGCGGACATGTCGTTGTCCTTGAAGGCCTTCAGGGCGGTGTGCAGCTCTTCCAGCGTGGTGGGAACGGCCAGTCCCAGGTCGTCCAGCCAGACCTTGTTGATCATGGAGAACTGGGGCACGGCGAAGATGGAATAATCCTTCTCCTTGCCGATACCGGCGGTGCCCATCTGCTCGCCCGCGGGCAGGCCGTAGATCTTGCCGTCGTTCATGGTGATGGCGGCCTTGATTTCCGGATGCTTCTCCAGAATCGCGCTCAGGTTCGGCATCACCTCGGGGGTAATGTAGGGGGTCAGGTCGATGAAGGTGCCGGCGGCGCCGTACCGCATCAGGTCATAGTTGCTGAATCCGCAGGCCTGGAAGGCATCGATGGGATCCTTGCTGGCGGCGTTGCCGCTGATGCGGGTGCCGACCACTTCGCCCAGGCTGTCGCTCCAGGCGTCCCACTTGATCGTGATGCCGGCCTTCTCCTGCATCTCGTTGAGCACGGGGTTGCCGTCATATCCGGTGGACAGGGCGGAAATGCCGCTGAGGACGTTGAAACTGGTCTTCTCCTCCGCGTTGGCGAAGGAAAGGACGCCCAGCAGCATCGCCAGAGCCAGGATAAGAGATACGAGCTTCTTCATGGGAATTCCTCCTTTTTTCTTATCTTCTGCACCCTTTGGTGCGGAAAACCGTGTTCCGGGCATCGGATTCTCTCCCGGTCGCCGGCATGGTCGTGACTGCCCCCCGGGCAGCTCGCTTCCTGCCGGCTCTGTAAGAATTCGATGAAATTTCCGCCACTGGCGGTCATCGAATTCTTACCCCTTCACGGCTCCGGCCATGAGTCCCTTCTCGAAGTACTTCTGCACGAAGGGATAGGCAATCAGCATGGGGGCCGCCGCGACGATGATGGAAGCGAACTTGATCATCTCGGTGATCTTGTTCAGCTCGGCGTATCCGCCGCTGACCATGCTGGTCTGGGAGGCGGACGCGGAGGACTTGATCAGGATGTTCCGCAGCACCAGGGGCAGCGGAGCCTGCTCGTTGGTCATGTAGATCAGGGCGGTGAACCATTCGTTCCAGTACGCTACCATGGAGAAGATCACCATCACCGAGAGGATGGGCAGGGACAGCGGGATGATCATCTGGAAGAAGATCCGGAAATGACTGGCGCCGTCGATGCTGGCCGCTTCCTTCAGGGATCCGGGAATGCTGGATTCAAAGTAGTTCCGCGCGATGATCGCGTTGCTGACCGCCACGCCGCCCGGCAGGAACATGGCCCAGATGGTCTGCATGATGCCGGTCTGCTGCACGATCAGGTAGGTGGGGATCAGGCCGCCGCCGAAGTACATCGTGATGATGAAGAAGATGCTGATGATCTTCTTCCCGGGCAGATCCGCCACGCTCAGCGGATAGGCCACCAGGTAGATCAGCGCCACGGAGTAGATCGTTCCGAGCACGGTGTAAAGGATGCTGTTGCCGTAGCCGCGGACGATGTTCGGCTCCGCGAACACGGCCCGGTATCCCTCGAGGGTGAACTGGCTGGGCAGCAGGAAGGTCTTGCCGGCGTACACGTCATAGGGATCGGAGAAGGACGCCACCAGCACGTAATACAGCGGATAGGCCACGATCAGCAGAATCAGCACGGAGAAGACGATCAGGATAATGTCGCTGGTCCGGTCGCTGAATCCTCCCAGCTCGCCCTGCTTTCTCTTGGAAATCACAGACATCGTTTTCGTCCTCCCTTCTTACACAAAGTTGACGTCGCCGAATTTCTTCGCGATGCGGTTCACGATCAGCAGCAGCACGATGTTGATCGCGGTGTTGAACAGGCCCACCGCGGTGCCCAGCTCGTACTTGGCGCTGACGATGCCCTGCTCATACACGTAGATGGCGATGATGTCGCTGGTGGCCCGGTTCAGGTCCGTCTGCAGCAGATAGGCCTTTTCGAAGCCCACGTTCATGATGCCGGAGGCGCTCATGATCAGCTGCAGGATGATCATCGGCAGCAGGCAGGGAATGTCGATGTGCAGGATGCGCTGGAAAACGCTGGCGCCGTCGACCTTGGCCGCCTCGTACAGGGCGGGATCCACGCTGGAGAGGGTCGCCAGATAGATGATGGTTCCCCATCCGGCTTCCTGCCAGATGCCGCTGGCCACGTAGATCGTCCGGAAGGCGCCCGCCTCGGTCAGGAAGTCGATGCTGGTTCCGGCCAGCAGGTTGATCAGGCCGCCGGAGGGGCTCAGGAAGATCCGCAGCATACCGCAGATGACCATGGTGGAGATGAAGTGCGGCGCGTAGATCACGGTCTGGACGGTCCTTTTCAGCTTCGCGAACCGCAGCTGGTTCAGGGCCAGGCTCAGGATGATCGGCACCGGGAAGCCCCACAGCAGGCCGTACACGCTCAGCTTGATGGTGTTCCACAGCATCCGGTCAAACGTGGGCGCCCGGAAGAACCGCTCGAACCATTTCCAGCCGACCCAGGGGCTTCCGGTGATGCCCAGCCCGGGATTGTACTGCCGGAAGGCAATCTGAATGCCGTACATCGGTCCGTACTTGTACACGATGGTGATGATCACCGGCACAAGCAGCAAAACATAAAGCTGCCAGTTGTCCGCCATGCGCCGTCCCAGGCTCTTCCTCCGGGCCCGGGAAACGGAAGCGGCTCTCGTTGTCATGTGCGTCCCCCCCTTGTTTTCTCCGGATTGTACCGTTGCCTTCATGAAACGTTTCATGAATTTCATCTACAAAATACCATATCCCTCCGGTTCCTGTCAACCCTCTTTTTGGTAAATATGTAAAAAATTTTTCCGATTTTGACATGCCGGGACTTTCCTCATTTTTTATGCGCAGGCTTCTCTTTTTTTGCGGCGAGGGGCTTGACGGTTCTTCATGAAAATGATATAGTATTTTCATGAAATCATGAAAAGGAGGAATTCCATGGCCAGGGAAACAGGCTCCCCCACCATGGCGGATGTGGCCCGGGAGGCGGGCGTGGCGCTGGGCACGGTGTCCCGCGTCGTCAACGGGCAGCAGGTGGGCGAGGAATTCCGGAAAAAGGTGGAGGAGGCCATCGGGCGCCTCGGCTATCAGTACAACTCCAGCGGCCGGGCGCTGCGGACGGACCGCACCAATACCATCGCCCTCATCATCCCGAATACCATCAACCCCTATTTCGCCCTCCTGGTGCATCACATCAACCTGGAGCTGGAGAAAAGGGACAAGAAGGTGCTGCTCTGCTTTTCGGAATATGACCGGAACCGGGAGCTGGAATACATTCAGATGGTCCGGCAGAACCGGGTCGACGGCATCATCGCGCTGACCTACAATCCCAATCTGATCATTCCGGAGGATATCCCCTTCGTCACCATTGACCGCTTCTTTTCCGTTTCCGTTCCCTGCGTGGCGGCGGACAACTTCGGCGGCGGCTATCTGGCGGCCCGGAAGCTGGCGGAGCTGGGCTGCCGGCGGGTGGCCTTCCTGCGGATCGGCTCCGCCCTGACCCATGAGCCCAGCAAACGGAAGGAGGGCTTCATCAGCGCCTGCGTGGAGCTGGGCCTTCCCTTCGAGGTCATGGCCCTGGAGGACGGCGCGCCCTTCAGCGCCTTCGAGGATTTTCTCACGGCCCATCTGCATCAGGGCGTGCTGGATTTCGACGGCCTCTTTGTCGGCACGGACATGCTGGCCTGGCGGATCATCCAGGTGCTGAAGAAGCACGGGCTCCGCGTTCCGGAGGATGTGCAGGTCATCGGCTTCGACGGCATCCGGATGTTCGGGGAGCTGGATTACGTGGTGTCCACCATCGTTCAGCCCGTGCAGGAAATCGCCGAGGCCTGCGTCAGCACGGTCCTTTCCCGTCACCTGTCCAACGTTCCCTCCCTGATCTGCCTGCCCGTGCATTACGCCCCGGGCGGCACGACCCGGGACGGGAACTCCGCGGACTGACCCTTCCCCATCGACCCATCTGATTCAGGAGGTTTCAGGATGTATGATGTCATTGCGCTGGGTGAACTGCTGATCGACTTTGCCCCCCAGGCCGTCCAGGAGGACGGCTACCCCGTCCTGGCGGCGCATCCCGGCGGAGCGCCCGGGAATTTTCTGGCCGCCCTCGCCCGTTACGGCGCCTCCGCCGCCATGATCGGCAAGGTGGGCGAGGATCAGTTCGGCCGCCTGCTGATCGCCACGCTGCGGGACGCAGGCATCGGCACCGAGGGCATCCTGCGGGATCCCGACGTGTTCACGACTCTGGCCTTCGTCGCGCTGGACAAAAACGGCAACCGGGATTTCAGCTTTGCCCGCAAGCCCGGCGCGGACACCTGCCTCCGCCCGGAGGAGGTGGACGGGGACATGCTGGACGGCGCCCGGGTGTTCCATTTCGGCACCCTGTCCCTTACGGATGAGCCCGCCGCCTCCGCCACCCGGAAGGCCGTGGCGCTGGCCCGGAGCCGCGGGCTGCTGATCAGCCTGGATCCCAACCTGCGCAAGCCCCTGTGGAAGCGGGAGGAGGATGCCCGGGACGCCATGGAATGGAGCCTCCGCCAGGCGGATATCGTCAAGATCAGCGATGAGGAAATCCGCTGGCTCTGGGGTCTCTCCCCGGAGGAGGGCGCCCGGAAGCTGCTGCGGGAATACGGCGTCTCCCTGGTCTATGCGACCCTGGGGCCGGAGGGCTGCCATGCCGCCACCCGGAATGCCGCCGTCACCGTGCCCAGTCCGAAGGGCATCCAGGTGGCGGACACCACCGGCGCGGGGGACATCTTCGGCGGCAGCGCCATGAGCCGCTTCCTGAAAACCGGAAAGGCCCCCGCCGATCTGACGGAGGCGGAGCTCCGGGAAATCGTCCGCTTCGCCTGCACCGCCGCCAGCCTTTCCACCCGGAAGCACGGCGGCATCTCCAGCATTCCCTCCCCGGAGGAGGTGGAGGACTTCCTGGCCCGCTGATTCCGCATCCTCCCGCTCCGCACCCCGCGGGGCGGTTTTTTCTTCCCTCCTTCCGGTTCGCTTTCCCTTGACAGGAGGCCGGTTTCGGCGCAATATGGTTCCGTCCCCGGGCAGGTTTCGGTCCGGCGCGGCGGCGTTTCGCTGCCATCCGTCCGGAATGCTGCGTATCACATTTCCCCGCGCAGGAGGAAACCCGATCATGGAATATCAGTCCCTGTCCCCTTCCACGATGCTGAATCCCACCCCCGTGGTGCTGGTCAGCTGCGCCGGCGCGGAAAACCCCGCGGCGAAAAACCTGCTGACGGTGGCCTGGGCCGGAACCGTCAACTCGGATCCGCCCATGGTGTCCGTCAGCGTGCGCCCCTCCCGGTATTCCCATGAGCTGATCCGCAGCTCCGGCGAGTTCGTCGTCAACCTGGTGGACGAGGCGCTCTGCGAGGCGGCGGATTTCTGCGGCGTGCGCAGCGGCCGGGATGTGGACAAGGCGGCGGCGCTGGGGCTGACCTGGCGGAAGGCGGAGGGGCTGGAGCTGGCCCCCGCCCTGGAGGGCGCCCCCGTCAGCCTCAGCTGCCGGGTGCGGAATCAGCTTTCCCTGGGCAGCCACGATCTGTTCCTGGGGGAGGTGGTCGCCGTTTCCGTCCGGGCGGATCTGCTGGACGGGGACGGTTCCCTGCATCTGGAGCGGGCCCGGCTGGTGGCCTACAGCCACGGGCTGTATCAGTCCCTGGGGCCGGTGCTGGGCTTCTTCGGCTATGCCGTCGCCCGGCCGGAGGCCCTGAGCCGCCGGATGGCGGCGCTGCTGGGCCGCGGCTGGGAGATGAAATCCGCCCGGTATCAGGCCGCGGACATTCTCCGGGCCGTTCTGCGCCCGGGGGACCGGGCCGTGGACGCCACCATGGGCAACGGGCATGACACCGCCCTGCTCTGCCGGCTGGTGGGGCGGGCCGGGCAGGTCTTCGCCTTCGATGTGCAGGAATCCGCGGTGGCCTCCACCCGGGAGCGCCTCCGCCGGGAGGGCCTGCTGGACCGGGTCCGCCTGTTCCACGCCGGCCACGAGCACCTGCGGGAGCACGTCGGGGAGCCCGTCCGGGCCATCGTGTTCAACCTGGGCTGGCTTCCGGGTGGGGATCACGCGGTGACGACCCGCACGGAGACCACCCTGTCCGCCGTCCGGCAGGCGCTGGATCTGCTGGAGCCCGGAGGGGTGCTGGTCATCTGCGTCTATCCGGGGCATCCGGAGGGAAAGCGGGAGCGGGCCGCCCTGGAGCAGATGCTGGCCCGGCTGCCCGCCCGGCGCTTCAACGTCCTGTCCCAGTCCTTCCCCAACGCCGGGGACGGCGCCCCGGTCTGCCATGCCGTGCAGCGGCAGGCGGAGTGAGGAGGGATCCGCGTGGAGGAGATGACGGAAAAAAGGCTCCGCGAAATGGCGGAGCGCTCCTGGAGCCGGGGCATCCCGGTCTGGTCCGATTTTCTGGATCTGCATGAGCAGACCCTGCTGAAGCGGATCCGCCCCACCCTTCCGCAGCCGGAGCTGCTGCTCTTCGGCGGCGCGGAGGGCTGCGAGCGGGTCATGGCGGGCTTCGGCGTCAGCGATCCCGCCGACGCCCCCATCGCGTGTCTGCGGGTGTCGCCCCCCGGGATGAAGTTCGCCCCGGACATGGCCCACCGGGACCTGCTGGGCTCCCTGATGAGCCTGGGCTTTGAGCGCAGCCTGCTGGGGGATCTGATCCTGCGGGAAAAGGAAGCCTGGGTCTTCTGCGCGGAGCGGATCGCGGATTACATCTGCGACGGCCTGACCTCCGTCCGGCGGACGCCGGTGCGCGCGGTCCGGGCGGAGGAGCCGCCGGAGGGCGGGCTCTTCCGAACCCGGCGGGAGATCGTTCAGGTGGCCTCCCCCCGCCTCGACGCGCTGGTGGCCGGGGCCTTCCGGCTGTCCCGCGGCCATGCCCAGGAGCTCTTCCCCGCGGGAAAGGTCTTTCTGGATGGGGCCGAATGCCTCCGGCCGGACGCCGTGCCGGAGCCCGGGCAGATCGTTTCCGTCCGCGGCCTGGGCCGCTTCCGGTATCAGGAGCCGGAAACCCGCAGCAAAAAAGGCCGATGGAACGTGTCCATCGACCGATACGTGTAGCGCCCGCCTACCAGACGATGTCCCCGGGCCGGAATCCCTCCGGCAGGGGCTCCTCCTCCGGGAAGGCGAAGTCCGGATCCTCCAGCACCGGCAGGAACGCCTCATAGGGCGGCCGGGCAAACTCGCATCCGTAGCTGCTCTGCCCGAACCAGCCGCCCTCCGCGGCCTTCTGGTGAATGTCCCGGGCGAACTTCGTGCGGTTGGAGCAGTCGTGCACCGCCAGGGGCCAGCCCTCCTCCGCGGCGGTCCGCATCAGCCCCAGGGTCAGCTCCCGGCTGATGGTCGGGCTCAGGTAGCCCATCCGGTGGAAATACAGGTTCTCCCCCAGGTAATTGCCCAGGTTGTTCTCGTTCAGGTGCAGCTCGGCGCAGTTCATGAAGTCGATTCCGGAGGTCAGGATGACCTCCTTTTTCTTTTGGAACGCGGCGAAGAATTCCCGGGTCATGGGGGTCTCGATGCCGACCTGGGGAATGAACTTCTTCGCGGCCTTCATCATCCCCAGCACCCGGTCCGCCGCGCCGGAGGCGCCGAGGTTGAACCGGATCTCGTCCAGCCCCGCCTCCCCCAGCGCCGCCAGATTTTCCTCCGTGGCCCGCAGGCCGTTGGTATACAGGTGCTGATGCACCCCGGCGTCGTGAAAGCGGCGGATGATGCCGTAGTATTTTTCGATCTCCATCATGGGCTCCAGATAGACATAGGCGATGCCGGTGGGCTTTCCCTGCAGCGCGAACAGCAGGGGCAGGTCCTCCTCCCGGTACCGGGTGCCCCCGATCTCCCACAGCCCCTCCCCGATGGGCGGAATCGCGTTCAGCTGGCCGTAGTCATAGCAGAAGGGGCAGGCGGCGTCGCAGCGGTTGGTCCGGCGCACCGCGGAAAGCCCGGTGCCCAGCAGGCAGCTGCGGCAGCCCCGGGGAAAGCGCTCCTCCGGGCCCACGAACAGCGTGCAGAAGGGTTTCCCCTCCTCCCAGGGGCTCACGCCCTCCGGGCCGAAGCCCTTCAGGCCCGGAATCCGGCGCAGCAGCTCCAGCTGGCGGGCCTCCTCGGCCCGCTCGATCTGGGCGAACACCGCCCCGGCAATCTCCGTCTGCCGGGGGCCCAGGTCTTCCTCCTCCGGCATCTCCGCGAAAAAGCGGAACCAGGTCAGGGCGTCCTTCTTGGATATCTTCATCTTTTCCTCCGGTGTGTTTTTCAGCGTGCGCGTCCCGCGGGCGCGCCTCCCGGGGCGGCTCAGCGGCGGACCCCGATCAGGTCCCGGACCACCTCTCCCGCCAGGATCAGCCCGGCCGCGGCGGGCACGAAGGCGATGGATCCCGGCACGGCGCGCCGTCCGGGCTGCTTTTCCTCCGGGTCCGTCTCCCCGGCGGGCCGCAGGGGCGGCTCCGTGGAGTAGACCACCTTCAGGTGATCGATGCCCCGCCGCCGGCATTCGGTCCGCATGATCCGGGCCAGGGGGCAGACGGAGGTTTCGGCGATGTCCGCCACCCGGAAGGCGGCGGGATCCAGCTTGTTCCCCGCCCCCATGGAGCAGATGATGGGCGTGCCGGCCTCCCGGGCCGCCTCCGCCAGGGCCAGCTTCCCGGCCACCGTGTCGATGGCGTCGATCACATAGTCATATTCCGTAAAGTCGAAGCGGTCCCGGGTTTCCGGCAGAAAGAAGACCGGAAAAACCCGGACCCGGCATTCGGGATTGATGTCCCGGATCCGCTCCGCCGCCGCCTCCGCCTTCAGCCGGCCCAGGGTGGAATGCAGGGCGTGGAGCTGGCGGTTCAGGTTGGTCAGGGAGACCGTGTCGGGATCGATCAGATCCAGCGCGCCGATGCCGGAGCGGGCCAGGGCCTCCGCCGCGTAGCCGCCGACGCCCCCGACGCCGAACAGCGCCACCCGGCTCTTCCGCAGGCGCTCCAGCCCCTCCGGGCCGATCAGAAGCTCCGTTCTTGAAAAGGAATGCTGCATGCCGTTCAATGCTTTCTCGCAGGGGTCCAGTACCGCTGCTGATAATAGTCGGTGAAGCAATAGGTGACCCGCGCCGGGTGGCTGCCGATGGGCGTGTTGGCGATCTCCGTTTCCGCCCCCAGCACCACCGGGCTGCCCAGCAGGAAGCTGTCCTGATAGTTCCCCTGATAGTCGTAGTATTCGCAGAGGAACTGCAGCTGATCGCCCTCGCCGATGGAAATCAGGTTCTTCGCCCGCGCTTCCGTTTCGCCCCGGGGATAGACGGGCTCCGCCCCGGCGATGAAGCCGTAGGGATGCTCGTTGTCGAACACCAGCATCAGGTTGACCCGCACCCCGTTCAGCAGGGCCGGCGAGTAGCCGGAGATCGCGTAGTTTTCCCCGTCGTCCGCGGTGCTCAGGTAGTAGTAGGCGATGGGCTGCCCGTCGATGGACAGCGCGGTTCCGTCAAAATCGTCGAACAGGGCGTTCCCCTCCAGGGTGAACTCCGCGTCCATGCCCAGGTCGATGTATCCGGCGCCGTCGTCCACGAACACGTTCCGGGCCAGGCTCTCCACCTGGTTCCACTGCTCGGGACTCAGCTCGATCCGGTCCCCGGTCCATGTCAGAGCGGAGGCGTCCAGATGGTTCTCGCTCAGGTATTCCGCCACGCCCTCCGCGGTCAGGCTGCGGCCGGAGAAGAAGCTGAACAGGTCCCCGTATCCGCCGGGGGATCCGGAGGAGGCGCCGCCGTAGGAGGAGCTTCCGCCGTAGGAGGAGCTGCCCCCGAAGGATCCGCCGAACAGGCCGCCCAGCAGGTCCGTCATGTCCCCGGCCGAGGAGGGAATTCCCGTGCTGTAGCTGGAGCCATAGCCGGAACCGGAGCTGTCGCCGCCCAGCAGGCTGCCCAGCAGGCTGTCCAGGCCGACGCTCTGGCTGCTGTAGCCCACGGGCGAGGTGCCCGCGGCCACCTGGCCGCTCATCTCCAGCGCGGCGAATTCCTGAATGCAGCGGGTGTATTCCTCATCCATCCCGATGGCCTGATAGGTGGAAACGATCTGGGAAACCTTTCCGATCTGCTTGTAGGGGAAGTAGATGCTCAGGCCGTAGGCGTTGGTGATGGAGCCGCCCGTGCGGTTGTACTTGATGGCGCCCTGCAGCGCCTTCGCCAGCTTTTTCGCTTCCTTCGTGCCCAGGTTGTTGGCGAAATGGATCAGGTCGATCTGGTCGATCCGGGCGCTCTGGGCGAATTCCCGGGTCCGGCTGCGGGCCGAGGAAACCGTCTGGTATTCCTTGTTCTGGATCAGCTCGTTGGTCGCCTTGCTGAAGGAGGTCAGCTGCGCGGGCACCGTGGCCTGCAGCTCCGCCAGGTCCACCACGGACAGGGTGGTCGCCTGTCCCCGGCACTGCCGGTTGCAGACCTCCACGAAATCGTCCACGATCTGCTGGCCCAGCTCCACCGTGGACAGGGAGGTGTTCTTCCCCAGGCTGGACAGCCAGCGGGTGTAGTACCAGCCCACGCCGGGCTCGCTCTCCTCGCTGGCGATCATGTAATCCGCGTACTGGCTCAGCATCAGCCCGTTCTCCACCGTGCCCATCAGGCAGGTGTCAAAGCCGATGAAATCGAATTTCTGGCCCGCGTTCTTCAGGGCGGTGTTGATCTCCGCCAGGGTCATGGAATCCCGGGACCGCAGCTTCTCGTCGTAGCCATAGCCGCTGATGGATCCGCCGCCGTGGTCCCACAGGATCAGACAGAAGCGGTTGGCGGGGAACTTGTCCGCGCCGTAGCGGATGAAGCCCGTCAGGGTGGCGGGATCCGTCATGGCGGAGGAGCCCAGGTCCTTCTCCAGGCAGTACAGCTTGCCGTCGGAGATCTGATAGATCTGGTTGGCGGTGCTGGAAACCACGTTGTTGCGCCATCTCCGGCATCCGCCGGTGTAGACGATCAGGTTGACCTTCTTCCCCAGGGAGGCGGAGGCCATCTCCTTCAGGTCCGAGGTGGCCATGCCGTTCTGGCTCTCCAGATCCGTTCCGCACAGGTAGACCAGGATCGTCACCTGATCCTTGCCCTTCCCCTGGATCGTCGTATATTTCTTCCGCGCCCTGGAGGACACCGTGGTGTCCGCCGTGCCGGAGCTGCCGGAAGAGCTGCTGCCGGAGGAAACCGTGCCGGAGCCGCTGCCGGAGGAGACGCTGCCCGTGCCGGTCTGCAGGCCGCCCGTGCCCCCCGTCAGCCCGCCCAGCAGGGACATGGGATCGTCCGGGAAGTCATAGACCGAGGAGGGGCTGGAGCCCAGGAACATGCTCAGCAGGTCCGTCAGCCCGGAGGAGCCCGTCATCGCGTCGCCCAGGCCGCCCGTGCTCCCGGTTTCCGGATAGAAGCCGAAAAGGGGCTTGTCCCCCGTGTCCGCGTCCGTGCTGCCGGCCGTGGAATTCTGGGTGCCCGTGGAGGTCTGGGTGCCGGTGGAGCTCTGGGTGCCGGTGGAGCTCTGGGTGCCCGCGGAAAGCTGCTGCACCGCCGCGGGCAGATCCGTTCCCCCGCCGCCGCCCAGCAGGCCGGTCAGCTTGCCGCCGCCCAGCAGCACCGCCAGCGCCACCACGATCAGCAGCAGCTTGCTGCTGCATCCGCCGCCCTGGGTTCCTCCGGCCCGGGTGCCGGTTCCGCTGCCGCCGGAGGAGGCGGCGGGGCGCGCCGCGCTCATGGGCCGGCCGCCCCCG